>NZ_JAVHXT010000001.1:284547-536321 GCF_031119335.1 Pedobacter sp.
CATAGCCGCAGGGTGAGATCGCTGATACTCACTAAGTTTGGTTAATCTGAATCTGTAACAGAACATTATTTGTTCGTATAATCGAAGGGTAAGATTTTTTGAAGCTCACTAATTTTGTTTAACCTAGACCTGCAACAGAACGTTATTTGTTCGAATTAGGTATAGTTGTATTTGTATTAACATTTACAACTTAGATTTGACTAATCAATTTGAATTGGCGTATCCCGTTTTCAATTAACCAATTAACCAACAGTTAACCCAATGAACAAATGAATTAGCCACCAATAAAACTAATAGCTATGATAATTAAGAAACAAATGGTTAGCAATATACTGTAACAGAAGTTTAAGAAAAAGAACTTTAACACTGTAACCCACCTTGAACTTCCGTAGAAGGTTCTTAACGATCTATAGATATACCAAACGAGATAAATTAACCCAGCAAATGATATCCATCCACTTAGATCTACTACAAAGCCGGTTAACCAGCTTAGGCCTTTAACTAAGATAAAACTCAAGAAAATAGCAGAATGCGTGTGGAATGAATAAATAAGATGTTCATAATAATATCTATGTTTTCTGATATAGACAAGCTTTAATATGAGTGCAAAAAGTGGTAGGAGCAGAAACATCATTTTTGGGATGTATTTAATCATATCCTCGCCAATCTTAGCCGATGGATCCGGATACTTATTAAACTCGATGCCTTTCTTCGTGAAATAATTTACAATGAAATTATCTCTTTCTTCTTTAGGCAGTGCCCTCTGGTTCTTTTCGTATTCTTCAACTGATTTCTCGTCAGACATCAGCTTGTTATATCTTTTTTTACTTTTTCTAGAAGAGCCAATATTAACAGTTGCAGTGCCATTTTCCTTAATGTCCTTTTCAACTTCTTTTAAAATACTGTCTTTTTTGCTTTTGCTAAGCGGTATGTAATCTAAGATTTGCTTGGCCTCTTTTAAAGATTTGGAAGTTATCGTATCGTTCTTAAGTTTCTCTGTAATTTCCGCCGTAGGCTCTGCTGCTTTTTCTTTCTTCTTATTGCCACTAAAAATAGTAATGAAAAATACAATACTAATGAAAATATAGAGCTTAATGGGGTGTAGGAATGATGCTCTTTTGCCTGCTACATATTCAACCGTTAGTTTGCCCGGCTTAAAAAGTAAAGGTTTAATGGTGCCAAAAAACTTGTGCTCAAAGTGAAAATAATCTGCAATGGCATGGGTAATCATGTGCCAGGCATCTTCCTTCAATTCTATATTTTCCTGTCCACAATGCGGGCAGTAAGTTTCTTCTACATGGTGACCACAGTTTAAACAGTTTTTCTCTTTTCTAAGCTTTACGGACGACATCGGAAATTAAATGAATTAGTGACTGATTTTATTGATAGCTTCTACTTCGGCTCTGGTATGTTTGTGCTTAAACATTAAAGCAAAAAGCACGGTAATTATTAAAGCGTATATAGTGAATGAAAGCCAAATGTTTTGCCAATCTTTCATGAAAAGAACTTTGTCGAAACTACCATCGGCTAATATATTAATACCTTGACTTTTAACAAATGACAGTAGATGCGAGTTATCCGTAGTAGAATCTACGTGAACAGCAACTGCAGAAACACTGTTAAACGAATTAGTAAAATATTTGTCGATCATCCATCCCGATACCAAACTTCCAAATACAGCACCAAAACCATTGGTCATCATCATGAAAAGACCTTGGGCAGACGAACGTGTTTTTGGTGTAGTAGAGGTTTCTACGAATAATGATCCAGAAATATTAAAAAAGTCGAAAGCCATTCCGTAAACAACGCAAGACATAACGATCATCCATAAATTGCCAGATGGGTCACCGTAAGCAAACAATCCAAATCTAAATACCCAGGCTAACATTGCAATAATCATCACCTTCTTAATGCCAAAACGTTTCAAAAAGAATGGAATAGCTAGGATAAAAAGTGTCTCGGAAACTTGGGAAATAGACATGATGATAGTAGAATACTTTACTACAAATGATTCCGCATACTTAGGGAAATGCTTAAATTCATCTAAGAATACGTCTCCATACGCATTGGTTAATTGTAATGCACCGCCTAAAAACATCGAGAAAATGAAAAATAATGCCATTTTGTAGGTGGCAAATAATTTAAAAGCACTTAATCCTAAAGTATCTACCAAACTTGCCTTTTCCGAAATTAATTTAGATGGCCTACACGCAGGCAGCGTAAATGAATACAAGCCTAGAGCTAAAGCACCAGCTCCGGCAATGTAGAATTGGTATGCAGATGCTTTACTTCCTGTTAAGTTGGTAACCCACATTGCAGCAATAAAACCTACAGTTCCCCAAACACGAATAGGGGGGAAGTCTTTAACTACATCCAGATTACTCGATTTTAAAGTAGTATATGAAATAGAGTTACTTAAAGATATGGTAGGCATGTAAAAACACATGGCTAACAACATGGTCCAAAAGAAGGCATTTGGCGTAGCTACTTGCGGAATGTAGAACAGTACTACAGCATAGAGGATATGCAAAAGTGCATACAACTTTTCTGCGTTAATCCACTTGTCGGCAATAATCCCTGTGATGGTTGGCATCAACAGAGATGCGAAGCCCATAGTTGCGAATATAGCTCCAAATTGGGTTCCGTCCCATTGCTTAGTGCCAAACCAATAGTTAGCAATGGTAATTAGCCAGGCGCCCCATACAAAAAACTGCATGAAACTCATTATGGTTAAGCGTAGCTTAATATTCATAAGTATTTTATCTTTTGTTTAGTTTGTTTTGAAAGGTTTGAAGATAGGATTTTTTTTAAAATTGTTTTCCAAAAGCAATTTAAAAAATTAACGAGGTTCAATTAACTATTAATTGAATCGAAATTAAAAATAAGATATGTATTAAAATACTAAAAATGCAGGCTATTTACCTGCATTTCTTCTATTGATTTCATCCCTAATCCGAGCTGCTTTTTCATAAGCTTCTTCAGCTAAGGCTTTTTCTAGTTTTTCCTGTAATTCTTCTACCGAAAAGGTTTGAAAGCCGGAAGTGGTTTGTGGAGTTTTGTGTACTTCTTCGGGCGTAGAGGTATTGCTGGTTAGGCTTTCCATATTCTCTAAGAAAAGGAAATCGTTACCTTCAATGACAATGCCTGCAGATGAAAGAAT
This sequence comes from Pedobacter sp., assembly GCF_031119335.1. Lineage (GTDB taxonomy): Bacteria > Bacteroidota > Bacteroidia > Sphingobacteriales > Sphingobacteriaceae > Pedobacter. The sequence goes on from NZ_JAVHXT010000001.1 coordinate 287,708, forward strand.
AAATTCGTAAGTATAAATTGTAGCATTAAATCTTACGGCAATTGCAATGGCGTCAGAAGTGCGAGCATCAATTTCAACTTGTTCGCCATCTTTACTGCACATCAGTTTTGCAAAGAAAACACCGTCAACAAGATTGTAAATGAGCACTTCGGTAATTTCTACCTGATAGGCTTGGGCAAATGATTTGAACAAATCGTGAGTAAGCGGTCGGGTAGGAGACATTTTCTCAATTTCGATGGCAATGGCTTGCGCTTCGAATGCTCCAATAATAATAGGTAACCTTCTTCTTCCGTTAACTTCGCCAAGTACTAAGGCGTAAGCGCCAGATTGGGTTTGGCTATATGATAATCCGACAATATCGAGTTTTACTTTCTTCATACACAAAATTAACCCTTATCGTTTTGTGAGCGATAAGGGTTCTTGTACAAAGTTACGCTTTATGTGCCTTTAATGCACTAATTATTTTCGGAACTACTTCAAAAGCATCGCCAACAATGCCGTAATCGGCAACTTTAAAGAAAGGAGCTTCGGCATCTTTGTTAATTACCACAATTACTTTTGATGAACTTACACCAGCTAAGTGTTGGATAGCTCCAGAAATGCCAATGGCAATGTATAAGTTTGGACTGATAGCAATGCCAGTTTGACCAACGTGCTCAGAATGTGGTCTCCAATCTGCGTCTGATACTGGTTTTGAACAAGCTGTGGCAGCGCCAAGCAGGTCGGCCAATTCTTCTACCATTCCCCAGTTTTCTGGACCTTTTAAGCCTCTACCACCAGAAACTACAATTTCTGCATCTGGTAAGGATACTTTATTGGTTGCACGAACAATTTCTTTTACAATCGCCGTTAAGTCGCTAGATTTTACTTCAGGGCTGAAAGCCTCAATAGCTACATTGCCCGAATTTTCTTTAACACCAAAAGAGTTTGGGTTTAAAGCAATCACTTTATTTGCTGAGGTTAAGGTGGCAATGGCAAATGCTTTGCCTGAAAAAGCTGTTTTCTTTACCGAAAAACCACCCTCGTTACTTGGCAAATCTACGGCACCATCTACTAAACCTGCTTTAAGTTTTACGGCAATACGAGGCGCCAAACCTTTTCCAGAGAAAGAGTTAGAAAGCACTACGATACTTGCATCTTCTTTTTTCGCTGCTTCTGCAATAACAGAGGCATAAGCTTGATTTACGAAGTTTTTAAGTTGATCTGCCTCTACTTTTAAAACCTTACTTGCACCATATTTTCCAAGTTCGTTCAACTCGCTATCAGCCACATTGCCAATTGAGATAGCGCTTAAACTTGTGCCTTGCTGGTCGGCAATTGCCTTTGCATAAGATACCGCTTCAAAAACTGATTTTTTGAACTTACCTTCAACTTGCTCTACATATACTAATACTGACATATTAATCTATTTGAAATCTCCTAACGGAGATATGTTTTTAATAATCTAATTAATGAATTGTAAAAAGTCCCCTTTAGGGGATTTAGGGGGTTATATCACTTTCGCTTCGCTATGCAATAAGCCAATCAACTCTTCTGCACTCTCTGCAGGAACTAACTTCACCGAACCACGTGGGGCAGGAGTTTCAAACTTGCTGATTTTTCCAACTTCTTCTACCTCTACAGCTTCAACTACTTGCAATGGCTTAGTTCTGGCCGACATGATACCTCTCATGTTAGGGATTTTTGCTTCTGCAGTACCTTCAGCACAGCTGGCTACAAATTTTCCGCTTACACTTACTACTTCTTTACCACCTTCAATTTCACGCTCAATAGTTGCGTTAGAACCATCGTAGTCTAGTTTTTTGATGATAGAAATTGAAGGGATGTCTAACAATTCGCCAACCATTGCAGCTACTTGCGAACCATTGTAATCGATAGATTCTCTTCCGCATAAAATGATATCGAAATCATTTGCTTTAGCATATTCAGCAATTTGAGTAGCAACAAAATATGCGTCTCTCGCTGCAGCATTAATTCTCACTGCATCATCTGCGCCAATAGCCAATGCTTTTCTTATGGTAGGTTCGGTAGCAGCTTCGCCAACATTAATAACAGTAACTGTGCCTTTTCCTCCTTCGCAAAGCTCAATAGCACGAGAAAGTGCAATCTCATCGTAAGGATTTACAATATACTGAACACCCGCAGTATTGAATTGGGTATTATCGGCTGTAAAAGTTATTTTTGTCGTCGTGTCTGGAACGTTACTGATACAAACTAATATTTTCATAATGACTTTTTAAGTTAAAAATTGTTATGCTTGCATAATATATTACAATGATATATATTCTAAATCTTTTTTCATAGAATAATTTAGAATTTATATAAATAAGTGTCGTAAATCACTTAGTTGCGTGCAATTTTATTATTATGCGTTTAAATAAATTACACAAACTTAATTAAAAAAGCAGGGATTAAAAATGCAAAACCAGCGATTAGCCAAATTGTTTGAATTTTTGGAAACCGACCCAAATGACAGTTTTATACTGTACGCCATTGCCACCGAATATAACGCACAGAACGATGTGGAGAATGCACTGAAATATTACCTTCAGCTAACAGAAAAACATCCAGATTATGTAGGAACTTACTATCATTTGGGCAAGTTGTACGAAAAATTGGGGCAAAAAGAAGATGGAATTAAAACCTATCAAATAGGGATGCAGGCAGCAAGAGCTAAGAGAGATATGCACGCATTTTCGGAATTGCAAGGGGCTTATAACAGTGCCGCTGGCCTGGATTATGAAGACGACTAGCAGTTTTTAGTTAACAGTTTGCAATTCACAGTTTACAGGGCCATTGGATACTATAACAATTTAACAATACAGCAATTTAACAATTAACCTAATTGATCGCTAAACGACAAATTTTCTTTATCAGAAATGTGATTTATTTCACCTTCACCGCCTTTGGTGGGGCGCAGGCACATTTGTCGTTATTGTTGCGCTATTTTGTTACTAATATCAACTTTGTTAGCGAAGAAGAATTGCTGGAGTTAAATGCACTAGCACAGGTTCTGCCTGGGCCGGCATCTACGCAAACGCTAGTTGGAATTGCCTATAAAGTGGGTGGTTTAAAGCTGGCTATTATCACCTTCCTGATCTGGATTTTGCCATCAGCCGCTATCATGACATTGGCTGCCATTTGGTACTCAGTTTTAGGACAGAAAGATCAACTAGCTTCGGTTTTAGAATATGTGCACCCTATAGTTTTGGGAATTGTAGCTTATGGAGCTTTTAAGCTAGGACGAAGGGTTTTGACTAATCAGGTTTCTGTTTTTTTGGCCGTTGGCGCTTTGGTTGGGACTTTAGTTTTAAAAGAAGCCTACGTTTTTCCTCTAGCTATATTAATTGGTGGAATGGTATCTTCCGCAATTGGTACACCTACAGAAGAAACGGAATTAAGGGTTCGGCTTTTCGCTAATATCAACCCAAAAAAATTAGGTTATTTTATTGGTGTACTGTTGTTTATGGCTATGTTGGGTGCGTTGATTAATAGAACATCGCCATTTAGTTTGCCAATTAGGTTGTTCGAGAATTTTTACCGTAACGGCATTTTCATTTTTGGCGGTGGGCAGGTTTTAGTGCCCATGATGCTGACGGAGTTTGTGCAGGTAAAACAATACCTAAGCCAATCTGATTTTATGTCTGGGTTTGCTTTTCAACAGGTTTTACCCGGACCTACATTTTCATTTACAAGCTATATTGGCGCTTTAGGTATGAAATATGGAGGTTATGGTGTTTTAGGGCAGGCAATAGGTGGCTTTTTAGCTGTTTTAGGTATCAACCTGCCGGGATTAATTTTGGTGCTTTTTATTGTGCCTTTTTGGAACGATTTAAAAAAGATAAGCAGAATTAAATATTCGCTTTCGGGGATAAATGCGGTAAGTGTTGGTTTTATTATTGCCGCCTTTTTGATGTTGATAGCTCCGGTTGGTTTAAACTGGATTTTTTTAGGTATCGTTTTAGCGACCTTTTTGATATTGAATTTTACAAAAATCAGCCCTGCTTTAGTAATTGTTGCAGGTGTTGTTTTAGGTTATATAGTTTAGTGAAAAGTGAACCACATAGACACATAGATTAAAGAAGAGTTAAATGATCTTGTGCCTATGTGGTGAAAACATTTAAATTTTTAAGATGAATAAGTTTGTTAGGGAAGAAGTAAGTTTTTTAAAAGGTGCAAGAACTCGTTGGCAAGAGTTAAAATATGTTTTAGGGGTAATCTATCAATTTTATAAAGGATTTAGAAAACTGCATTTTATTGGTCCTTGTGTTACGGTTTTCGGTTCTGCTAGGTTTAAGGAAGATCATCCATACTATGAAATGGCGAGAAAAGTTTCTGCTGAAATTTCCAAATTAGGTTTTGCAATTATGACTGGTGGCGGGCCTGGCATTATGGAAGCGGGAAATAGGGGGGCTAAAGATGCCGGAGGCTTATCGGTAGGATGTAACATTGTTTTACCGCACGAGCAACATGAAAATCCTTATTTAGACACCTTTGTGAATATCGAATATTTCTTCGTTAGGAAAGAATTGCTAAGAAAGTACTCGTACGCATTTGTGGTCTTACCTGGGGGATTTGGAACCTTAGATGAGTTTTTCGAAACGCTAACGCTAATTCAGACAGGTAAAGTAGAAAAATTTCCGATTGTGATAATGGGTAAGGAGTTTCATCAACATATTTACGAACATGTACAGTTGATGATGGAACAAAAAACAATTAGTCCAGAAGACATGGATTTGTTGCTGTTTACTGATGATGTTAATGAAGTAGTAGCTCACATTAGAAAATATAAAGACGACGCTGCGATATTTAAGACGCAATCTCCTAAAAAAGCTTGGTGGATTTTTGGAGAGGAAAAGCCGAATGCGAAGGCGAGTTAGTTTAAGCCCCTATTATGCTCTAAAAATAAAATCATTTCTACCCTCTCTGGCTACGCCATTTCTCCCAAAGGGAGAGAAATTTCAGAGTTGTAGACATTTCGCTATTCTCTCCCTTTGGGAGAGATGCCCAACGGGCAGAGAGGGATTAAAACGGTGGATCATCATCCATCATATCATTCATACTCGATGGTCTGATGATAATATTGCCCGGATTACCGAAGTTTTCTGATGGCATCATGGCACTATCACTACCTGCCGAGAAGCTAGAAGGCGGCATAAAACTATCTTCCAAATCGCCAAACTTCACATACTTGCCGATAAATCTTAATGGCACAATTCCCGTTTCACCGTGACGGTTTTTACCTATAATTACCTCACCAACACCAGCGTTAGAACGACCGCTTTCATCTTCCATAATGCCGTAATATTCTGGACGGTATAAGAATAGTACCATGTCTGCATCTTGCTCAATAGAACCAGATTCACGTAGATCGGATAGCATTGGCCTTTTACCGTTTTGTCCTGGTCTGCTCTCTACCGCACGACTTAATTGCGAAAGTGCTAAAACGGGAACTTCTAATTCCTTAGCTACCGATTTCAACGCTCTAGAAATACTACCAATTTCTTGCTCACGGTTACCGCCACCTTCGCCTTTACCATGCATTAACTGCAAGTAATCGATGATGATCATTTGAATATCGTACTGCGATTTTAAACGACGGCATTTCGCTCTGAACTCGAAAATGTTTAAGGCAGGGGTATCGTCAATCAGTAAAGTAGCTTCAGAAAGTCTGCCTATTTTACTGTGCAGTTGTTGCCATTCCCACTCAGCAAGATTACCTTTTCTAATTTTCTCTTGCTCAATTTCAGCCTCTCCAGAAATCAAACGATTTACCAACTGAACAGAAGACATCTCTAGTGAGAATACTACCGTTGGTTTGTTAAAATCTACCGCTGCGTTACGTGCCGCTGTCAGTACAAATGCTGTTTTACCCATCGCCGGACGAGCAGCAATAATTACCAAATCGGATTTTTGCCATCCGCCAGTAATACGATCTAAATCTGTAAATCCAGAAGGAACACCTGTTAAACCATCTGTTTTTGTTCTTAATTCTTCTAACGAAGCCAAAGATTGCTTGATGATATCATCCATTTTCTGCGTATCTCTACGTAAGTTATTTTGGGCAATATCAAACAGGTTCTTCTCAGCCATATCTAAAAGGTCGAAAATATCTGTGGTGTCTTCGTAAGCGTTTTTAATGATATCCGTAGAAATTCTGATTAACTCACGCTGAATATATTTTTGTGAAATGATACGAGCATGGTACTCGATATTAGCAGCAGAAGTTACTCTGTTAGTTAAATAAGTAACAAAATAAGCGCCGCCAATCATCTCTAAATTGCCAGAGGTACGTAACTCGGAAGTAACGGTTAAAATATCTACAGGCTTTGATTTTTGAAATAAAGCTTGGATAGCTTCGAAAATCCTTTTGTGTCTTTCGTCGTAAAAAAGTTCAGGTTTTAATACATCGATAACGGCAGAAAGAGCGTCTTTTTCTAACATTAGTGCACCTAAAACTGCTTCTTCCAAATCGGTAGCCTGCGGTTGTATTTTGTCAACTGTGGTTATCGTGTTGGCTAGTCGGCTTTTGCGTGCTGAAAGTGAAAATTTCCCCTGACCTTTTTGTTCGTTATCCATGCTCATGAAGCAAAAGTAACTAAAAATAGAGGTTTTTGTTTGCTCAAGTTATTAGGTGTTTGTCAACAAGTTGATTCTGAAATTGATGAATTTTTTAGTATATTTTATAATTTATAAAGTTCTAAACAATTCGATGTGGATAAGGGGATGTATTGTTACATCGTCGAGTTGCTGCTAATCATTCAGTCATTCTCTCATTCAGTCACTTAATCATTTACTCATTCATTCCCCCCTCATTCAATCATTTTCTTACTTTTGTGCATGGATAATTTTAGAAGGCCGCAACGCCAAGATCGAAGCAGAGATCGTGTTAAAGAAAATAATGAATTTGTTTTTGGTATTAGGGCTGTAATTGAAGCGATTAAGGCTGCCAGAGACATTGAAACGATTTACGTTCAGCGTGGCTTATCTGGCGACCTATTTTTAGAATTAAAATCTTTACTATCTGGGTCCCTTATTCCATTGAGTGTTGTTCCTATTGAGAAGTTAAATAGGATGACACAAAAAAATCACCAAGGTGTTATTGCGGTTATTTCTCCAATTACTTACCAAAACATAGAAGATATTGTTCCTGCTATTTACGAAAAAGGAGAGACACCATTAATTTTAGTTTTAGACAGCGTGACTGATGTGCGCAATATGGGAGCTATTGCCCGTACAGCTGCTTGTGTTGGTGTTCACGCCATTGTGGTTCCATTAAAAAATGCGGCACAAGTAAATGCCGATGCTATTAAAACATCAGCTGGTGCTTTATTCTCTATTCCTGTGTGCAGACATGCTAATTTGCATAAAACTTGTTTGTTTCTACAAGATAGTGGTTTGCAAATTGTAGCGTGTACAGAGAAAACAGATGATTTGATTTACAAACCTGATTATTCTTTGCCTACCGCTATTGTAATGGGTTCTGAAGACGAAGGCATTTCGAACGAGTTGCTGAGGGTTGCCGATCATCTAGCAAAAATACCAATGGCCGGAAAGATAGAATCTTTAAATGTTTCGGTTGCTGCTGGGGTTATCTTGTATGAGGCAGTGCGGCAGCGTTCTTAATGTAATCACCTATGAAATTAACGTTCCTTAAAATACTAATACTGACTGCTGTAAGTTCACTCTGTTCATGTGCAACAATTTTTAACACCAAGCATACCAATATTACATTGGTTGGAGATAAGGCAACTCGGTTCGTTGTAGCTACAGACAGTTCTGTAAATAATATTCGTGAGTTTTTGGTAGAAAGAAATAAAAAGCCATTGGTTGTTAATGTTTTAAGGAATGACACACTTTTAAAAACAACTACGATAAATTCAAATATTTCAAAAACATTTTATCTGAATTTTTTGATAGCGTATGGTTTAATTGGAGGTTTTATCGATTATAATAAGCCTAAAATGTTTTCTTATCCTGAATATCAATTTTTTGACAATGAGAAACTGAAATTCGTTTATGCAAGACCTGATAATATTGAACTTCCCGAAAAGAATAAGTTCTTATTAAAAATTGCTCCACTAAACATGGTTACAAACTTCACAAATCCTTCAATGATGGTAGGGGCAGAGGTTAAAAACAATTCATCTTTTAGTACCAATTTTTATATAGGATACGGTTTTGATGGTTTGCTTCCAAATGCTAATGACTATCAAAATTTTCGTTTTTCAATTGAGCAAAGAAAATACTTAAGGAATATTGTTTTTAACGGTACATACGTAGGTTTCGAAATAGATTATTTTAAAACAAAATATACTAAAGAGCTGAGTTACTCTTTAGATAATGATGTAGAGAAGGATTATTACGAAAGACATTACGAAAATGATATTTTTCTTTTTAATAAACGAGTAGTTAATTATTCTGCTAAGTTTGGTTATCAATTTAAAAAAGGCAAGATGTACTTCGACTTAATATCTGGTTTAGGGATAAGAAACAAAAAAACGATATTAAATAATGATCCTAATTTGAGGGTACGTTTTATGAGGTCACGTCACCCAAACATTTACGATTACAGTAATGAAATCGGTAATATCTCTGGAGTTAATTTTACTATGGGTGTAAGAATTGGTTTTTAATTAAATAAACTTCCCTCCAAATTTAGCTTTCACATCGGCTACAATGTGTTTTACGTTTTGTTCTTCTGCTCTAGGGCAAATTAGTAAGGTGTTATTCGCTTCAACAACAATATAATCGTGTAAGCCTTGTAGAATTACCAATTTTTCCTCTGGTACATTTACCATGCAGTTCGAAGAATCGAACATCATGACTTGCTCTGATGGAATTACTGCATTGCCAACATAATCTTTTTCAGCCATTTCGTAAATTGAAGCCCATGTACCCAAGTCAGACCAACCAAAATCGGAAGGTAATACATAAACATTATCGGCCTTTTCCATAATACCAAAATCGATAGAAATATTGGTGCAAAGCTGATAAGCACTCGCTATAAAAGTTTTCTCGTTAGCTGTGTTAAAAGCAGAACGTCCTCCAGCAAAAATATCGTAGATATCTGGCAAGTGTTTTTGTAAAGCTTTATTTATCGCTCCAGCCGACCAAATGAAAATTCCAGCATTCCAAAGGAAATCGCCACTTTGTAGAAACGATTTAGCCAGTTCTAGATTTGGCTTTTCTGTAAACGTTTTAACCTTATGGATATCTTGGTGTTCGCCAAGTATTTCATCATTATATTGGATGTAACCATAGCCTGTATCAGGTCTGTTGGGTTTAATTCCCAATGTGATTAAGCAATCGCAATTAGTTGCCGCCATCATAGCTTGATCTATCGCAGCTATAAAAGCCTTCTGGTTGCCAATAGTATGGTCTGATGGTGCAACTACAATTACCGCATCAGCATTCAGCTCAGCAATTTTTGCTGCACCGTAAGCTATACATGGAGCGGTATTACGCATTAAAGGTTCTGCCAAGATCTGGTTATCTCCTAATTCTGGAAGTTGTTCCTTAATTAGGTCTACATAACTCTCGTTAGTAACAATGAAAATATTTTCGGGAAGACAGATTTGCAAGAAACGTTCGTAAGTACTTTGGATAAGCGTTTTTCCAATACCAAAAAAATCGATAAACTGCTTAGGAAATTCTGTTCTACTTACTGGCCAAAAGCGACTTCCAACGCCGCCTGCCATAATTAATGCGTATCTGTTTTTGTCCATGCGTAGAGCAAATATATACTTTTATATGATACCTTTCCTTAAAAGGTTCTTTGTAGGTACAATGACTTAATTGTGGTTGTTATGATTAACAAAACAGTTTGCAAACAGTTTGAGCGTTTAAAGAATTTAAGCATTACTTTGTCGTAATTAGGTAATAATGAAGGTGATTATTTGTCTTCATGGCATAGGAAAGGCAGTCTGTTTGCTAGTTAAATTTACTGTCTAAGAAAAGCTGTTAAATAAGTACATTTTTGCAGCCTTTAGGCGTAAAAGTAGCTTTGCGCTTCAAGTATGATTTCGTACACATAAAATCTATTCTATATTTTTTACTTTTCTAAGAGAATTTATTAGTAAATTGATGCTTTAATTACTGTAAAATTATGTTATTTTGAGCAATAATAGCACACAATATTTAGTACAGGAAATGGATGTAAAGAAATCTTTATTTGATAACCTTCAAACGTTTTTCGGTTTCGATAATTTTAAAGGTGATCAAGAATCGATTATTACCAACATATTAGAGGGGAAGAACACTTTCGTGATTATGCCAACAGGTGGCGGAAAGTCTATCTGTTATCAGTTGCCAGCTTTAATGAGCGAAGGAACAGCAATTGTAATTTCTCCGCTAATAGCGCTGATGAAGAACCAAGTTGATCAGATTAGGGCTTTTGGGGGAAGTGATAGCGTAGCTCATTTCTTAAATTCTTCTTTGAATAAATCGGAAATTACACAGGTAAAAACCGATTTGCTAAGCGGACAGACTAAATTGTTATATGTTGCGCCAGAATCTTTAGCAAAGGCAGAGAATATAGAGTTTTTGCGTTTACTTAAGATTTCGTTTGTGGCGGTAGATGAGGCGCATTGTATTTCCGAGTGGGGACACGATTTCAGACCAGAATATCGCAAAATTAGACAAGTGATTGCTGGTTTGGGAGAACATATTCCAATCATAGCGTTAACAGCAACGGCTACACCTAAAGTTCAGCAGGATATCATCAAGAATTTAGGCATGACAGATGCGACTTTGTTCAAATCGTCGTTTAATAGGCCTAACCTTTTCTATGAAATTCGACCGAAGAAGAACATTACTAAAGAAATTATTAGGTATGTAAAATATAATCCAGGCAAATCTGGTATTATTTACTGTTTGAGCCGTAAAAAGGTAGAGGAAGTAGCAGAAACCTTGAATATCAATGGCATTAAGGCGCTCCCTTATCATGCTGGTTTAGAGCCAAAAGTTAGGGCCGAAACGCAAGATAAATTCCTCATGGAAGACGTAGAAGTGATTGTGGCAACCATTGCTTTTGGTATGGGGATAGATAAGCCAGATGTTCGTTTCGTAATTCATCATGATATCCCGAAAAGTATGGAAGGATATTATCAGGAAACGGGCAGGGCCGGTCGTGATGGTGGCGAAGGTGTTTGTGTAGCTTTTTACTCGCAAAAGGATGTAGAAAAGTTAGCTAAATTTATGAAAGACAAACCTGTTTCTGAGCGAGAAATAGGTACGCAGATATTAAAAGAGGTTATAGATTACGCCGAATCTTCGGTTTGCAGAAGGAAACAGATTTTACACTATTTTGGCGAAAACTTCAATGAAACAGGCTGTAACTGTATGTGCGATAACTGTAAGAAGCCTAAGCAACAATTTGATGCTGAAGAGCAGTTGCTTACCTTGTTAAAATTGGTAGAAAGTACTGGTGAAAAGTTTGATGATGCCCATTTGATTAATGTGTTTATGGGCTACGAAACTGCGCAAACTATTGCTTACGAGCAAAATAAGTTGCCAGAGTTTGGTTCTGGTAAAACTGATGGCGAAATACTTTGGAAATCGTTATTAAGACAAGCCGTACTGAATAATTTCTTGGCAAAAGATATAGATAATTATGGTCTGCTGAAGTTAACCAAGATAGGTAGAGACTTTATTGAAAATCCTTATAGCTTAAAATTTATCATAAACGAAGTGTTGGAAGATGCTAGCGATGAGGACGACGAGGAAGTAAAACAGGGAACAGGGGCATTAGACACACAACTGCTTCAATTATTGAAGGATTTGAGGAAGAAGATTGCAAAGCAGAAAAACGTGCCTCCGTTTGTGGTTTTCCAAGATCCGTCGTTAGAAGAAATGTGTACACATTATCCAATTACTAATGACGAACTGAAACAGATTTCGGGTGTTGGTAATGGTAAAGCGCTAAAATTTGGTGGTCCGTTTATTGAACTGATTAAAAAGTACGTTGAAGATAACGATATCGATAGACCTGTAGATATGGTGATTAAAACGCAGGCTAATAAATCTGCTTTAAAAGTGTCGATTATCCAAAATATTGATAGGCAGATTGGTCTGGAAGATATTGCCCGTTCTAAAGGTATCACTTATACAGATGTGCTTAAAGAGGTTGAGGCCATTGTAAATTCGGGTACCAAGTTGAATTTGACTTATTACATCGACGAGATGATTGATGAAGATAGGCAAGACGAGGTTTTTGATTATTTTCAAGCTGCCGATACTGATTCTATAGACACCGCAATTAAAGATCTTGGAGAAACAGATTATACGAGGGAGGAAATTCAGTTGATGCGTATCAAATTTATGAGCGAATTAGGGAATTAGTCCTATTGATGTATAAATCTAAATATGCTTAACAGTCCTACTTTTTTATCTGCCGAGTGGCGAAAACTAGCACTTGCCAATTACGAAGTTGATAAAGAAATACTGCTAAAATATTTGCCCCCATTTACTGAGTTAGATGATTGGCAGGGCAAATACTATGTAAGTTTAGTAGGATTTATGTTTATGGATACTAAACTTCGTGGTTTCGGTATTCCGTTTCATATCAATTTCGAAGAAGTTAATTTGCGTTTTTATGTGAAATATAACGAAGCTGGAACTTGGAAAAGGGGAGTGGTTTTCGTCAAAGAAATCGTACCTAAACCTGCCATCACTTTTGTGGCCAATACCGTTTACAAAGAGAATTATCAAACTTTGCCCATGAAACATAAATGGGAACTTAACGATAATGGCTTGTTGATAGAGTATCTATGGAAGACTAAAAACTGGAATAAATTTTCTGTGACAGCAAATTCGACTTCAGAGATGATGGCAATAGGCAGCGAAGAAGAGTTTATTACTGAGCACTTTTGGGGTTATACCAAATTAGGACCCAATCTTACATCAGAATATGAAGTGCAACATCCCCGCTGGGAAGTTTATCCTGTTAAGGAATACGAAATAGATGTTGATTTTGGAGCGAATTACGGTAAAGACTTCGCATTTCTAACTAATGAAAATCCTGTTTCTGTAATGCTTGCAGAAGGTTCGCCAATAAATGTGTTGAAAGGTAAGAAGATTAGAGGTTAATTTATTTTCACTACCAAAAACTCAGTTCTTCTATTTTTTTGCTTTCCTTCGTCGGTTGCATTGTCAAAAGCAGGTTGAGTTTCTCCATAACCTTTATAGTTGAGCTGTTTTTTATCGATACCGTTGCTAACCAAATAATCGTAAACTGCTTTTGCTCTATTTTCAGATAGTTTTTGGTTTGCTTTTACCTCGCCAACATTGTCTGTATGACCTTGAATTTCAATCACCATATTGGGATTGCTCTTCAAAAGATCTGAAAGGATGTTGAGTTCTACTAAAGATGTGGGAAGCAAATCAAATTTATTGGTGTCGAAAAATATGTTGTTAAGTAAAACCTTACTGCCCACTTTAATTTTATCTAGTAGAATTTCTAGCTCAAACGGTTTATTCGCATCAGTAGGTTTAATATCAAAATGTTTAGAATAAAGTAAGTATCCATCAGCAAATGCACTAAAAGAATAGCTTTCGTTTGCCGGCATCACTGCCATAAAATCTCCAGTTACTTTATCTGTTATCTCGTTGTAAGCTGCTGCGTTGTTTTTTAAATTGATTACTAGCACAGAAGCTTCCAAGGTTTCCTTAGTTTCACTATCTCTTACAATTCCTTTTACATAGGTTACCAGTTCAGGTTTAAGTTTTTCAGGAAGTTTGAAGCGATAGATGTCTACGTCACCAAAACCACCATCCAAATCAGACGAAAACAGACCTTCCTTGCCATCCGCACTCACAATAAAGCCAAATTCATCATTAAAAGTATTGATGGGGTAGCCTAAGTTCGTAGCTTTTGAAAAAGTTCCATCACTTTGTAACTTACTGTAGAAAATGTCCTTTTGTCCCAACCCTGGCCAACCATCAGAAGAAAAGTACAATGTTTTCCCGTCTGGGTGGATAAATGGGGTAGCTTCGTCATAAGGTGTGTTCACATTAGGTCCTAAATTGGTTGGAGTGGTCCAGTAACCTTCATCGTCCATTGTCGATTTCCAAATGTCATAACCGCCAAAGCCTCCAGGTCGGTTGCTCAAAAAGTAAAGAGTACTTCCATCGGCACTAATAGAAGGTTGTGATTCCCATTCACCTGTATTAATAGTTTGCCCTAAATTGATTGGTTTGCTCCAGTCGTTTCCCTCTCTTCTACAAACATAAATATCACATCTTCCCAAGCCATCAGGTCGGTTACAGCCGGTAAAGAATAAATATCTGCCATCGGGCGATATCGATTGTGCGCCTTCATTAAAGTTCACCGTATTGATATTATCACTCAACGATTTCGCTTGCTGCCATTCTCCATTTTTTTTTACTGAAGTGTAGAAATCTTCATTTCCTTTTACATTTCTGGTGAAAATAATGGTCTGTCCATCGGCAGTTAAAGCAGGGAAGTAATCGCGGTATTCGCTGTTCACATAAAACCCCATGTTAAAGGGTTCATACGGAACCGGTTTTTTTATGGCGTCTATGGAAAAATTACAATCTAAAATGTACTTCTTTGCCTTATCGGTAAATTTTGGATCTACGTTAGTAGCTTTACTTAAAAAGTTCTCAAAGTTCTGTTTAGCTTGTACGTAATCGCCAGTTTGAAGTTCTGTCTCTGCTAGAATAAAATAAGTGTTAGGGTTTTCTATTGGAGCAGAATTTACGGCCAACCTATAGTTTTCTTTAGCTTTTTGTGTGTTTCTTAGCCTTTTGTAAATATCGCCCAGTTGTAAGTAAGCATTTTGAAATTTAGGATCGGCTTTTATGGCCTCAGTAAGATGCTTAATTGCTTCATCAAAAACGTTCTGTCTTACATACTGCTGGGCATCTTCAAAACTATTTTGCGCTTTTTTAATTGTAGATTGACTATAGACAAGATTGCTGAAGCAAAATAATAATAGAAAGAGGTAACTGCGCATATAAAAAGTTGATAGTTTATATTGATGATAAATTATGGGGCACTACAAGTTAACAACAATAAAACAATTTATCAATCTAACAATTAAACTAAGGAATGTTTAAGTATTTGTGCGTTTGCAAGGAAATTTCCCATTTTGGATTGGCCATTACGTAGTCGATAATTAAAGGCGTAATTGTTTGTGCCTTCGACCATTCTGGCTGTAGATATAATTTGCAGTTAGGTCCCACCATCTCTGCGTATTTTTCTGCCCATTCAAAGTCACTTTTGTTAAAGACAATAACTTTCAATTCGTTTGCGAAAGGAGCAATGTCGGGGCGTGGAGCTTTAAATTTCTTTGGAGAAAGGCAAATCCAATCCCAAGAACCCGAAAGGGGATAAGCGCCAGAAGTTTCAATGAAAGTTAGGATATCTTTATTTTGAAGTTCTTTGGTGAGGTAATCGAGGTTGTAAATTAAGGGCTCGCCGCCAGTAACTACTACCGCTTTTCCGGGAAATGTTGTTGCTTTTGCTACAATATCATCACTTAGCGTTAACGGATGAAGCTCTGCATCCCAACTTTCTTTAACATCACACCAATGGCAGCCCACATCACAACCTCCTAAACGAATGAAATAAGCAGCTTTACCTGTGTTATAGCCTTCGCCTTGAATGGTATAAAATTCTTCCATTAAAGGAAGTAAAGTGCCGTCTTCTGGAATTTGATGTGCCATAAATTTTGAGGTCGCAAAGTTAATTAATTATGGCAGAATATGGTAATCTGTGTATCTTGCCTAGATTAATATGACAGCAATATGAAGTGGATAAAATTAGATGTAGAATTGCCTGAAGATGATTTCGTTAAGATGATTAAGGTAGATGGGAAGAAATTATGTCTGGTTAGGCATCAAAATAAACTTCATGCACTGCAAAATAGCTGTCCACATGCTGGTGGTATTTTAAGTGGCGGCTGGTGTAAAAATGGACATATTATTTGCCCGCTTCATCGTTACGAATACAATTTGGAAACAGGTAAAGGTTTGGCAGGTCAAAACGATTATGTAGATGTTTATCCAATAGAGGAGAGAGAAGACGGTGTGTATGTTGGCTTACCAGAGGGATTTTGGAAACGATTGTTTAGTTGACTTGAGTTTGGGTAACCTATTTCTGAAATAAGCCCAAATATCTAAAAATATATTTTTAAGCTCACCGCCGCTGGGCTCTTACTTTTTTCAGGTTTGTTTTATTAGCTGTCGGTCTTCAAGCTTTCGCTAACGCTCAGGTTTGACCGCAAAAAGTAACAAAACCGGAGTTTACGGAGCTCATCAGCTTTGCTGATAAACTCTCGGTTGCTTATTTTTCTTTTAAAGATTGTGCTTTGGCTGATTCGTGCAATCCGAAAAATAAGAGACTGAAGATTAGCTGAACGAAGATTTGAAGCACTATCGCTAGCAAATAACTCAATCTTTCGCCATTAAATCATATTAGTTAAGCAGATGCTTATCAAAGAAGTTTTTGCAAGAAAGCACTTCAATTTCTGAAAAGTAAAAGTCTTCAATATCTTCTGTCACGATGCAATTGCACCGCACTGATTTTGCAGCATAGTATTCTAATCCATCCTCGAAATCATTAATTTTCTTGTTAGAAAGGGTAGAAGTAACGCCATCGCTTACATTATCTGCAATTTTTATGTGCTGGCATAAAATGGAAATTTTTTCTTTGGCGGTAGTTTTATTCTTCTTTTCTGCAAAATAAAAGGCAATAGCTAGGCACATAGGAGAGGTGTAAACTTCAAATTTTGGATGGCTAGCCAAGCTTAGTATCCTCGATGAATAATTGAACAAAGGAAACTCCTTATTCAAAACAGAAACCAATACATTGGCATCTAAGAAAATCCTCGTCATTATTTAGATTTTTTAGAGCCAAAGAACTCGTTTTTTAAATCTTTTCTTGATGTTTTTGGTGTGCGCTTGTATTCTACTTCGCCTTCGGCAACCATACTTACCCAATCACTTATCGGAAAATCTTCTAGTGATTTATATTGCTTGGAGGTAACTTGCGTAAGTAAATACTCAATTAAACGAGATAAACTAATGTTATTTGCAGCAGCATATTTCTTTGCCTTTTCTACAACATCCTGATTAAAACTTAAAGTTAGTTTGGTGTCCATATTTACCTCCGTTTCTAATTATAAAACAAAGATAAATTTAATACGTGTAAATAAAAATAGTTATACGTGTTTTATTCCTGGAACGAATAAGGAATTTTTGTAAATAACCACCTAGGAAGCCTTAGTTTACCTAAGGATGCAATTGGAAACTAAAATGTACTAAGGTGTCTTAGGTGGTTAAAAATCATCGAAAATCTCTGTATTTGGAGCAAAATATCTAAACGAACATATTCAAAGATTTCTCTCCCGTACATACGGGATTGCACTCCAGTCGAAATGACGACCGTGCAAAAAAAAACTCCCCTTTAGGGGCTGGAGGCTTAATAAATCTCTTTTCTAGCCGACGCTAAAGTATTCTTCAACAAACCCACAATAGTCATTAAACCTACGCCACCCGGAACAGGAGTGATATAAGAAGATTTCGGAGCTACATTGTCGAAATCTACATCGCCATAAAGCTTAAAACCAGATTTAGTTTCAGTAGAAGTTTCTCTGTTGATACCCACATCAATTACAATAGCGCCAGTTTTAACCATATCGGCAGTAATGAAGTTCTTCTTGCCGATAGCTGCAATGATGATATCACCTTGCAAAACTTGTTCCTTTAAATCTTTAGTTCTACTGTGGGTTAAAGTTACAGTACAGTTCCCCGGATTAGCATTGCGAGCCATCAAAACGCTCATCGGACCACCTACGATATTACTTCTACCAACTACCACGCAATGCATTCCAGTAGTATCAATATTGTAAGCTTGTAACATTAGCAAAATACCGTAAGGAGTAGCTGGAATGTAACAAGGCAAATTACGCATCATTCTGCCCAAGTTAATAGGGTGGAAGCCATCAACATCTTTCTTCGGGTCAATTGCTTCAGTTACTTTCTCTGGGTCGATGTGTTTAGGTAAAGGCAATTGCACAATTAGACCATCCACATCTGCATCAGCGTTAATTTCTCTAACCTTTTCTAAAAGCTCGGCTTCGGTTACAGAGTTATCATAACGATATAAAGAAGATTTAAAGCCAACTTTCTCGCAGTTCTTCATCTTGCTAGCCACGTAGGTTTCGCTGCCACCATCATTACCAACTAAAATGGCAACCAAATGAGGTTTTCTACCTGTTTCTGCTAAAAATTGAGCTGCTTCTTCCGCTATTTGTACTTTAACTTGTTCTGATACGTATTTTCCGTCTAGTAATTGCATTTAGTATTGAGTATAGCGTATTGGGTATTGAGACATAACGGCTTATTGCAAATCGCAATACGCTTATCGCAATACGCAATACTAGGTTAATCTAATTTTAAAACAGCCATAAACGCCGTCTGTGGAATTTCTACGTTACCCACCTGACGCATACGTTTTTTACCTTTTTTCTGTTTCTCTAATAATTTACGTTTACGAGAAATATCACCGCCGTAACACTTGGCAGTTACATCTTTACGTAAAGCACTTAAAGTTTCTCTAGCGATAACTTTAGCACCAATAGAAGCCTGTATTTTAATTTCAAATTGTTGACGAGGGATTAGCTCTCTCAACTTTTCGCAAATCTTTTTGCCAAAATCGTAAGCGTTACTACGGTGGATTAATGATGATAAAGCATCAACAGGCTCTTCGTTTAAAAGCATATCTAAACGTACCAAATCAGATTTTCTGTAACCAGTTTGGTGGTAATCGAAAGAAGCATATCCTTTAGAAATGGTCTTCAATTTATCGTAGAAATCAAATACAATTTCGCCCATTGGCATTTCGAAAATCAGCTCAACTCTGTCAGAGGTTAAATAAGATTGGTTAACGATGATACCTCTCTTTTGAATACAAAGCGACATTACCGGACCAACAAATTCTGCCTTGGTAATGATATTCGCTTTAATAAACGGCTCTTCAACTCTGTCTAACTTACTTGGGTCTGGTAAATCTGATGGGTTGTTTACAATGATTTCATCACTTTTAGTGGTATAAGCTTTGTAAGATACGTTGGGAACCGTAGTAATTACCGTCATATCGAACTCACGCTCTAAACGCTCTTGGATAATCTCCATGTGCAGCATCCCTAAGAAACCGCAACGGAAACCAAAACCTAAAGCTGCAGAACTTTCTGGCTCAAAAACAATCGAAGCATCGTTCAATTGCAGTTTGTGCATTGCCTCTCTTAGTTCTTCATATTCGTCAGTATCCACTGGATAAATACCCGCAAATACCATCGGTTTTACCTCTTCAAAACCTTGAATTGCCTCTAAAGCAGGCCTAGCAACAGTGGTAATCGTATCACCAACTTTTACCTCACGAGCTTCTTTAATACCTGAAATGATATAGCCTACATCACCAGTTTTAACCGAAGTTCGTGGCGACATATCCAATTTCAAAATACCAACCTCATCAGCTAAATATTCTTTACCAGTGTTGATGAACTTAACTTTATCGCCTTTTTTAATTTCGCCGTGTACAACTTTAAAATAGGCGATAATTCCTCTAAAAGAGTTAAAAACGCTATCAAAAATCAGAGCTTGTAAAGGCGCTTCAGGCTCGCCAACTGGTGCAGGTACTCTATCTACAATAGCTTGCAAAATATCAGGAATACCCATGCCTGTTTTACCAGACGCAGGGATAATATCTTCACGTTTGCAGCCAATTAAATCAATGATTTGGTCTTTCACTTCCTCTGGCATTGCACCAGGTAAATCCATTTTATTTAAGATTGGAATAATCTCTAAATCGTGCTCTAAAGCCAAATAAAGGTTAGAAATGGTTTGTGCCTGTATACCTTGCGAAGCATCTACAATTAGCAAAGCACCCTCGCAGGCAGCAATAGAACGCGAAACTTCGTAAGAAAAATCTACGTGTCCCGGCGTATCAATTAGGTTAAATACAAACTCTTCATTACCAACTTTATAGTTCATTTGTATCGCATGACTTTTAATAGTAATGCCACGCTCACGCTCCAAATCCATGTTGTCCAACAATTGCGCCTGTGCTTCACGCTGCGAAATAGTGTTGGTATATTCTAATAAACGGTCAGCCAAAGTGCTTTTACCGTGGTCAATATGTGCAATTATGCAGAAATTACGTATATTCTTCATCTTTGTGCAAAGATATGTTTTTTAAGCGAAAAAAATTGCTTGAAAATAGCCTCCGTATTTCTTTCTGTTTCCCATAAAAATATATCTTTGAGCTTATCTACTTATCGAAATTTCACAGAAATGTTTTTCATATTCTTCATTATTTTCTTTGTCAGCAAAGCCAATAGCTACGTCGAAAAAGATACTTCAATCACTACGCTTTCCGAAGTAAGAAATGCAAAGGCACTGCCAAATTATCTTCCATTTGTTTTTCATGTAGTTATTGCCTTACTTGTGGTAACAACCTTGTTTTCGTACAATTTACTCAGCGAAGAAAGGGTAGACATTCTTATCAACGACATTTCGTTTCAGTTTTATTCTACACTGTTGTTGGTAATTATTGGTTTAATCAGTCCGTTTACGAAACTGCGACTAGAAACTGCCGAAAAATTACAAAGTTTATCTACCACCATCGATAACCCAATTTTAAACTGGTTTGCAGAAGGCAACAACTTGCGTTTGGTAAAGATTATCGCTTGTATTGCTATCGTCTTTTACTTCGTTTACAACAAGTTTATCACACTCCCCAATCTAAACGACAGCCTGTCTTCTGGTCTTGCTATTTTTCTGATTTTCTTTTACCTTTTTAATAATTTAGTGCAGCTATTTCGTAATCCAACACAATTTCGCAAAAGCAACATGCTCCGACTTCGTGTGCTGTTTAATTCTATCAAAACAACTTTCTTTGTCTTAATAGGTACCGTAGTTTTAATATTTATACCTTCAGCAATTATGGGTTTAAAGTTTGTTGATGATTTTAATCCTTTGGTTATCGCATTGCTCGGTTACAACATTATCATGGCGCACAATGAGTATAAGGTTCTGAAGCTTTTGCATCAATCGAATAATTAGAAAAGCAGTTTTGTGGTTCTTCTGGAACGAAAGTCCGGCTTTTCGTTATTATCTTTTTGTCTACGGTACAAGAAAAACTTCGTAAGTTTTTAAAACTTACGAAGTTTCTACAACGCAATAGCACCAAAAAGTATAACCACTTCAATCCGGTTTATTGCACAAAAACCTTTGCTACTATTTACGGTTGATTAAACCTCGCTTAAAGAAATGGTTAAAACCAATAAATGTCGTTTTCATCCCCCTGCCTCCTCGAAGAGGGGGATATGCAAAATGTCTAGGCTGTACGTGTCCCCCTTTGGAGGGGGATTAAAGGGGGAGGAATGAGATGTGTCCAAACGATTGAATTAAAACCGTAGGCTAATGAATAATGTCTTTTGCCAACCGTTTCGACGGTTTTATTCTACTACTTTCATCCTCGAAAACGGATAACCATTACACCCTTTTCTTGGATTTTTTCTATCGGCAGCGGCAGTTTGTTCAGCTTCCTTATCGGTCAGTGCTTTATAAGAAGTTAAACAAAATCCCCAATGCCAAGGTGCCATTCCTTCAAAAGTCATGAAATCTATACGGGTATATTTGTTTTCGTCAGCTTTGTGACCGCTGCCATTTTTAGCAATTAGGTATTGCTCTTTCTCATTCCACTTAATGATATGGTATTTGATATTCGGATGCTGTATCCAAAGCGTATCGTTGATGGTATACTTGATACCATAATCATCAGCAAAATCGCCTTTGGCAAAGCTAGGCGCATTTTTTTGCGACCAAGCGGCAATTGGAAATAATAGAAATATCAAAAGTAATCTCATTATTGTTTAAGTTTAGTGAAGAATAATATTAGCCAAACAACTACGAGTAGCATCGCAATGCCTCTCAATAGACTTGCATAATCAACTATGTAATAAGTGTCGTGAAACTCGAAAGCGAAATTACTAGCTACTACCAGTAGCGTAGCCGCCGAAATTAAAAGCGTCTTTTTCATAATCCTTTCAATAATTCTGATAGTTCCCTTACCTTATCAACATCAGTTTGTTCATGGCTAAACTCATCTGTGTCACTGCCACCCATTTTACTTACTTCGTTTCTAAATTGCATTTTACTCGCTACAACCGATTTAGCCGTAGTATGAAAACTTTTAGCACCTGTAATTCGAGCAATTTCAGCAATATTTGTAGCATTTACACCAGCACCTGGCATAATTTCAATCCGTTCTTCGGCTTGTAAAACTAGCTTTGCCAATTCACTTGCACCAACAAAAGCGTTCTCTTTTCCGCCCGAAGTTAAAACCCTAACAAAGCCTAAATCGATGAGAGTTTCCAAAGATTTACTCAAATCATTGCTCATATCAAAAGCTCTGTGAAAAGCTACTGGCATAGGAGAGGCGGCTTCAATAATTTTAGCACAACGTAGCTTATCTATTCTGCCGTTTGTTAGCAAAACTCCGGTAACAATACCATCACACCCAATCTGCTTACAGAAAGCTATATCTTCTAAAATGCTTTCAAATTCAGCATCACTGTATAAAAAATCCCCACCTCGTGGACGGATTAAAGGCCAAATTTCTAACTGTAAATTTTCTACACACCATTTAATTTGTCCGTAACTTGGTGTAGTACCACCTTCAGCTAAGTTAGTGCAGAGCTCAATTCTATGTGCGCCACCTTTTTCTGCTGCAATGGCAGATGCTACAGAGTTAGCGCAAATTTCTAACCCCAAACCCCTAAAGGGGCTTTTATTGTTACGCTCCATATTCCGTCATTAGCAAAATTTTATTCTGCATCATCAACTAAACCAAGAACTCTCCAACCATCAGCAGTTTTAGAAGTGCCTAAACGCTGCACAGATTTTCCTCCATCAGGAAACCAACAAACCTCCGTAATTATCCAGTAATTTTCATTCACTTTCTCTCTATTGGGAAAAGCACGTTTTACATCGCTAAAATTTGGCCATTCGCCTTCTGCAGTATGTTTGATAAAACTTAGTTCTAAAACTTCTGCAGTTTGTTTAATAATATCCTCATCGATGATATCGTTATCCAAAATCGATAGCATCAGCTTTGCTTCTATATAAAAATCTTTGCAAGCTATA
This sequence comes from Pedobacter sp., assembly GCF_031119335.1. Classification (GTDB taxonomy): domain Bacteria; phylum Bacteroidota; class Bacteroidia; order Sphingobacteriales; family Sphingobacteriaceae; genus Pedobacter. Next base: position 310,883 of record NZ_JAVHXT010000001.1, read on the forward strand.
GCCTTGTCTATATTTTGCTCATCGTAAGCATTTTCTAAGGAAAGTATTGCCCCTTCCGGAGTTTCAAAATTAGCTTTGAAATAATCAATTCCCTCGTCTATGTACATTCCTACACTTTGGTCAAATTCATGCTTTTTATCATCAGGAATACCATCTCTAATAGCTCTAAGTGTATAACCACCAACCAATCTTCTGCCTTCAATAATCATCCAATCGGAAATAAAATCTCTATCGATACCTATTTTTTGGTCCAGTTTAACTGTTTTTACATCAACGGGTTCATTGCCAACTGTTCCAAATAAGTTTCCATCTTCATCAAAATGAGGTTCTGTTAACCAAATGTGTTCTCCAGTTTCGCCATCCATAATGCAGACTTTTATAGAGAAGTATACTTGGTAAGGTTGCGGATTTTTCAAGCTTTCCTCAAAATACCACAATGTTAAATTGGCCTTTTCTATAGCCCAATTCATTCTTTCGTCTTCGTTCTCGATGTAAACCATACTTGGCTCGCCTTCGCGGTCGACAACTTTTTTCTTGCCGAAAATTTTAGATAATAATCCCATATGTTTTTCTTTTTTAGGTAGATATAACCCCTAAATCCCCTAAAGGGGACTTCTCATTTCTATCGTATATATTTGTAGTATACTCGTAAGTGCTTTTTAAGAGATTTTAGAGGATTGAGTTAATAATGACTTTTACCTTTAACAATTAAATCTTGTTTTTGGTTATCGCAAACGGCAAATGAAAAGCCTTTTTGAATAGCATAAGCACCATATTCGCCATTTTTATTGAGTGCTAAAAAGCCGACTTGTAAATCTTTAGTGCTATTTTTTTTCTTTTTGATGATGCGCATTACTGCTTCTTTACAAGCTTCTTCTGGCGAGTAGCCTTGTCGCATTAGCTCTACAACCAAGAATGATCCTACGTTGCGCACCACTTCTTCGCCAACGCCAGTCGCAGTAGCACCACCAACTTCATTATCGATGTACAAACCAGCGCCAATAATTGGACTATCGCCAATACGGCCGTGTAATTTATATGCCATTCCGCTTGTGGTACAAGCTCCAGCTAAATTTCCATGGCTATCTAAAGCCAACATGCCGATAGTATCATGGTTGTATTGATTGCCAGGGAGTTTTTCTGGCGCAGCCTTGAGAGCGTTGTCGTATAATTTATTTTCGATATTGCTAGTTGGTGAATATTTGGCAGTTTTTAACCATTTTTCCCAAGCTTTCTTACTGCTTTCTGTGAGTAGATTTTCTTTTTTAAATCCTTGCTCTAATGCAAATTGTAATGCTCCATCTCCAGCAAGCATTACGTGTGGCGTTTTCTCCATCACTAAACGAGCTACAGAAATTGGGTGTTTAATTTGCTCTAAAGCTAGCACAGCACCGCAATTGCTCAAATGGTCCATAATGCAGGCATCTAAGGTAACAATGCCATCTCTATCAGGTAAACCACCGTAACCTACAGATTGATTTTTAACATCAGCCTCTGCTACTTTAACGCCATTTTCTACAGCATCTAATGCTTTGCCATTTGTGCTTAATACTTTCCAAGCATCGGCGTTTGCTGCAACGCCAAAATCCCATGTAGAGATAACGATAGGTTGGTTTACGCTGCCGCTTTTAGTGGTGCAGGCTTTGCTTAATGCTACAGCCGCCGCAGATAGCGCAGTGGTTTGGATAAATTTCCTTCTATTATACATCGACTAAGTTAGTTGATGTCAAAATCGTCAGAATCTTTTAAAAATGGAAATTGTCGTCTAATTTTTTCTAACTCAGGATAATTTATGCTGAAAGTGTAAAGGTCTTCATCCTCAGGTTTATAATAAATAGTATTGCCTAATGGATCAATACACATTGAGTGACCACTGTGATAAATTTGGTTGCCATCGTGCCCTACACGGTTTACGCCAATTACGTAGCTTTGGTTTTCAATTGCTCTAGCATGAATTAAAGTTCTCCAGTGCGAAGAACGTTTATCTGGCCAGCTAGCAACCAATAGAAGGATATCGTAAGCTGCGTTTTTATTGCGCAACCATACAGGGAAACGTAAATCGTAACAAATAGCTAATCTAATTTTCCAACCTTTTAATTCTACTATTACAGGTTCGGTGCCAGGAGCAAAGTGTTTGTCTTCGTCGCCTAAACCAAAAAGATGGTGCTTGTCGTAATGTTGGCAATCCCCATCGGGTTTTACCCAAACCATTCTGTTGTAGTATTTGCCGTCTTCTTTAATAATTAAGCTTCCCGTAACTACACAATCGTAATCTTTTGCCGTTTTTTTAATCCACTGCATGGTTCTGCCATCCATATCTTCCGCCAAATCTTCGGCCCTCATGGTAAAACCAGTGTTAAACATTTCTGGCAATACAATTAAATCGGTTTTTTCTCGAACTCCGCCCGATAATCTTAAGCCAATATTTTGCAAGTTCTTTTCTATGTTCTCCCAGAATAGGTAGGCCTGAAAAACGGTGACTTTTAGGTTTTGGATGTTGAGGTAATGTGGTTCCATGAGCGAGTGATATATCTATCTATAATTTTGTTAATTTTTCTACCGCTTTTTCTAATGTGCTATTCTCTTTCGCAAAACAGAAACGTAAAATTTTATTGTCGATGTTTTTACTATAAAAAGCAGAAACTGGAATGGTTGCTACGCCATATTCAGTAACTAATTTTTCTGCAAATTCGGTGTCTTTTTCGGTACTGATGTTTCGGTAGCTTACACATTGGAAATAAGACCCCTTGCATGGCAAGAGTTCAAATTTAGTTTCGCTAAGTAGTTGTTGGAAAAAATCTCTTTTCTGCTGAAAAAAGACAGGTATTTCATGATAGATGTTGCTCGATTTTAAATAATTGCTAATGCCTACTTGCATAGGAGTATTAACGCTGAAAACATTAAATTGGTGTACTTTCCTAAATTCTGTCATCAGTTTAGCTGGAGCTAGACAGTAGCCAACTTTCCACCCCGTAGTATGTAAAAGTTTTCCAAAAGACGCTACAATGAAGCTTCTTTCTGCTAATTCTGGATATAAAGCTACACTTTGATGTTGCTCGCCATCGAAAATAATATGCTCGTAAACTTCATCACTCAAAATAATGATATCGGTTTCTTTTGTGAGTTTAATTAAGGCATCGATATCTTCTTTTCGCAAAATACTTCCGGTTGGGTTATGCGGCGAATTGATGATAATCATTTTGGTATTGGCACTGAAAAGCTTTTTCACCATCTCCCAATCAATTTTATAATCTGGAGCTTGAAGTTCGAAAGGCTTTACCAAACCACCTAATAATTTGATGGTTGGACCGTAACAATCATAAGCTGGCTCGAAAATAATAACCTCGTCGCCAGCGGTAATGAAGGTATTGATTGCTGTGAAAATTGCTTGTGTACCGCCAGCAGTTATGGTAATTTCGGTTTCAGGATGGTATTTTGCATTGTAAAAACTTTCCATCTTTTCTGCAATTTTTTCTCGCAACGGAAGGTAACCAGCCATAGGAGCATACTGGTTAAAACCATCTTTCATGGCTTGGTTAATGGCAGAGGTTAGTTTTTCATCTGTACCATAGTCTGGAAAGCCTTGTGATAAATTGGTGGCTTGGTGGTCTGCGGCAAGTTTAGACATTACCGAAAAAATAGTAGTGCCTACGGTAGGTAGTTTAGAATTAATAGTAATCATCTGATACGAAAATAAGAAAATATAGCTTTAGATTAGCCACAGATACACAGATAAAAATGATAAATTATCGTAACAGAATATCTGTGCATTTGTGGCTGAATTATTTTTGCTATTTTAGTTTCTTATGACATTCAAAACCAAAGAAAGCAGACTGCTATTGATATTAGGTTCATTTTTTGTTGCAAATACCTTAATGTCGGAGTTTATTGGCGTAAAGATATTTTCGGTAGAAGGTATGCTGGGGATAAAAAAGTTCGATATCGATTTGTTTGGTGTGCCTAATCTATCTTACAATATGTCTGCAGGTGTGCTTACTTGGCCCATCGTTTTCATCATGACAGATATTATCAATGAGTATTTTGGTGTAAAACAGGTACGCTTTCTCTCCATATTAACTGCTATTTTAATCAGCTTTGCATTTTTTGTGGTTTGGATGGCCATAAAACTAGAACCTGCAGATTTTTGGTTAACCCAAGAAGTAAATGGGCAACAACTGAGTATGCCTAATGCTTTTAATGCAATTTTTGGTCAGGGGATGTGGATTATTGTTGGATCTATTACTGCGTTTTTAATTGGACAGATGGTAGATGTACTGATTTTCCATCGTATTAAGAAGTTCACTGGAGAAAAAGCGCTTTGGTTGCGAGCCACAGGATCAACTGTAGTTTCTCAATTGATTGACAGTTTCGTAGTGATTTTCATCGCTTTCTATTTAAATCCGGCTTACCACTGGAGCTGGCAAATGGTAGCAGCCATTGGCTTGGTAGGATATACATACAAGTTTATCGTAGCATTGCTAATGACACCTATTTTGTATGTAGTTCATGCTATTATCGATAAATATTTGGGTAAAGATCTGTCTAGTAGAATGGTTAAAATGGCTGCAAGAGGATAGCTGATGGAAGAGAAAACTATTTTGGCATTAACTTTTATCAGAAACGTGGTAGCTGATTTACCTCAGGCAGAAGAACGGCTGCTTTTTGATACCCCAGCATTTTACGCTGGCAAAAACATCTTTGCTCGTTTAAAAGAAGACGAAGAAAATTTCGTCATTTATACCGAAGAGAGAGAAAAATGGATGCAGAAAGATTCTAATATATTCTTTATTACACCACATTTTTTAAAGTATAAATATATGCTGGTTAATTTAGATGGCGTAGCGCCAAACGATTTGAAAGAGCTGCTGATAACCGCTTGGAAACAAAGAACAAGTAAAACATTGCTGAAGAAATATCTCAGCGATAAAGCGCTTTAAACAAAACATCTGCTTCTGCGTTTTATACCAAAAAATGTATAATGGCAGATGGCTTTAAAAATTTCGAAAAAATTTTATTAGGCGAAGAGGACTGGAGTTTTATACCAGAAATCATGTTTCGTACCTTAATCATGTACTTAGTTGTATTGGTTGGTTTAAGGGTATTGGGTAAGCGGGGAGTAAGGCAACTTTCCATTTTCGAATTGGTTGTCATTATTAGCTTAGGTTCTGCCGCAGGAGATCCAATGTTTTACAAGGAAGTTGGAGTGGTATCTGCAATTGCAGTTTTTACGGTGGTCATAATTGCTTATAGAGCCACGGCTCATTTCGTTAATAAAAATAAGAAACTTGAGGTTTTGCTGGAGGGGAAATGCACTTGTGTAATTGAAAATGGAAGGTTTGCGATTGAAAATTTTGAGAAGGAGAATTTAGCTCAAGATGAATTCTTCGCAGAGCTAAGGTTGAAAGGTATTTCACATTTGGGGCAAGTAAAATTAGCTATTTTAGAAACTAATGGGAGTATATCTGTATTTTATTATAAAGATGATGATGTGAAATATGGTTTGCCAATTCTGCCAGCTTTATTTTGCAATAAGGCACAAGAAATTAAATACAGAGACTATTATTCTTGCAGTTTTTGCGGACTTACCCAATTATCTGAGCCAGCTCCAAAACAAATGTGTAGGTGCTGTAAAAAGGATAAGTGGGTTAAGGCAATCAGTATTTTAAGGGTAACTTAAAGCGTAACAATGCTATCGTAATTTCAACTTTTTAATATAAAAAAACATTAATTTGCGGCGTTATTTGTGAGTATATGATTTTTTATTTGTTGTACTACGGTGTAGAAAGCTTTAAGTTTAATCAAAATGATTTTGATGAATTGTTGAAGCAGGCTAGGGAAAGAAACGAAAGTTTAGCAGTTACTGGTAAATTGATTTATTGTGAGGGAACTTTTATTCAAGTGCTAGAAGGTACTGAGAAAAATGTGCTAGATATTTATGCTTCTATAAAGGTTGATAAGCGACTAATTGCTACAAAAGTTGTTACAACGGGTACGGTAGAAAAGCGGTATTTCAAAAATTGGAGTATGGATTTTGATGAGGTTACGCTAAGCACAATCAACGAGTTAGAAAACTGCACCCATCCGAACGTTACAGCATATATTACCAATGCGCCAGCAATAAAATTATTGAAGCTACTGACAAATAGTAAGTAAATCCTATATTTCATTTAATACCTTAATTTTCTAGGAAATAATTAAATTAGGGTAATGAAAACCAATTATATAGCCTTGTCGGTGCCAATTTTCTTTATCCTTATTGGGATTGAGTTGGCCTACACCTTCTACAAAAAACTCAAATATTATCGTTTAAATGATTCGATAGCTAATCTCCATCAAGGTATTGGTTCGCAATTGGTTGGGCTGTTTGGTAAGTCGGTACTTTTTTTAGGATATCTGTACATTTTTGAGCATTGGCGGCTGTTCGAAATTCCAAATACCATCTGGACTTGGATTGTGCTTTTCATTGGGGTCGATTTTTTCTACTATTGGTTCCATAGAATGAGCCATCAAATTAATGCCTTGTGGGCGGCTCATATTGTGCACCATCAATCTGAGGAGTACAATTTAACGGTAGCTTTAAGGCAATCGTGGTTTCAGGGATGGTTTTCTTGGGTTTTCTACCTGCCGCTAGCATTAATAGGTTTCGATCCAATTATCTTCTTAACCCTAAGTTCGTTCAATACGCTTTATCAGTTTTGGATACACACCCGTACCATCAAGAGTATGGGTTTTTTGGAGTACGTCCTTAATACACCCTCGCACCATAGAGTGCATCATGGTTCTAATCCTAAATATATCGATAAAAACCATGCAGGCACTTTAATTATTTGGGATAGGTTGTTTGGCACTTTTCAGAAAGAAGAAGAAGAGGTTTACTACGGCATTACCAAACCTCTAGCAAGTTGGAACCCTGTTTGGGCGAACCTTCATTATTGGAAAGATTTGATTGAAACTGCAAAAAAATCGGATAACATTAGTGATAAAATAAGAGTATTTGTAAAACCTCCAGGTTGGTTTCCCGAAAAATTAGGAGGTTTTCAATATGCTCCCGAAATTGACGTAGTCAACTATCGTAAATTTCACACAGAAACCACCCTTAAGGTAATGATTTATGCTGTGCTGTTATTTCTAGTAGCACTGGCTTTAGGTTCATATCAGCTTTTTTATTTCGATAAATTAACTTTGTTAACCAATATCCTAATTGCTTCGTTTACGGTTTTAAGTATGCTAACCTGCGGTGCTTTATTGGAAAAGAAGCGGTGGTTTGTAGGTGCGGAATATTTACGGTATTTATTAGGCTTAGCAACCTTATACTTTCTATACCGTTTAGATTTTGAACTGATCTGGCTTTTGGGTTCGCTTGTCGTACATCTTTCTATGATGATCTATTTTTTTCTCATTAAATCAAAGTATCGAAATGCTTAAAAAATATCCTCAGTTTACCTTTGCTTTCGCTATTATCTTTTTTGCCGAGCTGATAGCGGTAACGAATAATTTAGCAGTAGTTAGGTTGTTTACGAAACCGATAATTACAATTTCGTTGATGTTGTTCCTCTATTTTGCTATCAAACGTGAAAGTAGGTTTACGAAGAAGGTCATTATTGGTTTGTTTTTTTCTTTGTTGGGCGATATTTTTTTAATGTTTGTGCACACCAATCAATTATTCTTTATGATGGGTTTAGGAGCATTCTTAATTGCCCATCTTTTTTATATCGCTGCCTTTTATTTAGATAGTACCAATAAAATGGAAGTTGAGAGAAGATACGTACTCCCGATTTTTTTGGTGTTTGGGTTTTTCTGTCTAGCTTATTACTACCTATTACGTCCTTATCTTGGCGATATGAATGTGCCAGTATTGGTTTATTCTTTTGTAATAACGATGATGGGAATAATGGCGGCTCTACGATATGGCAAAACCAATTTTAAAAGCTTTACTTGGATATTGATGGGTGCTATTTTCTTCATTGTTTCTGATTCTATCTTGGCGTATAATAAGTTTGTGGAGCGGATGGAAATTGGCGACCTGTTGGTAATGTCTACTTATATGGCGGCACAATTTCTAATTACAATGGGAACGGTGGAAAGAAAGTATGTGAAGAAGAATTGATGGGTTGATGTGGTTAATTGATCAAAGGTTAATTGTTTAAATTGGTTAATTGGTTAACTGTAAATTGCCCACTGAAAAATGAGAGTTGTCCAACTGAAAACTGCCTACTTCTCCTTATCCAATACCGTAAAAACTTGTACCAATCGTTCTCCATTTTGGTCTGTCAACGTCAATGTGTGCTTGCCAGGTTTTGGACTTAATGCAATTTGATGGAAGTTTTTGGTAGTCCCTACGTACTCTTCGTCGATATGCCAATGGATGGTGGCATTGTTGTTTCGATGTGCGACATTAAAAACTGCTTTCCCTCGGTTGCCATCAATCTCTAGTGGGATGTAAATGGATGCGTTAGCTTTTGGATAAATCATCTCCATTACAGCAGTTTGTTCTTGTTGGCAACCCTCCATAAAAAGTGGTAAAATTCGATATTCGGCATTTTTTGTTTTGTAGTAATACTCCATTGTTGGTGGTAAAACAAACCAACTTTTATGTTTCATCTGAGTTACACTATAGCATTGGTTGGTAACTTGATAAGTTTCAGCTGCATCTAAATGAATGAGCTTGTGGTAAGGACATAACGCTGTTTTTTCGCCAACTGGCGGTACCCATTGCACTAGTTTCGTTTCGCAAATAGGAGATGCTTTGTAACCACTTTGTTTACAAACTGCAATTCTTTTTAATTTAGTTTTAGGCATTTCGAACCATTTAGAACTCGGGAGTAGTCTGAAAACATCAAACATAAAAGGTGCAGCGGCTTCAATGCCAGTTAAACCGGGTCTGCCTTCGCCATCGGCATTACCCACCCAAACGCAAACCACATAATTAGGCGTTAAACCCACCGACCAAGCATCCCTAAAACCAAAACTGGTGCCGGTTTTCCATGCAATGCGTTGCGAAGAAGAGAATTGTTGCCATAAACCTTCATCTCCAGGGCGCATTACTTCCTCCATAGCATTAAATGTTGACCAAATAGTGCCGTGATCTAAAAGCGAGGTCGGTTCTATTACTTCTTCTGGTTTTTCTTGATCTTTGACGTAATAAGCAGAACCGTAATCAGCATTATTGTACTTGCCTTGATAATCATTGTAGTGGTTTAAAGTTCTAGCCATCCCCAAATAAGCGTTACTCAAATCCCACATAGTTACCTCGCTGCCGCCCAAAATTAACGACAGACCATAATGGTCGGCTGGTTTGTTTAAAGTGCTGAAATTGAATTTCTTGAGTTTATCGTAAAAACGTTCATACTTATATTGTTGCAGCATTTTTACCGCTGGAATGTTCAACGAACGACTTAAAGCTCTGTCGGCTGGAATGGCGCCATCGTAACCCAAATCGAAGTTTTGAGGCGAGTAACCGCCAATTTGTGTAGGAACATCAGAAATCAACGTTTGCGGCAAAATGAAACCGTCATTTAACATACTTGCGTACAATAGTGGTTTCAATGTACTTCCCGGACTTCGCCTAGCGCTAATCATATCCACATGGCTTTCCATTTCTTTTTGTTGTGGAAGATAGCAGTTACCCACGTAAGCAACTACGCTGCCGTTCTTAATGTTGATTACCAAAGCGGCTAAATTATTGATGCCGTTAGCAGCAAATTTTTGATGGTATTGTGCCGTTAAACGATTGAGTTCCTTTTGCAGATTCTCATCGATAGTAGAAGTAATTCGGGTAGTATTCACCTTCAAGGCTTTCATTTCATCCTTAAACCTGTTTAAAAGATGCGGCGCATTTTGTGGTAATGGGAGTGGAGCGCTAGGTATTGGTTCTGCTTTTGAAAGCTGTGCAGTCGCTCTATCTATAATTTTTTCCTCCACTAATTTATCTAGCAGGTTATTTCTTTTGATGATTAACCTACTTGCATTTTTACCTGGACGAACTAGGGAAGGACTGTTAGGCAAGACTGCTAGCGTAGCCATTTCGCCCCAAGATAGGTTTTCTGCGGGCCTACCATAATATCGCCAACTAGCAGCTTCCAAACCAACCACGTTGCTGCCAAAAGGAGCATTAGCCGCGTACAAAGTTAAAATTTCTTCTTTCGAATAGCTTACCTCAAATCGTACAGCCATCCACATCTCCGCTAGTTTTTGGAAAATGGTACGTTGCTTTTTTCTGGATAGCCTAATCACCTGCATACTCAAAGTACTAGCACCACTGGCTACAGATTTAGCCTGCATATTTTGACGGATAGCTCTAACAACTGCAATAAAATCAACCCCTAAATGATTGTAAAATCGTTTATCCTCAAAAGTGATGATACAATGCTTGAATTTTTCGGGTACACTATCGGCTAATGGAAAACGCCATTGGCCATCTTTTGCAATAGATGCACTTAATAATTCGCCATTACTAGCTTCTAATACATACGAAGTTGGGGTAATGAAAAGAGGTTTAGGTAACGAAAACCAGAAGAACAAAAGCAATACTGCAAATAGAATATCTACGTAAATAATTACTTTGAGTTGTTTTTTCATTTTTTTAAGCTCTTTCTCGTCATTCCCGCAGCTTGTCCCGACCATTCGGGATAGTCGGGAATCTTAAAGCGATGATAGGTTTATTGCATTACGATTCCGAAATAAATTCGGAATGACGACTTGGGAACGGTAATGCTGAAAACTCACAGGTAACAATTTCTTTCTTCCCTTGATATACAACCAAAGGAGGTAAGAACATGGAAAAAATAGTTACTTTAATCAAATTTTCTGCAGGTTTTGTAAGGTTTATAATGACTAATGTTTGGCCAAGGATTTAAAGTGAGGTTGTGCGTAAGGCGATAAGCGTTTAGTGTTATTACGCCAAACGCCTATCGCTAAACTGAATTATTTCACCACCTCAACCCAAAATCCAGCTTTTGCTGCGGCAATTTTATTGTCGTACATGGCTTCGCACTGCACATTAGACAGATAAAACCTACCCAAGTAAGAAGCATTGAGTAAAACCCTAAATGTTTTGGTCTCGTTTTCCCTCAGGTTGAAATAAGTCAATACCCTGTCATCCCTAATGTCTTGGTAATCATAAGCAGATGCTGTAAATGCACCTTCATTATCGTGCAGCCTCGTATTAATAATTTCCCAGCCCGAAGGGAAGATTTGCGTTAATGCCATCTGTTCGTACAAGCCTTGTCTGCCAGTATTTTTCACGGTTACCTCCGCATAAAAATCTTGTCCTTGTGTCAGCTGCGCTGGATTTAATACCTGTCCCTTCATGTTTTTGTAACTCACATCCATCACCAATAAATCTGGATTATTTGGCAAGAAATCATTCTGTCCGGTAGCTGGGCGACCTTGAACAATGAGCCTTGCAAAAAGTACGCCGCTGCTTTTGTTGGTGATAGTAGCTTTATTCCCTTTAAAATTAATTGATGTAGAACTGTAATACTGATTGTTGTTTACCGAACCTTTAGCACCATCTAATACGTATTGGAAGTTCAATTTGCGAGCCGATTTTTGCTCGCCGCAGAACTTCGCAATTGCCAGCAAACTATAAGCAGTAGTTTGGGTGCTGTACCATTGGTCTTCGCCTAATCTAGCTGCAACTTTAGTCATTACTTGTTGTGCTCGGTTTTTCTGTCCCATCAAGGTCAACGTTTCCATTATCATTGCTTGGTCTCTTAAATCCGATCCGTAAGTGCCACCTAATTGTTGGTAAGCTTCTACCTGCGTGGCTAAACCTCTAATTAAACTATTTGCAGCACCTGTTTGTCCTGCTAGTTGATAGGCTGCTGCCAATCGCCATTTTGCGGCATCAGTTAAATACTCGAAAGCTCTAAGTCTGTTCATTGCAGCCATTTCTGGCTTTTTCGCCAATGCCAATACATACAAGCGGTAAGCCTGATTTAAATCGCCACCATAGAAATTATTTGCGTTAGGTGTCCAATTGTTTGCTTTGTTTTTCAAGAAACGAACTAGTCCATCAAATAAACCAACAGGTAAGGTATAACCACTTTCCTGCGCTTCAATTAAGAAATGGGCCGCATAATTGGTTCCCCATTCATCGGCAGTTGGGTTGCCCGGCCAGTAAGCTAAGCCACCATCTGTAGTTTGGAAGCCTTTCAGTTTGTTAATTCCAGCTTTAATGTTGCGTTCTATTTGTGTTTTTTTCTGTTCGCTTAAAGCCGAAAGCCTATCTAAATACAATTGAGGGAAAATGCCAGATGTAGTTTGCTCTACGCAACCATGCGGATACTGGATTAAGTAGCCCAATCTTTTTTCTAAATTGATAGGAGGGATAGAAGAAACTTCCAAACTACCACTGTTCGTTCCCGCGGTACCGATAGCTGCATAATCACTGCTCCAAGATTGGTTAGGTTGTATTACCGCAGAAATCACGTTCGTTACCATCGGATTTGGATTTCTGATGTCCAATTCTACATCGGTAATTGTTTTTTCAGCTCCGCTTTGCGCAATAATCTTAATTTTGGCAATGCCCGTATTGTTTGGCGCAGTCACATTAAAATAAGTCAATTGATCGCCAGCTTTAGCAAAGCTTAAATTTTGCTTATTGGTTTGGTTAATGCGCAAATTGCTAGTCTGCAAGCTTACTGAAACATTTCTGATGTTATTATTGGTAGCAAAAACGTTTACCGGTAATGTAAATGTTTCGCCCGGACCAATTACTCTCGGTACAGAGGCCAACAACATGATTGGTTTTTTAACTTCTACTGCTTTTTCAGCGTTTCCGTAAGCACCATCATTAGCGGCAACAACCATTACTTTTACCGAACCAATGTACTGTGGCAGCTTAAATTTATGCGTTTTCTTTTCGCCTTTACCCAATTGGAAAGGTCCCATAAATTTCACTACCGGTTTAAATCGGTTTGCTTTAGCAGGGTTAATGTTTTTGTTGAGCGCACCATCACCGCCAATGCTTAAAATTCTTTCCAAATTGCCACCCCATGCACCGAGTACCTGATCAAATAAATCCCAAGTTTTAACACCTAAGCCTTCTCTGGCATAAAATGATGCGTGAGGATCAGGAGTTTTGAAACGGGTAAGATCTAACAAACCTTCGTCAACAATGGCGATGGTATAAGTCATTGCTTTACCATTTGCTTCGCTAACCGCCAAACTACTTTCTGTTTCTGGTCGTAGTTCTTTCGCTATTGTAATTTGAGGTTTTAAAATCGTTTCAGGGTTTTCTATGTTTAGAGGAATAGCACCGTACATCCTAATTGGCATATCATTAACCGTTTGGCTGTGCGGCTGCAGCAAAGTCACATTGGCAAAAACATTAGGCGTCATGTTCTTCTCTGCCTTAAAGCTAATTTGCGTTTGACCTTTCTTCGTATCTGCCCAAAATGTTTTAACTACTCTACTGCCGTTTTCAATAGACACTAAAGCCCTTCCGTTTTCTGGCGATGGAACGGTTAAGGTAATTTCATCGCCAACATTGTACTTAGCTTTGTTAGCTGTGAAAGATAGCATTGCGGCTTCGGTTGGATTATTGCCTTGTTCGCGTTGCGCCCATCCCGGCCAATCGATGTAAACTTCTCTGGCTGCAAAATGACCACCGCCGTACGCATTTCCCACTACAATTAAATAACGTCCCCATTCAGGTTCATCAATTCTAAGATCCCATTTGGCTTTACCGTTACGCATTTCTACCTGTTCCGATCTGATGAGCTTGTTGTACTCATTTTGCGTAAAATTGGCGTAATTCTCTTGGTTGTTTTGCTCCCACCACCAACGCCATTGTACTTTGTAAAGCGCTACAGTAACCGTTTTATTGGCATTCAGCAAGGCACCATCTCTGTTCACGTTTACAATATCTACTTGGTGGTTTTTTCCAGTTACCAACATTCCAGTCATTTTATCGCCTTGAGGTGCTTTAATACCAAAATAGTTATCGTAAACATGGTAAGGGATGCTGGAGTTATCGATACTAAAATTACCTCCAGGTTCAAAAACTTTGGTGGTGATGTTCGCCCTTAAAATCCCAGGAGCAGCCATCTGGTCATTCAAATTGGTATTCACAGTAGCAACGCCAGCTTCATTTAAAGTACCTTCAAATACTGTTTTTAACTGATTATCAAATTGAACAATCGGATTATCGAAAGCATAATCTTTAAAGTTAGGGAAGGATGTTTCGCCTTTACTCAAATTGATATCTACCTTCGCTTTTAGGTTTTGCGCAGGTGTACCGAACAGCCATTTCGCAGATAGGGTAGCCGCAGAAACTCGTCCGTTGCCGAGATATTTCTTACCGCCCAAATCAAAGTTAATTTTGATGCGATTTGGTGTAACGGTTTCAATTTTTAGGTTTTTGGTGAAAGTAGCACCACCAGCTTTAAATTTCGCTTGCCATCCGCCAGTTGGCGAAGTATTTTCTGTCGCCGTTTTAAAGGTGTAAAAACCATTTAAAGGTTTGGTGTTGCTTTGCTTTTTAACCAATTGCCCTTTTGGATTGTAAAGCTCGAAAACTACAGGATAGTTAGGTGGCAGTTTCTTCAGCTTATCTTCTAAAATGAATGATAAATAGATACTATCGCCTGGTCGCCAAACGCCACGTTCGCCGTAAATAAAACCTTTAATGCCGTTCTGAACTATTTCTCCACCCACATCAAATCTTGATAGGGGAAGCGAATTACCGTCATCAAGTTTTAAATAACCGCGTTCATTTCCATTTTTAGCAACCAATAGGAAAGGTTTTCTTTTTAGGGCGAAGTTTGCCATACCATCGCCATCAGTTTTTACCGAGGTAAGCACTTGTTTTTGATAGTCTAACAAATCTATGCTTACGCCACTTAAAGGTTTAGCGGTTAATAAATCTGTAGCTACCACGAGCATACTTTCATCGTTTCCACGCTTTGCAATTAGACCAATGTTCGAAGATAGTAGGTTTCGGTGCGCCCATCTTTCGCTGGTATAATAGGATGGCGTACAAGGGTCTTCTCTGTCGTTCCAACGGTAGCCACGAGGGTAGTAGTTCTGGTAATTGTTCCAAAAATCATCGTCTTCATCTATTTTTTCGCCGTACTCATAACCCTCGTAGCCCTCGTACTCACCGTCTTCACCTGCTTCTGTGCTCGCTTTATCACTCGACTGTGCGCAGTTGTATAAGGCGTAGGATTGCTTAAACATGATGCTTACACGGTACATAGCGCCCGGTTCGGTCTTAATCAGTTTGTCTAAGTCAAGTGTAAATCGGTTCTTCTTACGAAGATCTAAAGACTTATCTTCACTTAAATGAATGGTTTTTTGCAGAATTGGCTTAGCGACACGGCGCAATTCATTTCCCTCTTTGTAATTATTTACTTGAAAGAATTGAGGGATGTTATCTTGGAAAATTTTGATGATGGTGACATCTACTGCTTTTAGGTTTACCGCTTCGAAAGGCAATACCAATTTGCCAGAATTAGGCAGGATAGTACCAGCGCCAGCAATAGTTACCGCAGGTTTTTTATTTTCGAAAATGAGGTTTGCACTTTTAGCAGCCTCTAAATTTTTACCGTTGATATTGGTGATAGCATTGCTGATAACAACGTTGTAATTTCCTTCTAAAGCATCTGGTGCATACACTTTAATTTGACTGCCGTCGATGGTAAATCTTAGATCGCTTAAGCTGCCCACATTAATCAATCCGGCTAAATCTTGTGTAACGCTTATAGGTTCAGAGCATTGAATGAGTACATAATCTTCTTGTTGTTGTATTGCTTTAATTGCCAATACTTTGAAAACGTTTTTGGCAGGTATTTCTAATGAGGTTTCGCCCTTGTCATCATCAGCGCCAATGGCATCACCATCCCAATTTAACGACAAGTTGGCGTTGTTTTTTTGAATGCTATCTATCGTAAACGTAGAGGTTTGTTTCTGTGGATTATGGCTCCATTTGATTTTTAATTTCTGCGGAGAGTTGAGCGATAATGTTTTTTCGATTTTTTCGGTATCTTCTGCATCTGCAGTGCTTACTTCGCCGGTTAACTTCATTAAGTTTAACGAAGTATTGTTCTGCGAAATTAGACCATTTTCTGTGAAAGCAAGCCCCGGTTTGATGACCTTAAAATCGAATTCAAATTCTTCTAAGTTTTCTTCTACTGGAAGGATTTTAGCCAAATTTAAGCTGGCTTCATATTTTTGGTCTGGCTTTAAGTTCTCTTCCGGACGGAACTCTATAGTTTGCGCATCTATCCAGTAGGTTTTTCCTTTGATACTAGGAGAGAAGTCGAACAATTTCTGGTCGGTTTCGCCGAGATCGGTAGTGTTACTCACAGAATTTGCTAAATGCACCCGAATGTTGCTCTTTTTTGAAATAATGCCCGAAGTATAAGCATCAATATATTTTGCAAATTGAGTGTGGTCTTGTTTTTTATCCTTTTTAAGTAGAAAATAGCCTGCAATAACTGCAACTAGAACAAGAGCACCGATAACGATTACCTTAATATTAGGTCGTTTGGGAGCGTTATTATTAGGAATTTGTTGGTTCATACGCTAAATAGACTTTAGATATGAAGATAACGAAAAAACTAGTGATTTGTTGGGAGTAGAGAAATATTGTTTAAAGATGTAAAATCGTCGAATTTGGAACAGTTTTCCACTTTTAGTTTTTGGGTTTACGTATTGACGAATTGATTATGAAATGAACCATTGAACCGGTGAGCTAATAAACCAATGAACTATTTTATCATCACCCCTGGTTTATTCAACACAGGAATTCTAATCAAGTTGGTATCTACAATGCTTTCTGGTAAGAAAATAAACTTCTTATCGTAAATGGTGCTGCCAATATAATAACTCAACCAATATTCATTGGTTAAGCCGAAAACAGCAGGGTCAATAGCTTCTACGCCTGCAGAACCTTGCGCTGCAACATCACCTATAAAATGTCTTAACAATGATGTTTTAACCTGTTTGCCATCTTTTTCTCCGTAACCCTTAGATGTGATTAACACATTGGTAAGAGGTTCGTTTTTAAAGTTCACGAGATAAACCGTCCAATTTTTTACTTCTGGTGTTTCGCTCATTAAAACCACGGCAATGGCAACGTCTTCTACAATATTTTTAGGTAAGTCTTTTTTCAAAGTTGTTTAACTGTTTAAACTGGTTAATTGGTTAACTGTTTGCAGCTATGAATCCAAAACTGGGAACTCAAAACTGTAAACTGTCTACTTCTTCTTCGCTACAGCTTTTTTCTTCGCTGGTGCTTTCTTTTTTGCTTCAAAAGCATCAGGTTTTTGTGCTACAATTAAGGCTTTCACATCATCTAAAGAGATGCTAGCTAGTTCCTCTGCAGTGTATTTTTGTTTGGTGGCAGGGTTGTTACCCAATTTTAGCATGTCTTTGCCGAAACGGATAAAAGGTCCCCATCTACCATTTTCGATAGCAATTTTATGTTCTTCCCACTGTTGGATAAAACGATTGTTCTCTTTCTCTATTTTCTTACTAATAAGCTCGTTGATATCGTTCTGCGAAAGGTTATCGAAATTATAAGCCTTCGGAACGTTGATGAACAAATCGTTCCACTTAATGAACGGCCCGAAACGGCCTTTGCCTTTCGTAACCGGCAGGTTTTGGTAATGTGCAACAGGAGCATCTGCATCTATTTTCTCTCCAATTATCGCTACAGCTCTATCGTAATCAACGGTTAAAGGATCTACGTTTTTTGGGATAGAAATAAAAGTGTCGCCCCATTTAACATAAGGTCCAAAACGACCCAAACCTACAGAAACTTCTTTACCTTGGTAATCTTCCAGTTGGAAAGGTAGTTTGAATAAATCTAAAGCTTCTTCTAAAGTTATGGTACCTACCGATTGGGTTTTGGTTAAGCTGGCATAGCGAGGTTTTTCTTCTTCATTGTCGCTAATTTCTCCAATTTGAACCAAAGGGCCAAATCTACCAACTTTGGTATATACATTTTTGCCAGTTGCCGGATCTGTGCCTAATAAACGCTCACCTGTGGCTCTTTCCGCATTTTCTATGGTGTTTTCAACCTCATTGTGGAAAGGTTTGTAGAAAGAGTGTAGCATGGCTGTCCATTCTTGCAACCCTTGTGCAATCTCATCAAACTGTTTTTCTACTTTTGCAGTAAAATTGAAATCTACAATGCCTTTGAAATGTTCTACTAAGAAATCGTTAACTACTTCACCAATATCAGTAGGGAAAAGTTTTGATTTCTCTGCACCTGTAATTTCAGATTTTTTCTGTTTACTTATTTTACCATCAGCTAATGAGAAAGCAAGGAAATCTCTTTTTTTACCATCTCTATCTTCTTTTACAACGTAACCCCTGTTTTGTATGGTAGAAATAGTTGGTGCATAAGTAGAAGGTCGGCCAATGCCCAACTCTTCTAATTTCTTTACCAAACTTGCCTCCGTATAACGTGCTGGCGGACGAGAAAAACGCTCTGTGGCCAGCATCTCTTTTAATTCTAACGATTGACCAACGGTTAAAGGAGGCAATAAGTTGTTTTCGTTCTCGTCATCCTCATCATCAGTAGATTCTAGATATACCTTTAAGAAACCATCAAATTTCAATACTTCACCTTCTGCACCTAGCGTTTCTTTTCTTGTGCTTACGCCGATATCAACCGTAGTTTTTTCGAAAACAGCTTCGCTCATTTGCGAGGCAATAGCACGTTTCCAAATTAACTCGTATAAGCGTTTTTCGGCAGCATCGCCATTGGTGGTATGTTGGTCGAAATAAGTAGGACGGATAGCCTCGTGAGCTTCTTGTGCACCTGCAGATTTCGTTTTGTAAACTCTTGGCTGGTGGTATTGGTTGCCATAAGCCGATTTAATCTCAGCGGCAGCGGCAGCAACCGCCGTTTCCGATAAGTTAACCGAATCGGTACGCATATAGGTGATTTTACCATTTTCGTACAACCTTTGCGCAATTTGCATAGTTCTCGCTACAGAATATCCCAGTTTTCTGGAAGCTTCTTGTTGTAATGTAGAAGTGGTAAAAGGTGCAGCCGGATTTCTTTTTGCAGGCTTAACCTCTAAGTTGTTCACCTTAAAGTTGGCACCAATACAGTCTTGAAGAAACTTTTCTGCTTCTTCTGCTTTTTCGAAACGCTGTGGTAGTTCTGCTTTTACAATCTCCCTACCGTTTCCAGTAGTAAATTGAGCTGTGATTTTAAATGCTGCAGTGGCATTAAATTTATTTACTTCCCTTTCTCTATCTACAATTAGGCGTACCGCAACTGATTGTACACGACCGGCAGATAAAGAAGGTTTTACTTTTTTCCAAAGTACGGGAGAAAGCTCGAAACCCACCAAGCGATCTAAAACCCTACGAGCTTGTTGTGCATAAACTAAATTGTAATCAATTCCTCTAGGGGTTTCGATGGCTTTTAAAATGGCCGGTTTTGTAATTTCATGAAAAACAATGCGTTTGGTATTCTCTTTCTTTAAGCCTAAAGTTTCAAATAAGTGCCAAGAAATAGCCTCTCCTTCACGGTCCTCATCGGATGCTAACCATACCGTTTCGGCACCCTTAGCTAACTTTTTTAATTCAGATACTACCTGTTTTTTATCGGCAGGTACTTCGTAAGTCTGCAAAAAATCCTTTTCTACATCAATTCCCATGTCGCCCTTTACCAAATCACGAATATGGCCATAGCTAGATTTTACTAAAAAATCTTTTCCTAAATATCCTTCTATGGTTTTCGCTTTTGCGGGAGACTCAACTATCAATAAATTTTTTGCCATTAACTCGGGTTTTTGTGCAAATAAAACTATAATATCCCCGAATATCAAAATTGGGAGTATTTTTTTTGCAGAAAAGTAAAAGGCAGGTTAGCGAGCAACTACCATTATACTGTTAAATTGCTGAATTGTTACGTTATTGGTAAGGTGTTTAAATTAGTCAATAAAACTTGGTTGCCGCAAAATTTTAGGCACAATTGAAAAGCGAAACTGAAATAAGAAAATCAAATGTTAGCGCTCGTGGGAAACGGTTGTCCTGTTATCCGCTATATTCCCGATAAATCCTATCGTGTGGACACATCGTAGCAATGACGAAAATACGTGCGTCATACGAATACGAACTGAAGCGTAAGGATAAGCGGGAAGCAATCTATCCAATCATCTTAGATCTTCCGAACATTCGTAGTATTTAATCGCAATTTCTACTATAATTCGCAAATAGCTCCGTGGGAGCTCACATTTGGTAAACTTATGCAGTATATCGGCAAAGCGCCGTAGGTGCGACCTTTAGATCTAAATCAACCAAATGGTCGTCCCGACGGGCAATGTCATTAAGTTAAGTGTGTAGCAGACCCCAGCGGGGGTCTAATATTTATAGAAAAGCATTATTTTAGCCGTTCGACCCCGATGGGGCAATGTCATTAAGTTAAGGATTATTTATAACGTTGGCGGGGACGCCAACATAAGAATACTCCAGTGTTGGCGTCCCCGCCAACGCTTAATTTAATTACATTGTCCGAAGTGACTTGCCCATGTTTTACCATCTTCTACCATAAGTTCATCCTCCGAAATGTCGGAGCAGGCTCTACGGGATTTGCTGATATTTAATTACGAGTGTTCGGGAGGGAATGAGATGTGTCCAAACGATAGGATAGCTATCGGGAGATGCCGCTGCTACCGGGTTTAGCTAACTTAAACTTGTGCACGGCACCTGCATACTAAACCCGACACTAGCGGATACCGGCCCGGTGGCTAAGGCCTGCAGGCGTATGAGCTTTGTGGCGGGACTACACTTACATAGCAGTACTACAAAGCTTTTCCAAGACATCAATTATTTTTTCATTTACAGTGCAACTAAGTATTTACTGCCAACTGAAAAATTACTTCCAGCTATCTAGTTGCATTTTATACTTAAACCCTTTGGTGATTACGCCAGTACTGATATTTTTATCTACTGCTTTTACCTCCTTAACTACCAAACCAATGTTTTTGGCATAAGTTTCATCGTAAATATCTTCCCTAATCAGGTTTACTTCGTTGTACTGATGGATAGAAATAGTAGAATCGAGTTGGTGAGTACCGATTGTTAATGGTACATCAAGATCCTTTACTTCGTGGCGCCATTCTCCCAGATCATTATATACATTGCCATTCCAGGTAGACTGTAAGGTAGGAGGGAACACTAGTCTTACATATCTTTTGTTATCGATAAATTCTTCTGCTCTGTTATTGATGATCTTTTTGGTAATCACTTTTTGGAAAAACCAGTCTTGCGTAGCTGTTTTCTTATAACGTTCAATTCTGTAGGTTTCATTACCCTGAACATCTGTAAACTTATTAGTAACTGTATCTTTTAACTGAAAGAGGTAATTGGTAATGGTATTATTAAAGTTGTTGTAAACGGTAGAATCTACATTATATATTACCACGTGGGTTTCCTTTAACGGGAAATAGTTCAGCGCCATATCAGGTTTAGGTGCATTTTCAGATTTGTTACATCCTAATAGACCTAGACAACTTAGTGAAATAAGTAGATAGAAACGAGATTTCATAATCTCAAATATAGGAAAATGATTGATATGGTAAACCAAGATACGTGGCTATTTATTTTGCTGTATTTTCTTTTTTAGCGATATGTTCAATGTGCTGTGTAAGTTCTCTGGTATAGTTATCTAGCATGGTGGTTGATGTTTTCATATACTCAACAATTTGGGCAATGCTATTTAACGATTCGGACGTTTGCGATAAGAGTTCTGTCATGCCCATTAACTGCGTAACTGGCTGCCTAAGCCCGTGCGAAACCTCGAAAAGAAGTGATTGGAGTTCTTCTATTCGCTGTAGCTTTTTATGCTCGGCTTCTTTCTTGTCATCAATCAAGGTTCTAATAGAGAAATACTGCTTCTGTTTTTGCTGATGTTCATAAACTGGGAATATGACAGTATCTACCCAATAGAAATCCCCATTTTTCTTCTTGTTTCTAATTTCTCCTTGCCAAATATTGCCTTTCCCCACGGTAAGCCACATCTTTTTAAAGAAATCTTTTGAATGTAAACCCGAGTTAACAATGTTGTGGTTAGCGCCAACTAATTCTTCTTTGGTATAGCCTGAAACTTCACAGAATTTATCGTTCGCATATAAAATGATGCCTTTTTGGTTGGTAAGGGAATAGATTACATTATGATCTGCTTTTTCACTCTCGTGATTAATTAGCAGTCTTAAGTCAGAAAAATTTGAGTTCGTTAAGTTCATACATTTGATTGAGAAGCTGCTAAACTATAAAAAATGAACTCATTTATTTGTTAGAGCTGCAAGTTGTGTCCGTAAAATGATAAATGGATGATTTTTAGATTGACGCATTAAATTGAGTAAAACGTTTTCTTTGTATATTCGTTATCAAATAAATTAATTATCATGATCAGTACATTATTAATATTATTCGGCTTGTTTGTAGCTCCAAATCCACCAAAAGATGTTTATGGTTTTTCGTTCAAAACACTAGATGGTAAAGAGGTAAAACTGTCGAAATTTAAAGGGAAGAAGATTTTAATTGTAAATACTGCTTCTAAATGCGGATACACCAAACAGTATGAAGATTTAGAAAAGCTGCACAAACAATATGGCAAGGATGTAGTGCTTATCGGTTTTCCATCTGCAAATTTTGGCGGACAGGAGTTAGGTTCTAATGCAGAAATCAAAGAGTTTTGCTCTAGTAAATTTGCAACTACTTTTTTAATTGCTGAGAAAAGCGATGTAAAAGGTGAAGCAATTACACCATTGTTCCAATATCTTACCTCACAAGCAAATCCAGATTTTACAGGCGATATTAAATGGAATTTTGAAAAATTCTTGATCAATGAAAAAGGTCAATTGGTACATCGTTACCGCTCTGCTGTAAAACCTTTAGATGAGCAGATTGTAAAGAATTTTTAGCCATATTGTTGTTTTGTCATTCCGAGGAACGAGGAATCTGTTAAATTTTAACGGTTTTCATCGTTCCTTTTTTTGTAAGCTTATATGAATTTGTATCCTTATTTCATACTTCTGGTTTTCTTTGCTTTGGCACTCTACTTTATTTTTCGGAAAAAGAAAGTTGTTGTAGCTAAATTAAGTAATACTGATAAAGATTTGCTACTAAATCACGTAGAATTTTACGCTGAACTTAATGCCGAAAAGAAATCCATCTTTGAAGAAAAACTAGTTCACTTTTTAGGAAGAACGAAAATTGAAGGTATTGGTGTTGAAGTTTCTCCTCTGGATAGAATTTTGGTAGGAGCAAGTGCTGTAATACCAATTCTTGGTTTTAAGGACTGGGAATATCGAAACTTAGGAACTGTAGTACTTTATCCTGATACGTTTAATAAAGATTTCCAATTTGCCGAAGGGGATAGAAATATTATGGGCATGGTTGGTGATGGCTATATGAATGGGCAAATGATTTTATCACAATCGGCTTTAAGACATGGGTTCTCTAAAAGTGCTGGTAGTGAAAATACCGGTATCCATGAGTTTGTTCATTTGCTAGATAAATCTGACGGGGCTACAGATGGTGTTCCTCAGTATTTTATGAAGCATGACTATACCATTCCGTGGGTGAAGATGATGCATAAGGAGATCCAGAAGATTGAAGACAACAAATCGGACATTAACCCTTATGCTATGACCAATGAAGCTGAGTTTTTTGCCGTTACTTCAGAGTATTTCTTTGAAAACCCTGAGCGCATGAAGGATAAGCATCCAGCTTTGTATGATAGTTTGAGTAAGATTTTTGGGCAGCAGTTGTAAGGCTAATCTTGTCTTCGGAAAAGACTTAGAAAAGGTGTTTTAGCCTCGTGTGATGTTCGCAGTTTAAGAATAAAAGCAAGTTTTGATTTAAGGTGTTTTAACGTACAATAGTGCTGTTAATTCAATAGGTCTTCTTTTCCATTGATGAAAAGAAGCAAAAATCTAGGCTGCCTATTTTTTCTACAATAGAACTGTAAAGGCAAATTACTGCTATCCGAAAAAATAGGAGGCCGATTAACGGTTATTAATGGTCGCTGCTAACTAAAAACTGCTAACTGAACTATTTCTCAATCTCCTTTAAGCTGTCCATCTTCTTGTGCGCCAAGAAACCTTTAATGTCTTCAAAGTGTTCTCGGACACGTTTATTGCCAAATTCAAATACTTTCTCTGCTAATCCATCTAAGAAATCTCTATCGTGGGATACCAAGATTAAAGTGCCGTCGAAATCTTTCAGTGCATCTTTAATGATATCCTTAGTTTTCATATCTAAGTGGTTGGTAGGCTCATCTAGAATCAGCACATTTACAGGTTCTAACAAAAGCTTAATCATTGCCAAACGTGTTTTTTCACCGCCTGATAACACTTTCACTTTTTTGGTAGTATCATCGCCGCTAAACATAAATGCGCCCAGCAAATCCTTAATTTTTACACGTACATCGCCAACGGCAATTTGGTCAATGGTATCAAAAACCGTTAATTCTCCATCTAAAAGAGCTGCCTGATTTTGAGCGAAGTAGCCAATTTTCACATTGTGGCCAACTTTCAGTTCGCCATCAAAATCAATTTCGCCCATTATGGCTTTAATCATGGTAGATTTACCTTCACCATTTTTACCTACGAAAGCAACTTTCTGCCCACGCTCTATCACCATGTTTGCTTTTTGGAAAACCACATGATCACCGTAAGCTTTGGTCAATTCTTCCACCATTACCGGGTAGCTGCCCGAACGTGGCGAAGGAGGAAACCTTAAACGTAGTGCAGAATTATCAACCTCATCAATCTCAATAACTTCCAATTTTTCCAACATTTTCACCCTCGATTGTACCTGCAAAGTTTTAGAGTAGGTGCCTTTAAAACGATCGATAAATTCCTGATTATCTGCAATGAAACGTTGTTGCTCTTCGTAAGCTTTTATTTGATGTTCGCGACGTTCTTTACGCAACTGCAAATAATGGGTGTATTTTGCTTTGTAATCGTAAATACGTCCCATGGTTACTTCAATGGTACGGTTGGTGATGTTGTCTACAAAGGCACGGTCGTGAGAGATAACAATTACCGCTTTTGCCGAGTTAATCAAGAAATCTTCAAGCCATTCGATACTTTCAATATCCATATGGTTAGTAGGCTCATCTAGTAGGATAAGGTCTGGTTTCTTCAATAAAATCTTCGCCAGTTCTATACGCATACGCCATCCGCCAGAAAATTCTGAAGTTTGACGGGTAAAATCGCTACGCAAAAAGCCTAAACCTTTCAATACCTTTTCTACTTCTGCATCGTAGTTAACTTCCTCTATAGAATAGAATTTTTCGCTCAATTCCGATACCCTTTCAATCAGCTTCATGTAATCATCACTGTCGTAGTCGGTACGGGTATTTAGTTGTTCGTTAAGGTTTTCGAGTTCGTCACGCATTTCGTAAACCTGGCTAAAAGCCTTAGAAGTTTCTTCGAATACCGTAACGTTATCTTGTGTAAGTAAGTGTTGTGGCAAGTAAGCAATAACGGCATCTTTAGGGCCTGAAATGTGGCCTGAAGTTGCTTTACCAGCACCTGCAATAATTTTTAATAGGGTAGATTTTCCAGCCCCATTTTTGCCCATAAGGGCTATTTTGTCATTTTCGTTGATAGAAAAAGATACATCACTAAAAAGCGTAGTACCACCAAATGATACGGAGATATTATTTACGTCGATCAATGTCTTGTTTTTTATGAGCGGCAAAGATATAGAATAGTTTGTTAATTGCCGGTGGTTCATTAGTGAATCTGTAAGCTCCGTATAATTAGTTGCAAAGTGGTTTTCGTTATCAATAATGGTTATTTATTGGGCTTCTTGCAAATTCAAGATCTTTCCATTAACTTGCTTTTCTATACAAATTTAAATTCCATGCTTAATAATACATTAATTGAACTTTTTGAAAGGGACTTAACTAAGGTAGTTCAAGAGTTGGAGCTTTACAAAAGCGAGATGAATATATGGAAGGTAGAAAATGGTATTGCTAATTCGGCTGGCAACTTAGTGCTTCACCTTATTGGAAATTTGAACACTTATATTGGTAAAGAAATAGGCAAAACCGACTATGTAAGAAATAGGGAATTAGAATTTTCGCAGAAAGATGTACCAAGAACAAACTTGATAGCGCAGGTTAAAAACACTTTGAATGTTGTTAAAAAATCGTTGACAAATTTAACAGCAGAAGACCTAAGCAATAAATACCCTTTGGTAGTTTTAGATGCTGAAACTACAACTGAATTTTTTCTAGTGCATTTATTTGGTCATTTAAACTACCATTTAGGGCAGATTAATTACCACAGAAGAATGATTGAGGGATGATTTTGAGTAGCAGTTAACGGATTAAACAGTTAACCAATTAACCAACAAACTACATCAAAAATCCGCCGCCCAATAAATCGTTGCCTTCGTAAAAAACCGCCGACTGACCAGGAGCAATAGCTGAAACAGCATGGTCAAAAACCACACGCATATTTTCTTTTTCTTGTACAATGGTGCTTAAGGTGCCTGCGTCTTTGTAACGAATTTTGGTAACTACGTTATCTAAAGGTTCGTTAATATTAGCGTATTTAATCAGATTTACGTTTTTAACCATGGCTTCACGACGTTCCAATTCATCGGCCCTGCCTAAAACTACTGTATTGCTTTCTGGCAAAATTTGGGTTACAAACATTGGCTCACCAAACGCCACGCCTAAACCTTTACGCTGACCGATGGTGTAAAAAGGATAGCCTTTGTGCTGTCCAATCACCATTCCTTGGCTGTTTACGAAGTTGCCGCCAGCTACACGCTCTTCCAAATCTTCCACTTTGTGTTTCAAGAAAGCACGATAATCGTTGTCTGGAACAAAGCAGATTTCATAGCTTTCGCTTTTCTTTGCCAATTCTTCCTGCCCCATATCTAAAGCCATTTGCCTAATTTCAGCTTTGGTAAAACTACCCAAGGGGAACTTAGTTCTTGCTAAATTTTCTTGCGAAACGCCCCATAAAACATAAGATTGGTCCTTGTTTTCGTCTTTTCCTTTAGAAATTACATAGCGCCCGCTGTCTTGTTGGCGAATGTTGGCATAATGTCCAGTTGCAATAAACTCACAATCTAATTTGTCGGCACGTTTTAACAAAGCTTCCCATTTGATATAGGTATTGCAAAGTACGCAAGGGTTTGGCGTTCTTCCCGCTAGGTATTCATCCACAAAATTGTCGATAACGAAATCACCAAACTCATTTCTAATATCTAAAATGTAGTGGGGGAAGCCATAATTTACAGCCAATGTACGGGCATCGTTGATGCTGTCTAAGCTACAACATCCGGTTTCCTTGCTGTTAGTGCCCGATGTGGCGTAATCCCAAGTTTTCATGGTTAGGCCAATTACTTCGTACCCCTGCTCGTGCAACATCACCGATGCTACAGAACTATCTACCCCGCCACTCATGGCTACTAAAATTCTACCGTGTTTGCTCATTGTTGTAAATAAGGTTGCAAAATTACGGAATTAGTTTAATAGTGTAGATAGCTGAGGTCGTGACAATGTAAAAAGAAGTGCTTGCCACAGATGCACAGACCAAAAAAAATGTATATGATATGAACTCTAAAGCGATGCTATTTTATCAAAAGTAAACATCTGTGCATCTGTGGCAAACAAAGTTACCTGCTGCTCGATTTTCTAATCTGCAATTCTGTATCTAATAAAACTGTTTCGGCAGGGCCGATGTCTTTTCCCTTTACCAAATTGATGATGGTTTGCGCTGCTAGTTCGCCAATTTGTCGTGAAGGTTGCCTAACAGTGCTTAGCGGCGGATTAAGGATTGGTGCCAAGTCTGAATTACTGAAACCTATTAAAGATAGGTCGTCAGGTACTTTGTAACCATGTTTGTTTAAGTAGGCAAGCGCTTTGGTGCTTAATAAATCTGTAGCAGTGAAGATAGCTTGAGGTTTTTGTTTAAGCAGTTCTTCCATGGCCGTAGCTACGTTTTCGTCTGTGTTTTCGTTGATTGAAGTGTTGCAAAACTTCACTAAATCTTCCTCGTAAGCTATTTGATGCTCTACAAGTGCTTGTTTGTACCCTTCAAAACGTTCGCGGGTAATAGCTAAGGTAGATTTGCTGTTTAAATGTGCAATTCTTGTACAGCCAGATAGGATCAAATGCGTAGTAGCTTGATAAGCACCTTTTATATTGTTAGCGGTAATTTTGTGTGCCGTAAGCTCCTCGGTAGTTCTGTCAAAAAGTACGATAGGAAAGCCCTGCGATTGTAATTCTTTCAGGTGTGTAAAATCTGTAGTTTGTAGCGATGGGGAAATCATGATGCCATCTACACCGCTAGCATATAATAGATTGATGCAGGCCTTTTCTTGTTCATACGACTCCTTGCTTTGCATGATGATGATTTGGTAACCACTCTCGGTGCAAATTTGGTCAATCCCATCAAGCATTTGCGCCACAAAATTATTGTCGATAGAACAAATCACCACCCCGATAGAACGTGTTTTACCAACTTTAAGGCTTCGGGCCATTCTGTTAGGTACATAGTTGTGCTCTTTAGCATAGGCCAATACTAATTTTTTGGTCTCTTCTCCAATTTCGTGGCTATCGGTAAGTGCTCTCGAAACGGTAGAAACCGAAATATTCAAAGCTTTAGATATGTCGCGTAAGGTAATGTTGCTCATTTTGAATTAGGTATAAAGATAGAGTTAATTGTTTAAAAAGGTAGTTTCTTTTGTTTTTCGTGTTATTTGATTTTTGTGTTTATTTTTTGTATATTTTTTAGTTTTTATTGTTTTTTTATTTAAATTTTTGTGTTTTTATTATTTTTTGTTGGTTGTTTTTGTTATATATGTATTAATATTTTTAAAATCTGCTTATATTTTTATGTTTTTAGAAGAATACTTTAAAAATTATCAAACAATTTCGGGTGTTTTTGATGAAATGAAGGGTGTTGATGGGGTTAGGAAGCATTATGATTTGTTTATGTCGGCTTTTCAGGGAGTGAATGCTGATGAAATGGCCGTTAAAGACGAATTAGCAAAAAAGCTTTTTCTTACCCAAGGTATTACTTTTACAGTTTATAGTAGTGGCGAAGGCATTGAAAAAATCTTTCCTTTTGATATTTACCCACGTATTATTCAGGCAGCCGAATGGGAATTTATAGAAAATGGAATTAAGCAGCGCCTAAAAGCATTAAATATTTTTTTGAAAGATGTTTATAGCCATCAATTTATTATCAAAGATGGTATTATTCCGGCTTCCTTAATTTACTCGTGCCCCAATTATTTACGAGAAATGATGAACGTGGACGTTCCTTTTAATATCTACACTCATATTAGTGGTATAGATTTAATACGAGATCACGACGGTTCTTACTACGTACTTGAAGATAACCTGCGTACACCCTCTGGCGTAAGTTATATGCTCGAAAACAGAAGTATCAGTTATCGTTTGTTCCCCAATCAAATTCCTGAGAATAAGGTTCGTCCGGTAAGTGATTATCCAGATTTATTAATGAAGAACCTTTTGGCATTGGGTAATAGGCACACGAGTAGGCCAACAGTAGTGCTATTAACGCCGGGCATTTATAATTCTGCTTATTTTGAACATACTACGTTAGCTCGTTTAATGGGGATAGAATTGGTAGAGGGAAGAGATTTGGTAGTTGATAATCACAAAGTTTATATGCGCACTACCAAGGGATTAAAAAGGGTAGATGTAATTTATCGTAGGGTTGATGATGAGTTTTTAGATCCATTGATTTTTAGGCCAGATAGTATGCTAGGCGTTCCGGGAATTTACCATGCCTACAGAAAGGGGAATGTCGCTATTATTAATGCCATGGGTAATGGCGTAGCCGATGACAAGGCCGTATATGCGTACGTGCCCGATATGATCAAATACTATTTAAACGAAGAGCCAATCCTTAAAAATGTACCTACTTTAAGGATGGAAAATACAGACGAACGGGAACATGCCTTAAAAAACCTACACAATATGGTAGTAAAACGTACCAACGAAAGTGGTGGTTACGGAATGTTGATTGGAAATACAGCCGATGAAAAAGAGCTGAAGGAGTTTGCAGAGGAAATACAGAAATCGCCACGACAGTTTATTGCACAGCCCATCATTAGCCTTTCGTCTGCACCTTGTTATATAGATGGTAAGTTGCAGCCTCGACGGGTAGATTTAAGACCTTTCGCCTTGAGCGGCCCCGATGGGGTAGAGATAGTACCCGGCGGATTAACACGTGTGGCACTTAAAGAAGGTTCCATTGTGGTAAATTCATCACAAGGGGGTGGCAGTAAAGATACTTGGGTAGTTGATTAGTGGTTAGGAACTAGGTGCCAGTTGTTAGGAATTAGTCTTTAGTTCAAACAATACATTCAATTCATTGCCGTCAACTTTAGTTGACGGGATGGGGAGAAATAAAACAATCTATCAATAAAAACAATTTAAACTCCGCTTTAGGGGTTGGGGATAAAATTATGCTCAGTAGAGTTGCAGAAAATATATTTTGGATGAGTCGCTACATGGAGCGCACCAACATTCAGTTAAGGATACTAAGAACGTATTACATTGCGTCGCAAGATGGCGTGCCCTTTGTAAAGTGGGATGAAGTTTTTAGACATCACAATCAGGGTATGCCCGCAGAAAGAAGCATGAGCGCCAATCAGGTACTCAACTTCATACTTTTCGATAGAGATAACGAAAGCTCGGTGGTAAACAATATTTTTAGAGCAAGGGAAAATGCCCGCAGTGCGCAAGACCACATCACCAAAGAGCTTTGGCAATGCCTAAATGACTATTATCATTTCATTAGGGATAAAAATTTACAGCGACAGCTTAACCATGGAGACCCGGTAAGTATGTTAGACCAATTAATTAAGCAGTGCATGCTTTACTATGGCATAGTCGATATCTCTATGTTTAGGAGCGAAGGTTTTAATTACCTGAATACCGGTAAGTATATAGAACGTTTGCTGCAGAGCATCAGCTCCCTAAATATGCAAATAATTAGAACCAATGGCGAAATTAAAGACAGTATGGATATTGTGAGCTGGCGTTATTTCTTGGTGTCGATTTCTGGTTACGAATACTACCTCAAATCGCATTCTGGAACGGTAAATCCAGCCTTGATTTTTAAACAAGTATTATACGAAATGCACTTTCCACATTCTATAGTTTATAGTATAGGGCAATTAAATAGATATGCACAGCGCTTAAAACCCGAAAGTTTGGAAGAAAGTTTTGATAAGCTAGAATTCTCTATAGGTAAAGCTGCGGCAATTTTAAAGTACAATAGTCCGGGTTCGGATAGTGAAGCACAACTAGCTCTTTTACAATCTATAGAAACCAATCTACTAAATGTTGTTCAGGTATTTAACGAGTATTATTTTGGTTCGTTAGTTCACTAAGATGTTCATTAGTTCACTAGTTTATTGGGAAACTGGTCATTCAATCATTTAATCCTTCTATCATTTAACATTAAAACATGCCTACATATCACGTTAAACACGTTACAAAATATAACTATCCTGCTACGGTTACGGATAGCGCCAATCAAATTATTTTAAGTCCGCCTACAACACCTTATCAGGATATCGTTCACCATGAAATTAAAATAGAACCTACTACTTCTATTGATAGTTTCTACGATTATTTTGGCAATAAAGTTGGCGTTTTTACCATAGTGCCACCACATACCGATCTTTCTATAGTGGTAGAAGCAGAGGTGGTGACAAAAAATATTCCCCCACCTAACGATTTTTGGCCAGCTAAAAACCAGTGGGAAAATATAGCTTCGTTGGGTAGCCACATTGATTTTCTAGATTTTATTAAGGCAGGAACTTCCCAATCCTTAAAACAGATTAAACTTGAGATAGACAAGTTGGTAAGTTGCGATATGACTGTTTTTCAAATGGTGAACCAACTATCTTCTTATGTGTATAATTTGCTTACTTACCAAAAAGGGGTTACTAATGTGGAAACTGATATTGACCAAATTTGGGAGCTGAAAGCGGGCGTTTGCCAAGATTTCGCACATTTATTAATCGATATGCTGCGTTTGTATAAAGTACCATCTCGGTACGTAAGCGGTTATATCTGCCCTGCCGGAAACGAATTGAGAGGGATTGGTGCAACACACGCTTGGGTAGAAGCCTACATACCAGATTACGGTTGGATGGGAATTGATCCTACAAACAATTGCTTGGTAGGCGATAGGCACATCCGCATTGCGTTTGGCAGAAATTTTAACGATTGTACTCCAGTAAAGGGAACTTACAAAGGTTCTTCGGCACATACACTAGCGGTAGCTGTAATTATTACCAACGAAAAAATCAAGTTAGAAGAAGAGCCAGTGTTAGCTAATGATGCTTATGTTAAGGAAGTAGAAGAGCCAATTATGGTTATCAATTCTTATCAAAAGTTTATCGAAATGCAGCAACAACAACAGCAGCAATAAATCTATATCTGCTTAACATTCAGTTAATAAAATGGATGTTGATAAAATGAAAGGGCATAAGTATTTAAATTTGCAGATATTTAAAGCCAGATTACAAGTGACGAATTAAAATTCTTCCCACTTTAATTTACTTTGTAGGCTGTGGTTCTCTCTCTAAAAGGAGATGTTTGAAGTACAGACGAGGTATGTTGAAGTGAATACAAAAGGTAATTCTTGCCGTCATTTCGACGACGATAGGAGGAGAAATCTAACAAAAAGCTAAATGGATGCTAGATTTCTCACTTCACTTTGTTTCGTATCGAAATGACGACCGACTTTTTGGATAGTATTGTTGGAGAAGTTATGATTTCGCTATGTGATTAATCCCATTTTGTTTGAATATGAAGTTAGTAATTGCCGAGAAACCATCTGTAGGACGTGAGTTAGCCAAAGTTTTTGGGGCTACTACTCGTAAAGATGGTTATATAGAAGGCAAAGGCTATTCGTTTACTTGGGCTTTTGGGCATTTGCTGCAATTGGCACCCCCGCAAGAATATGGTTTTTATGGCTGGCGTAAAGAGCATTTGCCAATGTTGCCACAGAAATTCAAGCTTTCTATCCGTAAAGTTAAAACTAAGGATGGTATGGTAGAAGATCCCGGGGTGAGGAAACAGCTAGATATTATACAAAAGCTGTTTGACGAATGCACCGAAATTATTGTAGCTACGGATGCTGGGCGTGAAGGTGAATTGATTTTCAGATACATCTATTCTTATCTTAAGTGTAAGAAACCATTCAAACGACTTTGGATTTCCTCACAAACTGATGAAGCAATTAAAAACGGTTTCAGAAACTTAAAACCAGGCGAAGAATACGATACTTTATTTAGTTCTGCGCACTGCCGTTCTGTTTCAGATTGGTTAGTGGGCATGAATGCAACACAAGCTTTAAGTATCTCGGCGGGCAATAGAAGTGTTTTGTCGTTAGGTAGAGTGCAAACGCCTACACTGGCAATGATTTGTGCTCGTTATTTGGAGATCAAAAACTTCGTTCCAAAAATTTACTTCCAAATTGGTATTCAATTAGATAAAGACGGGCAACTGTTTAAAGCCATTTCTGTAGAAAGTTTTGATACGAAGGAAGAAGGTGAAGCTGTTTTTTCCAAGGTAGAAGATGTGGCATCGGGCTTTAGTAACGGTGGAAATATTACTGCGGTAGAAGCGAAACCTAGAAAAGAACCGCCTCCACTTTTGCACGATTTAAGTTCTTTGCAGCAGGAAGCAAACAAACGTAACGGTTTTACGGCAGATCAAACTTTAGGTTTGTTGCAAAACTTGTACGAAAGCAAGTTGGTGACTTACCCACGTACGGGTAGCCGTTACATTGGCGATGATATTTTTGCTACCGTTCCTTCGTTAATTGCAAGCTTAACCGATCATCCAATTTTTGCTAAACAAGCTGTTGCTTTGGGCGAAATGACCCTAAACAAAAGAAGTGTAAATGCCAAGAAAGTAACCGACCATCACGCTGTTTTAACTACAGGAATTAAACCTGGTTCGTTAAGTAAAGATCATCAGGCCGTTTACGATTTGGTAGCAGGCAGAATGTTAGAGGCCTTCCATCAAGAATGTGTGAAAGAAGTAACCAAAATTACTATTCAGTCTGAAATTACTTTTGTTGCCAATGGTACGGTGATCCGCTCTGCGGGATGGCGTTCTGTATTTAACGATGTAGAAGACGATAAAAAGGATGAAGACAATCCGGCTTTGCCAAAAGTAAAAAAAGGTGAGGCTTTACCAATTGTAAATAAAGCTTTGTTAGAAAAACAAACTAAGCCAAAGGCGATGTATAACGAAGCGTCTTTGTTAAAAGCGCTAGAAACTTGTGGTAAGGAGATAGAAGACGAAGAATTGCGTTACGCTATGAAAGATAGTGGTTTAGGTACGCCTGCAACTCGTGCCGCAATTATTGAAACTTTATTAACGAGGGAATATATTGTTCGTGAAAAACGTAATTTAGTGCCAACTACAAAAGGCTTGGCAGTTTACGAAGTTGTAAGGGAAAAACGTATTGCACAAGCAGAATTGACAGGTGCTTGGGAAAAACGTTTGGAGGAAATCCGCTCTGGTGCTTCTGTGCAAGATTTTAAAGCAGAAATTATTGATTATACCCGTAGCATTACGCAAGAATTGCTGACCGATGGCGCTGCTATATCTAAGCAATTAGCTGCTCCTGCTGCTGTTTAGGTATAATATTAAAATGGTTGAAGAATTCATACAGCCACGATTTAAATTGTGGGCTAAATTGAATACCACCGCCTTACATAACCTAATACTGAAGGCTCCAGAGGAGCTGTATTTTGGTAATATTTGTGCATTATGCATAGACAGCACCAGCGGTGCGACCTTAAATCATATTTACACCAGACAAATCCATTATACGGTCATCCCTACGGGCATGTCATTAAGTTAAGGATTATTTATAACGTTGGCGGGGACGCCAACATAAGAATACTCCAGTGTTGGCGTCCCCGCCAACGCTTAACTTAATGACATTGCCCTACGGGACTTTCTGATTTGTAAAATGCTTGCGCTACCATAGGTAAATCCCTACGGGATATTTATACGAACGTTTACACCGATGGGGAAAAGGTAGTATTTAACTTTGTTGGCTACTAATAATTGATGGTATCAAACATGTCTTCTAACAATTAATCAGAGCTATTCTTTGATCACACTTCACGCTAAGTGTTTCTACAACAAGCGGTGCAACAATTTGTAATTCATTGCCGTTGGCTTTAGCAAACGGTTTATTTGATATTCACATCCATGGCTTTAGCCAAAACACCTCAGTGTTTTATGTATTTAAATCGGATACAGTCGAAAGATATGTTTTTGATATTGGTTTAAATTCATAAATAGGAGAAACTTTCCTTTTGAAAATCTTGTTATGCTTAATAAAAAACGAAATTATGTTAAGCATTATAAGAGAAACACCACCACACGTATTTGGCATTAGAGCCACAGGACAAGTCACGGCGGAAGATCTAAAAAGTGTGCTGCTGCCTGGATTAGAGGTGCTCACACAAAAATATGGCGAAATTTACTATTTACTTGTACTAGAAACACCAGTAGAAAACTTTACGGTAGGTGCTTGGTTTCAAGATATGATTGCCGGATTAAAGCACTTCACCAAATGGGAAAAAGCTGCCGTAGTTACCGATGAAAAAGCGGTAGAGAAATTTACAGATGCATTTAGTTACATCGCTCCCGGAGAATTTAAAGGCTTTCCCATCGCCCAACTAGACGAAGCAATTTCTTGGTTAAAAATAAAATCTGAATAGTTATGAGATGGATTAGAAATATGGCTGCAGGCCTAATGGGCTCTGTTGCGTTAAACATACTGCACGAAGTAATAAGAAAAAATATGAGCAATGCACCAAAGATAAATTTGATTGGTGCAGAAGCCGTAAATAAAACATTAAGCCAATACGGTAGGCCAATACAAAACCCAGATGATTTGCACAAGGTAACGCTTGAATTGGATCTTATTGCAAATGCGGCCTATTATAGCGCAATAGGTGGCAACGGAAAATACATTTGGCCTAAAGCTATTGCAATGGGATTAAGTGCGGGCATTGGCGCATTGAAACTTCCACAACCTTTGGGCTTAGACCCAACACCGGTAACTGCAACTACACAAAAACAAGTGATGACTGTTGGCTACTATCTTTTCGGAGCTTTGGTTACCGCTTTTGCACTTAAAACAATTTTAAAACCTTAAAAATCAAATATAACATGGAACAATCAAATATGAGTAGAGATAGCTCTAACAATACACAAAATACCGCAGATCATATTAAATCTTTAGAAGGAAAAGAGGCGGTAGAAAAATTACAGGAATTGGCCAAAGGTGCCGAAAACTGTTTTTTCTGTACTAGTATTAAAACGGGTTTGCCGCTTTCGGTAAGGCCAATGTCTGTGTTAGATGTGGATGATAACGGAAACCTCTGGTTTATGAGCCAAGTTGACAGTGCGAAAAATAAAGAAATAGAAGCAGATCCGTTTACGCATTTGTTTTTTCAGCACCACAAAAATTCTGGTTTCTTGAATATATATGGTATCAGCGAAATTATTGAAGACAGAAAGAAAATAGAAGAACTTTGGAACCCACTGCTTAAGGTTTGGTTTCAAGATGGCAAAGAAGATGATAAAATAAGTGTAATTAAGGTAGAACCAACTGATGTTTATTATTGGGATACTAAACACGGTGAAGCCATAGCGTTTATTAAAATGGCGGCTTCTATCATTACAGGCAAAACGATGGATGATTCGGTGGAGGGGAAATTAGAGGTGTAGCCAAGAAATAGCGACATTAAAATCTAGACCCGATAGTAGCGAGCACGTAGCGGCAAACCTATGTGTTTGCCCGGAGTAAAGCGAATAGCTCCGATGAAAGATACTGGGCAGGCAGGATTGAAGAGAGCGAAGACGTAATGTTTTCGCTCTTCTTATTTTAAAAGGTTTTGCATACTCTGGGCTTATTGCTAAATTGCCATATCATGAACCGTAAACTATTCCTATCTTCATTATTGCCAGCTTCGGCTATGTTATACGCTTTTAAAAGTAATGCCGCCACTAACGTATTGACCACCGAAACGGCTGCAAAACATAAAAGACCGCCGTATTTAAAGCCAGGAGATTTGATAGGGATAACTTGTCCGGCGGGATTTATTACCCACGAAGAAGTTGAACCCGCCATACAGCAAATGGAAAGTTGGGGATTTAAGGTGGTAAAAGGCAAAACGGTTGGTGCTAGAGATTTTACTTTTGGCGGTACCGACCAAGAGCGTTTAGCCGATCTGCAAGAAATGTTGAACGACACCAGTATCAAGGCTATTATGTGTGCTCGTGGCGGTTACGGAGCGGTAAGAATTGTTGATCAGTTGGATTTTAGCATATTTAAAATATCGCCTAAATGGCTAATTGGTTTTAGTGATATCACCATTTTGCATTGCCATTTAAATAGTAATTATCGTTTTGCAAGTATTCATTCTAAAATGTGCAATAGTTTTCCGTCTGATTGGAGCAAGGCAGAGCCGATACAAATTGATACCATTAAATCTATTGAGAAAGCTTTGAAAGGAGAGGAGTTGATGAGATATGAAGCTGCCTATCAAAGCAATAATAGGGTTGGGGAGGCAGAAGGAGAATTGATTGGCGGTAATTTACGCTGCATCGAAAACTTAGCTGGAAGTGCATCGGAAATTAAAACGGATGGCAAAATTTTGTTTGTGGAGGATGTTGGTGAATACCTATATAGTATAGATAGAATGTTTTATAATCTGAAACGAGCAGGGAAGCTAAAGAAATTAAAAGGTTTAGTTGTGGGTGGTTTTAGAGTGAAGAAAGATGATGATAATGATGGTTTTGGCAGAACTTTGGAACAGATTGTAATGGATAAGGTGAAAGAGTTTGGTTATCCGGTGTGTTTTGATTTTCCTGTTGGGCACCAAAAAGCTAACTATGCCTTAAAATGTGGCGTAAAACATAAATTAACGGTTGGTGAGCAAGGTACTATTCTACAAGAGCTAGCTTAGTTTGCGCTACACCAATGTGGTAAATGGGCGTTTCCTGCAAGCGGGAAGCTACTATGATTTCTACACCGTTAGCTACTTCGTTAAATAATCTTTGCACCAAATCTGGACAATTATTTTCCCTGCTTAAGTGAGATAGGAAAAGGTGGCTCATGAAATTGGAGCGATGGTTGGTAAACAAATCCAAAGCTTTTTTATTAGACAAGTGACCATTTCCACCACTAATTCTTCTCTTTAAGAAATATGGATAGTTGCCGTTCTGTAGCATTTCATCACAGTAATTAGCTTCTAGAAATGCTGCGTGGCATTGTTTAAAATGATGGATCAAGTTCTCGCAGTGGTCGCCAATATCTGTAAAAATACCAATCTTGATATCTTTATAAGTTACCGTAAAGCTGTGTGGTTCGGCTGCATCGTGCAATTTTGGAAAGGTAGTTACTTCTAAATTTCCGATGTTGATGGTTGAGGTGCCGGAAAAACCATAAATCAAATGCTGCGGTAACATTTGCTTGCCACTTATATGTGTTTTGGTAGTAATGTAAATTGGTAACTGATATTTCTTTGCTAGTACTGGCAAGCCTCTAATATGGTCAGAATGTTCGTGACTAATGAAAATAGCTTTTACTTTTTGCATACTTAGCCCGAGTCTAGCGAGTCGTGCCTCAGTTTCTTTGCAGCTTAAACCTGCATCTATAAGCACCGCATCTTCATCGTTTCCAACGTAGAAACAATTGCCGTTGCTGCCTGTATTAAGTGAAGTAATATATAATGACATTCATCACAAAGGTCGAGAATTTTAATGCGTTTCTGATTAATAAATTTTAAACATTTATATGGTAGATATTATGTTTTTTAATGGTCATATAGAATAGCCATGTTAACTTTATCTGTATTTGTTCTTTTTGAAATATGGTTATTTCGTAAATTGGAAAAACATAGCCATTTGATTACTGTTTTTAAAAGAAAAAACCATGGAAGAAAAATACAATAACGCCACGCCGCAGCGACCATCGGGGCATAGGGCTTTAGATGGTCAGTTGGTTTCTGTAGACCTGCCAAGGTATATCACAGAAATTAAAAGTGAAGCAGCTTATCATGAAAATGGTAAGAATGCAATAACTGTTTTTAAGTCGGAACATGCCACCACGACATTGGTAGCGCTAAAAAATGGTGAAAAAATTCAATCTGGTATAGAAGAGCAACATTTGCTAATGAGTTTGTATGTAATAGAAGGCAGTATAAGTTTTTTAGCTAACGGTAAAGAAGAGTATCTTTCAGTAGGTCAGTTAATTAACTATCATCATGAGCGCTCTTTTCAAGCATCAGCACACGCCGATTGCGTTTGTTTATTAACCGTTATTAAATAAAAACACATCGAAAGAATGTGAATTGTTAAAAAATAACTCTAAAAAAGAATATCAAAAAAATAAAGATTTGCTTGTTTATTCCGTTTAAATGATATATTTGACCAATAAATTAAAATTATAACAATGGAAAAATTTGCAAAAGTTAAAGAAGTAGTAGCTGCTATCGAAGCAGACGTAGAAAAATTTTATAATGCAGGTAATTCAGCTGCAGGTACAAGAGTGCGTAAAGCGATGCAAGATCTTAAAGGTTTAGCTCAAGAAATTCGTACTGAAGTTACAGAGAAAAAAAATAGCGCAAAATAATAAAACGCTCAACGTAATTATGAAAGACCTTGTTGTTTTACAAGGTCTTTTTTTATACCTTAACCAAAGAAAAAAGAGTATTTTACATACTTAACAGATAAAAGGAGATGATTGCAGTACAAGTTACTTATAAAATTAACGCCAATTTTGTAGAGGAGAATGAACGTAATATCGCTGCCTTTCTGAACGATTTTAAAGAATTACGCAATAGCAAGTTCTTATACCATGTTTTTGTGAAAGAGGATGGACTAACGTTTGTACATGTTTCTATGTATCAAAATGAAGAGGTACAACAAGAAGTTTTAAATACGCCTAGTTTTGTTGCGTTTCAAAAACAACGAGATGAGAAAGGCTTAACAGAAGCTCCTACCGTAGAGCGCTTACAACATGTAGGTTCTTCGCTAGGGCTGGTGAAATAAATATTAAGCCGAGAATGTCATGCAAATTTGTATGACATTTTTATTATCTAGTTAAAGGTTAAAACCCTGCAATTTTATTGCAGCTACTTTAGTTTCTATAAATGTTTAATCAATTTTACGTCATCTCGACGAGGCACGAGGAGAGATCTAAAAACTATATCTTTTCCTTATCGCTAGATCTCTCCTCCTAGCTTCGTCGAGATGACGATGATTTTTTGGACTTTCAGTCCGCCATAAAAACTATGGATTTCAAGTCTATAGAGGTTTATTTAGTACCAATAGTTATTCTTCAGTATCTTTCTTCTCATCTAAGTCGCCAGGAAAGTCTTCCGATGAACTACCAGTTCTACTTTGATCTTCATTTGGATATTGATTTGGTTTGTCAGAAGAGCCTGTATAGGCATCATCCGTTAATGAATCATAGCCTTGCGTTCCAGTGTTGTCATAACCATCTCTAGGTTTAATCTTCTGATCTGTTTTTTCTTCTTTCTTTGCCATTTTATTTATCTATTGCTATTGTTCATCGAATCCATTCTAATGTTATCAGTTCCTAATGCTGGACTATCTATTATCATATCTCCATTATTGGTAGTAGAATCCATTTGAGGTCTGTCTGCAATAACTGAATCGGCTAGGTGACCTTCTTCAGCTGAGGTGCCACTATTACAGCCGCACCAATAAAATGCCGTAGAGGTAATGATGAATACTAAATGTCGTTTTCTCATAAAAATTTCTTCTCTAGGAATAAATAACAATTAATAGCTGATCTTGTTGTTGCTCATTAACGTGAATTATGGATGTTTTTATTTGGCTATCAACATATTAAATGTTATAAAATTTAAAAATGCCGTCATTGCGAGGCACGAAGCAATCCTAAAGCAATAAGTTTATGCCCCTGCCATAGTTGTAAGATTGCTTCGTGCCTCGCAATGACGGATTAAGACCCATAATTCACGTTAATTAATAACTTGTGTAAGTAAATAGTTTTCCTGATTTTGGGAAAAGAACCTCATATCAGTGATTTCGGTAAAAGAATTTAAATAGAACTTTTTCAAGGATTATTGGTTTCTTAGTCATATCAAATTACATACGGATGAAAAAGATATTTCCAATAGTAAACGGCGTTGCACTTGTTAGTACCGTTTTCGTAAACTACTTATCAAACTCTGGAGCTTTTAATGGAAATACAATGAAAACGGTTTCCGACCGTTATTTTAATCTTTTTACGCCGGCAGGTTACGCTTTTTCCATTTGGGGATTGATTTATCTTGGTTTGTTTTCATTTGCCATTTATACGGGTAGAAGTTTGTTTAACAAGCAAGAGCCACATCCAGTAGTTGATAAAATTGGATGGTGGTTTTTAATCTCATGCCTATGCAATTCGTTTTGGGTAGCCGCTTGGTTATATAATTATACTTTATTAAGTGTTGGCTTAATGGCGATGATATTGATATCACTATTAAAAATTATTTTGAACCTACACATTAGTTTAGTGGAGGAAAATATCAAAGACTACCTTTTTATCTCTATACCTTTTACTTTATACGTAGGGTGGATATCTGTAGCAATCATTGCTAATATTGCGGCATATTTAACTAAGATCCAATGGGATGGTTTTGGGTTAAGCACTTCTAATTGGGCTATGATTATGATTGTAATTGCAGGGCTGGTTAATGTTTATATGGTAACGCAGCGTAATATGCGTGCTTATGGTCTGGTTGGTATTTGGGCGCTATTAGCAATTGCTTCAAATCAATCAGCCGATGCTAAAGCTATAGTTTACACTTGTTATGGTGTATCTGTGGTAATTTTACTGAGTATTTTGATGAATTTTGCCAAGCCTAAGTATAAGGTTACTTCCTTATAATACGGTTTTTTTACTAATAGGATGTAAATAATAAGGGCATTAAGCTTGGTTTTGTGTTTTTTGAATGGTTAAAAGCCATTTAAAATTCTTTTCATATAATATAGATTAGCTTCACGAAGTTTTGTGACAGATTATCGAAACATTTCAGTAAATAGTCTTCGACGAGTTCGGACTGATGGTAATTTTTCGATAAGTTTTATACAGCTTCCAGATCATCTTAGCTGGAATTAACATTTTAAAGAATTATATTATTCACTTATAAATGTTCTAGTTGTTCTATTAAATCTTCTATATCAAAAGGTTTAGCAATGAAATTGTTAGCTCCAGCATCCATTGCAACAGTTTGTGCATCTCTACCTGCCGACATGACCATAACTTTTAGCTTGTTTAATGCAGGATCAGTACGTATCGTCTTCAAAATATCCTCACCAGAGAGCACAGGCATCCATAGGTCTAGGAGTAAAAGTTCAATGTTTTCTTCGTGTAGCCTCTTTACTAACTTCCGGCTGTCAACCTCGGTACTTACCACAAAAGAAGTGTCTTCCATAATAATTTCTACCATTTCTAAAATAGCAATGTCATCATCACAAATCATTAATTTTTTATTCATGGTTAACCTTTCTAGTAGCAATTGGCAAAGTAAAGCTAAAAGTTGCGCCCTTGCCAGGTTCGCTGTCTACCCAAAGTGTGCCTCCGTGGTGAAGAATAATCTGCTCGCTGATATATAAACCGACACCCATGCCGGGAAAATGTTTCTGAATGTCGGAAGCACGATAGAAACGATCAAAAATGCGCTTTTGGTCTTCCATGGCAATACCCAAACCATAATCTGTAACAGATAATTTAGCAAAGTTGGAAACTTCTGATAAATGTATGCTGATTTTTTGTTCGTTAGGCGAATATTTAATGGCGTTGGAAATTAAATTGTGCAATACCTGAACCAATTGCGATTCATCACCTAGGACAGTTTTGCCCAATTTACCCTGCACCAAAATTTGATGTGAAGGGAAAAGATTACGACTTTCGGTTACAACTTCAGAAATTAGCTGGTCAAAATCAAGACTTTCTTTATGAAGCTCTAAATTTCCAGTTTCTATCCGAGACATATCTAACAAATCGCTAATAATTCGTTGAAGGCGCTCAATTTGTTGACCAGTTTTTTCGAAGATATTAAGAGCTTTTGGTGATAAATCTTTCCCAATCAGTTTATTTAGTGTTTGGTAGTATCCTTTAATAGTGGTTAATGGCGTTTTAAGCTCATGACTAGATACAGATAGGAATTCATCTTTTCTTACCTCGGCTGCTCTATATTCTGTAATGTCTTCGATAGCCAATAATATTCTGTCTTTATATTTCCCGTTTAGTTCAATCCTATGTGCATTGAGTAACATTAATTTCTTTCCAATATGTGGAAAATCATGTTCTACTTCAAAATCAAGTACTGGGTTATTGGTTGGTAGCAATTGCTCAAGTAATACCTTTAGTCCAACAATATCCCATTGGCCATTACCTAATTTATAGAGTTTCTTGCCTATAGTATCTCTGTTTTCAACCTTAAAAGTTCTAAAGAAAAAATCGTTGGCAGAAATCACATTAAGCTGCGGATCGAGCACCAATAATCCTTGTCTAACAGTTTGTACAATTCCATCAAGATATTCTTGATTTGCTTTTAGCTCTTCTGTTCTTGCCTTTACTTTCTGTTCAACAGCATTTCTTTCGAAAATCAGATTTTCTTCAGCATTCTTTCTACGAGTAACGTCATTTTGCACGCCAACAAAATGTGAGACAATTCCGGCATCGTCTTTAATAGGCGAAATATGTAGTTCGTTCCAGAAAAGTTCTCCATTTCTTTTATAATTTCTAATTTCGGTTACAATCGATTCTCCCTTAGAAATTGCTTCACGAAGGTCTTTTCTAGCTTTTTGGTCACGCTCTCTGCCTTGTAAAAAACGGCAGTTTCTTCCTATAAGTTCACTCCGATGGTAGCCAGACAATTTCTCAAAAGCTTTGTTGCAATAAATGATTGGGTTATCGGGAAGGTTGTTGTCGGTAATAATAATGCCAGTTATGGATGAGTCTAATGCAGACTTCAACAAGTTAAAACTGGCGTGTTCGTTGCCGTTGATGGGAAATTGATCTGTTTTCATTCGAATTTAATCTCTATGCTATGACATTGCTTTTTTTATTTCTGTTATCATGAACAATTTGATGAGCAGAATGTTGGGAGATAATGATTAATTTAACAAAAAATCATAGTCTAGCATGATATACTCGATAGACTAGGTTAATCTCGTTTGGAATAGTAGCAATAAAGATCGCTTATTTACCTTAACTTGCAGATATCCTTTAAAATTAAACGTATGAATTTGCGTACTTTTATGTCAACTAGAAATGACATTTTATACTGTTTGCTTTTAAAATAATGTTTAGATTTGCGGACAATGAAGTACAAGGCTTTGATATTGGTATTTTATCTCATGGGTATGATGATGCTGCCATGTAGTGACGCCTATAATGAATGTAGGCCAGAGCAAAATCTACAATCTAAAGTTAAATCCTCTACTGAACATAGTCACGGGACTGATGCAAACGATAACTGTAGTCCTTTTTGTAATTGCAGCTGTTGTCATACCACAATAGACAATAAATTTTTAGCTAAAAAAGAAGAAGAGCCGAAAGCTATCCTTACAGAAAAAAAATATCTTTTTACCAATCAACGTTTCGTTTCTAACTACTACGGAAGCATTTGGCAGCCGCCGAAACTGAATGGTTAATCTTTAATTTTTCGATGATTTGTGTTTAATGTTTTCATTAAGCACTCGTTGCTATATGGCTATTTTCTGCCGGCAACCATCATTATAATTTATTGTTTAATCATCCATGAAAAATGTTAGATAAAATTATTTATTTCAGCATAAAGAACAAGTTATTTATTGGTTTAATGACCTTTGTTCTTATCATTTGGGGC
Organism: Pedobacter sp.; assembly: GCF_031119335.1. GTDB lineage: Bacteria > Bacteroidota > Bacteroidia > Sphingobacteriales > Sphingobacteriaceae > Pedobacter. Next base: position 355,805 of record NZ_JAVHXT010000001.1, read on the forward strand.
GTTTGGAGTGCAACCAAATTGCCCATTGATGCCGTACCAGACATTACAAACAATCAGGTACAAATATTTACCAGTTGCCCAACGCTTGCCGGTCAGGAAGTGGAGCAGTTAGTTACCTTTCCCATAGAGCAAAGTATTGCCAATGTGCCCAAAATTGAAGAGATACGTAGTATTTCCCGTTTCGGTCTGTCGGTAATTACGGTAGTGTTTGATGAAAAGGTAGACATCTATTTCGCCCGTCAACTCATCAATGAGCGCTTGAAAGAAGCCGTTGATAAAATCCCGCAAGGTGTAGGCACGCCAGAAATGGCGCCCGTTAGTACTGGTTTGGGAGAGGTATATCAATACATCATCCACCCTAAAAAAGGAAGTGAAAATAAATACAATGCCAAAGATTTGCGCAGTATGCAAGATTGGATTGTTGCCAGACAGTTGTACGGTACCGCAGGTATCGCCGAGGTAAACAGTTTCGGCGGACAATTAAAGCAGTATGAGGTCGCCGTTAATCCCGATAGGTTGAGGGCAATGGGGATAAGTATCCCAGAAATATTTACGGCTTTAGAGAAGAACAACCAAAATACTGGTGGTGCTTATATCGACAAAAAGCCTAATGCTTACTTTATTAGAGGTATTGGCTTGGTGAGTTCTTTAGAAGATATCAAGAAAATTGTAGTTAAAAATTCTGGAGCAGTACCTATTTATATTAATGATGTAGCGGAGGTAAGGTTCGGGAGTGCAGTGAGATATGGTGCTTTAACCTATAATGGTGAAGTAGATGCTGTGGGTGGTGTGGTACTGATGCTAAAGAGCGAGAATAGTAATGAAGTGGTGAAACGTATTAAAGAAAAACTGCCAACTATACAAGCCTCATTACCCGATGATGTAATTATTGAGCCTTACTTAGATCGTACAGATTTGGTTGGTAGAGCAATTGCCACTGTAGAAAAAAACTTGATTGAAGGCGCATTGATAGTGATTTTCGTTTTGGTCATTTTTCTCGGGAATTTAAGAGCAGGGCTTATTGTCGCTTCTGCTATTCCATTGGCACTACTTTTTGCTTTGGGCATGATGAATGTTTTCGGTGTAAGTGCCAATTTAATGAGCTTGGGTGCTATAGATTTCGGTTTAATTGTAGATGGAGCGGTAATTGTAGTAGAGGCAACCATGCACCATCTGGGTTTGCGAAAATCTATAAATAAGTTAACGCAGGGTGAAATGGATGAAGAGGTATTTACCTCAGCTTCGAAAATTCGTACAAGTGCTGCTTTCGGCGAAATCATCATTTTGATTGTATACATACCAATATTAACGCTGGTTGGTGTGGAAGGAAAAATGTTTGGTCCAATGGCGCAAACAGTGGGCTTTGCCATTTTTGGTGCGCTAATTTTATCGATGACCTACATCCCGATGATGTGTGCACTTTTCCTTTCGAAAAAGCCAGTTCTTAAAAAGAATTTCAGCGATAAGATGATGGAAAAACTACAGGGGATCTATCTGCCATGGCTAGAAAAAGTAATCAAAATCAAATATTATGTGGTTACGGCAACGGTATTATTGTTCTCTATTTCGATTTTCTTTTTCAGTAGGATGGGAGGCGAGTTTATCCCGCAGTTACAAGAGGGCGATTTTGCTTTTCACTGTATCCTTCCGCAGGGAAGTTCTTTGAACCAAAGTATCGAGACTTCGATGCAAGCTTCACGACTAATTAAACAATTTGATGAAGTGAAAATGGTAGTAGGGAAAACTGGTGCGGCCGAGGTACCTACAGACCCAATGCCGCCAGAAGCTACGGATTTGATGATAGTGCTGAAACCGATGAAGGAATGGAAAACGAAGAAAAGTTATGAAGAATTGGCCGATGCAATGATTGAAAAGCTGGAGGTAATTCCGGGAGTTTTCTTTGAGAAAAATCAACCTATACAAATGCGTTTCAACGAATTAATGACTGGTATTAGACAAGATGTAGCTGTAAAAATTTTCGGAGAGAACATAGATACCTTAGCTAATTATGCAAATGAAGTAAGTGAGGTGATACAAAACGTGGAGGGTGCAACAGCTCCGCAGGTAGAGCGTGTAAGTGGTTTGCCACAAATTAATATCGAGTATGATAGATCTCGTATTGCTAATTACGGTTTAACTATACAAGATGTAAATGACGTGGTGAGTACCGCTTTTGCAGGTAAAAGCGCCGGCCAAGTATACGAAAACGAACGACGTTTTGATTTGGTAGTGCGTTTGGATAGTACTCACAGAAGTAGTATGGACGATGTAAGTAACTTGATGATCCCGACCGACAAAGGGCTTCAAATTCCATTGTCGCAAGTTGCTACGGTTGCTTACAAATTGGGGCCTGCACAAATTAGTAGAGAAGCTGGAAAGCGACGTATTGTTGTAGGTTTCAACGTTGCTGGTCGTGATGTACAAAGTGTAGTTACAGATATTCAACAGCAGTTAAATGAAAAAATCAAGCTCCCATCCGGTTATTATTTCACCTACGGTGGACAGTTTGAAAACCTGCAAAAAGCGAGTTCCCGTTTAATGATAGCTGTTCCGGTTTCACTGTTGTTAATTTTTGGTTTGCTCTATTTTACTTTCCGTTCTTTTAAACAAGCCATTTTAATTTTTACCGCTATTCCAATGAGTGCTATTGGTGGTGTGTTTGCACTAATGTTACGTGGTATGCCATTCAGTATCAGTGCTGGCATAGGCTTTATTGCCCTTTTTGGGGTTGCTGTGCTCAACGGCATCGTGCTTATAGGCACATTTAATCAATTAAAAAAAGAAGGTATGAATGATATTTTGAAGAGGGTAAGGGAAGGTGCAGTTACCCGTTTGCGTCCTGTGTTGATGACCGCTACGGTAGCATCTTTAGGATTTTTGCCAATGGCTATTAGCACAAGCGCAGGTGCAGAAGTACAACGGCCTTTAGCTACCGTAGTAATTGGAGGGTTAATTACAGCAACTTTCCTTACGCTATTTGTACTGCCTTTGCTGTACATCATTTTTGATGGAGCGATTAAATTAAAAGGTAGGTTTGGAGGCAAAACCGTTGTGGCAACAGTAGTTTTGGTGTTAGTAGGATTTTCGTCTGCCACGGCACAAAAACGTATTTCGGTAGAAAATGCAGTTGAAGTTGCATTGAAAAGCAATCAGCAGCTGGATATAAACGAAGCTGAAGTGAAAAGTGCAAAACTGAATACCAAAACTGCATTTGAAATACCCAAAACCGGTGTTTTTGCAGAAAATGAAGACTACCGCCCATCTGATAGGGTAGGTATTTTGAAGATCGGCGTTTCGCAGGCTATTGCTTGGCCAGGTTTGTATGCCGCTCGAAAAAACTATTTGAATGCGCAGCTAAAATATGCAGAATTAAATACTGATTTGCTTAATGCTACGATTAAGAGAGATGTGAAGACTGCTTATTATGAGCTCTGGTATCTGCAAGACAAGCAATTGCTTTATAAACGTTTGGATAGTATTTACACCATGTTGTTCAAAACTACTGAACTGCGAGTGAAAACCGGTGACGTAGCTAACTTGGATAAAGTTGCTGCGGAAGCGAAAATGAGAGAACTGCAAGCGTTCATGGTTCAGAATAGTAAGGAAATAACTATTCAACAGCAACAGCTGATGATGTTGTTGAACCAAAATGAATGGTTGTTACCTTTGGCTTCGCCGTTAGTAAAAGTAAGTGCTGCAAATACAGATGTTAGCGGAACTCATCCTATTTTGGCATTGCAAGAGCAGAACGTGAATATTTCATCATCAAACATTGCCGTACAAAAAAACACCAACAGACCTGAGTTTTCGGGTAGGTTCTTTTCGCAACGATTGTGGGGCGCAAATGATCCATTTACTGGTTTTTCAGTTACTGCAGCTATTCCGTTATTTGGTGGAGGCACTTATCGTAACAAAATAAAAGTGGCAACTGCAGAAAAAGAAGTGCAGGAAAAAACACTTGCCTATCAAATACAACAATTGCAAACACAGCGAAAGTCGGCCGTTGCAGATTTAGAGAAAAACCAATCGTTATTAGAATATTATGAAACTGCTGGATTGAAACAGGCGGAACAAATTATTGCTGCTGCTACATTGAGCTATAAATCTGGCGAAATCAGCTTTGCCGAACTAGGACAGTTTTTGAGCCAAGCCATCGGTATTAGACAGAGCTATCTAGATGTCTTGAACCAATACAATCATTCAGCTATCCAATTTAATTACTACAATAATAAATAAGATGAAACTTGTTTTTAACATATTATTCTTCGCTTTAACCGTTGTTACGCTTAACAGTTGCGGAGAAAAACATACAGAAGGTGATGGAGATAACCATGGTCACGAAGCCAAAAAATCTGAGACAGCTAAAGAGAGAAATCACGAAGAAACAGCTACCATTGCATCGCTCAGCGAAGAACAAATTAAATCTGTAGGTATCACTTTGGGAACCATAGAACAGAAAAGCCTTACCGCTGCTATTAAAGCAAATGGTGCATTACGAGTACCTAATAACAATAAAGCTAATGCAACATCGCTATATGGCGGCGTTGTGAAAAGTTTAAGGGTTCAAATGGGTGATTACGTTCGCAAAGGACAGGTAATTGCTACGATCGAAAATCCGCAGTTTGTACAATTGCAGGAAGAATATTTAACTATCGGTAGCAGAATTACTTTAGCCGAACAAGAATTGCAACGCCAACGTGAATTGAATGCAGGTAATGCTGGCGCTCTGAAAAACCTACAGAATGCCACTTCAGAACTCAATTCGTTAAGAGCTAGAAAGTCATCGTTGCACAAGCAAGTGCAGTTGATGGGCATCAATCCTGCTTCCATTACTGCGGCTACCTTAACTGCTGCACTTTCGGTAACTAGTCCGGTAAGTGGTACGGTAAGTGCCGAATTTGCCAAGATTGGTAGTTATGTAGATGTTTCTTCGCCCGTGGTAGAAATTGTAGACAATAGCTTAATCCACCTAGATTTACAGGTTTTTGAGAAGGATCTACCCTTCATAAAAATAGGGCAGTTGGTAAATTTTACGGTAACTAATAATCCACAAATTACTTATACGGCTAAAGTTTTTAATATCGGTTCGTCTTTCGAGAATGAGAGTAAAACAATCGCTATTCATTGTACCGTTACCGGAAATAAAGCTGGTTTAATTGATGGCATGAACATCACCGGAATGGTGAGCGTAAACAAAGCATTGACTGAAGCCGTTCCAAATGATGCTATTGTAGAGGCTGACGGTAAATTCTATATCTTTATGCAAACCGATAAAAAGGCGGTTGAAAAAAGTGGGGAAAAGGAACATACGCACAAAGAAGGCGAAAAACATGAAAACGTAGCTACAAAAGATCACGTTGCTAATAAGAATTTTGAAAAAATGGAAGTAGCAAAGGGAGTTTCAGAACTTGGCTACACGGCAATTACGCCAATGGGGTATATACCCAAAAATACAAAGATTGTTACCAAAGGAGCTTTTTTTATCAATGCCAAATTAAGCAATACGGGAGGGCACGACCATTAAAATTAGTATTTAATAGCTAATATCTATTCCAAACGGTGACCACGTATTTTTAATGGTCACCGTTTTCGTATTTCTTACATTAGCATCGTTGTGCCTAGACTATTTTAGTGTTTTTATCATTTTCTAGTGTTTTATCATCAGTGGTTTAACACTTTCTTTATCTGGTTTTTGGTGTTGTTAATCAGATTTTTTCGACTATTATATTTTTAAAAAAGGTAGTCCGATTTAGAGGGGTTTAAATCTGTTCAGTAGTACTACCCAAAAAGGAAGCAACGTATCAGTACGCAAAAAATACAATAGCTCGCATGGTACTTTTGCGAAGTACTATCTATAGGGTGGATGACAGCGGTTGTCTGTTTGAAGTTCGCCACTAGGTATGAAATAAAACATAACATCATAAAATCATATAATGAAACATTTAAAGACTATTTTATTCTTTGCGCCAGTATTGGCGATCTTAAATGCAAACGCTCAATTAAAAAAGCAGGCTATAACTGGAAACGTAACTTCGATAAGTAGTGGCGCACCAAGTAATCCTCTTGGAACAAAAGTTCCTGAAAAGATTAATACTGCCGATCGAGATTCGCTTAGTGTGGGCGCCACTAATGCTGACAAGAAGATGCCGGCTGCCGAAGCTGGGCTTGCCAGTCAATCAACGAACACGGAAAGTCCGTTTAAGGCTGCAGTCGGGGTGAAATTTTTATGGGGAATTTCAGCAACTGGAAAATATTTTTTTAAGGATAAACATGCTATAGAAGCAATTTTCCGCTACCGGAGTTTGGGCGGAATAGTGAATGATATTACAGTGACTGCACTTTATCAGTACCAGCGACCAATAGCCGATGTTAGCGGACTATATTGGATGCTTGGCGGAGGTGCATATTTTGGGAATTCTTCTATAAAGAATTCGATACTACCAGCCGAATATAGGGATGGCACCGGCTCATTTTATTTTGGAATTGCCGGTGTGGCAGGTCTGGAATACAAATTTGATGGGATGCCTATCGCCATAAGTGCAGATTGGATGCCAGCTATCAATCTGAATGGGGGAGGTTTTGGATCAGAAAATGGTGGTATAGGTATCAAGTATACTTTTTAACAAAAGCACCTTTTAGGTTTAAACTTAGTAGTTTATGTAATGTGTAGCCGACTTCGCTATTTGCGGGTCGGCTTTTTTATACAGTTTAGTGTTTTTAAACTTGTACTATTTGATCAGGCCACGTAGATAGGCTTCTTTAACCAATCCTACTGTATTTTTAACATTGAGTTTTTGACTTAGACTCAACCTATGGGACTCAACGGTGCGGATGCTCAGAAACAACTTGTCGGCAATTTCCTGATTAGAATACTCATTGGCAATTAGGCTGAGTATTTCATTCTCCCTTTTAGTAAGTTTAAGTAGAGAGGCAGATTTTTTTCCAGAAATTGTTTCTTGTAGGATATTTTTTTTAATGGATTCATCTATGAACTGTTCGCCCTTAGCCACTGTGGTAATGGCTTTGATAAGCGTAACCTGATCTGTTCCCTTTAGCAGGTAGCCATCTGCACCACTTTTCATCATCTTTCTAACATATACTGTTTCCTCGTGGTTGGTAAGTGCAATAATTTTGATGTCGGGATATTTGTCTTTAACAGCCTTGCACAAATCAATCCCATTACTATCCGGAAGTTCTATATCCAGTAAGAGTAACTTTGGGACCTCAATTTCTAGTTGTTGTAAGAGTTGTTGTCCGTTAGTCACGGTAAAGATAATATCAATCTCTGTACTTTCGTTTAAGATAGCTTTAAGTCCATTTAAAATAAGCTGGTGGTCATCAGCGATAGCTATTTTTATCATTTTATCAAATATAAGTTAATAACGCAAGCTAAGCAAAAGCAGTAGTATCTATTTTAAGTAGAACTACGGTAGTTTTCGTTTGCGTAGATGTGCTCTCAAACTGGTACTGATCTCTCTATAGCTTTGCAAGATGAGAATAGTTTTAATGATGATGCTGTTGGCGACAATAATGTCGTGCAGCAAAGAAAAACAGGAAGATAATGGTGTGGTTAGCGGTATAGCTACAGACTCACAGGGAACGCCCTTGGTAGGCGTAAGAATAATTGTAGACAATAGTGTTTTGTTTAATGCTAATCTTACTGCAACAACAGATGGCGCTGGAAAATATAGTGTAAAAATTCCTACCGGTTCGTGGTACGCATTTGCGCTTTATGAAAAGACTTACCACGGCAAAAAGTACAACTTTTACCTTCATCCAGATAGTGATGTCGGTTTTGGGGGAGAGGGTGCGGTGCGCAACTTTAAATGGCAACTTACTGGAGAGAAGGCTTACCCGTTATCAGGTTATTATGGTGGCTTGGTTACCATAGATAACCATCCAGAGTTTAATGTAAATGCTGAAGATATTGAATTTACCTTTACGCCGCAGGGTGAATTGATAGATGGAAGTAACGGAACAACCTTTATAGCGAAAGCGCTGGATGGCCACCAGTTGAAAGACTTGCCAATGGGCAGATATAGGGTAACGGCCAGATACAATGCCAATCCGCTTACATTACGTAGATGGAACACAGACAACGCTTTTGAAACTAGCTTGGTGCTTGATTTTGAACCCCGAATTGATGGACAGTGTGACAATTGTTTTAAGATAGAATATAACAGATAATGAGAGCAGCGTTTTTTAGATACACCGTTATATGTCTACTTTTTCTGGCAGCATGTAAAAAAGATGACAATGATATCATTTTTCCGCAGGGAGACGATGATAAAATTGCGATACCAGCTTCAAAGAATGGTCCGGGATTGGGCGATAATGATGATGTGCCCTTAGGTAATATATTAACACTGCCTCAGGGCATACGGATAGTGAAAAGACCACACAAAAGGTTCGATCCTAGTATGGAGAAACTTTATGCCCATGTAAATACTTTTTATGTAGATATTAATTTGGTGAATGATCGTATGCCCGGAACTCCACCTGTGTACGTAGAATTTCCACCAGGACTGATTGGGGTAAGTATGGATCATGATAAGCAGAATGGCCTTTCTATTGAAAAATATATTATTCCAGTGCCTCCTACCGAACGCATTGGGGGTGGACGAGATACCACCACAATTTATGTAGGTATGTTGTGTCTTAACAAAACTCGGTCAATGCCTTGGTACGACAATGACGAGGAAGAACAGCGTTTTCCAATATCCAGGAACAACTACGAACAATTTGTGGTAACTACCAATCCAAATTTGTTAAGGTTGCTGGAAGAGGTAAAGAACAAACCAAAGCTAAGGGTAGCCCAACATTGGGACCCCATTGAGGCACATGAGCCAGATTATGTACTACCCGAATGGATGAAAATATATGACCATATCAACGAAATGGCGTGGAAGATTACCGATGGCTGGGGCATTACCAATAAGGACCTAAGAGAATTTAGGAAGGCACTAAAGACTTTTGAGTAGCGCGTTTTACTGAGGTGCCCAAAGGGATATTGATGTAGATATTGGTGCCTTCGTTAATGGTGGAGCTAATTTCATGGCTACCGTTAAGCAATTGTATCCGATTGATAAGGTTGGAGATGCCTAAACCATTTTTCTTGATACCGTTTACATCAAATCCCTTCCCATTATCTTCGATGGTAATGTCTAATTGCATGTCGCTAACGTTTAGTTGTACCAAAGCTTCAGAGGCATTGGCGTGTTTGATGATATTGTTCACTGCTTCTTGTACTATCCTATAGATAATTAGCGCATATTCAGCATCTAATGATGTAGTATCTCCAAAAAAGTAAGTGGTGATTTGTAGGTTACTACTTGAGGCCTTATGGCAGAAACTTTCTATAGCATGGGTGAGGCCCTCTTCCAAAAGTATATTAGGAGCCATATTGTGCGAGATGCTGCGTACTTCCCTTGCTGCTGCATCAATAAGGGCTAAGGTTTTTTCTTTACTCGCTGTGCATTCGGTGTTATTGGTTTCGCTTATCCTATTAAGTTGCATTTTAGCTGCGGATAGCGTACTGGCTACAGCATCGTGCAATTCTTTTGCTGTTCTATTACGCTCTCTTTCTTCTCCTGCCAATAGTGCAGCTAACAGCTTTACTTCCTGCTGCATGGTCATTGCTTTTGTTTTTTGTTTATCTACAATAAATGCAATAGCGCCTATTGCAAGTAAAAATAAAATAACAATTGAGGTAATAAGAATAAGATTGTTCTTGCTATTTATTTCATTGGTATGGTTCGCAATCTGTAGCTTTTGTTTTGTCAGTTGCTGTTCCTTAACAGTGGTTTGGTATTTTGTTTCTATCTCTTGGATAATTTCATGATTGGTTTTACTGATTAGTGAATCATTTAGTTTTTCATACTTCTTTCTGTATGCAAGAGCCAATTCAAAGCTTTTACCTTGCTCTTTCAATTCGGCACCTAATAGATATACCTGTTTTAGGTCGGCCATTACCATGATATCTGCAGCATTGGATACACACTTTTCGAAATAATGGTTTGCAGGTCCATAATTTCCCAAACTTTTATGGGCATTTGCCAATCCTTGATACACGTAGGTGTCATAGCCTGGATCAGCTCTTTCAAGTTTCAATTCTGCTAATTTTAGGGTTTCTATGCTCTCGCTGAATTTATGCTGTCTATGATAGATATCCCCGAGATTGATATAGCCTGTAAGCAAAAGGTCAACATCAGCTGTTTTATTGGCAATTGCCAGTAGTGTGACCGAATGTTGCCTAGCTTTTTCGAGTTGATTTTCAAATACTTCTGCTACAATTAGGTTCACTAGACTTCTCCCCATTGCCGAGGTATCCTTCAGTTTTGTAGCAATATCATAGCCTTGTTTAGCATAAAAGCTGCCTTTTTTGTAATCTTTTAAGTCTATAAAAACAGATGCGAGGTTGCTGTTAAATTTACGTTGATTGAAAAGATCGTTTGTTTTTTCCGCTATTTTTAATGCTTTAACGTAATATTCTGCGGCCTTAGTCATCATGGATAGTGAATAATATAGAAGCCCGATATTATTATAGGCATTAGCCTCTGTTCTTTTATTGCCTATTTCGATACTTTTCTGTAGTTGTTCCTCGGCAATTTTCAAGCCCTCTTTGTACTTCAGCTCACGATATAGGAAATTGGTGTAGTCGCCTGTGTATTTCAAGAAACCATTATCAAATTTGATTTCCTTAGCCAATTTGCCAGATTGCCTGAAATAAATATCGGCAGAGTCTTTTTGTCCAGCTCCAGCTTTTTCAGTGGCAATTTGGATAAGCTGGTAAACTTTGACGGAATCTTTAAGTTGTTGGGGATAGACCGAAATTGTAAAAGCAATTAGTAAAAAGGCAATAGTAAACGAACGGTGTGAGATCATAATATACTATGGTATTGGGCGGCAATAAAGTATGCTAGCTCATTTACAAATATGGCTAAAGCAGTATTTTCAATTATTTGTAAATCAATTGTATATTTTGGTAAAACGACCGATGATTTGTTTCGGTAGTAATATTTATAAAGTTGTTTTTGGATAGGTTTCTGTAGATCAGTAGTTAAGACACTATTTTTCTTTATATGTTACAAGCGCATTTTTTCTCTAACATTTGCTGCTATTAAGTAATGTATATAAATGTATAATGCATTTTTGTAAAGAGGGGCTGTCTCAAAAGTCGAGACAGCCCCTTTTTTTGTCGATTTTATTCGTACCCTCCTACGAGAGCATTTTCAAATATTCGATTCTCAAGGAGCAGATTTTACTTTTGAGACAGCCCCAATACTTTTATATCTTCTCTTTTTTGAAGATTTTGCCTTTAAGATCAATGTATAACGTGGCCGCATCGTCGTCTGAAGTTACATCCGCATTATAATATTTGCCTATAGTGGCATCTTCTACTATAACCATGTTATCTACTTCGTAACCTTTTATTCTGTAAGGATTTAAAGCGGCAGAGATAATTGGTGGGAATTTTTTGTCGAGAACCGGATGTATGCTTTGTAACCATTTGCCATCCATACTAACTGTAAGCACTGAGCCATTGGCGAGAGAGGCAACATAGTAACCTCGCAGGTCATCTTTTATCCATTGTAAAATCTTTTGTCCCCCCGATTTGCTTTCGCCTGTAGACCTTACCTTGGCTGGGATATTTTTCTGTTGTGCGTTTGCTTCAAGACCGATCATTGAACTGGCAACACAGAGCAGACAAGCGATTAGGATTTTTTTTGTTGTCATATTGATTAATTTTTGACAAAAATAGACGCCAAGCCTTAAGGAGAATATAGGGTTTTTACTGTATTTATGGCATCAGTAGTTATACTTAATTTGTAGTATTGCCAAGATAATTGCACAATAACTGAGGCAAAAACAGAAGTCAGTTTAAATAACTGAAGTAGGGACAAATCGTATGCAATAGTTCTTGATATGAAATTTTGGTGACCGCTTGTATAGAATCAGTTGTCGTTTGTCGATCAAATGGTGCTATAGAGGGGCAAAGTTTTTACTAGATGTACCAATAGAGCAGCTTTGTAAAGTATTTAAGAATATTCTACAAAGAAATGAATAACAGGAATTCCTCTCAAAATCTGCATAAAAAAAGTTTTTTCTATATAGTCCATTTGTTGGTGTTAATCGCTCTTTTACTCAATAGTATTGTTGCAAGATCACAGAATGAACCCAGGTTTAGCCTACAAGGGGTTGTCGTTAGCAACGAGTATAAGTTAGAAGGGGCTTCTATTCAGTTGCTTGCAATTGAAAAAGCAGTACCAGTAAGATATGCGATGAGTGATATTGACGGAAAGTTCATTTTAAATGCTCTTAGCTCAGGTCGCTATCTACTTAGTATCGGATTTATGGGTTATCGTCCTTATATTTCAGATACACTTAAAATCAGTGCTAATCTAGTGCTGCCTACCATAAGGTTGGAACCTATGTCGTCCAATCTTAAGGAAGTAAAGGTAGTAGCAGAACTTCCAGCCGTAACGCAGCAGCTAGACAAACTAGTGATTGATGTAGGACGGAATGTTGCCGCCAATGGAAGTTCTGCTTTGGAGGTGTTAGAAAAATCGCCTGGCATTTCAATAGATCAGAATGGAAACTTGATGATGAGAGGAAAGACTGATCCGGTGGTAATGGTCAACGGAAAGCTAGTACAGTTATCCGGAACCGAACTTACAGAAATGTTAAGGGGCATTGCAGCTAATAATATCAATAAGATTGAGCTGGTTAACAACCCATCCGCACGTTATGACGCTGCTGGTAATGCAGGCATTATTGACATCAAACTTCACAAACCCATAGCAAGTGGAAGTAATGGTAATATTTCTTTAAATGGCGGCTACGGTAAGCTTCTAAAAAGTAATAACGGTGGAAATCTCAATTATAGGAAGGGAAATTTTTCAGCTATGGCCAATTATAACTATGCCTATCGTGGTGATTTTGCAGATATGGAGGTTACACATCTTTTTGGAGAACGATCTGATGGAGTGGCAAGCTCCTTTCAGGATTTCTATCAGGACATTACTTTCGGTGCCCATACATCTAGATTGGGCATGGAATATCTTTTAGGAAAGCGTACAACAGTAGGAACGGAACTTTTTGGGGCTTTTACAAAGATCCATCGCAATATCGATAACGTAACTTCTCTATATGGTACAGATGCAGGGCTTAATGGTTTTCGTAACATGTTAACCAATACCATCAATGAGAGGAAAAATTATGGAGCTAACTTTAATCTCCGACAGCAGTTAGATACACTGGGAGCAATTCTAAATCTCGATATGGATTTTGCTAAATTCAACCTGGACGATATGCAGTCCTATGATTTCGGCTATCTCAATGCAAACGATCAGCCTTCTAGAGATCCGATATCGTTATTTAATAATTCTGAGGGAAGATTGGATATCCGTTCGGGAGCGTTAAATCTTGAAAAGTCTTTTCTAAGAGGGAAATTGGAATTGGGCGGAAAGTTTAGTCATATCCGTTCAATAACCGATATGGATTTCTATAATAGGGTTGGGCAAGAATTACAAACCAATACTGAACTTAGCGGTACATTTAGCTACAACGAACAGATCCAGGCAGCCTTTGCCAATTATGGTAGGAAGTTGGGGAATATCAGTTTACAATTGGGATTAAGAACCGAAAGAACTGTTGGCCAAGGTAAGGGGATGACTATTTTCGGGCGGAAATACGTTCAGTTCTTTCCCAGTGGAGCTTTCAGTTATCAACTTAGTCAAAAACATGGGTTTGGTTTCAATTTCAGCAGAAGGATAGGAAGACCAAGCTATACGCAGCTCAATCCATACTTCTATTTCATTGAACCAACCATTAGAGTGGCAGGAAACCCTGAACTACTACCTGCGCTCAATTATACGATGGATATCAATTACACGCTGAACAACAAGTATATCATAGGCTTAAATTATTTCCGATCCGCAAATCCTATCATTGAAACCCAGATTTTGGACAACGCCAATAATATTCTGGTGGGCTTTACCAACCTAAAACGCTACGAAAGCTATTCGGTGGTACTCACGTTGCCGCTCAAACTAACAAAATGGTTCAGTTCCAGTACTAATCTAAGTGGTTTTTATGGTAAATTCCATGGTGAAATAGATGGTCAGGCAGTTTCTAATGCACGCCCCCATGTAATGATTAATAGTAATAATAGCTTCACATTTGGTCCGTGGTCTGCGCAACTAGTAGGAAATTACAATGGCAGCCAGTATTATGGCAATATAGAGCTTAAGGCCAATATGTCTGTGGCTATAGCAGTACAGCGTAGTTTTATGGCGAAGAAAGCTACATTGGGGGTTATTTTGAGCGATATTTTCTTTACCAATAACATCAGATGGACAAATTCGATGCAACGCTTTGCCGTTGATGGAATACGACTTAGGGACAGCAGGGCTGCACTACTAAATTTTACCTACAAGTTTGGTGGTAACGACCATGCACTTACTCGTAAATCTGGAAGTGCCGAAGAAGAAAAGAGACGAGCTAATTGATAACAATTCATGTTTGGTAAAAATAGCAAAACAGTCTTTCGACCTTTCCAGTTTTTAGCCTCAATGTTCAAAAATAAAATGAGCGAAAATGACTTTGCGAAGAGTTAGTAGCTATCTTCCAAACGGTTTATGGGCTGCATGGTGGATAACGATGACTAAAGGTGAAATAACAAAAATTCGGAACGATAAAGTAAAAAGTTTCATGGGATATAATTTAATTAGGACGTCAAGTACTCTCAAAACTCATGCAACGTGCAACCTCTCGTTCACATTCTTCGTCTGATAACTTGATTCGATTATCCATCAATAATTTTAAACCAGAATACCATGTATAACGCAAGATCTATTTATCTAATCATCTTAATTTTGCTCACTGTTGATGTGAGTGCACAGAAAAAAACAGAGATACTATTGTTGGGAACCTTTCATTTCGATAGTCCGAACCTAGACCTTGTGAAAACCACGGCTCTGGATATCGACGCAGTTCAGGCCGAGCTCGAAAACATTACTGCCCAAATAGTAGCATTTGGACCCACCAAAATTTTTGTTGAGTGGGATTTCGATAAACAGTCGGAACTGGATAGTCTCTACACGTTGTACCTTGCCAACAGGTATTTTGATGTTGTGAAGGAACGTCATCCAAATCAGAAATTCTATCGTAACAGCGAAATTTTCCAGTTAGCATTTAGGGTGGCAAAGAAGAGTGGCCATAGGCAGCTTTACGGCATCGATATTAAAACCGAGTTTCCTTTTGCAGAAGTTATGGCCGCTATTAAGGAGGCTGGGCAGGCCGAACTGGCAGATGAAATACAAGAAAAAATAGCTGCAATGGCTAAAAAAGAAGCCGATGATCGTAAAAAATATACTTTACAAGAATTGCTGCTTTTGAAGAATACCCCAGAGGCACGCAGGGAAGACTATAGCGCTTATATTAGCTTATTCAATAGGGCTGGCAGGTCTAATGATTTTCAGGGCAGCCGTTTGGTAGGTGAATGGTACCGTAGAAACCTATTGATGTATTCATTTGTACAGAAAGCATTGGGTGATAATGATGAAAGGGTCATGGTATTGTTAGGTTCTGGACATGCGGCTATCATTGCTCAGTTGGTTGAGTTTGATGATAAGGCAAGCTTGGTTCCGGTCCATAAGGTTTTGAAATAGGTAATGCTGACATCAGGTTCACAGTCAATAGATATTTCAAAAGGATTAGTTACCGGCGAACGGTAAGACTTGCAGCGATGTACCGTCGTAGTCAAGTATTGTCGTCAACAAATTCATCATCTGCAATTTTGTACTCAGACATCTATCGTGGCGAGCTACTAGGTCGAGATTTAGGGTACGATCAGTTTTTTCCAATGATCAATTACACCACTATGGATATGTACTAAGTAGGTGCCGCTGGGCGGCTTTTGGTCGAGATGAAGAACATAGATGCCATTAGACGCTATAGAAAAAGTCTTTCTGTAGTAGATTTTTCCACTTATGTCTACTAATTGGATATCAACGTTGTTCTTATGCTGCGAAGGATGTATGAAGTTCACGGAAAGCAGGCTTCCGCTAAGTGGATTAGGATATAGACGGATATCGTTATGCTTGAGTTGGAAACTGACCTGCGTAATGCCATGGTCGTGCCTCTTCCCATCCCGGTCCAACTGCGTCAAACGGTAATAGTTTTTGCCCTGTAGGGGCGAATCGTCCAAAAAACTGTAGCTGGTCGTGCCGTTGAAATCGCCTTTGGCGGCCACCGTGCCCAAGGGCTGGAAAGCGTGGCCATTGGCGGAACGTTCGATGATATAATGGCTGCTGTTGCGTTCCCAATGGGTTTTCCAGTAAAGTCTGGCACCCTTGTTTTCGACTTTGGCGCTGAAATCGGCCAGGCCTACGGGTAGAGTGCTATGTCTTTCTGCGGCGGTCAGGTGGCTAAAAATAATGGCTTGGTCGTACTGTTGGTAAAGGTAGCTGGAGGCGGGCTGTTGGATTCCACCGTTTTGGGTAGTATAGCTGCCGGTATTTCCCTGTTCGCTGTAGTATAGGGCCAGCAGGTTTTGGGCATTGCCATTCAGTTCCTGGGTGTTGTAATAGATGCCGAGCGTGCCAATAAAGCTGATGGGATTGTTGAGCTGGTAATGCCTTGTGATGCTGTTTTTGCTGCTGGTGTGGACGGTGGTGTTTGTTTGCTCCAGCAGTTGGTCCTTCAGCGTGAGGTCTATGGCAGGCTGTAGCACCAGGCCCTGGCTGGAGAAGGTCGTACCGCTTTTGATGGTAAGGGCTTCATTGCCGGCCGATAGCTGTGCCTTTAGGGAAGGGATGGCCGGCAGCATGGCTGCCAGCAGCATCGTGATCTTGGGAATGCGCATCCTATTTTTTCTTTTCTTCGGTAGTGGCCTGTTGCTGTCCCTTGTCCAGCATTTGTTCTATCTTTTCCAATCGGGCCGAGAATTCGCTTTCCTTCTGTTGCATGGCCAGTAACTGTTGTTTCAGTTGTTGGTTCTCCTGGTCCAGCTGCATGTTCTTTTGTGCCAGTTCTTGCATGGCCTTTACCATCGGGGAAATGAAATCGGTGTAGCGCAGGCCAAGGCTGCGCTCAGCATCGTTGCCGATGGTCAGCACCGCATTTTCGGTGCCTACAAGTGCCTCGATGTCCTGGGCAATGAAGCCCCAGTTGATTCGCTTGTCGCTGCTGTTCTTCATCTGGTAGCTGACAGGTTTTAGGCGTTGGATAAAATCCAGACCCTTGTCCATTGGCGTGATGGCCGTTTTGAAGCGTTGGTCCGAGGCGTTGGTAAAGGCCACTTGGCCCTGGATAATGGTAACGTTGCCATTTCCGATACGGACTTTGTTACTGGCATCCACCTTGGCATTGTAGCCGATAGCGGTGGCATTGGTTAAGTTGCTTTCAGCTACATCGGCATTGAAACCAATAGCTGTATTGTAATAGCCACTGACATTTGCGGATAGGGAGCCACTGCCGATTGAAGTGTTATAGATTCCACCATTATTCAACAGCATCGCCTCCGAGCCTATAGCGGTGTTGCCGGTACCGGTACTGAAGGCAAGTGCATTGTATCCCGTTGCGGTGTTATGTACGCCACCGGTATTTGCAGCTAGGGCCTTGTATCCGTTTGCGGTATTGTATTTCCCTACGGTAGTGGCATTTCCCGACTGGTAGCCCCAGAAGGTATTGGCCAGGGCATCGGTAATATCAATCTTACCTGCTTTCTGGTTGTTGGCCTTTATAATTAGCGGCTGGTTATTGGTGGTGCCGATGAATGCGGAACCATCTGTAGCGATACTGTTTCCGGTAAGTCCCCAGCCACTAGCCTGTGGTGTAGCCCAAGTGGCCAGACCATTGACGTCAGAGGTAAGTACCTTGTTAGCTCCTGGCGAGCCGCCTGTAAGCTTGATCTGTGCGGTTTCCAGTACGACAGCAGTGCCGCCAAGTTTGACACTGGTCACGAAGGTGTCGCCAATCTGTACTTTATTGCTGGCATCTACAAGGGCATTATGGCCTATCGCGGTTGCATTGGAAAGGTCATTGCTGGTGACATCAGCCAGCGTTCCGATGCCCGTATTGTTGGAACCAGTCTGGTTTTTGGATAATGCCAGGTGGCCAATGGCTGTATTGTAATTTCCAGTACTATTTAATAGAAGTGCATATGAGCCGTTGGCGGTATTGGATCCTCCTGAAACGTTCATGTTTAGCGCATAATTGCCCGTAGCACTGTTGCCCCATCCCTCGGTGTTGTTCTGTAAGGTGCTATTTCCGTTTGCGGTATTGCCATCTCCAGATGTGTTCGATGACAAAGAATATGTGCCTGTAGCGGTATTGAAAATGCCAGCCGTGTTTTTAAAGAGTGACCCATAGCCAATTCCAGTGTTGTTTCTTGCATAATTAGCCTCGCCTGCCATATAGCCCCAAAAGGTACTGGCGTTTGAGGAACTCACCTCAATCTTGCCGGCATTTCTGTTGTTTGCCTTAAAGAGCAATGGCCGGTTATCGGTCGTGCCGATAAAATCTGCATTGGTGGTACCGGCATTGCCCTGCTTTGACCAAACGGTAGCTGTGGCAGTTGTGATAGCGTCTGCCAAAGCTGTAGGGGTAACTGTTGGTGTGGTCCAGCTTGCCAAACCATTGGCATCAGAGGTAAGCACTTTGTTAGCTCCTGGCGAACCGCCTGTTAGTTTAATGTGTGCTGTTTCCAATACCGCATTTGTGCCGCCAAATTTTACAGCAGTAACATCGCTGTTGCCTATCTGTACCTTGTTGCTGGCATTTACCATTGCACCATAGCCAATGGCGGTGGCGTTCTCTGTAGCACCATAAGAAACGTTTGCAGAACCACCTAAAGCAGTGTTTTTGCTCCCAATAGTATTATTAGAAAGTGCGTCATTTCCTAAAGCTGTATTATTGGAACCGGTTGTATTGGTAAGCAGTGTGGAAGCCCCAATGGCATTGTTTTGGGTACCAGTAGTATTGCTGGCAAGTGCTGCATATCCAACCGCAGTGTTGATACTGCCTGAAATGTTTGATGAAAGTGCCGAATATCCATTTGCGGTGTTCCAGGCTCCATTAATATTAGACAATAAAGCTTGATAACCGGATGCTGTATTTCGGACACTTGTAGTCGAATTGCCAGCCATGTATCCCCAGAAAGTGTTTCCCGAAGTGGATTGTTCTATTTTGCCGGCTTTTTCATTATTTACCTTGATGAGCAATGGGCGGTTATCAGTAGTACCTATGAAATCTGCATTGGTGGTGCCGGCATTGCCCTGCTTTGACCAAGAACTGGCCGTGGCAGTTATGATGGCATCTGCTACCGCTTTGGTCGTAGGGAACTTGGTATCATCGGCATTGGTGAGGTCAGTTACTTTATTGGCCGTGTTTTCCTTATTTCCCAAATCGGTACTGGTAACTGTTGGTGTGGTCCAGCTGGCAAGTCCAGCTGCATCTGAAGTAAGTACCTTGTTTGGTCCAGGCGAACCACCAGTCAGCTTGATCTGCGCAGTTTCGAGTACGGCCGAACTGCCACCTAGCTTTACAGCGGTGATGTCTTCGTTACCAATCTGTACTTTATTGCTGGCATTTACAATGGCAGTGTAGCCAATAGCGGTAGCGTTGCTAAGATTTCCGAAAGCGACATTGGCCATCATACCCACTGCGGTATTGCCATTGCCGGAAGTGTTACTGGAAAGTGCGCCTGGCCCAATACCGGTATTTTCGTTACCAGTTGTATTGGAGGAAAGTGAGGCCGTCCCGATCCCGGTATTGTAATGTCCGGAAGTGTTGGCACTCAGCGCATCGCGGCCATTTGCGGTATTATTGTGTCCGGTCAGGTTTGATCCAAGTGAACGGGTTCCCAGAGCGGTATTCCAGCTACCGGCAGTATTAGCAGCCAATGCGTCGGCTCCATGTGCGGCATTTTCTTCTCCGCTGGCATTTTTGCCAAGTGCGAGGTAGCCGAAACCAGTATTTTTGCCACTATTGGTATCCTTTCCTGCGTGGTAGCCCAAGAAAGTGTTTCGGGAGGTATTTGTGATCTGACCCGCCTTTTCGTTATCGATTTTAAAAAGTAACGGTTTGTTATCGGTGGTGCCGATAAAGTCGGTATCAGTGGTACCTGCGTTCCCTTGCTTCGACCAAACATTTGCTGCAGCACTGGCCAGTGCATCGGATACAGCTTTGGTCGTTGGGAATTTGGTATTGTCGGCATCTGTCAGGTCCGTCGCTTTGTTGGCAGTATTTTCCTTGTTCCCCAAATCGGCGATAGTAACTGCTGGAGCACTCCAAGAAGCCAGTCCATTGGCATCCGAGGTTAAAACTTTGCCTGCACCAGGAGAACCACTTGTAAGTTTGATCTGTGCAGTTTCCAGCACGGCGGCAGTACCGCCCAATTTTACGGCTGTAACATCGTTATTGCCGATTTGTACCTTGTTGCTGGCATCTACTGTAGCGAGGTGGCCAATAACCGTGGCATTGGAAAGCCCCCCGGAAGTTACATTTGCGCCACCACCTATTCCTATATTACCCTTACCACTGGTATTGTTTGAAAGTGCCCCGCCCCCAACAGCTGTGTTGTCTACCCCGTTCGTGTTTGAACGAAGAGCGCCCATGCCGAAAGCCGAGTTGTAGGCGCCAGAATCGTTCATGCGCATTGCATCGTTTCCATAAGCATTATTTCCTTTTCCACTTGAATTTGATAATAGGGCACCGGCGCCCATGGCTGTGTTTAAAACTCCATTGGTATTCGAAGCTAGTGCACTTTCACCTACGGCGGTGTTGTATTCTCCTGTAGTGTTTTGGCTAAGTACACTGTAGCCAAAGCCAGTATTTCTGTTCGAATTGTAATCTTTTCCAGCAAGGTAGCCTAAGAAAATGCTTCGGCTGATATTGCTTATATGTCCGGCGTTCTGGTTGTTCACTTTAATGGATAGTGGTCGGTTATCGGTAGTGCCAATAAAGTCGGCATTGGTAGTGCCCGCATTACCTTGTTTCGACCAAAGGTTTCCGGATGTACTGCTTATCGCATCAGCTACGGTTTTGGTGGTAGGGAATTTTATATCATCCGCATCGGTGAGGTTGGTTGCCTTGTTAGCAGTGTTCTCCTTTTGTGCCATAGCGCTTGCACTGGTGGTAGCGGCACTCGTAATGGCATCAGCTACGGCTTTGGTGGTGGGGAACTTGGTGTCATCGGCATCGGTGAGGTTGGTTGCTTTGTTAGCGGTGTTCTCCTTTTGTGCCATAGCGCTTGCACTGGTGGTGGCGGCACTGGTTATCGCATCAGCTACGGCTTTGGTGGTAGGATATTTGGTATCATCTGCATTTGCCAGGTTGGTAGCCTTATTGGCCATGTTTTCCTTTACGTCCAATGCATCGGCTACCGCCTTGGTGGTCGGGAACTTGGTATGGTCCGGCTCATTCAGGTCGGTGACCTTATTCTCTGAAGTTTCCTTCATGATCAGGCCTCCATTATAGACCGAATAAGCAACCATGAGTGCATCTACTACCGTTTTGGTGGTTGGGTATTTGGTGTGGTCTGGGTCGGTCAGGTCTATTGCTTTGTTTGCCGTATTCTCTTTCTGGGCAAGGGCGTTGGTTGTTGCTGTTGAAAGAGGCTTGTCGGCATCGCTGGTGTTGTTGACATTGCCCAGGCCAACTTTGGAGGCATGGATGCCTGTGGCGATCTTGTCGTTGGTCACGGCGCCATCCCTGATCTTTTGTGTAGCTACGGCATCGTTGGCAATCTTGGTATCGCTGGCCGTTCCGGTAATGTCGCCGCTAAGCGTACCGCTGAAGGTTCCCGTGGGGCCTGTTTCGCCCTGTGGTCCGGTCAGGTTGATGCCGGTTGAAGGCCAGACATTGTTTGCCTTTGGTCCGTAAAGGGTAGCGGTGGCCGTATGGAGATAGAAATCTCCATTGTTGCCGGTGGCGTTTTGGGGCATAGCGTTCCCGCTCAAGATGGTATTGCCATTGCTGCCGGGGGTTCCTGCCTGTACTTCGCTGCTGCCGGCCAATTTCTTCCATTGGTGCTGGTCATAGAAATAGAAACCAGCGCTCTGGTCAGTCTGGTAGACCAGTAGTCCGTTGGCAGGCGTGGTGATGGCATTGCGCTGCTGTTGGGTCAATCTTGGGATCAATAACCCTTTGGAGGTGGAGATGATTTCCAGTTGTGCACTGGCATCTGGTGTGGCCGTGCCAATACCTACCTGGGCCTTGAGCTCCAATTGAGCAACTAGTCCGGCTAATAACAAGAGGGCGTAACATTTCTTCATAACAATTGTCTGTGGGTTAAAATGGAAATTGGTTTGATTTCTGGTGGCAAAACTAGTCGGGAGCGACCTGGAAAAGCCTATACTTTTGGATAGTTTTTGAGTGTTTGGTGTTTTTTTGATGTAAAATGAGAGGTAATGGAATGGAGGCATATGGCCGTTGGTTTTGGCTCATGGAAAGGTAGTTGCCGTTGAGCCCCTGGTCATAGTGGCTTGCCTTCCGGGTACAGCGGGAAATGGCTGATACGGTCAATAGCGTTAAGATCAAGCAAAGGATGATAGGTCTGAAAGGAAAGAGAGGCTTTGGCGTAGGACTCATGGTAAGGGCTGTTTAAAAAGGGATGATGGACGCAGTGGTATCGTGGCCAAAACTAACAGGGTTTGTTTAAAATTTGCCTATACTTTCGGGTAGTTTTGTAGATTTGTGACAGTAGAAAATGAAAAATATATTCACTTATATGGTCTGGTCGCTGTTGCTGCTCTGTGGCAGTGGTACTTTGGCCATGGCCGGGCAGTTGCCCTATCGGGTGTCCTTTTACCATAGTCCGGGGCCGCTGGACCTGCGGGATATCGGGGGGCTTAGCTTCCGGCCATTGGAGAAGGCCAGTGACCTTCCGGTAATGGACAACAGGGGGACTTATCTGTTCCGTATCGATTTTGATAAAGTGCTGGAGCAGGGGGGACTGGTGATGTTCATCGAGAACGAGCACCTGGATACGGTTTCCCTCTATAGGCTGCAGGGCGGTTCACTGCTGCTGGTCGAGCGCAGGGGAAACGATTTTCCGCAGTTGCGCAACCGTTTCGGGGCACCAGATTTCAGCCTGCCGGCGGGGGAACGTACGTTTTATGTGCAGGCCCATTTTGGCAAGGATGTATCCTTTAGGACGATGGTCCGTACGCCCGAGGACATGAACCGATGGAGCACGGGGATCTTCTTCCAATTGGGACTTTATTATGGCACCTGTATGATGTTCCTGATGCTGAACCTGTTCCTTTATTTCTACCTGAAGGACCGGCTGTTTTTGTACTATGGGATCTTCTTTGTCTTTATTTCCCTTTCCATTGCCTATGCAGATGGACTGTTCAGCTTTCTGACCAGCAGCAGCTGGCTGTTGAACCATGCCGATGTACCGCTGCACCTGGGCATGGGCATCTCCTGCACGCTGTTTGCGCACCGTTTTTTGGGACTGGGCCGTTCTGGGCTGTGTCGGTCGTGCTTTGGGATATTGGGACTGGGGGGATTGGCCTATCTGTTGAGCCTGGTCTATGATAGTTACCGGTTGTTCCTATTGGGAGAGCTATTGGTGCTGGGGCTTTTGTGTTTTTTCTGGATACTGGCGCTCAAACAGTTCAGGGGTGCGGTACATGCCCGTTTCTTTGTGTTTGGCTATGGCCTGTTCCTGTTCTGTGCGATCGATTATTTCCTGTTGCGCAAGGTGGGCATCTTTACCTTTGATTTGTATTATGGGCAGCTGAAGATGGGCAGTGTGATCGAGCTGGTGGTCATTACTTTGGCGATCATGTACCGTATCCGTGCCCTGGACAGGCAGAACCAGCATTACCGTGGGGAGATCGAGGACTATATGCGCAGGGAAATGGAAAGGGAGCGCATCGCCCTTGGGCAGCAGGCTTCTTTCTTTGGGGAGGTGCAGCGGCGCTATGGGCTCAGCGACCGTGAGGTGGAGGTGCTGCAGGCCATTACCGAGGGACTGAGCAATGTCCAGATTGCCGACCGCATCTTCCTGTCGGTCAATACCATCAAGTTCCATACCAGGAACATCTTCGATAAGCTGGAGATCACCAGCCGCACGCAGGCGATCGGCAAGGTCTATGGCAAGTCCTAATTCATAGGGGTTTATACGCCTTTTCAACGGTGGCTCGTTCTTTAAATGCGCAACAAATGTAAATTGCGGTAATGTATCGTCGCGCTCGCAAATTCCTCCCATTCCCATTTGTAATTTGTTTGCTGGCCGGTCCCTCCCTCGGCCAGGTGAGGCTGACCGATAGTGCCCGATGGGAAAGCTGTCGGGCGCCAGGGAAAATCATATATGATCGGTTTGATTGTCCACTGAAATAACTTTGAATACATCAGAGGAACGGAATAACATAGCGGAAAGGTTTATTTATCCGCAAAATCAGAACGGTTGAAAAACTAAGTGACCACCAAAAGTGGGGAAGAACCACGTTTACCGAAATACACTCGCTGCCGAAAGAGTATCCAAGCTATTTTGATAGTATGTTCTGCAGCTCCAGTACCAGAGTAAGGTAGGTACAGACTAACGGCGTTTTAGAGCTCAACCTGAAGATCAGTTTTTTTAGTAAATAAAATTTGTTCTATAATATCTTTTGATGAGTACGAAAGCATTGAAAAAAATAGTCTACTAATTTGGTAGATTAAATTATTAATCTCTATATTAGCTGCCGAAATTTCAATAAGGCAAGCGAATTATTATCTTTTTAAATCCCGGAGGTACCCATGTGTTAACTATACTTTAAATAAAAAAGGGAAATCCTAAGACTTCCCTTTGGTGATAACTACTGAAACAGGTGTTCAATTGGCGTTGCAACCTGCTTCATTTCTCTAATTAAAACCATTGTAAAATTATGCAAAAAAATGGAAAAGCCAACCGCTTTTTAAAGGGTAGGGCTTTGCCGGGATATCGTAAACTATTCTCGGTCTTTCTGATTTTCCTCTCCTATTCGTCTCTCGCTCAAAATAATCCATTAATTAACTCTAAACTTACAGGTAAGGTTATAGATGCACGTACTAAAGAACCACTTGCGGGTGCGGTAGTGCAAATAGAAGGGGTAACCAACCAGACACAAACAGATGCCGATGGAAAGTTCAATTTGGTTACTGGACAATCGTTTCCTTACAATCTTGTAGTTTCTTATTTGGGTTATGAAAAGCAAAAGGTAACTGCAAAAGGATCGCCCATTACGGTAGAGCTTAAAGAAGTCAGCAACGAGCTTAGTGGTATTGTGGTTACCGGCTACAATACGCAGAAGAAGCAAGATTTTACGGGATCTGCGGCGAGGGTGAGTGCAAAGCAGATCGCGAATAGACCAGCGCAAAGTTTCGATCAGTTAATCGGCGGACAAGCGGCAGGGGTAAACATTGTACAGCCAAGTGGCGTACTCAATGCGGCTCCGGTGTTCCGTATTCGGGGCATCAACTCTATATCATCAGGTATTTATCCGCTCATTGTGATTGATGGTGTGCCTTCTTTTACGGGGCAACAGGGAGGTAACGTGGGCAATAACCCATTATCAAACCTTAACCCTGGCGATATCGAATCTATAGATGTACTGAAAGATGCTTCGGCAACCGCCATTTATGGTTCTAGAGCTGCAAATGGGGTAGTGGTAGTAACTACCAAAAAAGGCAGAAGCGGTAGAACCAAAGTAAACTACGATGCTTGGGTAAACGTAAGTACACCTGCAGATTTGCCCAAACTGTTAGATGCTTCCCAATATGTCACCATCAAAAATGAAGCGATGGTCAATGCGGGAAGGCAGCCAGGTTTCGCTTTGCAGACCCGTTCCGACGGTTCTACCGTGAATACGGATTGGTATGATGTAGCCTATCACCATGCTGTTTCCCAAAATCACAATGTGAGTTTTTCTGGTGCTACAGAAGCCACCAATTACTTTATTTCTTTGGCTTATGGCAAGCAAAATGGTATTCTGCGCACCAATGATCTTGATCAGAAAACAGCCCGGATTAACCTAGAGCATAAGCTTTTTAGTAACATCACCCTGGGCACGCATATCGGCTACAACAATACTTTGGGACGTGGGCCAGCTACAGGTTCGTTACCTGGACAATACATTGGTACCGATGCGCTTTCTCGCATGACCTATATCTTGCCGCCAAACGTAGCAGTTTACAACGAAGATGGTTCTTACAACATACAGGATAAACAGCGGGTGGGCTATGGCGCTAACAATGCCAATGCGGCAAGTGCTGGATACATTGGTAACGTAAATGCCTATAACCTGCAACTCATTCTTGATTTGGATAAATATAGCTCAGAGAGCAACTCTTTGTTGGGCGATGTTTATGCAGAATGGGAAATATTGAAAGGCTTGAAGTTGAAGACCACTTACGGTCTAAACAAGCTTTTTATAGAAAACTTAAGCTTTCAGAACGGCCTTCATGGCGATGCGGGTGCGGCAAATGGTGCGGCCACCAATACCAACCGTAGGTTAAATAGGACAGATTGGGCAAATACCTTAAACTACAATAAAACTTTCCTGGAAAAGCATAGCCTAAATGCCTTGGTGGGTTACGAAGAAATCTTAACTACCGTGGATAGTTGGGGCGCACAGCGTGTAGGACTTTCAGATCCTTTCTTTAATAGCTATCAGGGAGGTTTTACTACCATCACTCCGAGTGGAAATTCGCAAAGTAGAAATGGCTTTATCTCTTATTTTGCCAATTTGAACTACAGTTTTGCAAGTAAATATTTGTTTAGTTATAGTTTTAGAAGGGATGGCTACTCGGGATTGCCTAAAAACAACCGTTTTGGTAATTTCAATGGAGGTTCTGTGGGCTGGGTGCTTTCTGAGGAAGATTTCTTTAAAAATTCGGCACTTGTTTCGGTTTTTGACCGCTTTAAGATCAAAGCCAGTTACGGGGAAGTAGGTAACATCAACATCGGTGATTTCCCTTCATTGGGATTGTACGGCGCAGCAACTTACAATGGTATTCCAACTTTGGGCTTTACTCAGGCGGGTAACGACCAGCTGAAATGGGAAACCAGTAAAAAAAGCAATATTGGTTTGGTATTATCTTTCTTAAAAGATAGGTTAACATTAGAGGCAGATTATTACAACAACAAAGTTGATGGACTGATTTTGGATGCAAAACAGGCACCATCAAAAGGCATTCCGGGCAACGTAATCAGTGCCAACGTAGGTTCACTTTACAACAAAGGATTTGAATTGGCCTTAACTGCTGCAGTTGTTCAAAGGGATAACTTCAAATGGAATGCAAATTTTAATATCTCTACGGTAAAAAATAGGGTAACCGCACTATCTAACGGTACAGACATCTACACACCAAGCAATTTCGGTATCCAAAACATGACGAGGGAAGGCTATTCGATTGGTTCTATTTGGGCTGTACCAACCAACGGTGTAAACCCAGCAAACGGTAACCGTATTTTCATTAATAGAAATGGCAGAGAGGTACAGTACAACCATATTGCCGCCAATAAATGGACTTACCTAGACGGTTCTGTAGCACCAGCCATTGACAACTATTTGGATGGTGCCATACAAGGACCATCATTGCCAACCTATTACGGTGGTTTGAACAATAATTTCAGCTATAAGAGATTTGATTTAGACCTGGGGATTATCTTCTCTGGCGGAAACAAATTGTACAACGGAACCAGGGCCAATTTGCTAGACCAACGTTATTTCAACAATGGTACTTTCGTGTTAGATAGATGGACTACACCGGGGCAGGTAACCGATATTCCAAAGCTGTACTTCTCTGACAACGTGTCTACTGGTTTTTCGATAACCAATGCTGCGATGGTAGAAGATGGTTCTTTCTTGAAATTGAAGAATGTGGCCTTGGGTTATAGGCTACCAGTACAAAACTTGTTCAATGGCAAAATTTCGAGCTTAAGGATTTATGCACAAGCAACCAATCTATTTACCATTACCAACTACACCGGTTCAGATCCAGAGATTTCCATCAACGGAAATTCAATTGCCTCGGGTAAAGACCATAATGCTGTGGTAAATGCAAGAACCTTTGCTTTTGGCCTAAATCTCCAATTCTAACTTTAATCCATTCACATGAAAACGATATATCAACGTAAAAAATATATAGCGGTTGGTTTAATTGGGGGATTAATTTCTCTACTCGCACCATCCTGCACCAAAGATATTTTAGATACAGAACCGCAAACTTCTATCTCAGAACTATCCGCCTACAGCACACCTGATAAGATTTTAGCCCAGGTAAATAACCTTTACTATAGAATACAGCGAGCACAGTTCTATGGTGGGCGCTACATTTTGTTTAACGAGCAAAGAGGCGAGGAGTTTAGCCAGAACTCTGGTAATGCAGCCGAAGGAGCTTTAATTTGGCAGCACACCGCTTTATCAACCGATAGCTTTGTGGGCAATCTGTGGAGCTTGGCTTATCAGGCCATCAACAATTCGAACATATTCTTAGATAGGGTAGGGAGTTCTACCGTGGTTAGCGGAGCCTTAAAAGACCAATACTTGGCCGAAGCTAAATTTGTAAGGGCACTTTCTTACTTCGCTCTGGTACAGGTTTATGCCAAACCTTACTTAACAGACCAAGGTGCCAGTGCTGGTTTACCTTTAAGACTAACGCCCGAAACCTCTGCAGGTAATGATAATTTGCCCCGTTCTACTGTTGCAGTCATCTATAATCAAATCATTAAAGATTTAGATGAGGCCGAAGCTGGTTTGCCTGCCGGATATAGCAGCAATGCCTTAAATACTTCAAGGGCGCACAAGGCATCGGCCATTGCCTTAAAAACAAGGGTATATTTGGCCAAGGGCGAGTTCCCTAAAGTGGTATTGGAAGCAAAGAAGCTGGTACCAACAGCTACGGCTCCGTTTGTTTATACTTCGGGCACTACTACCCATAGGTTGGAAACCAATATTGCAACGGTATTTGGCGGTAGTTATACTGGAAATGAAGCTATTTTCTTCATTCCCTTTAATGCTCAAGATGGTCCAGATTCGCAAAGTGCATTGGCTCATAACTACATTGGTGCAGTCATTCTTTCTTTGAATAGTGCTGGTATTTATGCCAATTCTGCTTTATCTGGTGGTACCTCTACCGATGCCAGAAAAGGTCTGATCACCGTGAAAAATGGTCTGAACGTGCTGAATAAGTTTCCAAAATCTGCCAGTCCATTTACAGATTATATTCCTGTACTGCGCTATGCAGAAGTATTGTTGAACTATGCCGAAGCAGCAGCCGAAACAGATGATTTGGTAACGGCAAGGGCATTGTTGGATGCGGTAAGGAAACGTTCGGATCCAAGTTATACTTTTCCTGCAGCTGCCGTTACAATAAAAGCGGATTTAATCAACACCATTTTAACCGAACGCAGGATAGAATTATTAGGTGAAGGTTTTAGAACAGCCGATTTGCAACGCCGTTTGCAGCCATTACCTGCAAAGACAGGAGGTATTGGAAGTGTAGCGCAGGTTTTGCCAACAGGGGGCAATTATATCTGGCCAATTCCTGCAGATGAGCAAGGAACCAACGGAGGAATTTAAAAATTATAATTGCGACAGATACACAGATATTTTATTTAATCAAAAAAGAAAATATCTGTGCATTTGTGGCTAAAACAAAATAAAATGAAAAAGAACATCGCATTTACCCTCGCATCCTTTGCCTTTGTCGCCCTCATTTCTTTCAATGCATTTAAGAAACCAGCTGATTTAGCGGACCAAATTTATATCAACGGCAATATCCTAACTGTAGATGCTAACAATTCCATTGCAGAAGCCTTAGCGGTTAAGGGTGGGAAAATAATAGCTGTCGGTAACAGCGCAACCATCAATCAATTGAAAGGTACGCAAACACAGGTCATCGATTTAAAAGGAAAAACACTTATTCCAGGTTTTATAGATGGGCATAGCCATTTTATGAGCTTGGGACGTGGTAAAACCGCAGATATTTCTCCGCCACCGGTGGGTGCCGTAAAAACCATTGCCGATATCGTGGCGGTTCTGAAAGCCTTTCAGAAAGAAAAAGGTATCAAACCTGGCGAGTGGATCAATGCCAGGGGCTACGATGCAGACCAGCTGAAAGAAGGAAGACACCCCACTAAGGAAGATTTAGATGCCGCTTTTCCTGATAATCCAGTTTCATTGGGACATACTTCTGGGCACATGTCGGTAGTAAATTCTTACGCCTTAAAAATCTCTGGGGTAGATGGCAATACCAAAGATCCAGAAGGCGGACAGATTGTAAAAGGCAAAGACGGACAGCCTACAGGGTTACTTCTAGAAAGAGCTCGTTCGGTACTGAAAACCAGTGGAGATAGGATAAAACCAAGTATAGATGAACAATTAGGTCTGTTAGATGAACAACAACAATTGTATGCAAGCGAGGGAGTTACCACTGCTCAGGATGGTGCTAGTAGTTTGCCATCTATCGAGCTTTTAAAGGAAGCGGCAAAGAGAAAACGTCTTTACATTGATATTGAGGCTTTACCATCGTTCGCCATTTTATCACGTTTAGTTAATGATGGTAAATATGCTTTTAATCAGTTCGATAACCATTTAAAGTTAAAAGGTACAAAGATTTTTACCGATGGTTCACCGCAGGGAAAGACTGCATTTTTCACTAAACCTTATCAGGTAGATGTACCGGGTTGCCACGATAATTGTACCGGCATCCCGACCATTACACAAGATAAATTAGATGAAGCGGTGCAATATTGCTTTGCCAATAACATCCAACCTTTTACCCATTGCAATGGTGATGCGGCGATTGATATGTATATCAAAGCGATCAAAAAAGCCAATGCACAGTTTGCAGCTAAAAGCAACGCTTTACGTCCGGTTATCATCCATTCGCAGTTTGTAAGGCCAGACCAGTTGGAGGATTATAAAACTTTGGGTCTGGTTCCATCGTTCTTCACTAACCACGCTTTCTTTTGGGGCGATGTACACGTACGTAACCTAGGTAAAGACAGAGCTTGGTTTTTAAGTCCGTTAAAGTCTGCACAAACGAAGCAAATCACCTTTACCAACCATACCGATTTCGGGGTAACACCAATCAGTCAGCTTTTCTTATGGTGGACTTCCGTTGCCCGTGAGTCACGTTCGGGACAGGTAATTGGCCCAGCAGAGCGCTTGACCGTTTTGGAAGGTTTAAGGGCCATCACTATTAACGGTGCTTATCAGTACGGAGAAGAGAAGGAGAAAGGTTCTATAGAAGTAGGCAAGAAAGCAGATTTGGTTATCCTTTCCGAAAATCCTTTGAAAGTAGAAGTGGCAAAAATCAAAGATATCAAGGTGTTGCAAACCATTAAAGAGGGTAAAACCATCTATCAAAGAAAATAATGAAAATGAAATATAACGTCGCAGCCTTTGTTGCTGTCAGTTTATTGGCGTTTACGGCAAAAGCACAAATTAGCATAGCTGATAAAATTTGGCATAACGCTAAAGTGCTTACCGTAAATGCAAAGAATGAAGTTGCACAGGCAGTAGCTATCAAGGATGGAAAAATACTATCGGTTGGTAGCAATGCAGAAATTCTAAAGTTGAAGGGTAAGCAAACCGAAATCATCAACTTAAAAGGGAAAACTTTAAGCCCTGGTTTTGTAGATGGGCACAGCCATTTTCTAGGCTTAGGGCAAAATGATTTGGCCAATGTAGCTGCACCGCCAATGGGTAAGGTAAGTAGCATTAAGCAATTGGTAGATGAAATTGTAAGGTTTGCTGCCGATAGAAAAATCAAAAAAGGCGATTGGATAACCGCTTATGGCTACGACCAAGACCAGCTCACCGATAAAAGACATCCCACCAAAGAAGATTTAGATGCCGCTTTTCCAGATAACCCGGTAGTGGTAGCACACATTTCGGGACACATGTTGGTGGCCAATTCTGCAGCGTTAAAATTAGCGGGCATTGATGCTTCGACAAAAGACCCAGACGGTGGGGTCATCATCAGAAAATCAGGCAGTACAGAGCCAGCTGGTTTATTGCAGGAGCATGCGCAGGGTTTGGTACTATTACAGCTTGGTAAGATTAAACCTACTTTACAACAACAGTTGGATAGGGTAAATGCGCAACAAAAACTATATGCAAGCCATGGTGTAACTACCGCACAAGATGGTTTCACAGACAAAGCTACACTTGATTTGTTGAAGGAAGCTGCCGAACGCAAACAATTATATCTGGATGTGGTGAGTTTAGCTTCTTATCGTATATTGGATGAAGTACTGGCAGATACGGCGAATTATCAGTTTAAACGTTATTACGATCGTTTGAAAATAGATGGCATTAAGCTTTCGGCTGATGGTTCGCCACAGGGAAAAACGGCTTTCTTTACCAAGCCTTATTTAACGCTGGTGCCGGGCTGTGCCGAGCATTGTACTGGTATGCCCACCATCAGTACCAATATTTTCGATGAAGTGGTGCTGAAAACTTTTAAGAACAACATCCATTTATATACCCATTGCAATGGCGACGGCGCAATTGATCTATACATTGCTGCGGTAAAAAATGCCAATCAGCAATTAGGTAAAAGCAGTGTTGGGCGTAGAACGGTCGTCATCCATTCGCAGTTTGTACGCCAAGATCAGTTGGACGAGTACAAGAAATTAGATTTACTGCCATCCTTCTTTACCAACCATGCTTTCTTTTGGGGCGATGTTCATCAAACCAACCTAGGCAACGAAAGAGCATTTGGCTTAAGTCCATTGCGCTCGGCTATTAATAAGGACATTGTATTTACCAATCATACCGATTATCCTGTCACGCCAATTGACCAGTTATTCTTGTTGTGGAGTGCGGTTAACCGACTTTCACGTAGCGGCCAAACCATTGGCGAAACGGAAAAAATCAGCCCTGCTGAAGCTTTAAGAGCGATTACCATCAATGGAGCTTATCAGTATGGAGAAGAGAAATTTAAGGGGTCTATCGAAAAAGGAAAATTCGCGGATTTGGTTGTGCTATCCGACAATCCTTTAACGGTAGATCCTCTTAAAATTAAGGATATTATCGTATTGGAAACATTTAAAGAAGGCAAGCGCATTTATAAGAAAGACTAAATATGTTAGATCAAATCACAACCGTACCCATCAAAACCACTCAACGAATAGCAGAAATATCTTGGTTTAATGATATCATAGGTGGCGATACCGAATACCTAGGTGTTTTAGACGAGCAACGCAGAAGTAGTTTCGAACACTGTAAAGACATTACGCTAACTGCAGATCGGTTGGGCTACAACAAAATATTACTACCAACGGCTTACACAGTCGGACAAGAGGTGCTTACTTTCGCTTCCGGAGTAGCGCCATTTACCAAAAATATCAATTTAATCACGGCCATTAGAACTGGCGAGTATCATCCACCGATGTTGGCAAGATCCTTAGCAGGCTTAGACCACATGCTGCAAGGCAGGCTCACCATCAATATCATTAATTCTGATTTACCGGGAACGAGGGAAGATCCAGAACTAAGGTATCTGCGTTGCGCAGAGAACATCGAGGTTTTAAAACAAGCTTGGACACAGGAAGAAATTGACTTTAAAGGTGAACTGTATCAGTTTAAGATGGCTGCCGATCCTGTAAAACCTTACCAACAGAATGGTGGTCCGATGTTGTATTTCGGTGGCACCTCTGATGGTGCAAGGGAAATCTGCGCCAAATACTGTGATACCTTCTTGATGTGGCCAGAAACTGAGGAAGCCATGTACGAAACCATGCAAGACATGACCCAGCGTGCGGCAAAATATGGCAGGAAGATAGACTTTGGTCTGCGTATCCACGTGATTGTTCGGGACACGGAAGATGCCGCCAAAGCACAAGCGAAGAAATTATTGAGCTTTTTTAACGAGCAGCGTGCAGCGGAAATTAGGGCAAGGGGAGAAGACTCCCGTTCGCTTGGCGTAATTAGACAAGATGAAATGCGTAAACACGCCGATGCCGAAGGTTTCATAGAACCTCATCTGTGGACTACCATTGGAAAGGTGTTTTCTGGTTGCGGCGGCGGCTTAGTGGGCGATCCCGATCAAATTATCAACAAACTGAACCGATACATGGATATGGGTATCCGTGCTTTCATTTTTTCGGGTTTCCCTTTGATAGAGGAGTCCGAAATTTTTGCTAAGCATATCCTTAGTCAAATTCCTAATGCTTCTTTGTCCGAACTGCATGGACGAATTCCAAAATCAACTCCAAGTACTCCATTAACCACTGCATCCCTAAAATAAAATATGCAAATGCAACAAGAAGAAAATGCTAAACAGTTTAAGCGAGAACTGAATTTGCTAGATGCCACGCTTTTGGTAGTGGGTAGTATGGTGGGTTCTGGAATTTTTATTGTAAGTGCCGATATTGCCCGCCATACAGGTTCGGCAGGTTGGCTCATTTTGGTGTGGATTATTGGTGGTTTTATGACTTTGACTGCAGCTTTAAGTTATGGCGAACTAAGTGGGATGTATCCCAAAGCAGGTGGTCAATATGTTTATCTGAAAGAAGCCTACAATCCGCTAACAGCTTTTTTGTACGGTTGGAGCTTGTTTGCGGTGATACAAACGGGAACCATTGCTGCGGTTGGCGTTTCCTTTTATAAATTCTTGGCCTATTTCATTCCAGAAGTAAGCGAAGATTTGGTGCTGTTCAGTGTCGGGGATTTTAAGGTATCACCTGCGCAAGTATTGGCTATTGGACTTATTTTTATCCTTACCTATATCAATACCAAAGGGGTAAAGGGAGGTAAATGGATACAGTTGATTTTTACCTTAACTAAAATTGCCAGTATTGCAGGACTGATTATTTTCGGGTTCATCTACTTCAAATCAGAAGCGGTGAGCATTAACTGGAGTGATGCTTTTCAACTACAGAAAATCTTGCCAGATGGTTCTTTCCTGAGCTACGAAAACTTGCCTGCGCTTGGCGGTGCCTTAGCTTCTGCATTGGTTGGTGCCATTATGAGCTATGAAGCTTGGAACAATGTCACTTTTGTTGCGGGAGAAATCAATAACCCAAAAAAGAATATAGGCTTAAGCTTGTTGTTGGGCACTGTGTTGGTGACACTCATTTATGTATTACTTAATTTGATGTTTACCATGGTATTGCCCTTAACTGAAATCGCAACAACCGAAAAGGATAGGGTGGGCATTGCGGCATCGCAGGCTATTTTTGGCGCAGATGGAACTGTTATTATCGCTTTGCTAATTATGGTGGCTACTTTTGGTTGTAATAACGGATTGATTTTAGCAGGAGCAAGGGTGTATTATAGCATGGCTAAAGATGGCTTATTTTTCAAGAAGACGGCAAAGCTAAATAAACACGCTGTACCAGAATTTGCGCTTTGGCTACAATTTGTAGTGGCTTCAATTCTTTGTTTAAGTGGCAAGTATGGCGATTTATTGGATATGATTACCTTTATTGCAGTACTGTTCTACGTGCTTACCATTTTTGGTATCTACATTTTGAGAATAAAAAAGCCTGATATAGAGAGGCCTTACAAAGCTATTGGTTATCCTGTTTTACCAGCTATCTACATTGTTTTAGGTTTGAGTTTCTGTATTTTATTGATGATTTATAAGCCCTATTTTACTTGGCCGGGGTTAATCATTGCTTTATTGGGAATACCATTGTATTATTTGAATAAAAGAAAGATTACCTAAAATTAGAAATTTTCTTCTCTAATTTGTTGTTGATGTTTGAACAGATTACCTTATATGGGTTGGTTAAAAAGGAGCTTGTCACAATTTGTGACAAGCTCCTTTTTAGTTCTTAGGATTGATCAGGTTGACGACCACCTTTACCATCATGTCCCTATCCTCGGGCCTGCTTTCGGCAATCATCAGGGTAAGGGCAACCAAGGCATTGTCGGCAATCCGTTTGTTCCCATCTGTCCGGTAGAGGATTTTGTTCTTTTCCATGAACCAAACAAATAGATAGGCTGCAATACGCTTGTTGCCATCAGAAAATGAATGATTTTTCACTACGAAATATAGCAGGTGTGCTGCCTTTTCTTCGATAGTGGGATAAAAATCGATTCCTCCGAATGATTGATAGATCACACCTATAGAGCCTTTAAAGGAATCGTCTTTCTCATTGGCGAAAAGCGAGCTCCCACCAAATTTATCTTTTAATTCCCTTATGGCAAGCATAGCCTCTTCATAGATAGCTCTAAATAGCTGCTGGTCAGTGGTTCCTTCTAGGGTAAGCTGTTGGTGGTCGTAACGGTCTAGGATATCAAGGGCATAGCTGTAGTCTGTAACGACCTGTAAGAGCCCTGTGGCCTCGTCATTGGTCAGTTCCTTGTGCTTGATGACATTGCCCAGAAGGTCGATGGTCTGCTTTAGCTGTTTGAGCTGTTGGCTCTGTTCTTTTAGTCTACGTTCGTTGATGGCGTAGCCCTGTATCAGATAGTCTTTAAGTGTTTTGTTGGCCCATATACGGAACTGTGTACCCGTGTTGCGATTTGACACGGTAGCCCACGGAGATGATCACATCTAACGAGGAGTATTTAGTCTTATATTTTTTTCCGTCTGAAGCAGTTGTCAAGGATTCCTTGACAACTGAAATAGGAACTAATTCACCTTCCTTGAAAATATTATTGATGTGCAAGCTTATATTCTGCTTGGTTTGGTTAAATAATTCTTGCATTTGGGATTGGGTGAGCCACACGGAATCGTTTTCGAGTTTTACCTCAATATTGGTTTGGCCATCGGGAGACTGGTATATAATGATTTGATTTTCTTCCATGATTTTCTTAAAGTTAGTTTAATAATTAAATTTTTAGATCATTTCGGGATTAGGATATTGTTTTGAGGGTGCCGTCCTCGTTGAACAGTTTCTCCTGCAGTTCTTTCATGTTGTTGCTGATCTTCCGTTTGGTGATCTGGGCGTAGATCTGCGTAGTACGTAGGTTCCTATGTCCGAGCATCTTGCCAACGGTTTCTATAGGAACATCATTTTCCAAAGTAACCGTGGTGGCAAAGGTGTGCCTGGCGGTGTGGGTGGTCAATTTCTTGGTGATGCCACATAGATCGGCTATTTCCTTCAAGTAGGCGTTGTACCTGTAGTTGCTGTTGACTGGCAACAGTTTGTTATTGGCGAC
Source organism: Pedobacter sp. (assembly GCF_031119335.1). Lineage (GTDB taxonomy): Bacteria > Bacteroidota > Bacteroidia > Sphingobacteriales > Sphingobacteriaceae > Pedobacter. Next base: position 392,905 of record NZ_JAVHXT010000001.1, read on the forward strand.
GCAGTAGGGATGGTTTTTGTATTTTCCGATAATGGCCAGAGGGATTGGCATCAGCGGCACCGTTTCCTCCGTGCCTGTTTTTTCTCTATTCTTGGTCACCCACATTTTGCTGTCCAGGCCTTTGAAAAGGTTTTCCTGAGTGAGGTTATAGGTGGTTTCGTAGGCATAGCCCGTAAAGCAGCAGAAGATAAACACATCCCTGACTTCCTCTAATCTCGGTACGGTCAGTACCTTGTTATAGATCTGCATGATTTCATGTTTCTCAAGATATTCACGCTCCGGTTGTACATAGGAAAATTTAAAGTAACCGCAGGGATTGTGGGTAGCCCAGCCCTCATTTACCGCACGGTTGATGACTTGTTTCAATGTCTTGACATACGTCATTGCGGTGTTTGCCCCAATATCATCCATTAGCATGTGATGGTAAAAATTAGGTGCGAAAGATTTTTTCATTGCCTCCAGTTCTATATCTCTGATTTTGTATTGTTGGTAGAGGAAATTTCTAACCTTCTTTTCTAGTCTTTCATAGCGTAATAGCGTACCCTTCTTGCCTTTTTTCTTTCCAACGCGATCGGAAAATTCGTCGTTGTGGAGCTTAAAAGCATCCATCAATGTCCTTTTGGGAGGGGATTTGGGCATGTATTTGTCCTTGACCATTGTTGCCGTCACTTTGGTTTCTGTTGCTTCCAGTACATTGTAGCACTTTTCCAGTGCGGCTGTTGTTTTGGTGACGTAGCTGTTGATCGACAGGTGGTCTGGACAGTCTCTGGTGGCGCGTTCCTGCGCTGTCCAGTGTTCGGGCAGCATTCTTTTTCCCGAGGCAAATTCTCTGCGTTCGCCATCGATAGTGATCCTTACGTAAAGGGGAACAAGGCCATCGCTTGTTCTTTTGGCGCAGTTCAGATAGAAGAGCACCGAAAGCATTTCATTTACTTTCATAACCATTTTTTTTAAAGTGAAACATGGTTTTTTAAACTGAAAATCAAGCTGATACAAACAGTAACAGGCAGGCTGGTGTCCTAATTTATGCAAAACCTATAGGACACCGAAAAGGACACCAGAAGTTTGCATTTACTTGGATTAGCTTAAACTGAAATTTTTGAGAAAGTGGGATTTTAAACGAAAAAAAGCCCCTTATTCAAGGAGCTTATCTCTAATTGGGCCTAGCCCTGTGATCCCGCTGGGATTCGAACCCAGGACCACTACATTAAAAGTGTAATGCTCTACCAGCTGAGCTACGGAATCTTCCTTGTTTTGAAGTGTTCTTCGTTCTAAGGAGGTGCAAATATAGAAACATGAATAAATACCTCCAAATAAAAATTGGTGTAAATGTGTAGTGTGTTGATTTTGAGTTGAATTATTTGCGTAATGAGTAATGAAAACCCGAATCTACACTTAAAAACAGCCTTTGCTTAATAATCTATGTTCCATATTGTAAACCTATATTGTTTTGCATTGTTATCTTTGCTGTTATGCAAGTAAAGAGAAAAATTGTAATTGCCATTACCGGAGCCAGTGGTTCTATTTATGCAAAGTCGCTATTAGATAACTTGGCCTTGTTAAATGCGCAGATAGAAAAAGTGGGTGTTGTAATGTCTGATAACGCAAAAGAAGTTTGGCGTTACGAACTCGGTAACGAAGACTACAATAATTACGATTTCGATTTTTACGCAAAGATGGATTTCAATGCTCCTTTCGCATCGGGCTCTGCCAAGTATGACACCATGATTATTGCACCTTGTTCTATGGGTACGCTGGGTAGAATTGCTCATGGTATTTCTAACGATCTGATTTCTAGAGCTGCAGATGTAATTTTAAAGGAACGCAGAAAGCTAATTGCAGTAGTGCGTGACACGCCTTTTAGCTTGATCCATTTAAATAACATGAAGACGGTAACAGAGGCGGGTGGTATCATATGCCCCGCCAACCCATCTTTTTACAGCTTACCAAAAACAATAGAAGAAGTTGCACAAACAGTAATAGACCGAGTAATTGACCTAGCAGGACTGGAGAAGGAAAGTTATCGTTGGAACGATTGATCAGTTGACAGTTTTCATCTTGCAGTTGCGATATAATCAGTTTTCTGTAAACTGTTTGTAATGATTGCCATTGCCTCGGATGTGATATTACAATACTCGCATCTAATTCTTATCTTTGCAGCCTCTAATGAAGAAAGTAGCTTTTTATACCCTCGGCTGTAAGTTGAATTTTTCTGAAACTTCAACAATTGGTAGGTTATTTACCGATGCTGGCTACAGCGTGGTAGAATTTACAGATGCGGCCGACGTTTACGTAATCAATACCTGTTCTGTAACCGACCACGCAGATAAGAAATGCCGAAAGGTAGTTAAAGAAGCACTTAAATATTCTCCAAATGCTTACGTAACCATTGTTGGTTGCTATGCACAATTAAAACCACAAGAAATTGCAGATATTGAAGGCGTGGATATGGTTTTAGGTGCCGCAGAGAAATTCCGAATTGTAGAGTTTATTACCGATTTAACAAAGCAACCAAAAGCTGTTGTTCATCAGCAAGATATCGAGAAAGTTAATCATAATTTTATCGCTGCCTATTCCATTGGCGATAGAACCCGTACTTTCTTAAAAGTGCAAGATGGCTGCGATTATCCATGTACTTATTGCACTATTCCTCTAGCTCGTGGGGGTAGCCGTAGCGATACCATAGAAAATGTATTACAAAAAGCCCAACAAATAGCAGCTAGTGGCGTTAAAGAGATTGTACTTACTGGTGTAAATCTTGGCGATTTCGGTATTAGAGAAGGGCAACGTGAAGACCGCTTTTTCGATTTGGTAAAGGCTTTAGATGAGGTAGAAGGTATCGAAAGAATTCGTATTTCGTCTATCGAACCAAATTTGTTGAGTAACGATATTATCGAGTTTGTAGCAACATCTAAGCGTTTTGTACCGCATTTTCATATTCCATTGCAATCAGGTTCTAACAAGATATTGGGCTTAATGAAACGCCGCTATCAGCGTGAATTATACGTAGATAGAGTAGCGAAAATTAAAGAGTTAATGCCTAATTGCTGTATAGGTGTAGATGTAATAGTTGGTTTTCCAGGCGAAACACAAGAAGATTTTTTAGATACCTACGAATTCTTGAACGGTTTAGATATTTCCTATCTGCACGTATTTACCTACTCGGAGCGTGAGCAAACGGAAGCTGCGGTAATGAAAGGCAAAGTGGCGGGTAGTACTCGTTTCGAACGTAATAAAATGCTCCACATCCTTTCAGATAAAAAACGTAGGGCTTTCTACCAATCTCAAATTGGTAATGAAGGACAAGTACTTTTCGAAGACGATCAAAAAAACGGCTTTATGCACGGTTTTACTAAAAACTATGTGAAGGTGAAAGCTAAGTACGATCCTTTGATGGTGAACGAGCTTAAGAACGTAAAGTTAGTTGAGCTTACTGCAGATGGCGAAGTGGAAGTAGCCGAGCTTGAAACTGTTTACGCACACCACTAGAATTTACGATTTTAGATTTACGAATTACGATTGTTTTGCAAAGCGTTGTAATTAAGTGATAATTATCTTTTAGAAAAGCAATTCCAGCTTATATATTAATGCTAGTCCCGCCTTCGCTACAATCTTTTTGTTTTCCGTCATTTCGAATGCAGAGAGAAATCTGTGGGATGGTTGCTCTATACAAACAGATACCTCAATCGTTCCTCTTTTCGGTATGACGGGATGGGAAAAAAACAAAAAGTATTTTCACACCAGTCGGGTTTAATTAACGAAAACCTGTGCAATACAATTGCCACCTAAACCCGATAGAAGCGAACACGTATCCCGATTTTTCATCGGGAGAAGTAAAGCGGATAGCGGGACGATACGAGGCCATGAGAACAGAACCTTGCTTTTCTAATTTTCATCGTACTGTTGTTAGCGTAAAAAGCTTTTAAAAAAGCGAAAGAAGTGGCAAATTTTATATATTCGCCTAAACTTTTAATGTATGTTTCCAACCGTATCCCATTTTATATCATATTTATTTGGCATAGAGGTGCCTCTTCCATTTAATACCTTTGGCGTATTTGTGGCTTTGGCATTTTTGGCTGGTTATTGGGCGTTTACCAAAGAACTGAAACGTAAAGAAGCGCTGGGTATTTTAAAACCTGTAAAGCATACTACTGTTATTGGCGAGCCTGCATCTGTAGGCGAATTGGTTTCTAATGCTTTGTTTGGTTTTTTAATAGGCTATAAACTAATTTATGCCTTGGTAAACTATAAACTTTTTGTAGCCGATTCCCAGTCTGTTTTATTATCTACCAAAGGGAATATATTTGGCGGCTTAGGCTTAGCTGCACTTTTTGTGTACTGGTCTTACAAAGAAAAGGAGAAGGCAAAATTACCTGCTCCCAAAAAAGTAGAAGTAACCGTTCGCCCGCATGAACTAATGAGCAACATGGTAGTTTGGGCTGCTGTATGGGGCTTTTTAGGCGCTAAGATATTCGACAACTTAGAGCATTGGGATACATTTATACAGGATCCAATTGGTGGTTTGCTTTCATTTAGTGGCCTAACCTTTTATGGTGGTTTAATTTGCGGTGGTGCTGCGGTGCTTTACATTGCTCATAAAAATGGTATTAAGCCTTTGCACATGTTAGATGTTGGTGGCCCGGGTATGATGTTGGCTTACGGCGTTGGTCGTATTGGCTGTCATTTATCTGGCGATGGCGATTGGGGCATTGTTAACGCCAACCCTAAACCATTTGCTTGGTTGCCAGATTGGTTGTGGGCATATACTTATCCAAATAACGTTGCGGGAGAGGGAAATCCGATAGCAGGATGTGTGGGTAGGTATTGTAACGAATTGCCTAATCCAGTTTATCCGACGCCAATTTACGAGGTTATTGCCGCATTGCTGATTTTCTGGTTCTTATGGAAAATTAGAACGAAAATCAAAATTCCAGGAATGATGTTTGGCATTTATTTAATGTTTAACGGTTTAGAGCGTTTCTTTGTTGAACTAATTAGGGTGAATTCTAAATATACTGTTGCGGGAATTTCTTTTACGCAAGCAGAGCTAATTTCTTCGATATTGTTTCTTACTGGAGCCTATATGGTTTGGTACGCATCTAAAAACAAAGAAAAGCTTGCAAAATACTAGCCAATGAACTACGAATTGTTATGCAGTAAGGTAATTGCCATTGCTCGGCTTACAGGTAATTTTATTAGAAAGGAAGCTTTAGGGTTTGATAGCAGTGCTATTGAATATAAAGGTTTAAATGATTTGGTTTCTTATGTTGATAAGACCGCTGAACGCCAATTGGTTAAAAACTTAAAAAAAGTATTGCCAGAAGCGGGCTTTATTACCGAGGAAGACGAAACTGAAAATACTTACGACAAGCCTTTTACTTGGATTATTGATCCGTTAGATGGTACTACGAATTTTATTCACGGTATCCCAACTTTTTCTATCAGTATTGCTTTGTACGAAGGTGCCGAACCAGTGTTGGGCGTGGTTTACGAAATCAATAGGGGAGAAATGTTCTATTCTTACAAAGGTGCTCCAGCTTATTTGAACAATAAGGAGATCAGGGTGTCTAGAGCTACAGATTTATCGCAGTGTTTGTTGGCTACCGGATTTCCATATTACCAGTTTGATAAGCAGCCGCAATACATTAAACTGTTTACCGAAATGATGCAGAAATGCCACGGCTTGCGCAGAATTGGTTCGGCTGCGGTAGATTTAGCTTACGTGGCTTGTGGCAGGTTCGATGCTTATTTTGAGTATAATTTAAATTCTTACGATGTGGCGGCTGGTGCGTTTTTAGTGCAGCAAGCTGGCGGTACGTTGCTCAACTTTTCTGGCGGAGACGAATATTTAAAGGCTAGAGAAATTGTTGCAACCAATGGATTGATTACGCAAGAAATTTTAGATACGATTAAAAAACACTTTTAATCTCTATCATTTTGCATCTTTATGATTTAGACACAAAATTTTGTGTTTCTATTTAAAATTCCTTCCATCGTGAAATGCTTTTTCGCCCATGGTGGCAGGGATGTTCCTTGTTTTTGCGCCGTGTAATTGCTGTAACAAACCGTTGTAGTTATAACATCGTTGCATTACAATGTGCACTACTTGTCCTTCGCGTTGTACCTTGCCTTCTATCATCAATAATTTAGAACCTAAAATTTCTTTTCTGAAAGTATCGAACAAGCTTTGATAAACCACTAAATTGGCAACCCCTGTTTCATCTTCAATGGTGATGAAGCAAATTCCGCTAGCCGTTCCCGGCCGTTGGCGAACTAAAATCAGTCCTGCAACTTTTACACTTGCACCATCTGTTAACTCATTGGCTGTTTTAGTGCTAGAAATACGCATTAAGCTTAACTGTTCGCGAACAAAACTTACAGGATGTGCTTTTAGAGAAAGTCCGGTATGGGCGTAATCGTGTACTACGTGTTCTGATTTTGCCATTAGCGGCAGTTCAATCTGTGTTTCGTGCTGACTGTTATCGGCTTTGCCTTCAAATAATGCGATAGGCCTATCGTGCAATGCGCTAATTTGCCAAAGTGCGGTTCTTCTATCCATGTTCATACTTCTAAAAGCATCTGCATCTGCCAGTTTTTCTAAAGTGTTTTGGGCAATGCCTATATCGCGTAAGCTGGATAAATTGTTATATTTTGTTGTTCGATGTGCCACCAATACATTCATTTCTTCTTCAGATAAACTTTTTGCTTGTCTGAAACCTAATCTCAACGCATGGAATTTTCCAACTTTATCTTCTAAAGTATTATCCCATTCAGAATAGTTAATATCTATTGGTAAAACCGTTACGCCGTGGTTTTTAGCATCAATTACAATTTGTGCAGGCTGGTAAAAGCCCATAGGCATACTGTTAAGCAAAGCAGCGGCAAACACATCAGGGTAAAAACATTTGATATAGCTAGAAACATACACCAGCAAAGCAAAACTTGCCGCATGACTTTCAGGGAAACCATAACCTCCAAAACCTTCTATTTGCTTAAAAAGACGCAAAGCGAATTCCGGTTTGTAACCTTTTTTGTCCATTCCTTCAAGTAGTTTCTTCTTGAAATCGGTTACTTTGCCAACTGCTTTAAAAGTAGCCATGCTTCTTCGCAATTCATCGGCTTCTGTAGGTGTAAATCCAGCGGCAACAATAGCTACTTCCATGGCTTGCTCTTGAAAAAGCGGCACACCACAAGTTTTTTTTAATATTGCTCTAAGCTCCTCTGAAGGATAGTCTACTTCTTCCTCTTTGTTTCTTCTTTTTAAATAAGGATGAACCATATTTCCCTGTATTGGCCCAGGACGAACAATAGCTACTTCAATCACTAAATCATAAAACTCCATTGGTTTTAACCTAGGTAGCATCGACATCTGTGCACGACTTTCAATTTGAAAAACACCTAAAGTATCAGCTCTGCTAATCATTTGATATACTTCGTTGCCTTTCTTGTGAGGAATATTATGCAGGTTGTAATCTTTATTGTAATGGTTTTTAGCTAAAGTAAAAGCCTTGCGGATGCAGGTCAGCATTCCTAGAGCCAAAACATCCACTTTTAAAAAGCCTAAAGCTTCTATGTCGTCTTTGTTCCATTCTATGCAGGTACGGTTTTCCATACGGGCATTTAAAGTAGGGCATAAGTCGGTGAGTTTGCCTTGGGTAATAATAAAACCACCTGTGTGCTGCCCCAACTGACGCGGAAAACCTACCATCTGCATGGTTAACTCTAAAGTTTTCCTTAGTAAAGGATCTTTAGGGTTCAATCCGTAAGATTCTAAGCGATCGGCATCAAAACCTTCTTCATAATGACTGCTTACTGTTGCCGATAAAATATTGAGCGTATCTACCGATAAACCCATCGCTTTGCCTACATCTCTAACAGCGCCTTTGCTGTGCAATTGTGTAACTGTAGCTACAATAGCAGCTCGGTCTCTACCATATTTTTCATAGATGTACTGCATTACTTCTTCGCGGCGTTCATGCTCAAAATCTACGTCTATATCGGGTGGTTCGTTGCGGGCATCAGACATGAAGCGGGCAAAAAGTAGTTTAATTTCTGTAGGGTCTACCGAAGTTATTCCCAAGCAATAGCAAATCACAGAATTGGCTGCCGAGCCTCTGCCTTGACAAAGAATATCGCGACTGCGGGCAAAGCGTACAAAATCATGAACCGTTAAAAAGTACGATGCATAGTTTTTTCTGGCTATAAATTCTAATTCGTAATTGATGTTTTTTAAAATTTCGTCAGGGATACCTTTTTGAAACCTATTTTTAGCTCCTAGCCAAGTTAGATGCTCCAATTCTTCTTGAGGTGTTCTGCCTTCGCTGGTTAACTCTTCTGGATAAACATATTTCAGTTCATCTAAAGAAAATTGGCATCGCTCTGCAATTTCGAGTGTGTTGTTAATGGCTTGCGGATATTTTCTGAACAAACGGCACATTTCTTCCACGGGTTTAAGATGACGCTCGGCGTTTTCGTGGAGCCGATAACCTGCATTGTAGATGGTGCATTTTTCTCTTACGCAGGTAAGAATATCCTGCAGCTGTCGACGTTCCTTCTCGTGGTAATGCACATCGTTATTGGCAGCTAATGGGATATTGAATTGCTCGCTTAGTTGTGCCAAACGGAACATTCTTTTTTGGTCTAATCCGGTATAACTTCTGTTGATGCTTAAATATAAATGATCTCCCAAAATTTTTTTATACTGCTTTAAATGTGCTTTAAAGTCGGTCTCAAAATCAAAGTTTTCATTTAAGTTACTTGGAGGGATGGCGATAAACAGCATATCCACTTTGTGTGCCCAAACATCTGCTTGGTAGAGGTGGCATTGCCCTTTCTCGGCTCTGCTGTTGCCTAAGCTTAGCAAAGCTGATAAATTGCTATAGCCGCTTTTATTGATAGGGTAAGCCAGTAATGATGGTCCGTCCAATAAATCGAGCCTGCAAGCGGGGATCAGTTTAATGTTGTGCTTTCTGGTAGCCACATGCGCACGCACAATTCCGGCCAAACTGTTTCTATCGGTAATGGCAATTTTTGGATAGCCCAGCTCAATTGCCTTGGCTACCAATTCTTCTGGGTGCGATGCGCCACGCAAAAAACTGAAATTACTGGTGGCTTGTAGTTCTACGTAGGTCATTCCATCAAGCAAAAAATCCATGAATAAACCATTGTGCAGGGATTTGGCTATCATAATGCCCTAATCTAAATAGCCAATACCGCTGTCCTTTTTCATCCTCTACATAATAATAATCTCTATGTTTCCCCTCGTTTAGCCACCATTCTTGCTCAATACGTTCTGGGCCATCCGCTTTGGCAATACGGTGCATTTCATTTTTGTAAGTAAATGTCATTGGTGGATAATCGGGTATAGGCGCACTCACTTGTATAGGTTCGGGTTGGTTAAGCAATACCGTTGGCCTAGGTTTGTGTGTTTGCCATGCTGTTTCGGGCTGTTGCTGCAAATCTGTTACTGCCTTAATGCTGTTTTCTGGCCAGTGATGCTCTTGGGGCAAATATCGCCTGATGGCATTTTTTCCTGCCTTTATACTGATGCGGTCTAGCAATTCGGCAATTTCTCCTAAATCGGTTTGTGTTTGCAGTTGCCATAAAGCCTCTTGTTGTTTAGGCAGATCCTCCACTTCGCTAACTATCATTTCAAAAAGTTCAATGCCTAAATCGGGTTCAATCTGTTTAATTTTAAGCTCGAATAATTTAAAAAGATGTTTGATGTTGATAGAGGCTTGATTAGTGCCAATGCTAATTTGTTGCAGTTTGCCATCAAGCCGATAGGCATTTAACTTGGCCTTTCTCAAACCAACATCTTCATTTTTTAAGCGATCGCATAACTTTTCTAATAGGTTTTCAATAGCAATTTCAATGCCTTTAGCTGTTTGAATAGGTTCTAAGCAATGCAATCTTTCTTGATAGGGATGTGGTTCTCTTATTGGTTCAAATGCTTCGGGTTTTTGTCCCAATGCCTGTCCAATTTTTAAGTTAATTTCATCGCCAAAACGCCTGCGGAGGATAGAAGGGGCAATATGTATAAAACTATCAATAGTATGAAAGCCTAATTTGGCCAAACGCTGTAAAATATTTTCGTCCAACTGCAAAGCTTTTGGAGGTAAAGGCAATAGTGCCTGCAGTTGTTCATTTGGCTTAGCAATTTTGGTGGTAGCGTAATGTGCTAGTGCCCAAGCGGCTGCTAAAGTATCGGCTATGGCCAATTGTATATGGTATTTCTCTTCAAAACGTTTGCTAATTTCTGCTATATGTTGTTCCTCAGTTTTCCAAACGGTGCAGCCTGTAATATCTAAAAATAACCCATCTGGGGGATTTAAAGCTACATGTGGAGAGTAGCGAATAAACCATTCGGCCATTTCCTTTAATAGCTTTTGCTGTTTCTGCGGCTGATATTTAAATGCTTCTAGTGAAGGTAAGGTTATCCTAGCGTCAGCAAGAGGCATATTGGGGCGTAAACCTAGTTTTTTTGCCTCATAGCTTACACTTGCAATCATTTGTTTGTTGCGCTCTTGTGTAATCAGCGCATAGGTTTGTCCCTTCAGCTCTTTTTGCCGAATAGCCATTTGGTCGGTAAGCAAATGCGGAAACCATATCGCTAGGTAACGCCTGTTCATGAGCCGATGGCTTGATGTGTAAACGGATAGGTTTTGGCAGCTTGTTCGGTAGCAAATTTTCTGTGTTTGTAAGTAATTGTGTAGCTGGCCGTGCTACCATTACGTACTTTTAACAGTTCTACTTTCCATCGGGCAAAGCCAACTCCGGGTAGGTTTTCTTGGTTTTCACTAATGATGGGTGTAATTTGCCATCTAGCGGCACAAGCAGTAGCATGAATGCGATCTGTTTGTGTGCGTAAAATAAAGCCGGTGACTTTGCTTTTTTCTACCGTAAGTTGTAAACGTTGCGATTGAGCAAAGGTAATACCTTCTAACTCGCTGATTACGCCACTTAAACTCCTACATTTTAAAGCTTCTTCGGTAGCCCAAAGTATATCTTTTTGTTTAACAAGGTTGATGAAAATGATTTGATGGGGATGGATACCGAAGAAAATCAAACTAGAAGCAAATAGTTGGCGTTGCTTACCAATCCATACGTAAATGCCTTTGTTACTATGTAATTTTGATAGTAAAGCAAAAATAAAAGCACTTGTGCAGGCCATATGTTCCGGCTGTCCGCTTACAAACTCGTGGATGGTTCCTGTTGGGAAAACTTGATTTGGAAAGTGCTTCTCGATAATAGCGAAATCAAGTTTTGATTGCTGTTGTTGCGCTTCACTTTTGTAACCCTCTAAATCGAGAATTTGCTTTTGCAAGCGATCTATGATTGTTTTTTGGGCTAAACTCTGCATTTTAAATACTAATATTTTTAGTAAAATTAATAAGAATATTAGTATTTGTATTGGTTTGTTGAGAAAAATATTTCCTTACAAAGTTCAAAAAGAAAAGGAGCTTAATTTAAGCTCCTTTTTATGTTTACTCAGCTCTTTTCAGACCAAATTTTTCAATTTTACTATACAAGTGACTTCGTTGAATGTCGATGTCATCGGCAGTTTTAGAAACATTCCAATTGTTCTTTTCCAATTTGAATTTGATGAATTCTTTCTCCGCAAAATCTTTGTATTCTTGGAAATTACTGAAGCCATCATAATTGAAAGCACCTCCTGGGGCACCATTTCCACTGCTTTGAGACACAGCGCCAACGTTAGTACCGCCACCAGGGGTTGCAAAAGCCACTACATCATTTTCTGTAATGGTCTTATCACTCAAAATAATCAAACGCTCAATCATGTTGCGCAGCTCACGAACGTTACCTGTCCAAGGCAAACGTTTTAAAGCATCCATGGCGCCATCAGTAATTTTTTTAGCTGGCATACCGTATTCGCCACAAATTTCTTCCAAAAAGCTTTGTGCAATTACCGGGATATCGTCTGTACGCTCTGTTAAATGAGGAACGTGGATGTTGATTACGTTTAAACGGTGGTACAAGTCCATCCTAAAGTTGCCTTCTTCAATTTCTTTTAAAAGATCTTTGTTGGTTGCTGCTACAATCCTTACGTTCACATCAATCTCTTTCTCGCCACCAACACGGGTAATTTTATGTTCTTGCAAGGCACGTAAAACTTTTGCTTGTGCCGACATGCTCATGTCGCCAATTTCATCTAAGAACAAAGTGCCGCCGTTTGCTAATTCAAATTTACCAATACGTTGTTTCACTGCCGAAGTAAATGAACCTTTCTCGTGGCCAAATAATTCACTTTCAATTAATTCTGAGGGGATAGCAGCGCAGTTAACTTCAATTAATTGCCCATCTGCACGGCTAGATTTTTCATGAAGCCAACGTGCAACCAGCTCTTTACCACTACCATTAGCTCCAGTAATTAACACTCTGGCTTCGGTAGGAGCAACACGTTCAATGGTTTCTTTGATTTTTCCGATAGTATCAGAATTACCCAGAATATCACGGGTTTTGCTAACCTTTCTTTTTAGAACTTTAGTTTCGGTAACTAACGAGCCGCGGTCTAAACCATTGCGTACAGTAATTAATAAACGGTTTAAATCAGGTGGTTTCGAGATGAAATCGAATGCTCCTTTTTTACTGGCTTCTACCGCAGTTTCTACCGTTCCGTGGCCAGAAATCATAATGAAAGGCAAGTCTGGCTTAATGCCAAGTGCTGTTTCCAACACTTCCATACCGTCCATTTTATTCATTTTAATGTCGCAAAGAACCAAATTGTAATCGTTCTTTTTGATTAATTCTAATCCATCGATACCGTTGTCTACGTCATCAACTTCATAGTTTTCGTATTCTAGTATTTCTCTAAGCGTACTTCGTATCGCTCTCTCATCATCAATGATTAGCAGTTTTGCCATAATAGGTTGAAAAATTTTCTATGCGAAGATATTATTTTTTATGAAATGTATAGTTTTTTGTACAATCAGTTTTATAACGATGTTATTTGAAAGTTGTTTGATTTTTTTAGCCACAGATGCACAGATGTTTTTTATTCACTTAATCTTTTTGTATTTTTGGGTAATGGGCAGATTGAAAATATATAATACTGATATTCCTCGCGAAAGCATATTGGCTGAGAGAGAGGCTTTGTACTTGAGTAAATCTGCAGAACAAAAAATCTATGCCTTATTGCAGCTTAATCATGTTGCTGTCCAATTAAATGGCGGTAAGCCTTTAAAACAGCCTCAGGGTAAGGGTCTCCTTATCCGTAAAGTAAGCCATATTTAAATCATGTCTTTTGATAAAGAAAGTGCTGAAATGCTGCAGCTATTGAGTGTTTTCCAAAAACACAAAGTAGATTATCTAATTGTAGGTGGTTTTGCTGTAAACAGATATGGTTACAATAGAACTACAGGTGATTTGGATATCATTTGTTGGAAATAAAAAAGCGACCAATAGGATTAAAGACCAGTTGGATGTGCAAGAATTAGAACGCATTAATAAAAAAGGCTAGGTTTCTTTCAAAATCTTTTGTTCTTTAAACCTGATAGAAGTGGAAATACTTTTTGTGCGTCATTTCGAAGAAGGAACGACTGAGAAATCTAACAAGAAGCAAACTAAGCGCTAGATTTCTCTCTGCGTTCGAAATGACGGAGGACGGAAAGCAAAAAGATTGAAGCGGATAGTAGGGCTACAGTATCCAAGAACTAATGCCGTTGATTTTCAAATAAATATAATAACGAAACAATTTTTCAAATCGGAAAAATAGCGTATCTTTGCGCCACAATTAATTAATTTTAAAAACTTTAATATTATTCAAGAATGTATTTAAGTACAGAAAAGAAAGCCGAAATTTTTGCAAAACACGGCGAAGTTGCAACCAACACTGGTTCTGCAGAAGGTCAAGTAGCATTGTTTACTTACCGTATTGCTCACTTAACAGAGCACTTGAAAAAAAATCGTAAAGATTTTTCTACGCAGTTAGCTCTACAAAAATTAGTGGGTAAACGTCGTGGAATTTTAGCTTATCTTTACAAAAAAGATATTAACCGTTACCGTGCTATCATCAAAGCTTTATCGCTTAGAGATATCATCAAGTCGGTGTAATGTTATAAAAGCCATCGCCAATAGGCAGATGGCTTTTTTGGTTTTAATACTCGAAACAATAAATATAAACTCGGTCTGTTCGAAAGAGGAAAAACAGTCCACAACATTAGAATATGAATGTAATAAAAAAATCGTTCGATTTGGGCGATGGAAGAATTGTAGAAATTGAAACAGGTAAGTTGGCGAAACAAGCTGATGGTTCTGTTGTAGTTAAAATGGGCGATACCATGTTGTTAGCAACGGTAGTATCAACCGTAGGTGCTAAACCAGGTACCGATTTTTTACCTTTATCGGTAGATTATCAAGAAAAATACGCGGCTACTGGTCGTATTCCGGGAGGTTTTTTACGCCGTGAGGCTAGATTATCTGATTACGAGGTTTTAATCTCTCGTTTGGTAGATAGAGCTTTACGTCCGTTGTTCCCTTCAGATTATCACTCTGATACACAGGTGATGATTTCATTAATTTCTGCTGATAAAAATATCATGCCTGACTGTTTAGCTGGTTTAGCGGCATCGGCAGCATTGGCAGTTTCAGATATTCCTTTTAACGGGCCAATATCTGAAGTGCGTGTAGCAAAAATTGATGGTAACTTAGTGATTAACCCTTATGCTAGCGATTTAGAGCGTGCAACTTTAGAATTTATGGTTGCTGGTTCTGCTAACGATATCGTGATGGTAGAGGGTGAGTGCGACGAAATTCAAGAAGAAGAAATGGTTGAAGCATTGAAATTTGCTCATGAGGCAATTAAAGTTCAATGTGCTGTTCAGGTTGAATTGACCGAAGCAACAGGTAAAACCGTTAAACGTACATACAGCCACGAAGACCATGACGAAGCTCTAAAAGAAAGAATTTATGCAGAAACTTATGATAAAGTTTATGCTATTGCTAAATCTGGTTTAGGTAAAGATGAGCGTTCTGAAGGCTTTACGGCTATCATTAACGAAATTTTAGAAGCTTTCCCAGAAGATACAGCAGATTTAACTAAAGCATTGGCTAAACATTATTATCATGATGTACAATATGATGCTGTACGTGCTTTATTGTTAGATGAAGGTATCCGTTTAGATGGTAGAGCAACTACGCAAATTCGTCCAATTTGGAGCGAAGTAGGTTATTTGCCTGCAGCTCACGGTTCGGCGGTATTTACTCGTGGCGAAACTCAATCTTTAACTTCGGTTACTTTAGGTAGCAAAGACGATGAGCAAATGATTGATGGTGCTTTCATTAATGGTTACAACAAATTCTTATTGCACTATAACTTCCCTGGTTTCTCAACTGGCGAAGTTAGACCTAATAGAGGTGCTGGTCGTAGAGAGATTGGTCACGGTGCTTTGGCGCAACGTTCGTTGAAAAAAGTATTACCAGAAGGTGCTGAAAATCCATATACGATCCGTATAGTATCTGATATTTTAGAATCTAACGGTTCTTCGTCAATGGCTACGGTTTGTGCTGGTACTTTAGCATTAATGGATGCAGGTATCAAAATTAAATCTCCGGTATCAGGTATTGCAATGGGTTTAATTACTGATGAAAAAACTGGTAAATATCAAATCCTTTCAGATATTTTAGGTGATGAAGATCACTTGGGAGATATGGACTTTAAAGTAACTGGTACTGAAAATGGTATTGTTGCTTGTCAAATGGACTTAAAAATCAATGGTTTGTCTTACGAAGTTTTAACTAAAGCTTTGTTGCAAGCTAAAGATGGTCGTTTACACATCTTAAACGAGATGAAGAAAACGATTGCTGCGCCTGCTGAAGACTATAAACCACATGCTCCACGTATTGTTTCTCTAACTATCGAGAAAGAATTTATTGGCGCTGTAATTGGCCCAGGTGGTAAAATTATCCAAGAAATGCAACGCGAAACTGGCGCATCTATCTCTATCGAAGAGGTTGATAACAAAGGTATCGTAGAGATCTTTGCTGACAATAAAGCTGCTATTGATGCTGCTGTTGCCCGTATCCGTGCTATTGCTGCTAAGCCAGAAATTGGTGAGGTTTACACAGGTAAAGTTAAATCTATTATGCCATTTGGTGCTTTCGTAGAAATTATGCCTGGTAAAGATGGTTTATTGCACATTTCTGAAATTGATTGGAAACGTCTTGAAACCATGGATGGCGTATTGAAAGAAGGCGAAATCATTGAAGTGAAGTTATTGGATATCGACAAACAAGGTAAAATGAAACTTTCTCGTAAAGTGTTATTGCCTCGTCCACCGAAGCCAGAAGCTGCTCCTTCAGCTCCGCAAGGATAGTATCAGTCAGAAAATCCGAAAGTCGGAAAAGAGATAAATTTGATCCCTTTCAGTTTTACTGGAAGGGATTTTTAGTTTATGGATAACATGCTGTGTTTTTTATCCTCCGTTTTTAGCCCACTATTTAAATCGTGGGCTTGGAAAAATATGCTTAAGAAGGGTTTTAACTATTTCATTGGAAGATCTATAAACAACCTTCAAAAAATCTTTGGTTCTCGTGTTTCGAAATTCTATCGCCTTGTGCTTAAAATAAACGCTGCAATAAAAGGTCTTTCTTTTGTGGCGATACCTCAATTTCAGCACCATCTGATAGTTCTAAGGTTCCTCCATCGCCTTTGCGGTATTTCACTACATAATCTAGGTTGATGATGACCGAGCGGTTAATTCGCATAAAATGCTCGTCATCTAATGCTGTTTCGTAATCTTTTAGCGTTTTAGAAACTACAATTTTTTTTCCATCTGTAAGCAAGAACACGCTGTAATTGCTCATGGCTTCAACTCGTAAAATGTTCGATTTTTCTACCAGATAAACTCCTTCTGCAGTAGGTAAAGCCAGTCGGTTGCTCTGTTTTTTATCTTGTTTTATAGCCTTGTACATATGTTTTTCTGCAACCCGTTTCCTTAACCGTGTAATAGCAGTTCTCAAATCGTCTTGGTCTACGGGTTTCAACAGATAGTCTACAGCGCTAATTCTCAACGCTTCTAGGGTGTAGCTATCGTAAGCCGTCGAAAAAATAACTTCAAAGTTAAAAGTGCCCAATCTTTCCAAAAATTGAAAACCATTCATTCCGGGCATTTCTACATCTAAGAACAGTACGTCGATATTTAATGTTGTAATTGCGTCTAATGCCTTTGTAGGCTCATTAAATATGCCAATTACTTGTAATTCATCCTCGAAAATATCGAGTTTATGCGCAAGTAACTTGCTTCCTTTAATTTCGTCGTCTAAAATCGCTGCTTTTAACATGGTATTTTGTTTACTTCAATTTCGTCAATTTATTTAGAAAGTCTGCCATCTTTTAATGCGTATTATAAAAAGATGGCTACTTTTTTACAGCTTAAGCTTTTTTATCAACTAAACTTAGAAAGTACAGCGCTTAAATTTTAACATAATGAGTAAAAGTCTTTTTTTAATGAGCGAAACATGATAAGCAGTTAGAAAACAAACTTGCCAATTAATGTAATTATTCGGTATAATTTAGAAATTTAAGCTTAGGACTTATCAATTTTTTTAATGCATTGAGCGAATAAGTAGTATAAATGAGTAAATACCTAATATAGCTTAGTTTAACTTTATGTTAATTTATTATATTATGTTATAATTAATAAGGATAGTTTAATACAATATTGCATGTCGATAAAAATCCTTTTTAATAGGTCAAGAAATATTTTTACGTTTTTAAGTGTTTGCATTAGCTGTGTTCTTTTTGCTCCTAATTCAAAAGCACAGAACAAAAAAATAGATTCGTTAATTATTGCATTGAACAAGCATCCGCAACAAGATGATGAGCGGGCAACAACATTGTTTAATTTAGCTGCACAAACAATTCATCCAGATACAAAAGCTGCCATACGATATGTAGAAGAGATTATCTCTTTTCAAGATAAAATAAAGAAAAAGCAAATTGTATCTGCAGCTTATAGAGTAAAAGGAATGGCTTTGTTTTATCTATCTAAATATCCTGAAGCGCTTGAATTTTTGCATAAAGCCGTAAGTATTGATGAACTGATCAAACATGATTACGGAATTGCTGGCGGCTATGCTAATATTGGTATTGTCTATATGGCACAATCTAAATATCCAGATGCATTAAGGTATTATTTGTCTGCATTAAAAAAGTTTGATTTAGAGAAAAATGAACTTGAAGTAGCTATCACTTATATGAACATGGCAACCGTTTATAATGAAATGAACAATTTGACACTAGCCATGGAACAATATCAGAAGTCTTATCTCATTTTAAAAAAGCACAACAACCATATTGGACAAGCTAATGCGCTGTCTAACATTGCTACTATACATTTCAAAAATAAGAACGTTGCCGAGGCTATTAAATATGGTAAGCTATCAGCGAAATTAGCAGATTCGGTTGGAGATATTAGATCTGTTGCTAGAGAAAACGGAAACTTATCTGCGTATTATGCCAACATAAAACAGCCAGATTTAGCTTTAGAATACGGTCTAAAGGCTATCGAATTGAATAAAAAAATAAGCAGTATTAAGAGTTTAGGCTTCAATTACCAAAATGTATCATCTGCGTACTTAAAAAAAGGAGATTTTACGAAAGCAAAAACCTATGGGCTTAACGCATTGAAGATAGGTAATGATTTGAATGTAACAGAACTTAAGAGAGATGCAAGTTTGGGGTTAAGTGAGGTTTACGAAGTACTTAAAAAGCCCGATAGTGCCCTTTTTTACCATAAAGAGTTTTTTAAGTTTTCTGACAGCATTGGCAACGATAAAAAGAAAACTGAAATTACTAGAATGGGTTTGCAATATGATTTCGATCGAAAGGAATTGTCTTATCAACAGAAACAATTATTGGCAGACGAGCAGTTGAAACAACAGGCCTTACAGTTGGCACTAAACAAAGCCGAAATTCAAAAGGGTGTTCAGTTTAGGGATTTGCAGCGAATATCTTTAGAAAACGAACAGTTAATTAATAAGGAAAAGGAGAAGCAGCTCATTATCTCCCAAAACAATGAAAAACTTCAATCTAACAAAGTAAAAGCATTGTCTCAAGAACAAGAGCTTAATCGTTTAGAGTTAAAACAGCTGTGGCTTTATGGTATTTTAGCTATTTTAGTGTTAGGTTCAGTAATTGTATATTTAATTAATTTATATCGAATTAGGCAGTTGCGTTTTAAGAATGCACTGCAAAAGCAAGAAGCTTTGCAGAATGAACTTTTGCTTAAGCATCAATTTCAGTTAACAGAAAGCGAGCTAAAAGCCATACGTTCGCAAATGAACCCACATTTTATTTTCAATGTGCTTAATTCTATTGAAGCCTATATTATGGATAATGATAAACACACCGCTTCTAGGTTAATACAAAAATTTGCATCACTAAGTAGATTAATTCTTGAAAATTCTACCAGAAGTTTGGTTACTGCTGATAGGGAGTGGAAAGCATTAAAACTGTACACAGAGCTAGAAGCAATGCGTTATAACAATACGTTCAGCTTTAATTTTGAGGCCGATGAGAGCTTGCAGCTACGTACATTGCTTTTGCCACCAATGCTAATTCAGCCCTTAATCGAAAATGCAATTTTGCATGGTCTTATCGTAAATCCTAAGCCAGATGCACACATTGAAGTTCAGCTTAAGAAGCATGAAGGAGGTATTCGCATTATTGTTGAGGACAATGGAAATGGAATTTCTAATGTTACAAAAGACGATTCGAAAGTAGGTGTGAAGGAAAAATCTATAGGTTTATCATCAATTAAAGAAAGAATTGCGATAATAAATGCGCAAAGACGCGAATTTTTCGCAAGCTTTGAAATAAGTTCAAAAGCGGAAGGTAGCGGAACTGTCGCCGAAATTTTTCTTCCGCATTTTGAAAATACAGTAGCCTAAACCATAGAGATGTACGCAAATGAAAAAAAAGATTGCCTGCAGCTATAGAAACTTAATAAGCACTTTGCTATTACTGCTTTTGGGCAGCTTTACGGCTATTGCACAGTCATTTCCAAACCTAAAATTCAACCAAATAACCGTAAAAGATGGGTTAAGTACCAATGCAGTAAAATGCACCTATGAAGATAGAAACGGAATTATTTGGGTAGCTACTAGTAAAGGTTTAAACCGCTACGATGGTACTGGTGTAAAAGAATACAAGCATAATAATAATGATACTACAACTATTTGTAACGATGCACTAAATAAAATTGTACAGGATAGAGATCATCACCTTTGGTTGGGTACTGCTAAAGGGCTTTCTCGTTTTAATCCAATTACGGGGAAAGCCACTAATTTTTTTAACGATCCAAAAGATAAAAATAGTTTAGCTGCTGATGAAAACTGTGTGCCTTTTGTAGATAGCAAAGGTAATTTATGGCTGGCTACAACTGTAGGAATTCAATTGTTTAACTATAAAAGCAATCGTTTCACTAACTATGTAACTTTTAAAAAGGGTGTTAAACATAGTGTTGGTTTTCATCACATCGCCGAAGATAGGGAGTATAGGTTGTGGGCACTTGGTCATGATGGTTTGTATTTGATAGATCAGAAGAACAGAACTGTAAACCATCAAAAGGAAGAAGATCATATTCTTGCACTTCATCAAACTTCAAATGGTAGTGTTTATTTAGGGGAGGCAACAAATGGACTAAAGTATTTTGAGAAAGATGGCGTTGTAAAATCAATTGATATTCCATTTAAAGGGCCAATAACCAGGATAAATAGCATTTCCGAGTGGACCGATAATTTAAAACAAAATTGGCTGTGCGTTGCTGTAAATGGTGGTTTAGTACTTAAAAATTTAAAGAATAACCAAATTAAGGCATACGTGTCTGATGAATTAAATCCGTCTTCATTAAATGCCTTCACTATATTCCATATTGCCAAAGACAGCCAGAATAGGCTGTGGCTATCTACCGATAACGGCATTAGCATCGTTGATCCTAACTATCAAAATTTTGAAAATATTCCGGTTTACCAGCAGGCTAAACTAACCAATCCTAAGCTTTTAGGCATACCTAATAACATGCTAGAAACAGAAGATCGGTTTTATATCACCTGTTACTACGCTAAAGGGATTTACGCGTTTGATAAAAGCTGGCGGCTGCTGTCACACATTCCGCAAGTGCCCGAAAATTCTAAAAGTTTCCTTAGTAAATCTATAAGCAGCATTTATCAAGATAGTGAAAAGAACTTGTGGTTCAGTACCGATTCGGGACTAGTGAGGAAGACAGGGAACAGTTACAAAATTTTCCTTCCGCCATTAGATTTGAATATTAAAGAAAACCTGTTTGTATCGAAATTATATAAAAGAGAAGACGGTAAATTTTGGATTAGAGCAAGACAAAATGGTATTTATGTTTTCGATCCAAAGGCAGAAAAATTCATTAAACATTATCCGCCAAATGGCAAAAGTATTGAAGGTTCTATTTATTCGTGTTTGATAGATAAGCAGGGAGATTTTTGGATTGGTGGCACAAAAGGCATAAGTCTTTACGATAAACCTAGGGATGCTTTTACCAAAATTATAGTAAAAGATAAGGATGGCAAGATACGTGAAGTGACTTGGGTAACTGATATTGCGCAAGACAAGGAAAAGACAATTTGGGCTGTTTCGGAAGTTGGTTTGTTGAAAATTGATAAGAAAAATAAAACGGGCTTGCTAATTGACCATAAAATGGGACTGCCCGAAAATAATCTGAAACGCATAATGGTGGATACGCTCGGGTATTTGTGGTTGCCATCGCAACAGGGAATTATTAAGTACGATAGAAAGAAGACATTTACCTATTTCAATTTTAACAATGGTTTGCCTTTTCAGTACGAAGGGCATGGTTTTTTTGAGCCAGACCGGGCTGGAAATTATCTTTTAAGCTACAGCGGTTACGTAACCAGGTTTAATCCATATTATGTGAAATCTAATACAGCAGTTCCAAAGGTTATTTTTATGGATATTAGTGCTGATGGACAAGATAAACAGATTGAAACCAAGGATCAGCAAAAAATAATTACATTAAAGGCAGGAACAAAAATTGTAAATATTCACTTTGCAATTACAAGTTACACCGCAACGCAAGAGAATAAATTCTTTTATAAAGTTGGTAAAGAGGCTGATTGGCAACAGGTAAAAAATGGTGATATTGCTTTGGGAAGTATGCCACATGGCGAATATACCCTTCACGTAAAAGGCTGTAACAACGATGAGGTATATAGTTTAGAAGAACAGCTGCTAATAACCGTATTACCTTTTTGGTACGAAAAAAACTGGTTTATTATACTATGTATTAGCTTGGTTATTTTAATTGTGGTGGTTTTGCTAAAGCGGAGAATCGCCTTTATTCAAGACCAGTTTTTGTTTAGGCAAAGGCTTTCGCAAAGCGAGCTGAAAGCTATTCGTTCGCAAATGAACCCTCATTTTATCTTCAATGTGCTTAATTCCATCGAATCGTATATTATGGATAATGATAAAAATGCAGCTTCTAGGCTGATACAGAAGTTTGCTTCGCTAAGTAGATTGGTTTTAGAGAACTCATCAAAAAGTTTAGTGACCGCAGAAAAGGAGTGGAAGGCTTTGATATTGTACACTGAACTTGAGGTAGATAGGTATAGTAACTCATTTACCTATACTTTTAAGGTAGATGATAGAATAAATTTGAAGGAGTGCCTGATCCCACCGATGTTGATACAGCCATTGATAGAAAATGCAATTTTACACGGGCTGATCGAATCGCAAAATGCTGACAATCATTTAGATGTTAGGATGAGTTTACATGATGGTAGAATTTGTATAGCAGTGGAGGATAATGGGGTTGGAGTGAACAACAAGAAAAAATCAGCAACAAAAAGTAGCATTAAGGAAACATCTATAGGTTTATCGTCTATCAAAGAAAGGATAGAAATGCTTAACATTCAAGATAAACAAGAAAGTGCAAGTTTTAACATCTCAGCCGGTAAGGATGGTAGGGGAACTATTGCAACTATTTGCCTTCCGGTAATTAGTTCTGGTGCTAACATGGCCTTATAGATGTTGGGGTCGCACCATTGGCGCTATTATGCATGATGTAAATGGCTGCCAAAAGGATCTCTAGAACTATTAAATTTCCGAGTTCTTTTTGTACCTTGCAGTGGTTGTTTTGTGCTTGCAATAATGTCAATATATTCGTCATTGCGAGGTACGAAGCAATCTTAAAATGAATTGCTTCGTACCTCGTAATGACAGCAAACGAAAAGACGATAAAACCATATAAATGAAACACCTAATTGCCCCATCCATATTATCGGCAGATTTTGCCAACCTACAACGTGATATAGAAATGATTAACCAAAGCCAAGCCGATTGGTTTCATGTTGATGTAATGGATGGTGTTTTTGTACCAAACATATCTTTTGGCTTCCCGGTAATCACTGCAGCAAAAAAATATGCAAAAAAACCGTTTGATGTGCATTTGATGATTGTTGACCCAGATAGGTACGTTGCAGATTTTGCAAAAGCTGGAGCTGATATCATTACCGTTCATTACGAAGCTTGTACACACCTGCATCGTACCATTCAATTAATTAAATCTGTAGGTTGTAAGGCTGGTGTGGCTTTAAATCCACATACACCGGTTTCTCTTTTAAAAGATGTGCTGCACGATATTGATTTAGCTTTGGTGATGTCGGTAA
Source organism: Pedobacter sp. (assembly GCF_031119335.1). Lineage (GTDB taxonomy): Bacteria > Bacteroidota > Bacteroidia > Sphingobacteriales > Sphingobacteriaceae > Pedobacter. The sequence goes on from NZ_JAVHXT010000001.1 coordinate 416,584, forward strand.
ATCCAGGTTTTGGCGGGCAACAATTTATCCTCCAAACCTTAAATAAAGTAAGCGAGTTAAAGCAAATGGCTTTACAAGCTAATCCAAATTTACTGATAGAAGTTGATGGCGGAGTAGGTATTCATAACATTGCTTCGTTAATTGAAGCTGGTGCAAATGTTTTCGTGGCAGGTAATGCCGTTTTTGCAGCACCAAGTCCAACACAAATGATTGCCGATTTAAAGCAAGTTCAAACCTCTGTTCAACACATCTAACCTAATAAATGACGAAGACGCTTTTTCTATTCCTCTTTGTTGCTTTTTCACTTACTGCTGCTGCTCAAATAAAAGTGAGTGGTGTGGTTTACGATGAAAAAAATCAGCCGCTACCCAAAGTAACAGTTACTTTAGTAGGATTGGCAGGTACAAGTATTACCGATGAAAATGGAAAATATACCATTCAATCTCGCTTATCTAACTTTAGCCTACGGTACAAGTTGGTTGGCTACAAAATAGAAACCATTAAGTTTAGTGAAAGTAAAGGAGCAGAAATTATTAAAGACATCATGCTAAAACCTGATGTTAAGGAGTTAAAAGCCGTTAAGGTTACTAATAAGCAGAACCAACTGAACAATGCCCAAAGTATTAACGTAGTTGATATTGCTAGTTTGCCAACGGTTTCAATGAACTTCGAGGCCATTTTAAAAACCTTGCCAGGAGTTTCAACTAACAACGAATTAAGTTCGCAATATAACGTTCGTGGCGGTAATTTCGATGAAAACCTGATCTACGTTAACGATATTGAGATTAACAGACCCATCCTCATAAGAAATGGACAACAAGAAGGTCTAAGTTTCATCAATCCAGATTTTGTAAGCAGTGCTCGCTTTTCTGCTGGCGGCTTTAATGCTAGATACAATGATAAACTGTCGTCAGTTCTCGATGTAAGGTACAACAAGCCAGATAGCAATCAATATATTTTAACTGCTGGTTTAATGGGGATATCTGCCACTGCAAAAACAGCATTTAAAAACAGTCATTTACTGCTGGGCTTTAGAAGAAAGGATAACCGAAATATATTAGGTACACAAGATACAAGGGGAAGTTACAGACCAAGTTTTAACGACTTTCAGGCTTTGTACCAACATAATTTTAGTTCCAAATTTAGTATCAATACTTTGCTTAATTTCAACTCTGGAAGCTTTAGGCTGGTGCCAGAAAGTAGGGAAACGCAGTTCGGTACCATCAATAATCCAATACGCTTAAAGGTAGATTACGAAGGGCAGGAGATTGATAATTACTATACTTATGGCGGTGCAGTTACTGGTTTGTTTCAGCCTAATAAAGATGTTTCAGTAAAGTGGATCAACAGTTACTTCGAGATTGATGAACGTGAACGTTTTGATATTGATGGTAACTACGTTTTCGAGGAAGTAGATAATAATTACGGTGATGGGGGTTTTGGTCCAATCCGTAAAAATAGAGGTTTGGGGAGTTATTACAGCTACGCCCGCAACAGCTTAAAATCTACCATTGCAAGTACAGAATTAAAGATCGAACACCGTGTAGGAAAACACGATTTTACCTACGGTGGCAGGTTTGAACAAGCAAAATATGCAGACAGAATAAACGAATATAGTTACATCGATTCTGCTGGTTACATTTTACCTGCAAATACCAACTCTTTCACTTTTGAAGATGCCATCTTCTCTAATAACAACCTCAAAATCAATTCTATTTCTGCTTATTTACAAGACAGTTACGCCGTATCTAGTAAAACAGATGTACAGTTAGGCGTTCGAGTAAATTACAACGATTTAAGTGGTGAGGTATTGGTTAGTCCGAGGTTTTTAATGCTTTACAGACCAGAAGAGTATAAACTTTGGCGATTTACGGCGGGTATTTATCGTCAGGCGCCAAGTTACAGAAGTATTAGAGATTTGGATGGTTCACTGTTCTTAGATCAGAAATCTCAACGATCGTATAATGTTTCTACCGGCTACGATTTTGCCTTTAATGGATTGGGAACTCGTTTGAAGTTTACCTCAGAATTGTACTACAAATATGCCGATAGGATGATCCCTTATGTTATAGATAACGTGAGGATTAAATATCTAGCTACAGATGTTGCTAAAGGGCATACTTACGGAGCAGATTTCTCTCTAGGTGGAGAATTAATCAAAGATTTGATGTCGTTTTTTAGGGTTTCATTTTTAAGTGCCAACCAAGATGTTATTGGAGATAGTTACCTAACAAGAAATGCCGAAGGAAGCAATGAAACCATTTATCCTGGATATTTGAGAAGGCCAACCGACCAACGGGTTAACTTTTCGATGTTTTTTCAAGACAGGCTATTTAAAAGCCCAACCTATAAAGTACACGTAAACTTACTTTATGGCTCTAGGTTGCCAATAGGTTCGCCACAAATAGAAACTTATACAGATAATTTCAGTATTCCCGCTTACAGAAGGGTAGATATAGGCTTTTCTAATGATTTTCTAGATGCCGAAGCGTTAAAGAAACCTCAGTTTTTAAGTAGGTATTTCAGTTCTGTAATAGCTTATGCAGAGGTTTTCAACTTGCTGAATATCAATAACACAGTGTCTTATCTTTGGCTTAAAGATGTGAATAATGTTAACTACGGTATTCCAAACTATTTAACTGGAAGACAGTTGAATTTTAAGCTTATTTTTAAGCTGAAGAATAAATAGGTATTATTAGGTTTAACGCGAATGATGGGGCTTAATCCTAGATAAATGATCCTGAAATAAATTTGCTTCGCAGCTATTGCATGGTCAGAGCGACTGTTCGGACGGTTCGTCATGCTGAATTTATTTCAGCATCAGCTTTTAGGTTCTTTTTTAAAGCCATATTTTTAATGCTTATTTAAATTGTCTGATAAACAAGTAAAAGAAAACCAAAACTCACGTTAATTTTAAGTTTCATTCTTTTCTGAAAAGCACTGTTGGTCACATTTTTAATGGCAGTCCCGCTATTCGCTTTATCCCGATAAAATCGGGATGCTCGCTGCTATCGGGTTTAATTGGCAAAAGCTATTGCCATTTATAACCTGCTGCTTCCCTAAGCTCATCTTAATAAGAGGCTTTATAGCTGTTAACTTTGTCAATCTTAATAGGCATAATATCAATAAGATTGACAAAGTTTAACACACGGGATTTATTATTTCCGACTAACGAGAACAATATGCGGATGCGATATAACAAGCCAAAGCCTCTTAGAAGCGACCTATTGGTAGCATAAGCCAAAGCATGCAGGTAAAAGCTCCGTAGGAGCGACCTTTTTAAGATTGGGCTAAAGCAAGACGGCAATGAATTTGAATTTCGTAGACCCAGTTAGTGATAACACTGACTAGAGGCAGATCGCCTACGATTTAAATCGTAGGCTAAAGTGACATATTCTAAGAATAGACCATTTCAACGGTTTTATAATTGTAATATTTCTACATTTTATGAACATTTAAGTGCTTGCAAAGCAGTAGGAATTGCGAATCGTTATATGTTCTAGTCTGTAACATTAAGTGTTTTGCAATGTTGCGAGTTAACTAAACCCGGTTGAAGCGAGCACGATCTCATCCTATCGTGTGGACACATCTCGTTCCTCCCCCCTTGAATCCCCCTCCAAAGGGGGATACGCAGCGCTTAAGCATTTTGCATATCCCCCTCTTCGAGGGGGCAGGGGGAGGAAAATGACATTTGCTAATATTTGTGTCCACACGATCCCGATCTCATCGGGAGAAGTAAGCGTAAAACGGGACTAGTGAAACCGAAGAATTACCGAAATTGATTTTCAAAAAAAAAAGACACTGAATTTCACTGTTTTACTAGTCTGCTACAAGTTAATATACTATCATAATTGGTTAATATAGTAAAACTGTGTTTTTCGTTTTTCTCAAACGTTTGTCATGTTAGTTATTTAGTTGATAAAAAAGCCGAATATTTAATGTCAAAGTGTTAATTTTACGCCAATCAAAAACAATAAAAATGAGACATAATTTTGGAGCTGGTCCATGTATTTTACCGCAAGAAGTTTTTAAGCAAGCTTCTGCTGCAGTACTAGATTTTAAAGACGGATTATCAATTTTAGAAATCTCGCATCGCTCACCTGAATTTGACGGTGTGGTAGCGGAGACAGTAAAATTGGTAAAAGAACTTTTGAATGTGCCTTCCGGATATTCAGTGCTGTTATTACAAGGAGGAGCGAGCCTGCAATTTTCTATGGTGCCGCAGAACTTACTGCCAGAAGGCGGAACCGCTGCTTACTTAGATTCGGGCGTTTGGGCAAGCAAAGCCATCAAAGAAGTGAAACACTTTGGCAAGGCTAACGTGGTAGCTTCTTCTAAAGATGCCAACTACACGTTCATTCCTAAAGATTATGTAATTCCAGAAGATAGTGCTTATTTCCACTACACTTCTAACAATACTATTTACGGTACAGAGTTATTTGAATTGCCGGTAACTAAAGTTCCCGTGGTTTGCGATATGTCTTCAGATATTATGAGCCGTGAAATTGATGTTGCTAAATATGATATCATTTACGCTGGTGCACAAAAAAATATCGGCCCCGCTGGTTTAACTTTAGTAATTATTAAGGATGAAATTTTGGGTAAAACTGGAAGATCAATTCCTTCGATGTTAGACTACAAATCGCATATTGATGGTGGTTCTATGTACAATACACCTCCGGTTTTCTCAATTTATACAGCAATGTTAAACTTAAGATGGTTAAAATCTAAAGGTGGCGTTGCCGAAATGGAGAAAGAAAATATCGCGAAAGCAAAAGCATTGTACACGGAGATAGATAGAAACTCACTTTTCAAAGGAACTTGTGCTGTTGAAGATCGTTCTCGTATGAACATTTGTTTCGTGATGGAAGATCCAGAATTGGAGAAACCTTTTGCCAAATATGCTGATGAAAATGGTTTTGAAGGTCTAAAAGGACACAGAAGCGTAGGTGGTTTCAGGGCATCGATGTATAATGCACTGCCAATTACAAGCGTACATGCGCTAATAGATTTAATGCAAAGTTTCGAAGAACAACACAAAAAATAAAAAATGGCTAGAATACTTGCCAATGATGGCATAGATCCAATAGGAAAAAAATTATTAGAAGATGCTGGTTTTACAGTTGATACACAAACTGTTCCGCAAGACCAATTAATTGCCGCGTTGCAAAACTACGATGGTTTAACCGTTAGAAGTGCAACCAAGGTTAGAAAAGACGTTATTGATGCTTGTCCGAACCTAAAATTAATTGGTAGAGGTGGTGTTGGTATGGATAATATCGATGTAGAATATGCTCGTTCGAAGGGAGTTACAGTTGTAAATACACCTGCAGCTTCATCTTTGTCGGTTGCAGAATTGGTATTTTCTCATTTATTTACTGGTGTGCGTTTCTTGCAAGATGCTAACCGTAAAATGCCTGTAGAAGGTGGTGCTAAATTCAACGATCTTAAAAAAGCTTATGCAAAAGGTATTGAGTTAAGAGGTAAAACTATCGGTATTATTGGTTTTGGTAGAATTGGTAGAGAAACTGCTGCGGTAGCTTTAGGTTTAGGAATGAACGTACTAGCTTACGATTTATTCCCGTTTAGCGGTAACATTACTTTGAACCTAACTTTAGGTATTAAGGTCGAAATTCCGGTAACTACAGTGTCTTTAGAAGAAGTAATAGCAAACAGTGATTTCATCTCTTTACATACGCCATTTGCCGATAAACCAATTTTAGGTGCTGCAGAGTTTGCTGCAATGAAAAATGGGGTAGGTGTGGTAAACTGTTCACGTGGTGGTACTATTGATGAGCCAGCTTTAATAGAAGCATTAAACTCGGGTAAGGTTTCCTTCGCAGGTTTAGATGTTTTCGATAACGAACCAACTCCGGCTGCTGCGCTTTTAGCACATCCTAAAATTTCGTTAACACCACATATTGGTGCTTCAACTAACGAGGCACAAGAACGTATAGGTACAGAATTAGCTAATTTGATTATCGATCATTTTAGGAAAGCATAAAGCTTAAAGCTAAAAGACTAAAGCGCATTTAGATAGCCTGCTGTTTGGCTCTTTCTGCTTTGGTCTTTTAGCTTTCTGCTTATTTCATCGAATTTGTCAAAGCCCAGTATCTAAACCCTAGCACAGCTTTTTGAAAAGTGCTCAACTTCATTGGATCTTCTTTATATAACGATGGCATTACTAAATTGTTGAGTTTGACTAATGCCTTAAAAAATGCTCTCAAAAACGCTCTCTTCATATTATAAAACTTTAATTTCACTACTCGGCTCTTTAGCTTTCATTGCTTTGTTTTTTCTATAGATAATGAAAATACAAACCGCTGTTGAAACAACAAAAAGCGCCAAAAAAAGTTGTAAATAATCTGCATTTTTACCAATTTTCTGATTGTAAGTCAACAATTCTTCATTCTTTACCTGCAAATCTCTGATGGTCTTTTTATAACTGTCAATTCTTACTTGACTATGGTCAATATTTGTTTTTACTTCCTGAAATTGTAAGTCTTTGTAGTCTAATAGCACTTTTAATTCGGTGAAAATGTTGTTGTCATTAATAGCGATCTGTCTTAAGATCTCATTTGAATTTTTAATATCCCTTTTAGTTTGAAAGCCAAAAATTCCTGTTCTGGCATTCAAGCTTTCATCATATTGTCCAAAACGGGCACTTCTTTCAGCCAACATGGCGTTAATTTTATTGCGTTGTAGCTGGTAGGCTGTGGTGTCTTGTGCTAATAAGTTAAGGCAAGAAGCTAGCAAAAACAGGAAAATAAGATATGTTGTCTTCATACCAAATTCGCAATCAAAATTTATGCCTTATTTGCTAGTGTTTTAGTTTTAATACGCAAGCCTTCTCATTTCTTTACAAGTTTTTGGATAATGGTTTCGCTGCCAACTAATTTTAAAAGATAAACACCATTGGCATAATTACTTAATGACAGACTAAGCTCAGATTCGTGAGGTTTTATTTTAACCTTCTGTAGTATTTTGCCGTTCATATCTACCAAAGTTAAAATGCTGTATTTTCCAGCATCAAATATTAGGTTTACAAAGTTTTGGGTAGGATTTGGAAAGATTTGAAACTTTGGTGTATTTAAGCTAAAGTTAAGCATTCTTACACCAAGTTCATTTTGATAACCATTATTATCTACTTGCACCAGTTTATAATAGTTATTGCCATTAAAAGGGCGGGTATCGTGGTATTCGTAGGTACTTGCCGTTGATGAATTGCCAGCGCCGGTTATTGTTGCTAATGCGGTAAAGTTCGATTCGTCTTTGCTACGATAGATGACGAACATTTTATTGTCTCTTTCTGAACTAGTTTGCCAAGCTATTTTTGCTGTGTTTTGTTGCGCTTTTACCGTGAAACTAAGAAGGGAAACAGGAAGTATGGGAGGATCTCCCTGAAATTCATAAGCTCCTAGATCAATTATACCTCCATTATCAAGTTTGTATACCCTAGCATTCCCTGCTATATCTTTTGTTTGGTTACTAAGGCCATTATATAAATCATTGCTTCCTGTATTAATGGCTATGCTGTTTGGTTTCAAAGCGTAGTTGCCAGCAATTGTAGGCGCAGTTTGGAAAGATTCGGGAGCTGTAAAGATAGCAGCGGCAGTTAAATCTAAAGGAATATTATTGATATTTCCAATAGTACTTCCCTCTATTAAATTGTTACTACTGTCGAAATCTATGCTTCCTAATATCGATTGTGAAGTGTTATTACCCCATACAATGCTATTGTTTATTAATACGATAGGCTCTGTACTGAGATTTGATATTCCTCCACCATTTTGAGCCCAGTTTCCGCTAATAGTTACGTTGGTAAGTTGAGGATAGGAAAAATGCCAATTACGTATTCCGCCTCCATGAAAACCTCCTTTATTTCCGATGATGGAAACACTGTGTAAATTGGGAGAGCCATTCCAATTGAATATTCCACCTCCTTCAAAGTTTGACGAATTGCCACAAATAACTGAATTGGCTATTAAGGGTGATGAACTTACATTTGCTAAGCCTCCGCCAACATCACTTGAATTCTCTGAAATAGCTACCCTCATCAAAGTGGGGTATGCGTTATCGTTATACATGCCTCCACCAGCAAGGACTGCCATATTCCATTTGATGGAGATATTATTTAAATGTGGCGAAGAGAACATATTTAGCATTCCTCCTCCGTATTGATGTTCAATTGTTAGTCCGTTAACAATAGACCTTGTATCGCCACATGCGTTGCCACCTATAATAGAAAGACCATCTAGAAGAGCATTTTCAACATTACCCACTGATAGAACGACATGGTATGCTGGAGTTCCGCCTAATGTTTCGCCATTTAGCACAGTGCTATTAACAAGATGATTGCGATCAGACATGTCAGGGTTTCCTGTGTTTGGGAAACCGCCGTATAGTTGTACATTATTCACCATTAAGAATGTTGCATTTTCATCTCGGGTTATGGTGTTTGTACTCGGGTGTATTGTTGGTTTGTAGCTGCCTTCGGCAATATAGACTTTTAAAGGATTATCTGTATTCCAAAGATTTGAATCTTTATTAGCCTGTGCCCACTGTAGAACAGTCGCTAAATTAGCGGCAACACTCCAAGAAGCACCGCTACCTGTTGCGTTTTCACGTACATAAATGATGTTGTTGTTGGGGATAATTTGAGCTTTTGCTTTATAAGTTAAAGCCCCAAGAAATACCACTAGTAATTTTTTAATATTATTCATATCACTATTTTAAAGTTTAATGAACTTTATTTTTGTATTGGATAGTACCATGAAATATACGCCAGGTTTTAGGTCTTCTACATCTATTTGTTGCTCAACAATGTTTGCCACTTTCACTTTTTCGCCATTGGTATTATAAATGTTCACTGTTTTTTCTTGCGAAGGACTTACCAGATTGATAGATTTACGGGTAGGGTTAGGGAAAAAAGAGATTTTGGTTTGTTCTAGGTCAAAAGAAACATTTGATACATCACTATAGCTATGGTCTCCGTTAAAATCAACTTGTTTCAACCTGTAATAGTTTACGCCTGCTTTAGGTTGCTTGTCTATGAAAGAGTAATTGTCGGGAATATTATTTCCAGGCACAAAGCCAATTTTCCCAAACTCTTGTTCTCCATATTTTCTTTCAATCTCAAAGCCTTTGTTGTATCGTTCGGTTTGTGTTTGCCAGTTTAATGTTACGGTATTAGAGGTCTTCTTGGCTGTAAAACTGCTAAGTCTAATCGGGAGTATAGGGGGGGCTCCCTGAAATTCATAAGCTCCTAAGTCAATTATGCCTCCATTATCAAATTTATAAACCCTGCTGTTCCCTTCTAAATCTTTTGTTTGATTATCTAGACCACTATATAGGTGGTTGCTGCCTTTATTAATAGCTATGCTACCATTTCTTAAGCCATAAAGCCCTGCAATTGTAGGAGCATCGATAGAAGGCTGTGGAACGATAAAGATATCTGTAGCCTTTAGTCCGCTAGGTATGTTGGTTGTGGTAGTGCCTTCAATTAAATTGTGACTACTAGCAGCATCAATCAGTCCAAATATGGTAGTTCCACTATTCCCCCAAACAATACAGTTTTGTAGTTTGGGCATCGACATATCTTGAGTTTCTATTGCGCTACCACCAGTATTAGATCGATTTCCGCTGATAGTTACATTAGTTAAAATCGGTGAAGAATGAGCGGTGTTAAATAATCCACCACCAGACAAGTCACTTAGGTTTCCGGTTACTGATATGTTATTTAGTGTGGGTGAGGAATTTAAATTCCACATTCCTGCACCATAGAAACCTACTTGATTACCAGCTATATTTACATTTGTCATGCTTGGAGACGAGTACCAATTGGCTATTCCGCCACCCATTGATGCATGATTTTCAGCTAGAATAACATTATTTAGCGAGGGTGATGATTGGCGATTGCAAATCCCACCACCTATTTGCCCTGAGTTCCACCTAATAAACACATTAGTTAATTTAGGTGAAGATGAAATATTAAGCATCCCACCGCCATCTGAATGATTAACTAGCTCCCCATTTACAACAATATCAATATTTGTATCTGCATGGCCACCACTTATTGCAAAACCGTCTAAAACTACATTTTCTAGGCTGCCAACAGCAAGTACTACGTGATAAGCAGGGAATCCACTTTGTGTTTCGCCATCTAGAAGTGTACCATTTTCTGTCCAATTTCGATCAGCCATTGTTGGTGTACCTCCATCTGGAAAACCACCATACAATTCCACATTTTTAACCATCAAAAAGGTGGCGTCTCTGCCATTTGTATGCGTGTTTGTACTAGGATGAATGCTTGGTTTATGAAGACCTTTAGCTACGTAGATTTTTAATGGATCGCTACTATTCCATAGGTTATTATCTTTGTTCGCTTGGGCCCACTGTAAGGCCACAGCAAGACTGCTTGGCGTGGCCCATGAGCTACCATTTCCAATGCCATTTTCCTTAACGTAAACAATGTTGCTAGTAGGAACTACTTGCGCATTAACAATTAATGTTGAAACAAGTATAAAAGCGAATATCCAAGTTTTTTTTAAAAATTGTATCATGCTGTAAGGGAGATTTTTAGCATTTTATGCTTTAATAAACTTTATTTTTTTGCCTGCAATAACAATAAAATACACACCATTTTTCAGTTCTTGTATATTTATCAGATTTCCAGATATTTTAATCTCTTTCACTTTTTGTCCCGATGCGTTATAGATGATGGCGGTTTGTTGCTGGTCGATGTTTGTAATATTGATGTAGTTGCTCGCTGGGTTAGGATAAACCGAAATCATGTTCTCATCAATTGATAAGTTAACGCTTACCACATCGCTATAGCTGTGGTTTCCGTTAAAATCAAGCTGTTTCAATCTATAGTAGTTTACACTAGCTTTAGGCTGTTTGTCTATGAAAGAATAATTGCTGGGAATATTATTTCCACTTACAAATCCAATAGTCTTAAACTGTTGTTCGCCATGTTTTCTTTCAATCTCAAAGCCTTTATTGTCTCGCTCCATTTGTGTTTGCCAGTTTAATGTTATTGTATTTAAAGCCTTTTTGGCGGTAAAGCTGCTGAGCCTGATTGGGAGCACACCAGTGTCAAAGCTTTGCATAAAAATGCCATTGGCATTATAGGCGGCGTAAAGTTGTCCTGTTTCCGAAATTACCAGCGAGATTTGATTTAAACCCCCAGACGAAAGATGTCCCTGTTCCCCAACTAATTTCCAGCTGTTGTTATGGAATCGCTTGATGACTGCTCTGCTGTTCTGTGCTTTTTCAATATAAGCAATGTAAGGTGTGCCATTACCTTCTACCGCAATTGATAGCGCTTCTGGATTGTGTTCGTTCTCTTCAATTTCACCTATCGAAACCCATTCTGGTCCAGATTTGTTGAACGAAAAATTGTCGTCGCTAATAATGTTTTTTGAAACTGATGCTTTGTTCGTTTCCAAGTCTTTATAGCCTACAATTACATTGTTGTTAGGATCTATCGCTATTGATGGAAAGGCGACTCGAGACGTAGTAGCATTTCCTGTACCAATGTTGGTCCATGTGTTGTCGTTCCATCTTACAGAAGTAAGTTCATCATTGTGGTTAACGTAGGCAATTACTGGGTTCCCTTGATTGTCGAATGTGGTAGCAATACTTTTTGCAGGAGAGGAGAAACCTTGCCCTCCCAAATAGTTCCATACTTGATTGCTTGGGTTGTACTTCATTGTAGAAATTCTATTTCCTCTTGCTTCATCAATAAATGTGATAAACATTTCATCGTTACGGTTTATATTCAGGAACGGGTCTTTAACGCCTCCTTCAGAAAAACCTGCCGCACCATATACTTGCCAGCTGTTAGCCCCCTGGTTATATCTCATCACTGTAGCTTTTCTTTCGTGGTCGCCATCGGAAAAGCATACAAATGGTACGCCCTGGCTGTCAAATGTCATCGAAATGCCCTCGACCGTGCCCGTAGAAAAACCTTCGGGTCCAAGGTTTGACCAAACAGTTCCATTGAGTTTTCTAACTGCAGCTTTTCTGCCAGTTTTCTCAGAATATGCTACGTGAGGAATCATATTTCTATCCATTACATTAACAATACGTTCTGTTCGTGTGGCATCAATTCCAGGATTATCAATAATCTCCCAAGTGTTGTTGCTAGGGTTAAAAGTTCGAGTTGACATATACGGGCGCACATTCCTATCGGTACAGATCAAGCTGATTTTTCCTTCTCTGTCGCTAAGCAAGGTGTTTTCGTAAGTTATGCCAGTAAAATGAGGGGTGCCAACAAATTCAAAATATCCCGCTTGTCTATTGAATTTTGCGACAGATAATCTACGTATATTTGAGTTTCTTATGCCAGAAATGTATATGTTGTTATCCTTGTCGATATGCATGAATGTTTCATCGGAAATGCCAGAAAACAAAGCGCTAGCATCAGTCCAATTTTGGTCTGTTCCTAAGCGTTTAAGCGTTATTCCATCTTGATGCACTACGCATACATAAGGTACGTTTTGTCTATCAATATCAAAAAGGACATCTCTAGTGCCCCAACCAACCAAAAGTTGGTTGCTAATATTTTGCCATGTGGCTCCATTAAGTCTGCTAACCACTACGTTTTTAGTATTAGTGGTAAAGTTGTGTGAATAACAGATTGTGGGAACATTATTGTGATCAAACAATAATTTAATGTAGTCTGTATTATTTCTAATACCTATAGACTGATTGCCAATATCTATCCATTCATTATTTTGAAGCTTCTTTATGAAAATGGCAGATTCTGTAGATTGGTACATGATATAGGGGACATCGTTTTGATCTAACGCCAATGAAATACGATTCGCTTGATATTGCGAATATAAAGTGCCGTTAAAACCCCCAAGTTGTTCTAACTGGTTGTTAGGGCCAATTTTATACACCAAAATATTCCAAGGCGTGCCCCACTGCTTAACGGCAACTATTGGTAAACCGTCTTTAGTAATGGCAATGGCAGTAGCTATTGCGCCGCCACTCATTGGCGAAAAAGACCGAATATCTTCCCAAATTCCTGTAGTTCTATTCAGCTTTCTAACGTATACCGAGGTGTATTGGCCATGATAGGCCATAAACATATCTCCATTGGTATGTATCGCCGTAGATATGTTTTGCATCATGTAATCTGATGTACGTGTACTGTTCGGTAAGCCAATAGGTATCCAGTTTTGTGCTTTACTTTGGGTGGCTAACAGTATAATAAAAATACAAACGAAAGTTGTAGAGATAAGGTAGTTGTTAAAATACCTTAAAGCAAGTTTTTGAAGCATAAGAAATAGTTATTGTACATATGATTATGATGTACAAAAATATTTCATGTAATAGGGGGATTTTATGGTATTGTTACCGGGCTTTTAGTTTAAGTAGTATTACTTAGCGAGTAGCTACGGATGAAACTCTACCCTTACAATATCATTGAGGTGCAAGCCTAACAAACCGCTTGCTTTACCTTTATTGATAGCAATCTCTAAATGGTTGCTAATACCAAACAGACAAAGCTTTTCACCCTCGGGCACCTCGTTATAATGCCAGCTCAGTTGTGTAATGGTTTCACTCTTTCTAAAATACAAAGTGAAATCGCGATTACGCTGAACTTTTGTGAACAGATCTTTGGTAATATTGGTAATTACGTTGTTAAAGGTATCGATAAAAATTACACTGCCTCTAATGATATCCCGTTCTATAACAGGGTGTAATAGCATTCTTTGCTCAATATTATCAGCATGGATACCGATTTCTTTCAGTTTACCGCCTTTGGCCAAATGTACCGCGGCTTTTACTAAAATATCAACCAAGGGAAAGTGTAAAAACTTCAAATCCTGCATGATATTTAGCTCTACCAACTCGTCGGGCTGTTCATCAAAAAGTAGTGAGAAAATTCCGTTGTCTGCGCCTACAAAGTAATGATCTTTATAGCGCAGTGCTACATATTTAGTGTTTTCGTTAAAAACAGAATCAATTCCAATTAAGTGAACGGTGTTTTTAGGAAAGTAGGTGTACGCATTCTTCAAAACAAAAGCAGCGTACGAAATGTTGAAGGCAGGTACTTCGTGAGTGACGTCTACAATATTAACATTTGGTAGGATACTCAGGATACTGCCTTTTAAAGCAGCCTGATAGAAATCCTTCGAGCCCAAATCTGTCGTTAATGTTATGATCGCCATTAAAAATTAAATTTTTATGCTTATTCTTGCGTATAGGTAAATTGCCTACAAATATTCAAATTTAAATCGAATTACATAGGGCGCAACTTAAAAAAGACAATATTTTGAACGAAATAAAATTGATACTAGAGACCACCGATCAAATACAATTTTGGGGTGCGAACAATGAACATTACGAGTTAATCAAAGCTGCATTTCCGAAGCTTAAAATCGTAGCTCGTGGTAGTGAAGTAAAAGCTTTGGGTGACGAAGCAGAGCTGAAGAAGTTTGAGCAGAAGATGAATGCTTTGGTGGCTCACCTAGATCAGTTCAGAACATTATCAAGTAATGATGTCGATTCTATTTTAGGCTCTAAAAAATCTGCCGAAACATCTCCCGAAACAACTGCAACTGCCCCAATTAGTAGCGGCGAAGTTATTGTGTATGGCAATCACGGCTTAATGATTAAAGCACGAACCGCCAACCAGCGCAAAATGGTAGATAGCATTAATAAGAATGATGTGTTGTTTGCTATTGGGCCTGCTGGAACGGGTAAAACCTATACCGCGGTAGCGTTAGCTGTTAGAGCACTGAAAAATAAAGAAATCAAACGTATTATTTTGACTCGTCCCGCGGTAGAGGCGGGGGAGAGTTTGGGTTTCTTACCAGGAGATTTAAAGGAAAAGGTAGATCCATATTTACGTCCCCTGTACGATGCCCTAGAAGATATGATTCCACCAGATAAGTTAAAGCTGTACCTAGAGAACAGGACTATCGAAGTTGCCCCATTGGCGTTTATGCGTGGGCGTACCTTAGATAACTGTTTTGTTATTTTAGATGAGGCGCAAAACTCTACAGATCTACAGTTAAAGATGTTTTTAACTCGTATGGGGCCAACAGCAAAGTTCATTGTTACTGGCGATATTACCCAAATTGACTTACCTAAAAAGGCACAATCTGGTTTGCATAATGCGCTTCGTATTCTAGGAGATATTAAAGGTATCGATATCATTTACCTAACTGGAGAAGACGTGGTACGCCATAAATTAGTGAAACAAATCTTGAAAGCTTACGGAGATATCCAATAATGAAAAGTATCAGCTTAAATGAAAATTTAACTTTGGTAATTGAACCTGTGGAAAATAAGATTAGGCTGGTGGTTGTAAAAGCGGATAATGAACTTGCTTGTAGGATAGAGCGAGTAAGTAAACTTAAGGCATTTCTAGCTGGTAACGATCAGATGTTGTTTAAAGGTCGTCTTCAGCTTGTTAAGTTAGATGGTGAGGTTGAAATTATTGTTAATAAAATTTCAATAGGAAGAATTGCTTTAAATAGCTTTAGTCAATTATTAAGCAATATTTGAATCTTAACCTAGCAAATACGGCCAATAAAAAATGATGATAATGTCCGAATGTTAGTTTGAATATGCTGTCTTCGGACTTTTTTTATGGTCGTAGCTATATAAACTCAAAATAGACGACTCTAACCTCAACCTCAATCTCAACTCTCCATCTCAATACTCATATCTTTTTCCTATTTTTATACCCTCATGAAAGCAGTAAAAGAAACCCAATTTACTTTCCCAAAACAGAGTAGTTTTTATAAAGGCAAAGTACGCGATGTATATACTATTGATAATCAGTTGATGGCAATGGTGGTGACCGATAGAATTTCGGCATTTGATGTGGTTTTACCAGAAGCAATTCCTTATAAAGGTCAAGTGCTTAATCAAATTGCGGCAAAATTTTTATCGGCAACAAAAGATATTGTGCCTAATTGGGTTTTGGCTACGCCAGATGAAATGGTAACCATTGGGCGTATTTGCGAGCCGTTTAAAGTAGAAATGGTAATTAGAGGTTACCTAGCTGGTCATGCAGCTCGCGAATATGCTTTAGGCAAACGCGAAGTATGCGGAGTTGCTTTACCTGATGGATTGAAAGAAAACGATAAACTACCTCAGCCAATTATTACCCCAACTACAAAGGCTGCTGTGGGACACGATGAAGATATTTCAAAAGAAGATATCTTAGCCAAAGGCATTGTATCAATGGCGGATTACGAGAAATTGGAGGCTTATACCCATGCATTGTACCAAAGAGGCGTAGAAATGGCCGCAGAGCGAGGTTTGATTTTAGTAGATACGAAGTATGAGTTCGGTAAAGTTGGCGATGATATTTATTTGATCGACGAAATCCATACACCAGACTCATCACGTTATTTTTATGCGGAAGGTTATGCCGATAGACAAGCTGCTAACGAACCTCAAAAACAACTTTCAAAAGAGTTTGTACGTAAGTGGTTAATCGAGAATGGTTTCCAAGGTAAAGACGGGCAAGTGGTGCCATTAATGACCGAAGAAATTGTTGAATCGATTTCAGATCGTTATATTGAGCTTTATGAGCAAATAACCGGGGAGAAATTTGTGAAAAATCCTTCGGAAAATATTTTAGATAGGATAGAAGAGAATACAAAAACTGCAGTTGAAAAGTTGTTGTCATAAACAGTTTTCAGTTGGCAGTTCGCAACAATTAACCAATTAAACTATTATTCAGTTAACCAGTTAAACAATTAAAACAGTTAACCCAAAAATAAAACTTATGAAATTTAGTGTAGATAAGCACGAGAAATACGTAGTGTTGAAATTAGAGGAGCCGAAATTCACTAACGATAATACACCCGCTTTAAAATCTGAGTTTGTTCTGTTGAATACAGAAGGCTATAGAAATATTGTTTTAGATTTATCTGCTGTGAAAGAGTGCGATGATGCGCAAGATTTGAGCGCATTACTTGCTGGCGATAGACTTTGTAAAGCTGCTGATGGTATATTTATTGTTTGCTGTGTAAATAAAAGCATTGCACAAATTATCCAAATGTCAAACCTTCATCAATCTGTTACGTTTGTTAATAAACTAGACGAAGCAACAGATCTGATTTTCATGGAAGAGATCGAAAAAGAGCTTCGCGGAGGAGTGGACAAAGGGTAATTTTATTGAATGAAATTTGAAGTAACGATTCTAGGTAGCGCTTCAGCTACACCAGTTTATAACAGAAATCCAACGGCGCAATTGCTGAATTGCAATGAGCGCCATTATCTAATTGATTGTGGCGAAGGAACACAACAACAATTGATAAGGTATGGGTTTAAGGCTTCTAAAATAGATTTTATATTTATTAGCCATTTGCATGGCGATCATTTTTTTGGTTTGGTAGGTCTGCTATCGAGCTTACACTTAAACGGACGTACCAAACCCCTACATCTTTTTGCTCCACCAGCACTTAAAGATATTATCGATTTACAATTCTTGCATTCTGATACGCATTTGCGCTATCCAATTAATTTTTATCCACTTAATCCTGCTAAACCAGAGGTGATTTTTAAGAATAACGATGTGATTGTAGAAACGATTATTCTAAATCACCGTATTCCTTGTACTGGTTTTAAGTTTACAGAGAAAAAGCGTTTAAGGAAGCTCATTGTAGAGAAGTTAGAGCAAGATGCGGTTCCTATCGAGTATTATCCTATGCTTAAACGAGGTGTAGATATAGCTTTACCTGATGGCAGAAACATCAAACACTTAGATTATACTACAGACTCTGCTACACCTAAAGTTTATTGCTATTGCTCAGATACCATGTACGATGAGCGTTACTTTGCACAAATAGAAGCAGCTGATACTTTATATCACGAAGCCACATTTTTGCATGAAATGTTAGATAGGGCAAACGAAACCCATCATACCACTGCACAACAAGCAGCAGAAATCGCTACAAAAGTAAAGGCAAAGAAGTTGCTTATTGGTCACTTTTCTTCGCGATATAAAACTTTGGAAGGTTTATTAGAAGAAGCCCGAAACGGATTTGAAAGCACCGAATTGGCAACTGAAGGTAGAACTTTTGAGATATAAATAATTGAGGCGAACACCTTTATTATTCAATAAGACATCTTTAAAAGCATTTAAACTGCATTTAGTTAGCTTTGTCATTAAGCTTTACTAAACTTTAATTTTATTTATTTTTTAAAATTTACTGATTTTCAATAATTTATGTTTAGGTTTGCGTCATATTAAAAATGAATATAATGCAACAAGGAACAGTAAAATTTTTCAATGAGACAAAAGGTTTTGGATTTATCGTACCAGCAAATGGCGATAGTGAAATTTTTGTCCATGTATCAGGTTTGATCGATGCAATTCGTGAGAATGATTCGGTAAGCTATGATGTAGAGCAAGGCAAAAAAGGCCTAAATGCAGTAAATGTTAAGATAAGCTAAGATATTATCCTTCATACATTGTTATGAGCATCCGCTAATTTAGTGGATGCTTTTTTTTGTAGTTTATTTTAAGAAGCTGTTTAAATTTCCTTTGCAAAAAATACAGGTGTCATGTTGAGCTCGTCGAAACATTCTTCATCAAGTAGTCTTAGATACCGATTAAATCCTATCGTGTGGACACATCTCGTTCCTCCCCCTTGAATCCCCCTCCAAAGGGGGACACGTAGCGCTTAAGCATTTTGCATATCCCCCTCTCCGAGGGGGCAGGGGGAGGAAAATGACATTTGCTAATATTTGTGCCCACACGATAGGATTAAATCGGCACAGGCTAAGCTCAGACTGACAAATGAAAAAAATCACTAAAATTTTGACAGCTTCTTAATGTCAAGTATTTAAATAAAAAAAGCGAAGACTTTACATTTAAGTCTTCGCTTTTTTAGCCAAAGATTATTCAGCTATTATTATTTATCCTTTTTATTTCCGCCTCCAAATACCGAGAAGTGTACATAACGCTTAGGATTTGCCTTTAAATCAATCATTAATGCATCTAAATTCTTCGAAGCATTATTTAGGTTGTCATACATCTGTTTGTCGTTTAGTAAGGCACCCAAGGTACCTTTGCCGTTCTTCACATCACTTAGTATGGCTTGTAAGTCGGCCATTGCCTTATTAGCGTTATTAACCGTCTGCTCAAAGTTTAACGCAGCAACTTTATCAGTAACTGTATTTAAGTTATTCATCACGGCATCAATCTTAGCTCCATTACTTTTAAAATTCGCGGTAATTGCTTCTACGTTCGATAAGATAGCAGATAGTTTTGAGCTTTCAGCACCTACCAAAGCATCAACTTTTTTAGATGTAGATTCTAATGAACCAAGCGTACCGGCAATGCTAGTAAAGCTCTTATCTATGTTTTTCTGTAAATTAGGATTTAAAATGGTATTAACACTAGAAAGGATGGAATCCATTTTTGTAATGATCAGCTCTGCTTTCTTTTGTACTGGTTGGAAAGTTTCCATTAAGCCCTTTTCTACGTTGGTTTCTAAATAATCACCATCTTCTGCAAAATTTTTATCATTACCTAACGTTAGAACAATGGCTTTGCTGCCTAGTAAATCGGTTCCTTCTAAACGAGCAATGGTGTTTTTCGGAATTTCGTATTTGCCGTTTATTTTCAAGGTTGCTTTAATAGTTGCATCTGGTTGCAGTTCCAATGCAGCAACTCTACCAATTTGATAACCATTGATTAAAACAGGTTTTGAAACTGTCAATCCATCAACCTGCGAATATCTAGCAAACAAAATCGTTTCGTTAGAAAATATACTGTTCCCTTTTAAAAAGTTATATCCGATAATGAGTAGGGCAATAGAGAAGGCAGCTAGTACACCTACTTTAGTTTCGTTTTTTATTTTCATTTGTGTTGTAGCGATTTATTGATGGGTATTATAATCGTTTTTTGCTAATGTCAGCAAGCTTTAATTTTCAACTTCTTTTTTATATTGTTTTATGGCATTCACTATCGCCATTACAATTTCTTCCTGTCCTTCGTCTGAGTTAATATATTTCTCTTCGTCTCTGTTAGAAATAAAACCAATTTCTGTAAGTACCGAAGGCATAGCTGCACGCTGTAATATTAACAAACCTTGCTCTTTAACACCTCTATTAACCCTTTTGTTTACTTCTGTATAATTTTTTTGAATATGGCTAGCCAAAGCTAAGCTTTTTGAACGATAAAGCGACTTATATAACGACAACAAGATTACTTCTTCTGGATCTGTTGGATCATAAGTGCCTTGTTTTTTGTAGTTTTTATCTTTAATGATTTCCTCGTTTTCCTTTAAACCTGCATCCATCTCATTGATACGTCTATACGCACCAACAAAAGTTTCAGTGCCACGTACATGTCCATTTCCTGGAGGCATAGAATTACAGTGTATCGAAATAAACAAGTCGGCTTTGGCATCATTGGCAATTTCCGCTCTGCGATACCAATCTACATCTACATCTGTTTTACGGGTTTGTATAATTTTAATGCTTGGCAATTCTTCTGCTAACTTATTTCCTAATTTAAGTGCTACCTTTAAAGCTACATCTTTTTCCCAAGAGTAAGCACCCTTTGCACCTGGTTTAACGCCGCCATGCCCTGCATCAATTACAATGGTTTTAATTTTATAGCCTTGTGCAAAAACGCTAGAGAACGAAAAAAAAGTTAATAAAAAAGTGAGGAATAGTAAGCTATTTTTTAATCGCATTTTGTGTGTTTTTTGCAAAAATACAAATTATTAGATTTCTACACTCAATTTATATGCCTGAATAGCTTTTAGTAAGCAATTTGTAATCTCAATTTGACCAGCTTCCGAGTTCATGTAGTCTTCTTCGCCAGGATTTGACAAGAAACCAATTTCTGTAAGTACTGCAGGCATCCCAGCTCTGGCTAATACCGCTAAGCTCTTTTCCTGCACGCCTCTATTTACTCTTCCAACCTTTACATATTGATCTTGTATCGATTTGGCGAACTTTAAACTTTGTGTTCTAAAGGTGTTTTTCATTAAAGATAGAATAATTGCACTTTCCGGATCTGTAGCATCAAAACCTTCGTAATTCTCCTTATAGTTATCTTCTAAAAAGATAGAAGCATTCTCACGTTTGATAGCTTCGTCTTGTTCGTCTATTCTGCCAGTACCAGATACAAAGGTTTCTGTACCTCTTGTAGAAGTGCTTTTGGCATGTCTGGTCTTATAAATTGGAATTTTCTTGCCTTTTTTACTCTTGGTATAACCGCTAATATAGCGTTGTGTAATTACAGGCATATCATTGCAGTGTATCGAAATAAATAAATCTGCCTTAACCTGATTAGCTAAACCGATACGCTCATAAAGCGGTACAAAGACATCTTCTGTTCTGGTATAAACTACCTTTACATCTGGTAAAGTTTCTTCAATTAGCTTGCCTAAACGTAATGCTGTTCTAAGTGCAACATCTTTTTCTGTAGAATAGGCGCCTCTGGTTGTTCCATCTTTCCCTCCATGGCCAGCATCAAGCACAATTGTTTTTATTTTGTATTGTTGTGCAAATGACTGATTTACAAGTGTTAATGTCGTTAAAATCGAAAATAAGACAATCAATATTTCTTTTGCTCTATTCAATGGTATATTTTTCATTAATTTTGAACGTTTTGTGGTAAAGATTATTGCAAAATAAACATTCACACACAAATTTGAAACTTTTACAGACACTCATTTTTTCCACGTTTTTGGTGTTGTTAGTCGTACTGGCTGATACTAAAGTTTTTGCATCTGCAAACGTAGGATATTTTCAGACTTTACCACAACAATCAGATACCATAAGAAGAGACACTACCAAAAGGCCGATGAAGAAAAGTAGCCTCGACTCTAAGTTAGAGTACTATGCAAAAGACTCGGTTGTGGTAGATAAAAAAAATGAAATCCAGTACTTATATGGTGGTGCACGTGTAAAATATGAAGGTTTGGAATTAGATGCAGAGTTTATTAGGTTCGATAATAAGAACAAGCTTGTATTTGCAAGAGGTAGTACAAACGATAAGGGAAGGTATTTTGGGCGGCCCATTTTTAAAATGGAAGGACAAGGTACTTCTATGGCCGATTCACTAAGCTATAATATCGAAATAGGAAATGGTGTAGTGCATGGCGTATTTACTGAGCAAGAGGGTGGTTTTTTCTCTGGAGGTAGAACAAAAATGCAGCCCGATAACGAATTTCATGTTCATAATACGACCTTCAGTACTTGTAATTTACCGCATCCACATTTTGGTATACAAATATCTAAAGGTATCGCTACAGAAAAGCATATCATTACCGGTCCGGTGTATATGAAGTTTGAAGATATACCTATGCCGTTGGGTTTGCCTTTCGCATTTTTCCCGAAGCCTAACAAAAAGGCATCCGGTTTTATTTTGCCTACTCCAGGCGAGGATGCTACCAAAGGATTCTCTTTATTGGGCGGTGGTTATTATTTAGCGTTTAATGATTATATGGATGCTAGATTGATTACAAATATATTTACCAATGGTTCTTATGACATGAATTTGGTATCTAACTACACCAAAAGATACAAATACAACGGTAATTTAAATCTAACTTATTCGAGTACGCGTAACGGATTGGAAGGTACACCAGAGTTTGAACCCGTGAAAACCATCATGATTGGCTGGACGCACAGTCAAGGCGCAAATGCAAGGCCCGGAAGCACCTTTAGTGCATCGGTAAATGCAGGTTCTAGCAGGCACAACGCATTAACTGCTGGTAACGGTACTTACGATCCTAATAGATTTTTGCAAAATTCACTCCGTTCCAGTATCTCGTACGGTAGAGTTTTTGGCGATGGTTTGTTCAACTTTACTTCTGCTTTATCACACTCGCAGGAAACCCAAACTAGAAATGTGAGTTTAACCTTGCCCGATGTAAGTTTAAACATGACAACCATTAGTCCATTTGACTCTAAAAAAAGAGTAGGCGAAGCTAAATGGTATCAAAGGCTAACCTTGGGTTACAGCATGAATGCAACCAATAATGTAAGTACTACAGAAGATTTGTTATTTACCAAAGGAGGTTTCAATAGGTTTACCAATAGCGTAAATCACAACGTACCTATCAGTTTACCATTCACACTTTTAAAGTATCTTAACTTCACTTCTAGTGTAAATTATTCTGAAAAATGGGATTTTAAAACTGTAAGAAACAGATATATCAGAACCAATTCTGGATATGAAATAAGACCCGATACGATTAACGGTTTTAAACGCGGTGCACAATATAGCTTAAGTACCGGAATGTCTACCAAAATCTATGGTATCAAGCAATTTAAGGGTAACGGAGCCATAAAAGCAATGCGCCACGTAATGACCCCAACCGCTAGTTTCAGCTATACGCCAGATTTTTCTAGAGAAAGTTTAGGTTACTTTTTGCCAGCCCAGTATTACACAGATGATCTTAGACCGGGAATGAGTGTGCCAACTGGCGAATATGTTAGGGATAATTTAGGGAATCCGCTACTGTATTCTGTATTTATGAATGGAGGTCCTTCACAAGGTAGAAATGGTAGCATAGGTTTCTCCGTAGATAACAATGTTGAGTTAAAAGTTAGGGATAGAAAAGATACTACAGGAGTAGGTGAACGTAAATTAGCAATTTTGCAAGGTCTTACGTTTAATACTTCTTATAACATCTTTGCAAAAGAAAAGAAACTTGCACCAATCAATTTTAGTGGTCGTTCACAGTTTACTGAGAAATTAGGGATTAACTTCAACGGTATTTTTAGTCCTTATACTGTTGGTGAAGTGCCATTTACTTCGGGAACTGGCGCCGATGCAGTAACTACTTTCTCCTACCGAGAAATAGATAGGTTCGTATGGCAAGACGGAAAATTACCTCGTTTAACCAATTTTGGTTTTTCTTTTGATTACAGTTTAAACCCCGAAGCATTTAAACGCAGAAATGAAAATCTGGATCAGTTGAACCAACAAGCGCCAGCCGCAAGTAGAACACAGGCACAAATAGATGCTTTAAACGCCATTAGCCGAGACCCAAATGCCTTTGTAGATTTTAACATACCTTGGAATTTTTCTTTTAGTTACCGATTTGATTATAACAATCCGCTAGGTAGACCAGAAACGAGAACTGTTACCAATACCCTAAACTTTAGCGGCGACTTTAACTTAACGCCAAAATGGAAAATCACCTATAGCTCAGGTTACGATTTTAAAGCAAAGAACCTTTCTCAGACTAATTTCTCAATTTACAGAGATTTACATTGCTGGGATTTAAGCGCTACTTGGGTTCCTTTTGGACTTTATCAAAGTTATTCAATCGATATTAGAGTAAGAGCTTCAGTACTACAAGATTTAAAATTGAGTAAACGTAAAGGATTTTATACCACGTATTAAGCTGTTGTTAAGTTGTAAGGTTGTTAAGTTGTAAGTTTAATTCAATCACTCTCTCGTTCAGTCATTCAAAATTTAATCATCTCTCATTTAATCATTCAAAATTCATTAAAAGCCATGTTTGCAGAAATTATAACCATAGGTGATGAAATTCTAATTGGTCAGATTGTAGATACTAATTCTGCATGGATGGGGATAGAACTTAATAAAGTTGGAGTGAAGGTTAAGCAAATCACATCGATTTCTGATGATGCGGAACACATTGTTAGTGCGTTGGATGAAGCTCAAAAGCGTGCCGACATTATCTTAATTACTGGTGGATTGGGTCCAACTAAAGATGATATTACGAAGCACACTTTGTCGAAGTATTTCAATATGCCTTTGCGTTTAGATGAAGAAACCTTGGCTCATGTAAAGCTATTTTTCGAGAAGCTAAACCGCCCAATGATTGATGTAAATATCAAGCAAGCAGAAGTGCCAGATGGTTGTACCGTAATTAAAAACCAAAATGGCACAGCGCCTTGTATGTGGTTTGAGCACAACGGTAAAATCATTGTTTCTATGCCAGGTGTACCTTTTGAGATGAAATACTTGATGCAGGATGAAATTATTCCTCGCATTCAACAACGGTTTCAAATGCCATTTATCGTTCATCAAACTATTTTAACTGCGGGTTTGGGCGAATCATTCTTAGCGCAAGAAATTGCTGATATCGAAGATGCTTTACCATCACATATTAAATTGGCTTATCTGCCAAAATTAGGTTTGGTGAGGTTGAGATTAAGCGCAACGGGTAGTGATGAACCAGCTTTGCTAGCCGAAGTGGCATTTTATACCAAAAAAATAGTAGAGCGTGTAGAAAAATTTGTGGTGCTAACGGAAGACGTACCGTTCGAAAAAGCGATATTAAACTTAATGGGTAAACACGGTTTAACACTTTCTTTAGCCGAAAGTTGTACTGGCGGATATATTTCTCATCTGTTTACCCAACATTCTGGCTCGTCTGCTGTTTTTCAGGGAGGTGCGGTGACTTACTCTAATGCTTTAAAACAAACGGTGCTAGGAGTAAAGGAAGAAACACTAGTAACATTTGGTGCTGTTAGCGAACAAACTGCAAAGGAAATGGCTTTAGGTGCCGTTAACAATTTTAAAACCGATTATGCTATTGCTGTAACTGGTGTTGCTGGTCCAGATGGTGGCACTGCAGAAAAACCTGTCGGCACGGTTTGGATTGCCGTAGCAAGCAAAGCTGAGGTGAATGCGAAAATGTATAAATTCGCCAGTCAGCGGTTACAAAATATAGAACGTGCTGCAATGGCTGCTTTAATGATGCTTTTTGTGCAGTTGAAACAAGATTTGAAAGGCGGTTAAGTGGTTAATTGTTTAAACTGGTTAACTGTTTAAACCGAAAGCGGAGAACTGCAAACTGAAAACTACTTTTAATAAAGCATTAAAAAACGTATTTTTGTAGTCGTAACCAAATTTACACTAACGAAAAATATATGGCTCAATACGAATTGTTATTGCCTAAAATGGGAGAGAGTGTTGCCGAAGCAACCATTATTAAATGGACTAAACAGCCAGGTGATAACATAGATTTAGATGATACCATTTTAGAGATTGCCACCGATAAGGTAGACTCTGAGGTGCCTTCGCCAGTAGCAGGTAAATTGGTAAAACAGCTTTTTGCTGCCGATGATGTAGTGCAGGTAGGGGCAGTAATTGCAATTATAGAGATTGAAGGTGGTGTTAGTGAAACACCAGCTCCTCAGGTGGAAGTGCAGGCAGAAGCGAAGGCTGAGCCAATTGCAGAAACAATTCCTGGCATTAGCCAACTGCTCACGGAAAATACATCAGCACCAGCTAATGTAGATTTTAAATCTTCTGATAGATTTTATTCGCCATTGGTGAAAAATATAGCCAAAGAAGAAGGTGTTTCTATTGAAGAACTAGATGGCATTAAAGGTTCTGGTGCCGAGGGTCGTTTGACTAAGGAAGATTTACTAAACCATATTCAAGCTAAAAAAGGAGGTTCTACTTCTAGAATTAGCGATACTTTAGCGCAGGCAAAATCTGCTGTAGAAACTCCAAAACAAGAGAAATTAGCTCAGCCAGCTCAAATTGCAACTAGCGTAAGCGGCGGCGATGAAATTATAGAGATGGACAGAATGCGCAAGCTCATTTCTGACCACATGGTGATGAGCAAGCACACTTCGCCTCACGTAACTTCATTTGTGGAAGCCGATGTAACCAATTTGGTATTGTGGCGCAACAAAGTGAAGAATACTTTCGAAAAACGTGAGAACGAAAAAATCACTTTTACCCCAATTTTTGTAGAAGCGGTAGCAAGAGCGATTAAAGATTTTCCAATGATTAACGTTTCTGTAAACGGAACGCAAATCATTAAGAAGAAAGATATTAATATTGGTATGGCGGCTGCTTTACCATCGGGTAATTTAATTGTGCCGGTAATTAAAAATGCCGACCAACTGAATTTGGTGGGCTTAACCAAAGCGGTAAACGATTTGGCTAACAGAGCACGTATCTCGAAGCTAAAGCCAGACGAAACGCAAAATGGAACTTTCACTTTAACAAACGTTGGTTCTTTTGGCAATGTGATGGGAACGCCAATTATCAATCAGCCGCAGGTGGCTATCTTAGCGGTTGGCGCAATCAAAAAGAAGCCTGCAGTTTTAGAAACCGAACACGGTGATGTTATTGCAATTAGACACATGATGTTCCTTTCACTTTCTTATGACCATAGGGTAGTAGATGGCGCTTTGGGTGGTTCTTTTGTGCGCCGAGTAGCAGATTATCTAGAGAACTGGGACATTAACAGAGAAATTTCTTAGACTTCTATTTGAATGATATAAATCTATCCTGACGAATTTTTTTGTCGGGATTTTTTTTTTCTAGAAAATGAAAGTCATCATTCCATCGGAGGCTATAGCCCTGCTATCCGCTTTACTTATTGGCAAACCATATTGGTTTGCCAAAAGTGCTCGCTACTATCAGGTTTAATGAACAAAAAACTGTGCAATAATTCGCAAAAAAAAACACCCCGCCCGTTGGGCACCCCTCTAAAAGAGGGGAATTAATCATGCCATTCCCCTCTTTTAGAGGGGTGGTCGAAGACCGGGGTGTTTAGGTATAATCTACTTGTTGTTTTTAACTAGCTTTCGCATTACGATACCCAATCGAGTTGGGTATGTCGGAAAACGCCCTTTCTTACACAGAATTAAGTTAACTAGACTGGATGGAAGTGGAAACCCCACAGCCAATCCGCCAGCTGGCGGAGGGCGAGGAGTTGTAGCGAACAGCCAGACTTTCGGGAAATAGTTGTACTGAAATTGCTCTTCAAGAAATGAATAGTCTTCGATAACCTATTCCCATTAATCGGAGCTAAGACTGACAAGAGACCTTTAAAAATGTAAAAGCCCAGACATCCATCTGGGCATTTTACTATCAAAACAAAACAATATAAAAATTTAATTTACTGAATAACTAGTTGAAGTTACGACTTAATTGATACGTTGGCGAGGACGTCAACGCAAGCAGTTCAGTTGTTGGCGTCCCCGCCAACAAGCTTTTAACCATTCACTAAAATTCCTTCTTCGGCTATAGCTTTAATATCTTGTTCGCTATAGCTAATTTTGCCTGTTTGGGCAATAAAAACATCCTTGTTTACTAAGATATCTTTGTTCTCCAAAAGGCTTTTTAAACTTACGCTTCCAATTACATACTTATAATCGTTGCGAGAGAAGCGCTCTGAAATGTTTTCTATTTGCAGTTTCTCTACAGTGTACTCATGTTGGTAGCGTAGGTAAACTTCCAAACTCACTTTATCGGTATGGATTAAGCCGTTTTGTTGCTTGTACTTTTTGTACTCGTAACGATAATCGTAACGCAATGCAGCGATATCAGAAAGTACGGCTGCACCTGTTGGATGACCGCCAGCACCTTTGCCGAAGAAGAATTGTTTATCAGCAAAAGCAGCTTGTACCGTTACGCCGTTATATTCATTTTCTACATTGTAAAGGAAATCATCGCTCTTCACAAACTTTGGCAATACAAAAGTGATTACCTGTTTAGTGCTGATTTTTCTGGTAGTTGGCACTAACTTGATTTTGTAATTTTTCTCTTTGGCGTATTGGATATCTGCATCGCTTAAGTTCTGGATACCGATGTTCAAGATCTTGTCAGGATTTAAGAACAAACCATAAGCGTGGGCTGTAGCAATAGTTAATTTGAATTTCGGATCGTAACCACCAACATCTAAAATAGGATTGGTTTCTGCAAAACCTAAATCTTGTGCCTCCTTTAAAGCGGCATCGTAACTTGCTCCCTCGTTAAATATCTTAGAAAGAATGTAGTTAGAAGAACCGTTGAAAATTCCGCTGATGCCGTGTAAAAGTTCGTTGTCGTAGTATTCTTCTAGGTTTCTGATGATTGGAATACTGCCGCAAACTGCACCTTCGTATAATAACGAAGTTCCATAATCTTCTTGCAGTTGCACTAATTCTGCCAAATGTGTAGCAATCATTTTTTTATTGGCCGATACCACATTTTTACCGCTGCTCAATGCTCTTTTTGTGATGTTGTAAGCCGCATCCGCATCATCAATTAGCTCTACAATGGTATTGATTTCTGGATTGTCTAATATCTCATCATGTGAGGTGGTAAACAAATGTGCATCTAACGTTCTTTTCTTTTCAGGGTTTTTGATGGCTATTTTAACAATTTCTAGATTTAGGTTTTGCGCTTTTATGATATCGTGTAGACCTTGTCCAACAACTCCAAATCCAAATAATCCTATTTTAAGTTTCTTGCTCATGTGTTTAATTAGTATTGAGATAAGCGTATTGCGTATTGAGATATGTTGCTCAATGCCAAGCGCTCTTCTTTTTCCGCTAGGCGATGTGTTGTAGTTTAATTACTTTTTTCTTTATGTTTTCCTTTAAAAAATTGCCAATAATGTTCGTTAGCTTATCCGTTTCTATCAAAAAACCATCATGTCCGTAAGCACATTTAATGCTGGCAAATTGTGCATCGTTAATGTTGTTGGCTAAAAATTGCTGCTCTGTAATAGGGAAGAGGATGTCGTTTTCAATTCCTACTACCAAAGTATTTGCTTTCACTAATTTGAGTGCATCAGCTACGCTTTTTCTGCCTCTGCCAACATTATGGCTATCCATCGCTTTGCTTAAATACCAATAACTGTAGGCATTAAAGCGTTTGCATAATTTCTCGCCTTGGTAGTTTTGGTAAGAAGAAGCCCTGAAATCGGTCACTTTATCGTTTACACTTTCTAGTTGCGTTTCGTTGTAAGCTTCGTAAGTTCTGTATGAAAGCAGAGCAATGCTTCTTGCTGTTTTCAAGCCTTTGTAACCACCATCTGGTTTGTTGGCGTAGAAAGTTCTATCTGTTGCAATTGCTAATCGCTGACTTTCGTTAAATGCAATCCCCCAAGGTGAGTGTGCCGCATTGGTTGCTACTAAAATCAAGTTTTCGATTTCAGTTTTGCCTGCGATAGACCATTCTAAAGCCTGCTGACCTCCCAACGAACCACCAATTAACGTTTTTACCGTTTTAATACCCAAGTGCTCGGCAAGTAACTGATGTATCGCCGCTAAATCTCTAATGGTAAATTCCGGAAAAGCCAAATAGTAAGGTTGGCCAGTCACTGGGTTTACGCTCAGCGGATTAGTAGTGCCATAATTAGAGCCTAAAACATTGGCGCATACAATGAAATGTTCTTCTGGATTGAACAAATCTTTAGTGCCAAATAAGCCTTTCCACCAATCTAATACATCGGCATTTGCCGTTAATGCGTGACAAGCCCAAATTACATTGTCCTTTTTAGCGTTTAAAGTACCATAAGTTTGATATGCAATTTCCAGATTGCGGAGTTTTTTACCGCTTTCTAGCTTGAATATTTTTGGATATTTATAGGTTAACGAAGTACTCATTGTTGGTGGTTGTGTTGTTGTGTGTTAGTTTAAGGAAGCGAGAGCGCCAAATGCTTGTTCAAAATCAGCTTTAATATCGTCGATGTGCTCAATGCCAACTGATACTCTTAATAATGCAGGTGTAACGCCAGCAGCTAACTGCTCTGCTTCGCTCAATTGTTGGTGCGTAGTTGCTGCAGGTTGAATAATCAGAGTTTTTGCATCGCCTACGTTGGCTAAATGACTTACCAATTTTAAGTTGTCAACCAATGCAATTGCATTTTCTTTATTGCCTTTCAATTCGAAGCTTAATACCGCACCAAAACCGTTTGATAAATATTTTTTCGCGTTAGCGTGATAAGGACTACTTTCCAATCCTGGGTAGTTTACTTTGGCAACTGCCGGATGGTTTTCTAGCCATTTGGCCAAAGCCAGTGCGTTTTCTACGTGGCGCTGAACTCTCAACGAAAGTGTTTCCAAACCTTGCAACAATAAGAAAGAGTTGAACGGAGATTGCGAAGCTCCAAAATCTCTCAAACCTTCTACGCGTGCTCTGATGATGAATTGGATATTTCCGAAAGGACCATTTTGCCCAAACACATCGTTAAAAACTAAACCGTGGTAACCATCAGAAGGTTCAGTAAATGCTGGGAATTTTCCATTGCCCCAGTTGTAGTTACCACCGTCAACAATTACACCGCCAATGCTGGTTCCGTGACCGCCAATCCACTTTGTGGCAGATTGTACCACTACATTTGCACCGTGCTCTATTGGTCTGAACAAATAACCAGCAGCACCAAAAGTGTTGTCTACAATTAAAGGTAAATCGTGTTTTTTGGCAATGGCAGCAATTTGTTCGAAATCGATAATGCTAAAAGATGGATTACCGATTGTTTCTAAATAAATTGCTTTGGTGTTTTCGTCAATTTTCGCTTCAAAATCTGATGGATTATCGCCATCGGCAAATTTTACGGAGATTCCTAAGCGTTTAAAAGCAACTTTGAATTGATTGTAAGAACCGCCGTATAAGTGACTAGATGAAACAAAATTATCGCCAGCCTGCAAGATATTGTTTAGTGCAATGAATTGTGCCGCTTGCCCAGAAGCTACAGCTAAAGCTGCCACTCCGCCTTCTAAAGCGGCAATGCGTTTTTCGAAAACATCGGTAGTTGGGTTCATGATACGGGTGTAGATGTTCCCAAATTCTTTTAGTGCGAAAAGATTTGCACCGTGTTCCGAGTTTTTAAAACCGTATGATGTTGTTTGATAGATTGGAACAGCTCTTGAACCAGTTGTTGGGTCTATATCTTGTCCAGCGTGGATTTGTAGTGTTTCGAATTTATGTTGAGTTGACATTGGAATTACGAGTTTAGATTTACGAATTACGATTTGCTGTTGGCCTAGGTTTTAGGCGTAGGTTGATGTTGCGTACCCTAGTTTGGTAGGGCCTTCCTAATTGTTAGAAAATTACAAGTGGAAGATTTTTGATTTTAGTACATGCGAATGCACATACACATCATCAATTGCATGTTGCAGCAATTACCAATAATAGAAGTAGCAATAGAATTTTGTCCGACCTGCTCGGGAAACGTGTTTCTTGAAGAAATTGAATTAATTAGTTTCATCTTATTAATTTATATTTCCAAAATGCACCATGCAATTTGGTCAGGAATTGGCACCTTCTCTTTTTGAGGGTTGCCAGTGGGTCTTTGAGCCTGTCTCTCGCCACTTCTTTATAAATCAATAACCTTGCGGTGATTGACTTTTATTTGGTTCTCCAAATAATGTTTCAAATATAGGTTGTTTTTTATTTCCCTGCAAAATAAAATTTCGAAAAATAATTATTAGTCTGGTTTTTAACGTATTGTGTTTGGTGTTATGGACTTGATTTTAGCAACAGATATACAGATAACCATATTTTAAAACCTTATCTACATCAAATTATCTGTGCATTCGTTGCTAAAAAGACATTTGAATGTTCCTAATGTATATCAGTGGCAGAATAAAATACTAACTTTGTAGACTTACTATACAATTTAAAAAATTGAACACCGAATTTCTAAATAGCATTATTCAGCGCCAAAACCAACAGCAGGTTGTGCCATCTAATCAGATGATTGCAAACTGGGCGCAGTCTTTATTAAATCTGATTTTCCCAGAAAGGGGAGCGTCTACCAATTACAACCAAGATGTATTGAAGGGTGTTTTCTTTGAATTGAAGGAAGAACTACAGTTGATACTGAAATCTACAAAATCGCCTAATAAAGCGTTAAATAAGGGAATTGCCGATGCGTTTTTTGATAGACTGCCTGAAGTTTATCGTAAGTTGAATACCGATTTGGTGTCGCTTGTTGATGGCGACCCGGCGGCACAAAGTGAGTTTGAAATTATTAGGTGTTATCCCGGTTTTTTTGCTGTGGCGATGTATCGTTTTGCACATGAACTACATTTGTTAGAAGTACCTCACATTCCTCGCATCATTACCGAATACGCACATACTGTTACTGGAATTGATATCCATCCGGCAGCAGAAATTGGCGAATATTTATACATTGACCATGGTACAGGCTTGGTAATTGGTGAGACCACCATAATTGGTAGCCATGTGAAATTGTACCAAGGGGTTACCTTAGGCGCTTTAAGCGTGGATAAATCGAAGTCGAACACCAAAAGACACCCAACTATTGGCAATCACGTCATTATTTATTCTGGAGCTACTATTTTGGGAGGAGAAACGGTAATTGGCGATCATAGTGTGATTGGTGGTAATGTTTGGTTAACGGTAAGTGTACCTGAAGGTTCGACAGTTTACCATCAAGTGGAGATTAAAATTAAAGAAAAGAATAGTTAATAGTCGATGGTTAATAGTTTTGGGCGAGAATATAAATCATCTTAAGTCTGCGTTATCATCTGCGAAAATCAGCGGGTAAAAAATATAGATATGAAAAACATTATAGATTGCATCGGAAATACGCCATTGGCAGAAATTAGATATCTGAACACCAATCCGAAGGTTAAAATTTATGCGAAGCTAGAAGGAAATAATCCTGGTGGAAGTGTAAAAGACAGAGCTGCGTTGAATATGATACGCAGTGCGATGGAACGTGGAGAAGTAGACAAAAATACCAAATTGATTGAAGCAACAAGTGGAAACACAGGAATTGCCTTAGCCATGATTGCTTCTATTTATGATATCGATATTGAATTGGTAATGCCCTCAAGCTCAACCAGAGAACGCACTTTAACGATGGAAGCTTTTGGCGCTAAAGTGACTTTGTTAGATTCTATTGAAGTTTGTAGAGACTATGCAGAAGAAAAAGGAGTACAGCCGGGCTATTTTCTGCTGAACCAGTTTGCTAATCCTGATAATTATTTAGCACATTATAAAACTACGGGTCCAGAAATTTGGGAAGAAACCGAGGGAAAAATCACTCATTTTGTGAGTAGCATGGGTACTACAGGTAGTATTATGGGGAACTCCAGATATCTGAAAGAGAAAAATCCAGATATTCAGATTGTAGGTTGTCAACCAACAGAAGAGTCGTCTATTCCAGGTATTCGTCGTTGGCCTATTGAATATTTACCAAAGATTTATGAGCCAGAACGTGTAGATAGAATTATGGATGTTTCCCAACAAGATGCAACTTTAGCAGCACGAGCTTTAGCAAAAAAAGAAGGTATTTTCGCTGGTATGAGCAGTGGTGGCGCTTTGCATTGTGCCTTGCAATTAGCGGAAGAGTTAGAAAGCGGATTGATTGTGTTTATTACTTGCGATAGAGGTGATAGGTATTTAAGCAGTGACTTGTTTGGGTAGATATACAATCCGTCATTTCAATTAAGATTTAGACCGTCATTGCGAGGCACGAAGCAATCCTAAGGCACGTTTATATATTTTCGTAGTAAGATTGCTTCGTGCCTCGCAATGACGATGTTGTCTAGGTATGCGTTAAACTTTACACTTTCAACTTAACCCAAGCCTGTTCCAAATCCCCAATCAAATCATCAATATGCTCTAAGCCAACAGAAATTCTAATTAAGTTCTGTGGTGTTTTACTAGTTGGCCCTTCTACGGAAGCACGGTGCTCAATCAAACTTTCTACACCCCCCAAACTTGTTGCCTGACTAAAAATTTTCACACTGTTAACCACTTTTCGGGCAAATTCAGCATCGCCTTTGGTTAAAATAGAAAGCATGCCACCAAAGCCTCTCATTTGTTTTTTCACAATTTCATATTGTGGATGCGATGGTAGTCCTGGATAATAAACAGCCTCTACTTTTGGGTGCTCATTTAAGTAATTCGCTAATTTCTCTGCATTTTCGCAGTGTCCTTTCACACGGTAAGCCAAAGTTTTGATGCTTCTAAGCAATAAGAAACAATCGAACGGAGAAGGTACGGCACCGCCAGTTTCTTGTATGTTTTTAACTTTATCGAAGAACTCATTTTTAGCAGCAAAAGTTAACGAACCTCCTAAAACATCACTGTGTCCGCCAATATATTTGGTAGTAGAATGCATCACAATATCGGCTCCTAAAGCAATTGGATTTTGTAAAATTGGAGAGGCAAAAGTGCTATCCACTGCAAAAATCAGTTGATGCTTTTTGGCTATCTTACCCAAAGCTTCAATGTCTGTAATTTTTAATAAAGGGTTAGATGGCGTTTCTACCCAAAGTAGTGAAGTAGTAGGTTTTACAAAGCTTTCTACGGAATCAACCGCTGTTAAATCAACAAAGTCGAAGCTCAAAATATCTGCAAAAATAGTTAGTAACTGCTTTTTAAATCCCCAGTACATATCGTCAGGAGCAATGATATGGCTGCCTGGTTTTAAGGCTTGAAAAACAGCCATTCCAGCAGTGTTGCCAGATGAAAAAGCACACGTGTCAGCACCGCCTTCTAACTCTGTAATCACTTTTTCCAGCGCAGAACGATTTGGATTGCTTACTCTACTATACATATGACCACCAGGATAGCCACCATCTTCGCCTCTAAAATATGTGGTAGATAAATGAATTGGAGAAGTAACATCGCCTGTGGCTGTTTTTATTAGGTTAGAAGCGTGGATAGCAGTAGTTTCTGGTTTCATGAAATTCGATTTTGAGATGTTTTAAAACAAATGTAGCGCAAATAGCTTTAATAACTCATTTTTGGCAAGATTTATGTAAAGAGTTTCACGAAAATTATACAAAGTGGAGTTGGATTTGATAAGCATTCCACTTCAATCAAAAATCAAATTATGAAACCATTCCATTGGAATGTCTTCTTTACAAATGAAAATAACAGAAAAACAATGAAACCATTCCGATTTATCGGGATAGCTTCATTACAGATGAAAACAAAATCAAAAACAATGAAAAAACTATTTTTAGCAATCGCTTTATTTTCTGCATCGTTAGTGGTGTTAGAAAGCTGCTCTCCAAAAACTACTACGGGTGCACCTGCGGTTAGAAGAGGTAATGTTACAGGCAACTGGATGTTAAACAATATTACTTTCGAAGGTATTCCTGATGTAGCGGTGAGATCGTTTCTTGGCGAAAGCTCTTACAAATGCTTTGTTGGTAGTACTTGGCGATTAACCAACAGCGGTAACGGTAGCTATAGTTTGCCTGCTAGTGCTAGTTGCTCAGCTAAAACACAAAATATTTTTTGGTCGGTAAGCACTGCTGACGAAACTTTCCAATTTAAAAAACTGTACGAAGGTGAAAAAGCTAAGAATGTAGCAGAAGGTTATCGTTTGGTGTTATCCAGTGCAAATGATGATGCAATGACAATTAAATCACCGATTGAGTATAGTGGTAAAACTGCTTATGTTGTAATGAACTTTGTAAAAGCCGTTAACTAATATAAAGATACCTCTTGTGCATTTGTGAGATTTAGCCACAGATACACAAATGAAATACAGATTTAAAACATACAAGAATTGAACTTTTGAACTAGAACACTTTATTGAGTGACAATATTTCGCTTCAATTTTATTTAAAAACAAAAAAATCTGTGCATCTGTGGCTAAATGCACAACAGTTAAAGATATGTTTTTTTGAAGCCGTAAGCATTTGTTTACGGCTTTTTTATTGTCGTATAAATACGCAATCCGATTAGTATTTGTTCTCGAAAATTAAATCGATGGAACTTTTCTTTTAGTCAATCGTTCATCTTTAAATAGTAATGAAGAAATTATGAGCGAAAATATAGATCCAAAAGAATTGTTCCCGGCTCCACCGTTTAATACTCCAGAGCAGAAATATCCGGGTACGGAGGAAAAGATGGACCCCAAAGCAGATCATGGCGAAGATAGCTATGTTGGTTACGGTAGGTTTGAGGATAAGAAAGTGATCATTACCGGAGGCGATTCGGGAATTGGCAGGGCAGTAGCTATTGCATTTGCCAGAGAAGGAGCAGATGTGCTAATCAGTTACCTCTCTGATGAGGAAGATAAGGATGCTAAAGAAACCGCAGATCACGTAACACAAGCCGGACGAAAGGCCATTTTAATGAAAGGAGATATTACTGAAGAAAGCCAATGTAAGGCCATTGTAGAGAAAGCTGTAACGGAATTTGGAAGAATAGACGTGCTGATTAACAATGCTGCTTTTCACATTAGCCGTAAAAAAATTGAAGATATCCCGACTGACGAGTGGGATTTTACTTTTGCTACCAATGTTAACGCAATTTTCTATTTGTGCAAAGCCGCAGTGCCGCACATGCCAAAAGGTAGTAGCATTATCAATACCAGCTCTGTAGTAGCGTTTGATCCATCTGAAGATCTATTGCCTTATTCTGCCACCAAAAGTGCAGTAGTTAATTTAACCGCAAATCTCAGTCAAATTCTGTTGAAGCAAGGCACGGGAATTAGGGTAAACTCGGTAGCTCCTGGCCCAGTTTGGACACCGCTTATTCCAGCAACAAAATTTAACGTAGAAAACTTTGGTAAAAATACAGCAATGGAGCGTCCTGGGCAACCAGTAGAAATTGCGCCTGCGTATTTATTTTTGGCATC
Organism: Pedobacter sp.; assembly: GCF_031119335.1. Lineage (GTDB taxonomy): Bacteria > Bacteroidota > Bacteroidia > Sphingobacteriales > Sphingobacteriaceae > Pedobacter. Next base: position 453,879 of record NZ_JAVHXT010000001.1, read on the forward strand.
AACCGAAGCCAGTTTCATTTCGGGAGCTGTACTGCCGGTAACTGGCGGTCGGATTACGATTTAGTAAAGTAAGCTAACACTTCTGTTATCACCTGTTGAACATAGTCTTTCTGTGCCTCGGCAGGTGAATTTTCTTTAGTAAGCAGTTTATGGGTATGCACTATCTTGTCATTTATTGCAATGGCCATAAAAGCATGTAGTTCATCTATGTTCTCTTCTGGAACGGGGCTTGCATATCCGGTAATTGCGATACCCATTTTGCTGTTTAATAGCTTGCGAACCTGCAATGCCATAGTTGCTGCAATATCGCTCGATACGCAGTTGCAAATTGATCCGTAAGTAAAATCTAAACCTAAATGTTTTACTTTTTGGCCTATGTTGTAGGTGGTAATTCCACCGTTAAAAATGTTTAGCGCATGCGGCATTTGGCTCAGTGTAAACTGTAAATATCCAGCAGTTACACTTTCTGCTACTGCAATAGAAATTTGTTCTCTTACGCAGTATTCGCTCAGTTCTTTTAGGGTCAATTCGGTGATGTTCATATTTATCAAAACACTAGGCTTCAGTAAATTGTTTATGATTTTAAAACCAAAAAGCCACAATTAAATAGGGTATTAATACGTTGCTTTTTAGTATAAATATCCTTTTTAAGACCAATACGATATCGGATATTAGTTAATAGAAATCATCACATAGTGAGATGGTTATTCTTTGATTTTTAAATAGTTAGTTATGGTAACAATTCAGTCTAACACTTTCAATGAAAAGACGCTCAACAAAGGAGATTTTAGTAGTAAATCTTTAATAGATAGTTTAAAACAGGTTTACTGCGCCGAAAAGCAATGGTTAGCTGTATTGCCAATTTTGCAATTGGCAGTGGGCTGCGAAGATCTGTTCGAAACGCTGGATAAATTCCAAAAGGAAGGCAAAGAACATATCCACCGCTTAGAAAGTATTTTCGAAACAATTAATGTGGCTGTAGAAGAAGTTGCAAATAAAGATGTTGAAGTTCTTATTGATGAATGTTACGATATTATAGATGTTACCCCTCGAAATAGCTTTATAAGAGATGCTGGATTAATAGTGGGTATGCAGCAAATACAGCAATATCAAATCACGGCCTACACTTCTCTATTGGCACAGGCTTTAGAAAGCGATGCCCAAAAAGTGGTAAATCTAATAAGAGTGATTATCCATAATAAACAACAAGAAGAAGAGCAGCTGGCAATGGCGGGAACAAGTCAAATGCTTGATGAGATAACCTAAATTTTATGACTAATATCGCTATCGAGGCTACTGAAAAACGTAAATTATTGATTTTTGAAGATGAGAATAGTATGCAAACTGTTCTCTCTGCGGCATTAATACCAGAAAAATTTCATCTAGAATTTGTTTCGAAGAATACGATAGGGATGTTGAACTCCTTTAATCCGCAAATGATTCTACTAGATCATTCGTCGGCACCAATAACTGATGAACAAAACTTATGCGAAAAAATTAAGGAATGTTTTCCGAATGTTCCTCTAATTGTTATTTCTGCCTATCCACTAAATAAATTAGGCAGTTATAACAATTATATGGATTTGTTTATAGCTAAACCTTTTGATTTAGGCTATTTTATGAATTGCATAACACATTTTAGTGAAAAAATAGTTAGCTGTTAACTGATGTGTGTTACAACTTTTAAGAGTGTTGGTTTAGATTTTTCCTTATATTTAAGGTTGATAAATTGGAAAGATTTATGGAGAAACGTAAAGATACAACTGTTATCGAACAATATTTAGGTCATCAGATAATGATGGAGAATTTTGAGCTAGAATCAACAGTTTTCTCTAAAATTGCCGATGCAGTGCCAGATATGCTTTATGTTACCGATATCCAGCAGATGCGAAAGGTTTATTCCAATACGCGTATCCATCAATTATTTAAAATGGGGCGTAGGGAAATTAGCGAAATGGGCATGCGTTTTTTCGAAAGAATTGTACATCCGGCAGACCAACACCAGTATTTCGAAAGTATTCAAAATTTGCGTAATGCGAGAGATAATGAGGTGCATGAACTGCAATATAGAATTATAGATCACGAAGGTAAAATCCACTGGCTAGCTACGAAAAGAAAAGTCCTGAAACGCGACGAGTTTGGAATTCCAATACATATTATCGGTATTTCACAAGACATTACAGAGCAAATTATATTAAATGAAGAACGCCAGCGGCTGATAGATGAACAAACTAAATTAAAGGCTGCACAACAGCGACGTCTTTTTAAAGCCATTATTAGTGCGCAAGAAGAAGAAAGGAGAAATATTGCCGAAAATTTGCATAATGAAATTGGGCAATTGCTATTTGCGGCGCAATTGAAACTTAGTCCATCTGAAAAGGAAAGCAGGGCTTTGCTTAACACTGCTATAAAGAAAGTGCGGCAAATTTCTTTTGAACTAACGCCGGTATTACTTAATGATATGGGCTTGGAAGTTGCACTGAAAGATATGTTAGAACGAAAACTCGATCCTCAGCAAATTTCCTTCAATTTAAGCTTTAATATTAAAGGCGATCGCTTAAATACTAACATGGAAGTGGTGATTTTCCGTATTGTACAAGAATTGCTAAATAACACCATCAAATATGCCGACGCTACTCACGTAAATGTTCTGGTGCTACAGAAAGAAGAAGAACTTTATGTTAGCCAGACTGATAATGGAAAAGGTATGGACACCCAAGTACTATCTGATTTAAAAGAAGGTTTTGGTTTAAAGAGCATAGTTAATCGCCTGCATCTTTTGAATGGCGTTATTGAAGTTTTCTCTCAACCTAGTAAAGGCACAAAAGTATTAATGAATATTCCTCTAAATGGCGCAGAATAATCAAAAAATTAACATCTTATTAGCCGATGACCATCATTTGGTACGAGACGGCATTAAATCCTTGTTGCTAAAGTACAATGAGTTTAACGTACTTGGCGAAGGTGCCGATGGCGACGAAATTTTAAAAATCCTTGAAACTAATGAGGAACCAATAGATTTGGTATTAGCTGATATCAATATGCCAAATATGACTGGCTTACAATTATCTCAGCATATTGCAGATAGGTTTCCAAGCGTAAGAGTGCTCATACTTTCTATGTTAGATCATGAAAAATACGTGTCGCAGGCAATACAAGCTGGTGCTAAAGGTTATTTACTTAAAAGTGTAAGTGAAGATGAACTCGTATTTGCTATTAAGCAGGTAATGTACAATTCGTTTTACGTTTGTGCCGAATTAACGCATCAATTACTAAATAAAAGCTTGTTGGGCAATTATGGCATAAAAATATCAAACAATAAAACAGTTAAAATAGATTTTTCTACCAGAGAAATTGAAATTTTAGAGTTGATAGCCGAAGGTTACACCAACATGGAGATTGCCGATAAATTGTTTACTAGTAAACGTACAGTAGAGGGGCATAGATTGCAAATGATTGCCAAAACAGGTGTTCGTAACACTGCTGCTTTAGTTAAATTCTGCATTACCAACGGCATTTTGAACTATGCTTAAGAAGATTTGATTTTTTCTTCTATTTTTAGTCCAATGTCCTGAATTGTTTTGTCGTCTAGATTGCCCCAAAGCTGCTCCCATTTTCCGTAAGTTTCGTTTCTTAGCTGCGTAATTTCGGTATCGCCAATATGGCAGGCATAATACGGCACGCCATCTGTGGTTTCAAGCTGTATAACGTTAAGGTGCTTTTCTTGCCCATCAATTTTCGCAATGATATAAAAATCTTCGTGAGGTGAATTCATAGTCTTTTTTTAGTACTAACATTCTACTTACGATTTAGTTTTTGCCAATGCTTTTCATTACTTAAAACATCTATGCTTTGTGAATTGTTATCCATTTTCAACCCAATTCTAATATGAGGATAACAGTTAGCAGAAAACCCATTAAGGTATATCCAGATCCTGGAAGAGTAATAGCAAGATTTTTTTATAACGGCGATGAACGAGCCAGAGAAGTGATTTCTAAGGTAACGAGCCTTACAGATCGGCAAATTTTCAATATTGTATCGCCCTTGCTTCAGGAATTTTCTAAGCGCCACCGCAACATCACTAAAGTATTTTTAAAGCACTGTAAAAAAATCCAGTGGTTAATAGAAGAAATGGGAATTGAATACAAAGAGATGGATGAATTTACTAAATATCTCATCGGTTCCTATTTTACCCATGAATATTCTATCGAATCTGCGGCATTTTTTAATCCTTCAATTGTAGAAGATCCAGACCAGTCTAATTTGGTAGAAGGCGAGAAGCGTGTAATCATTAGTTTTAGAGCTGTTGGAGAAGGTCATATTTCTTCGGTGGTTTTTAGAAGAGCTTTGATTGATGCTCACAACAATATCCACGTTTTGCCGGCAGGAAATTATATTGATGAAGCCGAAGTGGTTAAAAATGCCATCTATAACAAAAAGCTATTCTTAAAAAAGGCTGCTGATGCTCATATATCTATGAACGTAATTGTAGACGTAAATGCGCATTTAGGAGATAAGTTTGACTATACCCAGCTTAGAAAATTAGTGCTCGAAGCCAAAGAACAACAGAAAGAAGATTCGGAGAAATTAGAATACGATAGGATACTTTGGCTATCGGATACTTATCACGAAATCTGTTTTTCTAAAGATACAGATATTTCTGATCGGGTTATTTTTCCAATTTCTGAGTTTGAACGTAAGGGAATAGAAGATGCCCGTTTTGTACGTTTTACAAAAGACGACGGTAGTATTATTTATTACGGAACTTATACCGCATTCGACGGATCTTTTATTATTCCGAAGCTGATGCAGACTACCGATTTTTACGATTTTAAGGTTAGTCCGCTGCATGGAAAGGGTGCGCAAAACAAAAACCTAGCTTTATTCCCTAAGAAAATTAACGGCAAATACGCTATGATGTCGAGAATTGATGGCTGGAATAACTACATCATGTATTCTGATAGAATTACCGTTTGGGATCAGCCTATAAAATTGCAGTCGCCTTTGTACTCTTGGGAGTTTATACAAATAGGCAACTGCGGTTCGCCAATAGAAACTGAAGCTGGTTGGTTAATTATTACACATGGGGTGGGTCCAATGCGTAGGTACTGTTTGGGGGCAAGTTTGCTAGATTTAAATGATCCATCTATAGAAATTGGAAGGTTGTATGAGCCGCTGTTGGTGCCAAATCCAGACGAAAGGGAAGGTTACGTACCTAATGTATTGTACTCTTGCGGGTCTATCATCCACAATGGCGAATTAATTATTCCCTACGGTTTGTCTGATTATTGCTCTTCTTTCGCCTCCGTAAATCTGGAAAGATTGTTGGAGCGAATTATGGAGACTAATAATGGTAGTTCGGTGTAGTAGTGAAAAATCGCTAACTTCTACTATAATTAGCAAATAGCTCCAGAGGAGCTCACATTTGGTAGCCTTATGCAGCATCTCAGCAAAGCGCCGTAGGTGCGACCTTTAAATCTAAATCAACCAAATGGTCGTCCCTAGGGGCAATGTCATTATTTAAGGAAATCCGTAGGATTTTAATGTTTATAGCATCAGGTTAATGTGTTTTATGATGCGACCCCATCGGGGTCGAACGACTAAAATAATGCTTTTCTATAAATATTAGACCCCGCTGGGGTCTGCTACACACTTAACTTAATTGATATTGCCCGACGGTACTTGTTGACGTTTTATAATCTTCTACCATAGGTTCATCCTCCGAAATGTCGGAGGGATTTGCTAGTATTTATTTACGGGTGTTCTGAAGACTTAAAATGTAGGTTTGGCATTTTAACAGTGTTTACTTTTTTAGCCCACTATTTAAATCGTGGGCTAGAATATATTCTAACTAAAGTTGGCAGAGAATTCTATTTTTCCAACATATCTGCTTTCAACTTTTGGTCATCAGCTAAATAGCGATATTCGATTTCTAAAGCCTTAAAGACTACTAAATGAGATATTAAATAAGCTAACGTACTTTCTGCTCCCTGGTTACGGTTTACGCCCAAGTTTTGCAAGCCATCTGCACAGCCTTTGGTTTCATGGTCATAAAGGGGGAGGTTCAAGCTGTTCTCGCCCAAAAACCACTGATAGCTTTGATACAGATTGTGCATGTATTTTTCATCCTTGGTTACTTCATAAGCTTTAAAGTAAACCAAAACCATTGCCATTGTTTCAATTGCCTGTTGGTCGTACTGTGCCATTGGTTTATTTTTCTCCAGCCAACCGTCATTACCTACCGGATTTAAGAAACCGAAGCTTAAAGTTTTGTCCGTTAAGAATTCAAGTGCCTCCAAAGCAATATCCAACGATTGTTTGTCTCCGCTTATTTCATAATGGCAAAGCAGTGCTAAAGGCAATAAAGCGTTATCGTAAGTAAGCGTTTGCTCAAACCAATGCCACTCTCCATCTTTATTATTTTGATAAGCATTTACCAAAGGGATAGCCAATTGATTTAATTCATTAACAATACTTTCATCGTGTGGATTAGCTTTGAGATAGTGATTTACACCAATGATGGTATTTGCAACGCCTCTTAAATGCTCAAGTTGAGAAAAGTGGGGTACTGATTTTAAAAACAGTTCTACAGCAAATTCCTTGTAAGAATTATTTGGCGCAAAATTAATCAGGTAACCTAACGACCAAATGGTTCTGCCAAAAGAATCTTCAGAGCCAACTTCATCTAAGTAGTTACGGTTAAAGCTCAAGAAATTACGGAAATTTCCATCTTCCTTTTGCATATACTGAATATAGCTCAAGTAAATGGGTAGCAAATCAAGTGCTTCTTTACTTTTGTATTGCTCAAAAGCCATTAAAGCCATAATCAGTGCCCTAGCATTATCATCTAAGCAGTAACCCTCCTTTAAATTAGGAATGCCATATTTAGCATGCTGTACAATTCCGGTATCATCTGTTAAACGACGAATGTGTCCTAAATCAAAAGTTGGAATAGAATCAACATCAATGATGTTTCTGTTTTCCAAAGTAGTTTTTTGCTTTTCTTGGATGGCTTTCTCTAGTACTTTAATGAAATTTTTGCCAATTGCTGGCCAACGTAAGGTTAAACCATATTGATAGGCATTGTATTTAAGCTCGTTGAGCTTTTGAGGTTGTTCTAGCAGCTCACTAACCATTGTAGCTAACTGTGCACTGTCTTTAAAATCGAACAACAGACCACGCTTTTGGGCTAACAGTTCTTGGGCATGCCAATAAGGTGTAGAAATAACCGCCGCACCAGCACCAACAGCATAAGATAAAGTTCCGCTGGTAATTTGCGCTTCGTTTAAGTAGGGAGTGATGTAAACATCGGTAGCAGAAAGGTAGTGGTGTAATTCTTGCTCATCCACAAATTTGTTCACAAATACCAAATGATTTTCTACGTTCAGTTTTTTAGCCAAACGTTTTAAGCTGTCGCGATATTCTTCTCCAGCATTTTTCACTACGCCCGGATGCGTATTTCCCAACACCACGTACTTTACTTCTGGGTGACGTTTTACAATTTCTGGCAGTGCCTCAACAACGGTTTCAAGTCCTTTTCCTCTACTAATTAGACCAAAAGTGAGTAACACCTTGCTATCTTTAAACGGATAAGCTTTTTTAATTGGGTTATCTTTTGCAGGTTCTAAATCAGGTACACCGTGCTCAATATATTTAATCTTATCTTTAGGTACCTGATAAATGCTTGTTAAGAAACCAATTGCCTTTTGGCTCATTACCACAATGCTGGCAGACCGTTTAGCAATTTGTTGTATAATGGTTTGCTGAATGTAAGTTGGTTGTTTTAGTACAGTGTGCAGAATGGTGATAATAGGCTTGTTAATCCTTGCCATCAGTGTAAGCAAGTACAAACCACTTTCTCCGCCATAAATGCCAAATTCATGCTCAATAATACAAGCATCCACTTGGCTAGTGTTAATGTAATCAGCTGCCCTTAAATAATCTTTTTGGTTACTCTGTCTAATGATGTACTTCACATCACTAGGATATTTATACGCGTCCAAGCTTTCCGAATCGCTCAAAGCAATTACAAAACTGTCTTTGGAAATAGTTTTGTGTTGATTAATTGCATTAGATAGGTTTGCATTAAAAGTTGCAATTCCGCATTCGTTTGGTAAAGAGGTACTGATATAAGCTATTTTCATCGATTTAATTTTCTTTTTGGGTAACGGCAATTTTCAAATAGAAGCGGATGTTTTTAAGAACAATTATTTAAGTCCATCCTTAATTTTTCTGATCGCATTTAAATGCGCATTAATCATTGGAACCGTTTTGGCAGCAAATGCTTTCAAATCCGGATCAGTACCTTTTCTAGCTTGGTGCTCCATAAAAGCCAATACTTTCACGTGATTTTCTTCCATTAATTTGGCGTAAGCTTTGTCAAAATCTGCTCCCGTCTTAGTGCTAATATCTTCTCTACGTTTCTGATTCTCTGCACTCATGGCAACCGGTAAGGTTACATTTTTGCTTTTAGCTAAGGCCATTAGTTCATCGTTTGCAGTGCCATGATCTTTTAGCATCATATTGGCGTAGGCTTTAATTTCTGGGTTGTTGGTTTTACTAATGGCCAAGTTTGCAAAGTTGATTTCTGCCAAACCCGCATCAGCAGCATTTGTTGCAAATTCTGCCTCATTTTCACGAACGGTGATAATATCTGTGGTAGAAGTTGCTGTATCTTTTGCTGAGTTTATACTATCGGCCAGCTCCTTTGAATCTTTAGACTGCGAACTACAGGCAATCATAAATGTAAAAGCAGCACTATAGATAAAAAATAGTAGATTTTTCATGTCGATATCAATTTGTATCTACTAAATGAAAATGATGGGCATTTTGTTTGAAGAAGCGAGAAAACAAGTATTTTACAAATTGGTCTAGGTACTAATACTCGATTGTTGTGTTAACTTAAACAAAATATTGAAAAACAGCTTATTACTGTGTTTAATAAATTTTGAAAATCATGGCAAAATATTCGAAAAAAGCTGGCGAAAAAGTTGGCGAAGCAATACACGAAATGAAAGCAGGTAAGCTAAAGACAGGTACTGGTAAAAAAGTGACTTCAAAAAAGCAGGCAATAGCAATTGGTTTATCTGAAGCTAAGGAAGAGGGAGCAAAAGTGCCAGAGAAGAAATCTTAACTAGCTACAAAGATTGAGGTGATGAACGTATGTATCTTAAGTTTAAACTTTATTTTCTTCAGTATCAGATTCGGTTTTATCTGAGTGAATAAACTTATCTACTTTGGCCTTTAGCTCATTTAATTTAGTTTCTGTCTCTTTAGACTTTGCCCTTAAAGCTTTTGATTTTTCCAGCAAGCTGTCCATGGCCTGTTTGTTTTTATCCGTTTTATCCATGTCAATTGTGTTTAATCCAAATATAACAATATCATTATTTCAACTACTATTTATTATTAAAACGGGTATTTGTGTGGTAAAGTACGTAGGTTTTTAGTGTAAATCGCATCATCAATATCAACTCTGTTATGCCGTCATCAGTAATAGCAAATATCAACTATCAAACAGACGAGAAAATTTTAATTGTAGTTTTCCTATCAGGTGATGTTTACGTTTATGAAAAGGTTCCAGAAAAAATCTATAAAGAATTTAAAGCCGCAACTTCTAAGGGAAATTATCTAAATAGAAAAATCAAAAAGTTGTTTAAAGCAAGAAAAGTGTCTTGATGTGACAAATACCCTTGCACAAAGCTAAATACCCAATTTCTATATATAAAGAACATTTCATCCATTTCTGTTATTTAGTTAGCAAATCAACTAAAATCAATAAATATGAAACGAGTAATTTTTTTAAGCGCAGTAGCAATATGTTTAAGTGCTATTGGCTGCAGTTCAGAAAATAAACAAGATCAAATGGATGATACAAGCATGGCAGATAGCACTATGATGATGGATGCTGATACCATGGACATGAGCGATACCTCTACTGGAAGCACTTCTGGAACTAGATCAGGTTCTAATAATTCTGCATCAAGTTCTATGGATACGGTAAACAGAAGCACTACAGTAAACAGAGATAGTGTAAGACAGTAAAACGAAACTATAAAATTTTGAACTATGGAAATTCAATTCGAACAGAACAAAAATTTTAACCAATCGCACAGAGATGAACCTTCTGTTGAGAATACTCGTGAAGGGGAAAAAGGACAACCTCAAGGTAGGGAAGGAGATCCAAATATCAGAATGGCAAATAGAGAAGCCTTGGAAAGCGATAGGCCAGAATTAGACCGTAGGCCTGCTGATGTGGCACAAGGTAATGCCAGTGATATTGGAGATGAAAAATCTTCTGCTGTTGCCGGTGTTAGAAGCGAGCAGCAAGATTCTTCTGAAGGTGAAAGTAAGCCAACAGGTGAGGATCCAAACTACAACGATAGAAAAAACAACGAAGATAAGGAGGAACAAGATGATAGCGAATAATGCAGCGATTGAAGATTTGAAAGGACTAGTAAACATTGTTAACGATGGCAAAGAAGGCTATCTATCAGCAAGTGATACCACCCAAAGTATAGAGCTAAGAGATTTATTTCTTCGTTTATCTTCACAGCGTGTTGCCTATGCAAATGAATTAAAAAGTCACATTGAGTTGCATGGAGGAGAAAGCAATAATAAAGAGGGTGGAATTTTAGGCGCTTTGCACAGAACTTGGATTGATATTAAACAAGCACTGAGCAGCAAGGAAGACGAAGCTATTTTAGCAGCCATAGAAACTGGCGAAAAAGCAGCAATAGAAAAATACGATAGTGTGATAGCAGACGAAGAAAATCATGCAGATCACTTAGAACTATTGCAAAAGCAAAGAACAGGCATTTTAGAAGCTTTGAAAGAGGTAGAAACCTACCGCTTACGTTTAGAAAGATAATTAAATAATTAAAATGGAATACTTGAACGAAAATGATCAGGATGAGCAAGGCTCGTCTAAGAAAGAGAATGGTGGTAATGGCGAACGCAATGATGAAGGAGCACTAAGTGGTATTCCGAAATCTGAAATTGAAGGCAGCGACGCTGACCAAGATTGGGATGGTGAACCAAGTATACAAAAAAGAGGGCAGGAGGAAGATGAAGAAGTGAAGGGATTTACGGCAACTAAACGCAACCATTGGAACTCTATCACTTTCGATTATGATGATTTCTTAGGTGGTCTTTCACCAGCTTAACTTACAAAGGGAATTGGATATGAACAGTTGTTTGCTGAGGTACAGAGGTAATGGTCATTTTACCATTAAGCAATTTTACCTTCGATTCGATAGTTTTTAGTCCAATTCCTTTATCTCGCCTTTCTGATACATCAAAACCTTTACCATTATCTTTAACCGTTACATTAACCTGATTGTCTTCAACAGTTATATTTATAGAAGCATGATGAGCTTCAGAATGTTTCATAATATTTAATGCAAGTTCTTGTATAATTCTGTAGATAGCTAGTTGCAAGTATTTATCCAAGGGCGCATCTAAACCCGAAAAAGTACATTTAAAACGCGTTTTTCCTTTAAGCTGCGCACATATATCATTCACACCAGCTTTCAGTCCAAAATCTTCTAAAATTGAAGGCATTAACTCATGAGAAATTCTTCTGCTTTCCTTAATGCACATTCCCAATAGTTCTTTGGAACGTTCAAGTACTTTCAAATTTTCTTCATACGCATTTTCATCCTCTAATTTCAAACGCTCCAAATTAGCCTTAACACCATAGAGTACCTGCCCTAAGCCATTATGCAGCATTTCGGCAATGCGCTGCCTTTCTTCTTCTTGAGCATTAAGGGAAGCTTTCAAAATCTCTTTTTGTTGCTTTTTTTCAAAGTCCTTTAACTCGTTTTGGATTAGAACCTCTTGCACCCTTTTTCTTTCTGTAATATCATTAAATAATATGCCAACCACATTGTCTCCTAATACCGAAATAGGAAAGGCTTCTACTTCATACCAACCGTTAATAAGTGCCAAGGCAGGTAATTCAAAATGTGCGGATTTCTGGTTTTTCACAATATCACCATAAATTTCGTACCAATGTTTTTCGTGGTTTGGTGATATTTCTTTCATGGTTCTACCTTCGTAATTGCTTATACCTGTCTGCTTTTCGAAAGCGGGATTAGCTTCTATAAAACGATAGTCGATACCAGTGCCGTGATCATCAAATATGACGTCTATAATACAAAATCCTTGATTGATGGAATTAAAAAGTGATTTGTACTTATTTCTCAGCTCAGTGCTAAAAGCATCTTGGCTAATTTTAAGGCTGGTAATATCTCTGCTAATTTCAATAACGCTTTCTACTTTTCCACCAACGGTAAGCTCTGGAGATAGCTTAATATCGTAGAAAATTTCACGATCTGTAGTGGTGATTGGAATTACAACGGTTTGCGAATTTCCATCGTTTATAACTGTTTTTGCCTTGTTAATTAAAGCATTAAAATCTGTATTCGGCCAAATTTCTTGATGTGTTTTGCCTAACGCATCTGCAAGCGATATGCCTGCAGCAGCTTCAAAAGCCGAATTGCCATAGCTTAATTCTAAATCTCTGGTCCATTTTGTAATTATGTCAGGTGTGTTTTCTACCAAAGTTTTGTACAGGTTTTCGTTGTGTTTATCCCGTTCAATGCAGCTAAAGCTAATAACTACACCATCTAACAGTGGCATTACAGATAACTTGATCCAACTTTTGCTAAAAACCGAAATATATTCGAAAGTAATTTCTTTTTGATGGACTATAGCGTCATTAATTTCTTTGTAGTAATTGGTTTTTACCGATTCGGGAAACATTGCCCAAACGTTTTTACCTAACATTTCTTCTCTTTTCATTTTAAAGAAATGTAAAGCTTTGTCGTTAACGTAGCTAAAATTAGCATCTCTGTCTAGCATGTAACACGCCAGCGGAATAGCATTTAAAATCAGTGAAGTGTCTAATGGGTTCGACATTTTGCTTGGTTATTATCTATCTAAACACCAAGTAGCGAAATAAGTTCTAGCATTTTATAAACTGTTTAAATTTCTAAGGAGCAAGATGTTTAGGGGTGCGTAAACATCCGTCTATAGAGTACCAATAGATTTTGTTGATGTTGTATTTGTTCAGATTTATTGCAAAACTCAACCTATAAAATATCGATGTCATTTTGAAACAGTTACTTAACATTTAATAACGTTTTAGAAAAATTTTAAAACAAAACTAAGACACTTTGCATTTTAGGAATAAGTAGTATTAAATAACTGTAAATGAACCTGGAAAGCTCACATATAGATGAAAAGGAAATTCTGATAAGAATTATTGTAGCTGCGGTTCTAGGAGGGATAATAGGACTCGAAAGAGAGCAGAAGGAATGGGTTGCTGGTTTGCGTACACATATTATAGTTACTGTTGGTGCGGCCTTGGCAATGATAGTTTCCATTCACGGTTATGAAGATGTGCTGGGCAAAAGCGGCTTCGATATCGATCCGTCAAGGGTGGCGGCGCAAGTAGTAAGTGGTGTTGGTTTTTTAGGTGCTGGTACTATCATCTTTTTAAAGAAGGAAGTAATTAAAGGGTTAACCACAGCTGCATCTATTTGGAGCATGGCAGTAATTGGTTTGGCCGCTGGTGGCGGAATGTATTGGGCAGCAGTGATAGCAACCTTGCTAATTCTCTTTGTGCTTGGCGGCATTAAATGGATTGAAAAACGCTTTTTTATAAAAGGCAGCTGTACCGTTGTAGAGCTTAAAATGCCGGTAGGAGCACTCTCAAGGATAACAGAGATAGAGAAGTTATTTAGAAAACATCATATTCCTTTTGATGAAGTAAGTTTTTCGGTAGACCAAGCTACACAGACCAATGATTTTGTATTAAGTTTCGACAAGAAGCAGCAACAAGAAAAAGTGCTAAAAGCATTGGAAGAAATGCGGCAATATGACGAAATATTAAAGATACAGTTCAGAACATAGGGGGTATTTGTACGGTATTAATACCATATAATACTTGTTTTTGAGCTGCAAATAACATTATTGCCCTCAACATTGTTACCACACCAATTTGATATTTATTGTTTACATAATTTCGACCTTTTGGAAAATTCAGGCACATCAAAATATAGAACAAGAATGATAAAAATCTTATTAGCTGAAGATCATAATATCGTTAGAAATGGCATTAAAATGCTTTTAGAATCTGATGAAAGTATTAAGGTTCTTGGAGAAGCAGTTAATGGTATAGAGGTAATGAAGCAGTTGGCTTCAGAAGAAGTGGATATGGTTCTAGCGGATATCAACATGCCAGAAATGGATGGTATTCAATTGTTGAAGGAAGTTAAATCTAAATATCCGAAAGTTAAGGTGGTGATGCTTTCTATGCACGATCATGAAAAGTACGTTATGGAAGCCTTTAAAAATAATGCAGAAGGTTATCTGTTGAAGAATATTGGGGCAGAAGAATTAATTTTTGCCGTTAAATTTGTTAGCCAGGGACGAAAATATCTTTGCGCAGAACTTACCATGTCGTTTATGGATAAAATGCTGCAAAGCAAACAATATTTAATGGCAATGCCAGATAATGAAATTGATTTTTCATTGCGTGAGCTAGAAATTCTACAGCTTATTGCCGAGGGCTTAACCAATCTAGAAATGTCTGAAAAGCTGTTTCTTAGCAAGCGTACAATTGAAGGGCACCGTCAAAGTTTACTGGATAAAACCAAATGCAAAAACTCAGCTGCACTGATACGGTATGGCGTAATGCACGGACTGATACAATAGCGCTTTTTTAGTAAAACTATTCGCTTTAGTCGCTGTTTTTTAGATGGTATAAATCATTAAAAAATAGGTTATGAGATCAATTTGGAAAGGAGCCATAGGTTTTGGATTGGTAAATATTCCGGTGAAACTGTTCTCGGCAGTTCAAAATAGCAACTTAGATTTAGATATGCTCGATGGGAAAGACCTGTCGAAAATTAAATATCAACGAGTAAGTGAAAGTAGCGGTAAAGAAGTACCCTACGAAAGAATTGTTAAGGGCTTTTTGCTCAAAGACAACTATGTTGTTTTAGAAGACGATGATTTTGCCAGTGCCATGCCAGAGAAAACCAAATTGATAGAGCTCGAAAACTTTGTAGATATTTCAGAAATCAATCCAATCTACTACGAAACATCTTACTACACCCAGCCCGAACCGCAGGGCAAAAAGGCTTATGCTTTATTGTTAAAAGCGTTGCAGAAATCTAAGAAAGCGGGAGTTGCCCGTTTTGTATTGCGTAACAATGAAAATCTATGTGTAATCCATCCTTTAGGTAATGTTTTAGTTATTACTAAAATTAGATTTGATGAAGAAATTAGAAGTAGTAAAGAAATTGAGGCAGACTTACAAACCGTTAAACCTAAAGAGCTGGAAGTAGGAATGGCATTAATTAAGCAATATAGTTCAGGTTTTGATATCTCCGCTTTTAAAGATGAATACAGCAAAGAGCTAATGAAAATCATTCGTGCCAAGGCAAAAGGTAAGAAAACTGTAGTGAAGAAAATGCGACCAGAAAAACGTGTGAGCGACGATTTGTACGAACAATTAATGCAAAGTTTAAGTAAAAAAGGAGCGTAGTTGGCGATGGATATAGCTCGTAGATTTGAAGGAAATCCACTGCTTAAACCCAAAGATTTGGCACCAAGCGCTACTAATCTACAAGTAGTTTGTTTACTTAATCCGGGTGTGTTTTCTTGGAAAGGTAAAACTTGCCTTTTGGTTAGGGTGGCAGAAAATGTTGCCCCGCAAGAAGGAAAAATCTTCGTTCCTATGCGCTCTACTTCAGATTTATTAGAGATTTTAGAATTGAAGTTGGACGATCCCGACTTAATTGCCGATGATCCACGGGTGATTAATTACAAAGGCTTAGATTATCTTACCACTATTTCTTATTTGCATTTGTTTAGTAGCGATGATGGTGTCAATTTCAAACCTGAACCATTGGAACTGCATGGAAAAGGTTATGCAGAACGGTTTGGAATAGAAGATTGTCGTGTTAGTAACATCGAAGGGAAATTTTACCTCACTTACACTGCAGTTTCAGATAATGGTGTTGCTGTAGGTTTACGTACTACAACTGATTGGGATAGTTTCCAGAACCATGGTCTAATTTTTCCTCCACATAATAAAGATGTCGCAATTTTTGAGGAAAAAGTAAATGGTAAGTTTTATGCTTTGCATAGGCCATCTAGCACAAGTATTGGTGGTAATTTCATTTGGTTGGCCGAGTCGCACGATGGTTTGCATTGGGGAAATCATCAATGTATTGTGAAAACCAGAGCCGGTTATTGGGACAGTGCTAGAGTTGGGGCAGGGGCAGCGCCCATAAAAACCGAGCAGGGCTGGTTAGAGATTTACCATGGAGCAAATGAAGATCAGCGTTATTGTTTGGGTGCGGTGTTATTAGATTTGGAAAACCCTGCCATAGTTATTGCCCGCACCGAAAACCCAATTATGGAGCCAACAGCAAGCTACGAACTAGAAGGTTTTTTTGGTTCGGTAATTTTCACCGATGGACATATCGTTAATGGCGACGAACTAATCATTTATTATGGCGCAGCCGATGAATTTATTTGCGGTGCGAAGTTTTCGATTAAAGAAATTTTAGAAAAGCTAAACCAATCTGTATTAACATAAATGGCATTTCCACTTTAATTGAAATTAGGTTTAGGCAAGTTGCATATCTTTTCCGAGGGGAAAGGGGAGAATTAAAACTGAAGCTATTTAAAATTGCTTACCTATAACTACTTCTCACTTTTCTTCCTTTGGTTAGCCTCCGCTTGTTTTACTTCATCCTTTTCAGCTAGCGGTTTATCCGTTTGCAACCTTGGCTTTTTGCTTTTATCCTCTTTGGTCGTTTTGTTTTTATCGGTTTTCATCGTTTTATCTTTAAAGAAATAACATTTCAGGTTTAAGTTTGTTAATTACTTTTTAATAATGGGTATTAATACCTTATCGCTTTGCGTTAAATGCTTTGTGCTATAAAATTGTAAATGGTTCCCCTGCGTACGGGATAAAATCGAAAATCTTTTGTACCTTTGGTTTTTAATGAATTTCCTCTATCCGGGCTTCCTTTTTGCACTTTTAGCGGTATCAATCCCGATAATCGTCCATTTATTCAATTTCCGGAAATTCAAGAAAGTCTATTTCAGCAACGTAGCATTTCTTAAGGAAGTAAAAGAGCAAAACTCATCCCGAGAAAAACTTAAAAACCTACTGATTTTAGCCGCTCGTATTTTGGCTATCGTTTTTTTGGTGCTTGCATTTGCCCGCCCATTTATCAGCGGTAACGCCGAAACGAATAAGGCAAACGGCAATATTATAAGCATCTATTTCGATAATTCTTACAGTATGGATGCCGTAAATAAAGAGGGAAGTTTGTTAGATGAAGCCAAACGCAGAGCGAAAGAAATTGTAAAGGCTTACCAGCTTAATGATCGTTTCCAGCTGCTAACTAACGATTTTGAAGGGAAGCACCAGCGCCTGTTAAATTCGGAGGAGTTTATACAAGCAGTAGATGAAGTGAAGATATCTGCTGCTAGCAGGAATTTGCAGCAGGTCGTTAATAGACAACAAGGCGTTTTTACGGGCACAGCCAATCGTTATGCCTACGTAATTTCCGATTTTCAACAAAACTTTGCCGGCAAAGAACCCATCAAAAAAGAGCAAAGCACGCAGCTTGCCTTAGTGAAGTTAAGTGCTAACGAATTGCCTAATATTTCGGTAGATAGTGTATGGTTTCTTTCTCCTGTGCACCAGCCAAATGTTTCAGAAAAAATCATTGTTCGTCTAAAAAACTTTGGCAATGAAGAAGCGAAAAATGTTCCGCTAAAGTTAACAATTAACAATCAACAGAAAGCTGTTGGAAGTATTAACGTAGCTGCGGGAGCAACCGCCATCGATACACTTTCTTACAGTGGCTTAGGTTTGGGCTGGCAAAAAGGAGTGTTGAGCATTAAAGATTTTCCTTTAACGTTCGATGATGAACTGAATTTCAGCTTTCAAGTCAATGCCAATCAACAAGTGCTTAGCATTAATGGCAATAAAACTGCTAAATACATAGAAGCACTTTTCAATGCAGATCCTTATTTTCAATTGACATCAGTTTCTGAAAATAACATCAACTACGCCGCTTTTTCAAATTACAGCTTAATTATACTGAATGGAATTGCCCAACCTTCTAGTGGTTTAGCGCAAGAACTTAAAAATTATGTGAATAATGGTGGTTCAGTAGTTGTTCTGCCATCTACATCTGTTGATATTGGCACTTACTCCGCATTCCTAAACACATTGAATTTACCAGTGGTTGCAGGTTTAGTGACTGAGCCAACTAAGGTTTCGCAAATAGAATTGAAACATCCACTGTTTAAAGATGTTTTCGAAAGTTTACCAAAAAACATGGATTTACCCTTGGCTAATCGATATTTTACTTATACTGATAACAGCAGGATAGCCAAAGAACCTTTGTTACAACTACCCGCTGGAAAAACCTATTTGGCTCGCTATCCCATGTCGTCGGGGCAAATTTTCTTAGCGACTACAGGTTTAGAAGAAGAGGATGGAAATCTTTCTAAACATCCACTTTTTGTACCGCTTATGTATAAGATAGCTTTCGAAAGTGCTAAAGATCAGCCATTGTTCTACACTATTTCTAAAGATAATTTGATCACTTTACCATCGGTTAAACTTGGGGCAAATCAATCTTTAAAATTAATTGGTGATGGTTTTGAAGTTATTCCCGATATCAGCCACCAAAATGGCAAAACGTTACTATATGTAGCAGACCAAATTCAAAAATCTGGATTTTACAACGTTAAAAAGGCAGACTCAACGATAGCGCTTGTTGCTTTTAATGATGATAGAGCAGAATCTAACATGAAATATGATAGCCAAGCCGACTTAGAAGAGCGTTTCGGAGAACGTCTTGGTACAAGTCGTATCAATTTCATCGATGTCAAAAAGGAAAATATTTCATCGGCCATAGCCGAAAAAAATAACGGAACTGAGTTATGGAAACTTTGCCTAATTTTGAGCTTAATTTTCATAGCTGCAGAGATATTGTTGGTCAGATTTTATCGGATTAAAAATAAACACATAGGAACATAGGTTAACTAATGTGTCTATGTGGTTAAAAGTTGAAAAATAAAAATAGAAATTCATGAGCCTCTTAATTAAGGGAATTACCATTGCCGATGCTAATAGCGAGTTTAGCGGAAAAACTTGCGATGTGAGAGTTGATAAAGGAAACATTGTTGCCATTGAAAGTCAACTCGAAGCACAGAAATCGGAGACAGTTTTTGAAGGTAACGGTGCCGTTCTATCGCCAGGTTTTTTCGATTTGAATTGCGTTTTCGGCGATCCGGGATTAGAAACTAAAGAAGATATTCAAACTGGTACTGCGGCTGCGGCAGCTGGTGGCTTCACAGGAATTGCCATTATGCCAAATACAAAACCGGTAGTGCACAGTAAAGGTGAGGTAGAATACATTTTGAACAGAGCTAAAGGTAATTTGGTAGATGTACATCCGATAGGTGCAATTAGCCAAAATTTGGAAGGAAAGGAACTGGCCGAGATGTTCGATATGAAACAGGCAGGTGCCGTTGCTTTTGCAGAGGCTGGAAAGGCAATTGCCGACGATGGTTTTATGAGCCGAGCTTTGCAATATGCTTTAGGTTTCGACGGTTTGTTGTTTACCCATCCAGAAAATAAGGCATTGGCCGGAAAAGCGCACGTTAATGAGAGTGCAACTACTATTTTGTTGGGCATGAAAGGTATTCCAGCATTGGCCGAAGAAATGCAGGTTTCTAGGGATATTTTCCTAGCGCAATACCATAATGCTCCAATTCATATCAGCAATATTTCTACGGCAGGTTCGGTAGCGTTAATTAAAAAAGCCAAGAAAGATGGCGTAAAAGTAACGTGCGATGTTGCCGCACATCAGTTGGTATTTACAGAAGAATTGCTGAACGATTTCGATAGCAATTACAAAGTAAAGCCGCCATTACGTAGCAAAGCCGATAATAAGGCTTTAATTAACGGTTTGAAAGACGGAACTATTGATGCAATTTCTTCGCAACACTGTCCGCACGAAATTGAGTTTAAAAATGTTGAATTTGAGATTGCGAATTACGGTATTATTGCACTGCAGACGGTACTACCGTTATTAGTACAAGCTGGCTTAGATACCGCGTTAATTGTAGAAAAATTGGCTGTAGCACCAAGAAACTTGCTTAAATTGGAAGTTCCTGTAATTAAAGTAGGAGCAGTAGCAAATTTTACAGTTTTCAATGCTAGCAAAGAGTGGAAATTCAATAACGAAACGAATAAATCAAAATCGGCTAACTCGCCTTTGTTCAATAAAACATTAAAAGGAAAAGTAGAATTGGTTTATAATAACGGGAAGTATATAACATATTAAAATATACGTCGTCATTGCGAGGTACGAAGCAATCTCCTGCCTGTCATTCTGAGCAAAGCGAAGAATCTAAAAACAAACAGATTCCTCCTAACGTGGGAATGACAAGGTGCTTAACATTGCTTCATTCCTCGCAATGACGAATAAAGAAAAGCAAAATGAACAACATCGTAAAAAAGACAATAACAGCTTCATTATCCAAGTTTGGTGAAGTAAATAAGGCAGCTAGCGTTGAAATAACGCATAAATTGACAGCAGTTTTCGAAGCTGATGCTGATTTTATGGATAAAGTAGAAAAGTTTGATGCAGTTTTTGATGAATATCCAAAGTTCGAAGAGCTAAGGGAGGTATTTTTCGATTTGTTGATGATCAATTTCTTTACCAGCGATGTAAATAAATTGGAAGAAGATTATCTAGAATCGAAAGAATGGGAGGCTATAGAAGATGAAACCATTGATAGGGGAACTGAATTATTGAACTTGCTATTGTACATCAACGAGTGCCACGACGAGCAGATAAAACCAGAACTGGAAGATTTCTTGAAGGAGTTTTTATTGGTTGATGAAGATGAATTCCAAGATGAATTTCATATCTACGAAGATTTGATAAGCAACCAACAATTGGCAGAAACAAGCATTCAGGAAATTTGCGAAAATGCCAAAATTTTAAACTTAGCAGAAGAAATGCAAGAACTGTTTGTGCCCTTCATGGCATTTTTCTTACAACCAGTGGCAACAGAGCAAGCTTTTAAAGATTTCGAAAAATATAGTAACAATAAGGCTTTTGATGCGTCTGTTTATAGTTTAATTACTAATTTTAACCAAACTAGATAACAAACTAATTATGGACAAAACAATTAACATCAAAAGTGAAGCCTTAAAAAACGGATTAATTTGGGGCGTAATTAACATTGTAATTTTTTTAGTGACTTGGTACGTGGCGCCAAGCTTAATGAGTTCTTATTGGTATGCAGCATTCTCCCTAATAATAGGTTTGGTGCTGGCTGTATTTTTCTGCTTAGATATGCGTAAGAAATTAGGCGGATATTGGACTTTTGGAGAAGCCCTGTGGCCAATTTTTGTGATGTTCGTATTCGCAATGGGTCTGATGTTCGTATTTAACATACTTTTCGGTAAGTTTATTGATACGACTTATCCAGAACAGATGAAAGAAATGGTAATGACTAAGACAGAAGCCACCATGAAATCATTTGGTTTAAGTGATGAAGAAGCTGCAAAGGCGTTGGATAAAACTCGCGAAAATCTAGATCAACAGTTTACGCCTACATTTAGCCAAGCGGTAATGGCGTTCGGAATATCTGCAATTATGTATTTTATTGGTGCGCTTATTTTTGCATTGATTTTCAAACGTAGCAATCCAAACCCATTTGCTGGTCAAAACGATCCAAATTTCGGAACGAACTAAGACATTTCGAATTATATTTTAAACGTGCAAATTATCTCAATTTATTTGATGAAATTTGCACGTTATTTTTTTATGGCGATTGTATGTTTAGATGATTGATCTCGATACGCAATGCGCAATACTCAATACTAACGAATGGACATATCAATTGTAGTACCGCTATATAACGAAGACGAGTCGCTGCCCGAGTTAATTTCTTGGATAGATGATGTAATGCAGAAAAACAATTTCTCTTATGAAGCCATTTTTATTGACGACGGAAGTACCGACCGTTCTTGGCAGGTAATTACAGAACTGAAATTGAGGTTCGCAAGTATTAGAGCTATTAAATTCAGACGTAACTATGGTAAATCTGCAGCTTTGAATGTAGGTTTTGCTGCGGCGCAGGGCGATGTTGTCATCACTATGGATGCCGATTTGCAAGACAGTCCAGATGAAATACCAGCACTTTACAGTAGAATTAAAGACGAAGGTTATGATGTAATCTCGGGCTGGAAGAAAAAACGCTACGACCCAATTACAAAAACCATCCCTACAAAATTGTTTAACGCCGCAACGCGTAAAATGAGTGGCATCCAACTGAATGATTTCAACTGTGGCTTAAAGTCATACCGTAACGACGTTATTAAAACCATCGAAGTTTATGGCGAAATGCACCGTTACATTCCCGTATTGGCCAAATGGGCTGGATTTACTAAAATAGGAGAGCAGGTGGTAGAACACAGAGCTCGTAAATACGGTGTCACCAAGTTTGGCCTAAGTAGATTTATCAATGGGTTTTTAGATTTGATGTCTATTTTCTTCGTAGGTAAGTTTGGTAAGCGCCCCATGCACTTTTTCGGTTCTTTGGGCGTGTTAAGTTTCTTCATCGGTATCATCATGGCTATCTATATTATGGTAGAAAAGCAGGTGCATATCTGGAACAATTTACCATACCGCAATTCTACAGACCAACCCTTGTTTTATTTAGCATTGGTGGCTATTGTGGTAGGTTCACAGATGTTTTTAGCAGGTTTTGTAGCCGAGTTAGTTGGTCGTAACGCCCCAGAAAGAAATCAGTATTTAATAGAAAAAGAGATAAGCTAGAAGGAGAGAAGGCGGAAGGTTTTGTCCGCCTAACCCCTCTGCCTTGCCGCCCTCTACCTTCAACCTTTACGTATGTTTTTCTCAATAATCATCCCCTTATACAACCGTCCGCAGGAAATTAAAGAACTGCTATCCACTTTGTGTAAACAAACTTACATGCAGTTTGAGGTATTGGTAATAGAAGATGGTTCTGTAAAAGATGCGAAGGATATTGTTGCCAGTTTTGAGAATAAGCTTGATGTTAAGTACTTCTATAAAGAAAATTCTGGACAGGGTTTTTCTAGAAACTTTGGCTTCGAACGTGCCAAAGGCGATTACTTCATTATCTTCGATTCGGATATTTTAGTTCCTTCTGATTATTTGGAAACCGTGAAGGACTATTTGTTTGAGCACCAATTAGATGCTTTTGGCGGTCCAGACGCTGCACACGAAAGTTTTACGCCGGTTCAAAAGGCCATCAGTTACGCCATGACATCGCCATTTACAACGGGTGGTATTCGAGGCAATAAAAAACATATCGGACAATTTCATCCACGCAGTTTTAACATGGGGCTTTCTAGAGAGGTCTATGAAAAAGTAGGTGGATTTATACTCACTCGTTTGGGCGAAGACATCGAGTACAGTATTCGTATCCATGAAAGTGGATTTAAAATTGGCTTAATTCCAGCGGCAAAAGTTTATCATAAACGCAGAACGAGTTTTAAGCAGTTTTATAAACAATTGCACTTTTTTGGAAGGGCTCGTATCAATATTTACAAACATTTCCCTTCAGAGCTAAAAGCAGTACATTTCTTTCCTGCATTTTTCACTTTAGGATTGGGGTTTACCATTGCATGTAATGTGTTATATCGCCCTTTGGCATACGTTTGTAATTTCTTTCTGTTACTTTACTTTTTGTTGATATTTTTTCATGCTTGGCAGGTAAATAAATCAATAAAAATTGCATTTTTGAGTGTAATAGCATCCTTTATCCAACTTACCGCTTATGGACTAGGTTTTATACAGGATTTTGTGAAGAGGGTGGTGTTTAGAAAGTAAAGCGATAAGCGTTTGGCGATTTTACATCAACGCCAAATGCTTATCGCCAGACGAATAACAATAAGACAATGATTAACTACTTAAAAGAAAGCACCTTTGCTGTAAAGGATGTGATTATGCAAGCTTGGAAAGTAACCAAAGAGAACTACTTTTCTATCGCTACGCTTTGCTTTCTAATTTTTCTAACAGCTTCAACTTCAACGTTTATGGCTTTCTTTATGGAAGATGTAAACATGGGGATTAAATTTATCATGCTGTTAATTTTTATGATGAGTTATTGTGTGGTAGAGCTTTGCCTAATTAAATATATTTTTAAGCTGTTAGACACCGAAAATGCTGATATACAGATTATAGAGACATTGCCAACTAGAAATGAAATTATCAAGTTTTTAATTGCAACAGTATTTTTTGGTTTGAGCATCTTTTTTGTTGGTATTTTACTGATGCCAGTGCTTTACCTGCTAGACTTGCTGTTGAAGTTATTGGTTAATCAAGGTGTAATTGATGGCTACGCTGAAACGGGCAAAATTATCGTAAATATTGCAGTAGGTATAGCCGTACTAAGCATTTTCTTCACTTTTATCAGAATAATTTTCTTTCCATTTTTTATTATAGATAAACACAGCTCGCCTTGGGAATCTATTAAGCTAAGCCTGGCCACAACAAAGGGCAATTTTATTAAACTTTTAATGATTTTGTTAGGTTTGGTAGTGGTTCAAGCTATTGTTTTTGGCTTTTTCTACATCGTAATTTTGATGGGCTTTAGACTAGTGAACCTATTTCTAGATTACGATATTAGTCAGTACAGTTCGTTAATTGTAGTGGTATTTAGTTCGTTTGTGATTGTACCTTTTTCTACTGCTTTCTTTGCCGTAGCTTATCGTAAAATAATGAACGAATATAAAGGAGATGAACATCCTGATATTATTCATAATATCATGTAAACCCCTAAATCCCCTAAAGGGGACTTGTATTTAAGAGAGATAATATGGCTATGGAAAAAAAAAGCCCCTTTAGGGGTTGGGGTATTAAATCAGTTTTAGGTAAGGTGTTTGCGTCTTTTGTAGTGAAAAGAATTGAGCGTTGGAAAACCGATGCTGTTGCTGCACAAGAACGTACATTACAGAAACTTGTTAAAGAAGCAAGTCATACCGTTTTTGGTGTTGACCATTATTTCTCGGAAATCAAAAACTACCAAGATTTTAAAGCTAACATTCCCTTAAGAGATTACGAGGATCTGAAACCTTATATAGAAAGGGTAGTAGCGGGAGAACCAGATATTTTATGGAAAGGTAAACCTTTGTATTTTGCTAAAACTTCGGGTACTACATCTGGTGTAAAGTACATCCCACTTACCAAAGAATCTACACCAGAACATGTTAAAGCTGCCCGTAATGCGCTATTAACCTATATACATGAAACTGGCAATGCAAGTTTTGTAGATGGAAAAATCATATTCTTACAAGGCAGTCCGGTTTTAACGAAAAAGAACGGGATTAATATCGGTCGGTTATCTGGAATTGTGGCTCATTTGGTGCCTGCGTATTTACAGAAGAATAGATTGCCAAGTTATCAAACTAACTGCATTGAAGATTGGGAGCAAAAAGTGGATGCCATTGTGGATGAAACGTTCCATCAAGACATGAGGTTGATCTCGGGTATTCCGCCTTGGGTACAGATGTATTTCGATAAACTAACGGAGAAATCGGGCGGAAAAAAAATCAAAGACATCTTTAAAAACTTCCAATTGTTTGTATATGGCGGCGTAAATTATGAACCATATCGTGCAAAAATTGAAGCTAGCATTGGTAAAAAAATAGATGCAATAGAAACGTATCCGGCATCCGAAGGTTTCATTGCTTATCAAGATAGCCAAACTGAAAAAGGCTTATTGTTACTGGCAGATGCAGGAATTTTCTACGAATTTATTCCATCGGAAGAATACTATAACGAGAAGCCAACAAGGTTAAGTTTAGCAGAGGTAGAGCTAGATAAAAACTACGCTTTAATTCTGAACACCAACGCTGGTTTATGGGGCTACAGTATTGGCGATACGGTAAAGTTCGTTTCCCTAAGTCCTTACAAAATTGTAGTAACAGGTAGAATTAAGCACTTTATTTCCGCTTTTGGAGAACACGTTATTGGTGAAGAAGTAGAACATGCTTTGCTATCGGTAGCTAATGAAGAAGGAGTGGAGATTACGGAGTTTACCGTGGCTCCGCAAGTAAATGCTCCGAACGCTGAGTTGCCTTTTCACGAGTGGTTTGTAGAATTTGCAAAAGCACCAGCAGACTTAATCGCGTTCGCTCTAAAAGTAGATAAAGCCTTGCAACAGAAAAATATTTACTATTTTGACTTGATTGAAGGAAATATTCTTCAGCCTTTAAAAATAAGAACCCTAGCCAAAGATGCTTTCGTGAATTACATGAAATCGCAAGGTAAATTAGGCGGGCAAAACAAAGTGCCAAGGCTAAGTAACGATAGAAAAATAGCCGAGGGGTTGGAGAATTATATTGTTTGATTGATATGGCTGGAACATTTTCTCAGATTTACATACAAATAGTTTTTGCAGTAAAAGGGCGGGAGAGCCTAATAAACTCGATTTGGGAAGAGGATTTGTACAAATACATTTCTGGGATTGTTAAAAACAAAGAGCAAAAAATGCTGGCAATTAATGGAATGCCGGATCATATCCATTTTTTGGTTGGATTAAAGCCGTCATGCTGTTTGTCTGATTTAGTTCGAGAAATAAAGAAATCGTCAAACGAATTTGTGAACGAGAAGCATTATTCGAAATTCAGATTTCAGTGGCAAGAGGGGTATGGAGCGTTCTCTTATAGCCATTCTTTATTAGATGATGTAATAGCATATATTAGCTGTCAAAAAGAACATCATAAAAAGAAAACATTTAAACAAGAGTACAAGGAATTCTTGGTGAAGTTTAATATTGAACATAAAGACGAATATTTATTTGAATGGTTGGACTGAAGGCTTACAAATGATGATGTGTTTATACCAGGAATTATTAAAATTGGAAGAAAATAGGACGCCGACGCTGGAAATTGGTTTGAAACCCCGAAGGGGTTCTATGTTTATAGATAAAATAAATATGCTTTAGGTGCGACCCCGACGGGGTCGTATGTTAACAGAAACGAATATGCTATAAACATCACATCCCTTCGGGATGTAAGAAGAAGGTAGTACATTTGAGGTTCTGTAGATGAAAAATAGAATTGCAACAATTCAAAAAGATTACAATTGGACAATAAACACATATCCATATTAGGTTCAACAGGTTCAATAGGAACGCAAGCACTTGAAGTAGTGCGGGTAAACCCTGGTTTGTACAAAGTTGACGCTCTTACTGCACAGCACAATGCTGATTTACTAATTGCTCAAGCGCTGGAATTTAAACCAGAGTTGGTGGTAATTGGTAACGAAAGTTTATATCAACAAGTGAAATCGGCTTTGCCAAATACTCAAGTTATTGCTGGCGAAGAAGGTTTAATAGCTGCAGTAACTTTACCACAAACACAGTTGGTTTTAACTGCTGTAATGGGTTCGGTAGGCTTAAAACCAACCATTGCTGCTATTGAAGCCAAGAAAGACATCGGCCTTGCCAATAAAGAAACTTTAGTGGTAGCAGGGGAGCTGGTGATGCAATTGGCCGAACAACACGGCGTTAAAATCATCCCGGTAGATTCTGAGCATTCCGCTATTTTTCAGTGCTTGGTGGGCGAGGAGCAGAACGAAATTGAAAAAATTTTACTGACCGCTTCTGGAGGTCCGTTTAGAGGAAAAGATCGAGGTTTTTTAGCTACGATAACTAAAAATGAAGCCTTAAAACATCCCAATTGGGTGATGGGAGCGAAGATAACTATCGATTCGGCCTCCTTGATGAATAAGGGTTTGGAAGCTATCGAGGCAAAATGGTTGTTCAATCTTCAACCAGAGCAAATTGAAGTGGTAGTTCATCCGCAGTCGATTATCCATTCTATGGTGCAATTTACGGATGGTTCTATCAAAGCACAGATGGGCTTGCCAGATATGAAATTGCCTATTCACTATGCCTTAGCCTATCCGCAAAGATTAAAGGCAGATTTCGAGCGTTTTAGCTTTTTGAAATATCCAGAATTGACATTTTCTAAGGCAGATACAAAAAGTTTTCGTAACCTTGAGCTTGCTTACATCGCAATGGAAAGGGGAGGGAATATGCCTTGCATCCTAAACGCAGCTAACGAAATAGTTGTAGATGCATTTTTGAAGGACAGAATAGGCTTTTTGGAAATGAGTGATGTAATTGAACAATGTATGGACGAAATTGAATTTGTATCTCATCCAACATTAAACGATTATTTAAAAGCAGATGAACTGACAAGAACCTTTGCTAAAGAATTAGTAACAAAACAGAGTATTACACATCTAAAATAGAAATACACGACAAATAAAATATGGACGGATTGATTATGGCGGGCCAGCTGTTGCTGGGGTTATCGATACTAGTAATTTTACACGAATTAGGACATTTTTTAGCAGCAAGAGCTTTTGGGATTAAAGTTGAAAAGTTTTACCTTTTCTTTGATGCTTGGGGTTTTAAACTCTTTAGCTTTAAGGTAGGAGATACAGAATACGGTGTGGGATGGTTACCACTGGGCGGTTACGTGAAGATATCAGGAATGATAGATGAAAGCATGGATACTGAACAGATGGCTGCACCAGCACAACCTTGGGAATTTCGTTCGAAACCAGCTTGGCAACGTTTAATTGTAATGTTGGGCGGTATCATTGTAAACGTGATTGTAGGTATCTTCATTTTTTGGATGGTGGCTTTCAAGTACGGCAATACATTTATTCCTAACGATAAACTGGCAAATGGTATTAGTCCGGGTATAGTGGGTAAACAGATGGGCTTAAAGCCAGGTGATAAAATTTTGGCGGTAAATGGTCAGAAGTTGATTTATTTGGATGAGATTTTGAGCTCTAAAGTGTTATTGAACAACACCAAGTTGACTATTTCTCGCGAAGGGAAGGCAATAGATTTAAGAGTGCCAGAGTCTGTTTTAGACAGCATCAGTAAATATAAAATTAGAGAGTTTGTTGGTCCTAGAATGGTAGCAATGAAAATAGCTGGAGTGCCAACTCCAGAAGAGTTGCAACCAAAAATGGGCTTTTTAGATAAAATTAAAGCAATTTTTGTTAAGCCGGAGCCCGTAAGTGTAGAGGCACCAGCCCATGCCGCAGGTATGAAAGTTGGCGACAGCATCTTGGCAATTAACGGCAAGCTTGTTAAGTTTCACGATGAAATTACCTCTGAAATTTCTAACAATAAATCTAAGAAGATTTCAGTTGAAGTATGGAGAGGTGCTGAAAAATTGACATTGACGCCAACAGTATCTAAACAGGGAACTTTGGCTATTGTAATTCCACCAGTTAGGCCAGAAATGGTAACAATCCATTATGGATTTTTCGAATCGTTTTCTATTGGTGTTGATAAAGGCTGGACATCGTTTACAGACAATGCCAAAGGTATCTGGAAGATGATTACGGGTAAATTGAGTGCTCGTAACATTAGTAGCCCTATTGGTATTATGGATGCTTATGGAAGCACATTTGAATGGGAGAAGTTTTGGACTTTAACAGGGTTGATTTCGATGGCTTTAGCATTCATGAACTTATTGCCAATTCCAGCGTTAGATGGTGGTCATGTAGTGTTCTTGATCATAGAAATGATAAAAGGAAAACCGTTGAGCGACAAATTTATGGAACGGGCACAGGTTGTGGGGTTCGTGATCTTGCTCTGTTTAATGGTATTTGCCTTCGGTAACGATATATTAAAGAAATTTGGAATATAGAAAGTTTTAAGGTGGAAGGTATAGGGTTTAGGGTTTCTCCCAACGCCTTGTACCTTCCGCCTTTCATCCCTCCACTTTTAAAAATGAATTACTTCGAACTTTACCAATTGCCAGTTTCTTTTCATCCAGATCAAAATGTGGTGAAACAGCAATTTTATGCGCTGAGCAAAAAGTACCATCCAGATTTTTATATCAATGAAAGTCAGGAAAAGCAAGACGAAGTTCTAGAACTATCAACACTAAACAACAAAGCATTTCAGGTACTTAAAAATCCACAAAAAGTGCTTCAATATGTATTGGAACTGAAAGGAGTAATTAGCGAAGGCGAAAATTACACGCTACCTCAATCTTTCCTAATGGAGATGATGGATGTGAATGAAACCATCGTGGATTTACAATTCGATCCTGATGCTGCAAAACTGGCGGATGTGAGGGGAGAAATAGCTCAGATAGAGCAATCATTAAATACCGAATTGAACAATCAAACTGCCCAGTTCGAAAATCAAGAACTTTTCCAGCAACAGGCTACGCTCGCGAATATCAAGGATATCTACTACAGAAATAAATACATCCAACGTTTGAAGGAAAGTTTGGCTAAGCTTTAGTTGTTGTATTGTCATTAAACTAGATTAAGCGAGGCTCTTCTGTCTAAATCAACTAATTTAGCAGAAAATTCAAATTATGTCTTCTTTAAATCTATTCAGAAAAGTTGCCCTTGCAGAAGGTATCTCTTACATTTTATTATTGTTTATAGCCATGCCGCTTAAATATTGGGCAGATATGCCGCTAGCGGTAAAATATGTGGGTTGGGCACACGGACTGTTATTTGTGCTTTATATTGCGTGTTTGGTGATGGCTTGGCAAGAGAGAAAGTGGAGTTTTCTAAAAGTTGTGATGTTATTTATAGCGTCTTTACTTCCATTTGTACCTTTCTATGTAGAAAAAAAGCTGAAAGAAGAAGATCCTATAGCAAATTAATACACTGTATATCTGTGCGAAACAAAATTTTAATAAAATAATTCGCCGATACTTTAAATAAAACTTGCGTAATAGCTGGTGTTTTTATAGATTTGCGCTCCCGCTTACGGAGAAATGCCCAGGTGGCGGAATTGGTAGACGCGTTGGTCTCAAACACCAATGGGAAACCGTGCCGGTTCGATCCCGGCCCTGGGTACAAAGCAAGCCTCGATGCAAATAGCATTGAGGCTTTTTTCATTTAAATGAAAGCTTTAATTTAACAGACCACTCATTCTCTTGGTCAATTATTTATATCGACTAAAGTTTATTAGTTTTGTTAAAATGGAAAAAAATAATTCAGGAGCTACAGGTGTTAAGGAAATTGCCCGTTTGGCTAATGTTTCTATCGGAACGGTAGACAGAGTGCTGAACAATAGGGTAGGCGTGTCTGAAAAGACAAAGGCTAAGATCCTGAAGATTATCGAAGAGCTTAACTATCAGCCCAACATTTTTGCCAGAAGGCTCGCTTCAAAGAAAAAACTTCGCTTCGCCACTTTAATCCCACAAGTGTCAGCAGAAACTAAGTATTGGGAGGCTCCGTTGAATGGTATTTTACAAGCAGCGGCAGAAATCAAAGATTTTGGTATTGAGGTAGCCCCATTCTTTTTTGATCAAAATGACAAA
Organism: Pedobacter sp.; assembly: GCF_031119335.1. Lineage (GTDB taxonomy): Bacteria > Bacteroidota > Bacteroidia > Sphingobacteriales > Sphingobacteriaceae > Pedobacter. Next base: position 485,311 of record NZ_JAVHXT010000001.1, read on the forward strand.
GCTACCTTTAATGAAAGTGCTGTAAAAATTAGAGCGGGCGAGTTCGATGGTATACTAATGGCACCAATGTTCGAAGAAGAGAGCATTGCTTTTATTGAAGACTGTAAGGAAAAGAAAATTCCATTGGTATTCATTAATTCTGATATTCCTGGTCACAGCAACTTGTGCTACATTGGTCCTAATTTATACCAGAGTGGTTATTTAGCTGCGCACATAGTCAACTACCTCTCGCCAGCTAATAAGAAAACCCTTGTTGTGAATATTTCAAAAGAGATAGATTTACATCATCACTTGCTACGTAAAGAAGAAGGTTTTAGAAATTATTTTGAGCAAAACGGAAACACTAACAAATTGACCAAAATCGATATTCAAGAAACTGGATATGCACACATTCAACAAAAATTAAACGAGCAATTGGCAAAGGATAAATACGATGTGGTATTTGTAACCAATTCTAGGGTTTCTACGGTAGCTAGGTATTTTGAAGAAAATAAAATCAAGGATATCAAATTAATTGGTTACGATTTTTTGGAAGATAATATCAACTACCTGAAAAATAAAACTATCGATTTTTTAATCTGTCAGAAGCCGCAGGAGCAGGGCTACAGGGGTTTAATGAGCTTATATTATCATTTGGTGCTTCATTCAAACATAGAGAAAGAGCAATTTATGCCAATTGACATCATTACCAAAGAGAATTATCTTTATTATAGCAATTAGTGCTCTTTTTTGCATAAAAATCTAACAAATCAATATTTTTTTGTCTTAAAATTTGGAAGTAAAATATTAATTACTAATTTCGTGTACGTTACCGATAACCAAATATAACTGTACTCTATATTTTGTATGTGCAAAGGGATATATCCTCATGTATAAAGTTTATAAATATTAACTACTGTATTATGTTAAAACATCACGGGTTTTTAGAAGCTTACTGTGTTTCTTCATTTGTAATTTTATTATCTTACTTAAAGGCTAATGGTTTACCTGTTGCATTTAAGATACTAGGATTTCGCAGCATTATATTCCTGAAATTTGTAAAAAGTAAACTAATGCTACATAAAGAGCAAGGGATTTATTATTTTAATTGGTTTAATGAGACATTATCACTATCTGGCGATATTTCTCATTCAAAAGAAAAGATAGTTCATGTAAATGTTTTGTGCACCCTGATAAAATTTGAAAGACAATACTAATCAAACATATTTTTCCAACTAAAAACGTGTACGTACACGTAAAAATATAACAACCTAAACCAAGCAAACAATGAAAGAAAACAAACTATTCAAATTGATCCTGCTGGTATTATTAACCACCATTTTCAGCACTTTTTCTATAAAAAATGTTGTTGCTAATAAAGGGGTGGTCAATATCCAGCAACAATTTTCGGTAGTAGGTACAGTAAGCGATGAGAATAATTTTAAATCGCCAGGAGTAACTGTACTTAACAAGAAAACCAAACAGACTGTTGTAACTAACGTAGATGGTGGGTATAGCATTAGAGCATCTAATGGCGATACAATACAGGTAAGGATGACAGGATATGCTACCCAAACATTTGTGGCCAGAGATACAAGGAAGCGAGTTGATATTTCGCTTAAGGAAGACGTACAATTATTAAGAGCTGTACAGGTAACTACAGCACTTGGTATCAAGAGGAGCGAAAAGGAATTAGGCTACGCTGTTACCCAAGTTGACGGCGATGATATCAACAAGGCTAAAGAAACCAACATAATGAACTCTTTATCTGGTAAGGTGGCTGGGTTGGTAATTAATAGTGGTGCAGGCGGACCTGCGGGCTCTTCGAGAGTAGTAATTAGGGGCGCAACGAGTATTACTGGTAACAATCAGCCTTTGTACGTAGTAGACGGTATTCCTATGGATAATTCTAACTACGGCCAAGTAGGAACTGATCAATATGGCGCTGGTGTAGATATGGGCGATGCGATTTCTGCTATCAATCCTGATGATATTGAAAGTATTTCTGTATTAAAAGGCCCAGCTGCAGCTGCATTGTATGGAAGTTTGGCCGGTAACGGTGTAATACTAATCACTACTAAAAAAGGTACGAACAATAAAGAGTTAGGAATAGATTTTAACAGTACTAATACCATTGAAACACAGTTAACTAGATACGATGATGTACAGTATCTGTATGGGCAGGGCCGAAATCAATTAATACCAACAGACCAAGCTACTGCATTTAACTCACTGTTCGTTAATTTCGGTGCAAGATTAGATCCTAATATTAGTTATGTTGGTTTTGATGGCATAACAAGACCATATGCGTTGGTTGAGAATAACATCCAGAATTTTTTCCGTACCGGATCATCTTTCAACAATACCATTGCTTTATCTAGTTCAACAGACAAATCGAGCTTCCGATTTTCTGCTGCAGATCTTAGATATGATGATATTGTGCCAGCAAGTGATATCAGAAGAAATACGTACACTTTTTCTGGCCGTTCTAAATTTGGTAATAAACTCACGCTTGATGTAAGAGCTTCTTACATGGATGAACGCGTAAATAATAGAGCTGGCTTAGGAGATTCTCCATCTAATATAGGTTGGGCATTTAATGGTTTAGCTAACAATATCGATCAACAATTATTTGCCACCAATTATACAAATCCGCAGGGCGATTATTTGGATTGGGGTGGAGGACAATTTCGTTTAAATCCGTATTGGGTAATTAACGAGATGTATAACAAAACGGATAAAGATAGACTTACTGGGGCGCTTAATGCTACCTATCAGTTTACAAAAGCTTTTAGTATCAACGCAAAGGCGGCCACCGATATCACTTTTTTAGATTATGAGAGTTACCGACCAATGACCACTCCGGGCGCTCTTGGTGGTCAACTAGATCAAACCAAGCGAACTTTTACCACTAATCAAGTAGAAGTTTTAGCTAGCTACACCAAACAGGTTAATAAAGATTTTAATTTATCTGCAAGAATGGGCGGAAGTATCAACAAACGTATCCAAAAAGGGACAGTTTCCGCATTCTCCAATATGGTTGTTAAGGATGCAATTACCCCGGGTAGCTACATAGATAAATCTGTGTTAGATAGTTACATTCCTCGTGAAATTAGATCTGTGTATGGTTTGGTAACTGTTGGTTTCAAAAACTACTTGTTTTTAGACGCTACTATTAGAAATGATGTTTCTTCTACCTTACCAGATGGCAACAACAGTTATACTTATCCCTCTTTATCTGCCAGTTTTGCTTTTACAGATGCATTTAATATAAAGAGTGATATTTTATCTTTCGGAAAGCTGAGGGCTTCTATAGCTGAGGTAGGAAGTGATACAGATCCGTTTATGTTAGACATGTACTACATGTTGAACCAGCTTCCATTTAACGGACAATTGAATGGCAAAATATCTTCTAATGTTATACCTCCAAGTGATTTAAGACCAACAAGAACAAGATCTATTGAGTTTGGTACAAACATGAGGTTCTTTAAGAATAAAATCAATTTTGATGCAACTTTCTATAAATCAGATTCTAGAGATCAGATTAACAGAGTGCCAGCACCAGAATCTTCTGGATTTACCAACCAATTAATTAATGCTGGGGTAATTACCAACCACGGAATTGAATTATTGATTTCAGGTAGTCCATTATCAAATAAAAGCAAAGTTAAATGGAATGTAAGTGTAAACTTTGCTAGAAATAGAAGCGAAATAAAATCTCTATCCGATCGTGTAGGAGATTTCTTAACGCTGTCGCAAGCACGTTGGGCTGGTTTGCAAGTGGTAGCCAAGCCGGGTGAGCAATATGCAACCTTAATGGGTACCGATTTTAAGAGAGACCCTGACGGCAACGTTATCCTAAATTCTAGCAGTTTATTACCAATTATAGATCCAACACTGAGAGTATTAGGTAAAGGTATTTTCGACTGGACTGGTGGTATCACCAACCGAGTGTCTTATGGTAATTTTAGCTTAGGTGCAGCATTAGACGTAAAATTTGGTGCAGATATGTTCTCGATGACCAATTTGTTTCTACATGCTAGAGGATCTGCCAACGCCACGCTAGAAGGTAGGGAAGAATGGATACTTTCTGAAGAAAGACGTTTGGCAGAAAAGAAAACATTTGCCCAATGGCAGGCAGAAGGCAAAGTTGGTGGATTTGTACCAAAGGGAGTAATTAATACCGGTACAGAAGCAAATCCTGTTTACGTTACCAATACAAGAGCTATGGACCCTTCGTTATATTGGTCTACTTTCGTTACCGACGGTTCTATGGTAGCTCCTCCGTTTGTTTATAAAGCCAGTTATGTAAAAGTAAGAGAGTTAACATTCATCTATACTTTACCTCAAACACTAAACAAGAAATTAGGTGTTAAAGGGGCTTCTTTAGGATTGGTAGCCAGAAATCCATTCATCATCTATAAAGACGTACCAAACGTAGATCCAGATTCTAACTACAACAACAGTAATGGTCAGGGTTTAGAATATGGCTCGTTACCAACGCGTAGAGGTTGGGGCTTTAACCTTAATGTAAAGTTCTAAACAAAGTAAAATGAGCATCTCACAAGCGGTTATAAATAAACTTATTAGGTAGTAGAGATAAACTTAAAAAGATGAAAAAAATTAAATATATAGTATTACTAACGGTTGGTTTAAGTGCATTGTCCTGCAAGAAAATTACCGATCAGAATACAGATCTTACCAGATCAACTAATCTAGATCCAACAAGCCAGTTGATGTTTACACAAGCTTACTTTTCTGGGGATTTAGGTATACAAGAAAGAACGAATTATTTTTTGCTCATACCAATGATGCAACAGTTTGCAGGTGCTTTTAACATGAGCTTCGGGGCTGTGTATAATAAAACACCTAGTCAAATGTGGAGGGCATTTGAAAACAGTTACCAGAATGATGTAGTTAACATTGTGGATGCTGTAGAACGTACCAACGGTGTTGCCAATAAAACAAATTTGAATGCGATGTGTCGCATTATGAAGGTTTACATATTTGCCCGATTGACAGATTTATATGGTGATATTCCATATTCTGAAGCTGGAAAGGGAAATTTGGCGGGTATCATAAGACCAAAGTATGATACACAAAAAGAGATTTATGATGATTTCTTTAAAGAACTAGCAGCTGCTTCGGCACAATTGGATGCAACTAAAGACCCAGTTCCAAACGAATATTTCTACAGGGGAAATATTTTAGCTTGGAAAAAATTTGCTAATTCCCTCCGCCTACGTTTAGCAATGCGTTTAGGGAAAAGAGATCCAGAAAAAGCAAAACTAGAAATACAGGCGGCATATAATGCAGGTTTGTTTACTAGCAATGCTGATATCTGTATGATAAGGCATGAAAATGTGCCTAATAGCTATCAAGATATCAGACCTAATGGGATATCTGCAGCTTGGAATAGTAAAAATGAGATGGGACGTGTGGTAAACACGTTTTTAGATGCACTCAGACTTACCAGTGATCCACGTTTCAATCATATTATTAAATGTTATAGAGAATTTGTTCCGGTAGCACCTACCAGATTTTTAGAAAGAGAAGACATTACAGCACAAGTTAAAGCTAAAATGAACTTGGTTGGTGGCATACCAGGTGCTACAAATTCCGAAAATCCACTAACTGTATCTGGAACAATTACACTGGCTAATGGAAGTGCTTATACACCAACTAGTTTAGATTTAAAACCTCAACTTAATCATAACCTACTGAGAAATGATGCGCCATTTTTTCACCTTACTTATGCAGAGGTTGAATTATTACTGGCTGATGCTACGGTACGTTTTGGGCTAAACTTAGGGGGAACTGCTGAAGAGCATTTTCACAGAGGAGTAGAAGCAGCTATGAGGCAGTTGAGTTTATATCCAAATGGTCCAGTGGTAACGGCTACAGAAATTAGCAACTTTAAGGCAGTAAACCCTTTAACTGTTGGTTCAGAATTGCAACAAATTAACACCCAGTTATGGATTGCTTTATTACTAAACGGTAATGAAACTTATGCCAACTGGAGAAGAAGTGGCTATCCAATTCTCATTCCATCGCCAACAAATAATTCGGCTTCGCAAACTATTCCAAGAAGATTTGAATATCCAAACAATGAGAAGTTACAGAATACAACGAACGTTAACGCTGCAATTCAACGCTTAGGCGCCGACGATTGGACAAGACGTGTTTGGTGGGATCAAGAATAAAATATTGAGATTATTAATGTAGAAACAACAGTAATATAAAAATCAAAAGAGATGAAAAAAATTAAATTACTAGCGTATATATTGTTTTCGTTTGCATTGTTTTTAGGATGCAAAAAAGACGATGTTAAAGAGCAGGAGGAAAATAGTACGTTTATTCCCCGAATTTTAGTAGGAAGCTCTGCAACAATATTCCCTGTACCGGGTACAACTCAATTACTAGACATTGGAGATGAGATTGATTTTTCTTCGGTACAATTTACGCCGGCTGGCAAGGTGAGTGTGATCTGGAAAGTAGACGACGTACAAGTAGCAACTGGCGAAGATTACATTTTCAAAGCAACTACACCTGGCGAACACAGAATTAAAGTAGAGGCCACTTATGAAGGAATTACAGTAAATCGTTACAAAGACATTTTTGTGTTTTCAGACGGACAGGTTTCGTTCACACAAAAACCATATACTAAAGTAGTGATGTCTTATCTTTCTGCCAGCGCAACCTTTGTGCAAATGAATGAAAATATCAGATGGAAAGATGTAACACATGCAGCGTTTAAAGGTGCTGCAGTTACTCCTGGTGGCGAGGTAAGTTTTGTAGAAGCTACAACTGATAGAAAGATAGAATTTTTTGTGCAAAAGGCACATTCAGAAGGTGTTTCTGCATTATTAGGAGTTAGTGGAACTTTATCTCTAGACGGTTGGAGTGTTTACAACAGTAGCGATTTTGGCGTAAGACTTAGAGATGCTGCTAAGAGAGATGAAATAGCCCAAAAAGTAGTTGATTTTGTTAACCTACACCATATGGATGGGGTAGAAGTAAGAATGTCGGACGTTGGTAATGATGTTGAAGCAACTTTTCAAGGTAACATACAAGCTATTGGAGCTTTTGTAGATCGTTTACGTACGCTATTTGGGCCAAATAAAATAATTACGGTTTCTGTAGCTTCTCCAACGTTAACTAGAGCAACCGGTGTATATTCTACTTGGGTAGTAGCAAAATATCTACCAGCTCAATTTAATAATGCTAATTGGATAAATGTTAGGGCTTATCTACAGTCTGCTTATTGGGGAGGTGTAAACGTACACGGCCAACCTTCTAATTACGAATTGATGGCAGAAGGGGTTAATTATTGGAAAACAAGAGTGCCACTAAATAAGATTGTTGTTGGTATTCCAGCAATTGGAATTAGACACCTACAAACAACAACGCAGGCCAATGGGAATGTAATTAATAATGGCTGGGGAAACACTTTCTTCAATTTTATACCGTACAGAGAAATTATAGCACAAAATTCTGCTAATGTAAATGAAGATTATACTGCTGCTATTTCGAGAGGTGTGTATTATAATGGTATCCCAACAATAACGCGTAAAGTGCAGTTGCTAAAAACTGAGAACGTTTTAGGAGCTTACGTATGGGCTGGCGAAAATGACACTGTAGACGATGCAACTTCTATCATAGCAACAATTTCAAAAACTATAAAATAATGAAGTTACTGAAGATTTTAATGACCCTATGTTTACTTCTGGTTGCTGAATTTTCTCAGGCACAATTTAAGGTAGTAGGCTACATTTGGTCTAGAAAAAACATAGTGCAAGATTTGAAAAAAATTGACCTTGACAAAATTACCCATCTAAATATCGCTTTTATTAATCCAACACCAGAGGGAGATTTTAAAGATGTACCAGGCGTAGATACCGTAGTTCAAATTGCACACCAGAAAAACATTAAGGTTTTAATGTCTTGTGGCGGAGGTAGCAGTCATGCTTATTATGCTAAATTGTTAACAGAGAAATACAGGAAAGATTTGGTTAAAAACTTTATTAAAGTAGTAGATAGATACAATTTAGATGGTATAGATGTTGATTTGGAAGGCGATGATATTGATGCGAACTACGAACCTTTTGTAGTTGGTTTGCGCAAGCCTCTAACCAAAAGAAAGAAGCTTTTAACCTCCGCAGTTGCTTGGTGGACTAGAGCTCGTATTACCGATGTAGCATTGGCGCAGTTCGATTTCATCAACATCATGGCTTATGATAAAACTGGCCCTTGGAAACCAGAAGTGCCAGGGCAACACTCCCCAACTTCTTACGCAGAAGAGCATTTAGCTTATTGGCACAACGAAAGAGGTTTGAAGAAAGAAAACTTAAATGTGGGTCTTCCATTTTATGGCTATGGTTTTGGAGAATTACCTAGCAAAGACAGAGCCTTTAGACAGATTTCTTGGAACGATGTGGTAACCAAATATCCAGATAGGATGGATCACGATGAAATTGTACTGCCAAACAGTGCTGGAACAATTTACTACAACGGCAAGAAAACCATCAAAGAGAAAACGGAACTGGCTACAAGGCAGGGTGGCGGTGTAATGATTTGGCAATTGCTTTATGACAGTTTCGACAGCAATTCGCTATTAAATCTCATCAATAATACTTACAAAAACACAACAGTTTCAGGCAAATAAAATTGATATGAAATTTCCTCAATATTTATTGTTTATGCTATTGCTATGCCTTATCGCTTGTAAAAAGCAGAAAAAAGATGAGGTATCGCCACCCAGAGAAGAGGTAGCGGAGGAAACTTTTGTACCCAAAAAACAAAACTTTAAAGTAGTAGGATATATTTGGTCTAGGGCAAATATCTTAGATGAATTGGTTAAAGTAGATTTTGATAAAATTACCCATCTTAATATTGCTTTTATTAATCCAAATCCTACTGAGGCAACATTTGCGGATATGCCTGCGCTACATACTGTGGTTAGAACTGCTCATCAAAAAGGTGTGTATGTTATGCTTTCGTGCGGGGGAGGCAGTCCTCAAAGGTATTACACCGAATTGCTTAGGACTAAGCGTGCTACGCTGGTTAAGAACTTCATCGACTTTGTTGACAAATACAAGTTAGATGGCATAGATGTAGACTTAGAAGGGGATGATATTGACGCCAATTACGAAGCTTTTATAACCGAACTAAAAGCACCTTTGGTAGAGCGTAATAAACTATTAACAGCGGCAGTAGCCTGGTGGACAAGAGCTAGAGTTACCGACAGAGCGCTACACGCATTTAATTTCATTAACATTATGGCTTACGATGCTACAGGTCCATGGGATTTGACCAACCCCGGGCAGCATTCTCCATTGTCTTACGCAGTACAGCACCTTAATTATTGGCACGGGCAACGAGGTTTGGTTAAAGAAAAGCTGGTGCTTGGGGTTCCTTTCTATGGCTATGGCTTTGGAACAGCTTTTACCAACAATGCTTCGTTAAGGCAAATGTCTTGGCAAACGGTTCAGCAGAATTATTCAGATTGGGTAGATGCAGACGCCATACCTTTTCCTAACAATGGTGGTACATTTTACTATAATGGCAAAAAGACCATAAAGGAAAAAACAGAACTAGCTGTAAAAGATGCAGGTGGGATAATGATATGGCATTTATTGTATGATAGCGATAACCAAAACTCACTCTTAACACTAATTGATAAAACCCACAAAGAGGCTACGAAATAAAATTCAATTGCCAATTGTGATAAACCAAAAGAAATGATGAAGACACTCAATTTATTAAGCTTACTACTTGTTGTGTTTATGTCCTGTAAGGGAGATAAAAGTGTTAAACCAGATGGCGAAGACCAAAAAAAGGAAGAAGTTGTATCGATTAGAAAAGGTAGTCCTTTTGATATTAATGGAAGATTAAAGTTGGCGGGTACAAACATTGTAAACCAAAAAGGAGCAGCCATACAATTACGTGGTATGAGTACGCATGGCTTGCAGTATAGAGGTAATTGTTATAATGAAACTTCGTTAAATCTTCTGATGCATGGTTGGGGTATTGATGTGCTTCGTATTTCGATGTACATACAAGAGGGAGGCTATGAAAAAGACCCGGTTTACTTTACCAAATTTGTAGATGATTTAGTAGAAAAATGCTATAAAGAAGGAGTTTACGCTTTAGTAGATTTTCACATGTTAGATCCTGGAGATCCAAATTATAATACCGAGAGAGCAAAAGTGTTTTTTGAGCACATGTCTAAAAAACATGCCAGCAAAGGCAATGTGATCTACGAAATCTGTAATGAGCCAAATAACAAGCAATATGAAGTTACTTGGCCAATGATCAAAAACTATGCAGATCAAATTGTTCCCATCATCAGAAATAATGATCCTCAATCTATCATCATTGTAGGTACACCAGAACACGCATCGAGGCCAGATTTGGTAATTGGAAACAAGCTGGCTTTTGAAAATATCATGTACACCATGCACTTCTATGCGGCAGATAAATGGAGTGCCAACCACCAAGGTAGAAGAATGGGCTACGTATCTAAAGCTATTGCCAATGGTGTTCCGGTATTTGTAACCGAATTTGGAACACAAGACGGCTGGGGCGATGGTGCTAACGATTTCGTAATGTCGGCCAAGTGGATGAAATTCATGGAAGAACGAAAGATCTCTTGGTGTAACTGGAACTACTCTGATAGTCCGCTGACAGGTGCAGCTTGGAAAACAGGAACATGCCCGAATGGACCATGGAGCGAAGAAAACTTGAAGGAAGCGGGAAAATGGATCAGAACGCAGTTAAGCACACCTGTAGATAATTGGACTGGAAATTACTTGCCTTGGAATTGGGAATACAATTTGGCTTCTGGTACTGGATCTGGAACGAGTTTAACTGCTACATCAGCTGTTCAAGTTTCAGAATCTAAAGTTGGTACTCCTGGCTTTTTACCATACCCAGCTATTGGCGCAGCAAGAACAGTTGTGGCGGCAAATGCAGGGGCTGGATTTAACCTTAATAATGGTGTATTAACTATTGGTGCAAGTAATGGTGCCGCTCCTAATAAATTCTCGTTGTATGATATTGCAGGTTCCTCAACTTTGGTGAATTTATCTTTCAAATTATCGTTTAACAATAGCGTAAGCGGTACTGCAATTTTGGCAATTGGTGGTGGCGACGGAAATCTTTTTAAGGCTAATGATGCTTACTCGAACAGCAAGCAAGAAGGCCTATTTGCAGCAATTAGGTTTTTGGTAGGCACCAATTCGTCAAATGCGCAATACAGATATTTAGATGGCAGCTCTTATGTTCATAGATCTCACGATGTGGATGTTTTCCCTAGAACAAGCGACCTAAACTTTGAGGTGTATTGCAACAACACGGGTAATCCTAGGGTGTACAAAAAGGATGGGGTAGATTATACTTTACCTGCTGCATCATTTCATATGTATGTAAATGGAACAGCCGTTAAATATAGTGGTTCACAGAACATCGCTTCAACAGGCGAACTGTTGCCTTACATGCCAATTGACGCTTTCATGGTTTCGGGAGCTAGCAGCACTGGAAACACTTTGAACTTTTCAGTAAGCAATATCAAAATCAAATCATTAATAGGAAACTAAACTAAACAACAATATGAAAACTAGATTTTTAACATTAGCCATTTTGGGCCTAGCTGTAACCGCAGTTAAAGCACAAACTTATGGTACCTGGAAAGGCTCAAAAGAAGCTACTTCTTGGAACTACGATTTGGGAACAGGAACAGGTTCTGGCAAGAAATTTAATGCAGGTTCGGAAGCAAAAACATCTGAAGCTAGCAAAGACAAACCTGGCTTTTTGCCATTCCCTGCAGTGGGTACAGCTAGGGTAGTGGTTGCTCCATCTGCTGGTGCTGGTTTTTCGGTAAATAAATCGGCGATTAATTTTGGAGCTAGTAACTCAGAAGCACCAACCAAATTCTCGGTAACCGATATACCTCAATCATCGCCAGTGGGCAGTTTGTTTTTCACTTTATCATTTAACGATGGAACAAAAGGTACTGCAGTTTTAGCTTTCGGTAACTCGCAAACAAGCTTGTTCAAAAATGCAGCTGCCTACAACAACAGAAAGCAAGAAGGGCTATTTGGCGCTATCAGATTTATGGTAGGTAGCACTTATACCAATCCCGAGCATAGGTCGGCTAGCGGATCGTCTTATATGCACAAGCCTTACGATACTGATATTTTCGATAAAAACGGAAACCTAAATGTAGAGATTTACAGCAACAACTCTAAAGAAGAGCAGTCGTTCACTCGTAAAGGAAATGTTTACGCCATACCAGCTCAAACATTCAAAATCTTTGTAAACGATAAGGCTTTAAAGCTAAACGGTTCAGAAAATCTTCCTGCAACGGGTGAATTAGATGCAAATATGGCTATCGATGCTTTTATGCTATCTGGTGCTAGTAGTGCCGAAAATACTTTAAGTTTCTCTATTAGCAATATCAAGGCAGGTACATTAACTCAAAATTAATCACATATCAACCTTTAAACCAACCATTATGAAATTAAAACTTCTACTATCTACAGGTCTACTTTTGGTAGGCACACATTTGGCTAAAGCACAAGCTACTTATGGTACTTGGGTGGGTGCTAGTCAGGCTACATCTTTTGATTATAATGTTGCTGCGGGAACTCTGGGAGCTAACTATGCTTCGGAGGCACTAGCTAAAACTTCTTTATCAACCACTTCTTCTGTTGGATTTTTAGTAGCGCCATCATCTGGAACAGCTAAAGTACACACAGCAGCTAGTGCAGGTCCTGGGTTTACAATCGATGGTTCAAAGCTAACTTTCTCAGCTAGTAACCTAGCAGGAAACGCAAATAAGTTCGCTATTTATGGTCTAGAAAATACGTCTGCAGTTACAAGTATCTTTTTTAGATTGAATTTCAATAATGCTGATACTCAGCCTGTCGCTAATGCTTCAGAACGTACTCAAATCACTATAGCTTTTGGTAAATCATCAGCCGATAACATTTTTGAAAATAATAGTCAAATGTGGGATCAAGTACTGACTGGAATATTTGGAGGGTTTAGATTTCAAATTGGGGGTCTTCCTAACGGAGGAGTACGCCATTATAGAACAAATGTTGGTTCTCCCTACGGTTATACTGGTGCAGATGCCCCAAGCAACAGCAACACAATATTTAACAAAACATCTGATTTAGATGTAGAAATTTATTGCAACAACACTGCTACTGATAAACAGTATAGTAGGTTAGGGGGTGCACCGATTACATTACCAGGGAGAACTTATAATGTTTATGTAAATGGTGTGTTGTTAATTGTACAGATTACAGCACCAAATCAAATTTCTAATATTCCTGCATCAGCAGAAATAGCGGCAGATACTAAAATAGATGCTATGTTTATATCTGGATATAACTTAAAATCTGGTAGTGTTGGTAACATATCTATCAGTAACATCAAATTCGGTTGGATACCTGAAAGTGTTTTACCAGCAGATTTAACTTCGTTTACAGGAAAGAAAACAAGTAATGGCGCAGAATTAAACTGGGCTACCGCATCTGAAAAAGACAATGATTATTTCGAGGTTTTAAGAGCATCGCAAGATGGTGTTTTCAAAGCAATTGATAAAGTAAACGGAAAAGGAACTACTAACGGAAACAGCAACTATCAATTCGTAGATCAAAATCCTTTAAACGGAAATAATTACTATAAATTGAAGCAAGTAGACTTAAACGGAAATAGCAAAGAATATGGTCCGGTAATCGTAAGTTTTGATTTGACAACAAGTAAATTAGCAGCTTCTGTAAATGCAGATCATCATTTATTGCTCACTTATCAAGCTACCGAAAACACAAATGCTGATATCACCATTGTTGATTTAAACGGAAAGAAATTGATTTCTCAAAAAATGAATTTTACTAAAGGTTTAAACCAAGCAAAGCTTGATGTAAGTGCATTGCCTAAAGGATTGTATTTAATTAAACTTGGCGCTAAAGGAAATAATAGTGCTGCAAAATTTATAAAGTAACATAAAGATATCAGTGTAATGATGACGGTCTCAGACACAATCGGGGGATGTAAATCTGAGACCACATTATGCTGTTTTTAATTAATAATTTTAGTGTTTGATGTTCTTAAACCCATTGTCTAAATAACATCTCAAATGGTTAGGTTTAAACTAAAAAGAATTGTGGTAATGAAAGTAAATGTAGTGAGGTTGATTGTTTTAATAACGGTATTTTTGGGTTTTACGGTAAATGTCAATGCAACCAATGCTGCTGTTGCCAGAGAGTTCCCAATAAAAGGCTTCCATCTTGATTTAAGGATACAGGCCATGAAAATGCCTGCATTAAAGGCATTTGCAGAGAAACTCAGCCAAAATGGTATTAATACCTTGGTAATGGAGTGGGAGGCAACCTATCCCTATGAAAAACATGCCGTAATTTCTAATAAATATGCTTACAGCAGAGCCGAGGTAAAATCTTTCATCGCTTATTGCGATTCGTTAAAAATTGATGTTATACCCCTGCAACAGAGTTTCGGTCACGTAGAATATATTCTTAAACATTACCGCTACAAAGATTTAAGGGAAGACCAAAAAGATTATTCTCAGGTAAACCCAATCAAGGAAGAACAGTGTAAAGCATTATTTGCCGATTTGTTTGCGGATATGGTAAGTACACATAAATCACCATATTTCCACATTGGTGGCGATGAAACTTATTTGTTGGGACGTTCACCGGAATCTAAACGTAAAGCTGATTCGCTAGGCATGGGACGTTTATACGGTGATTATATCAAAATGCTCTGCGAATTGGTAGTTGCATTAGGTAAAAAACCTGTAGTTTGGGCAGATATCGCCTTAAAATATCCAGATGCTTTAAAATCACTACCCAAACAAACCATTTTTATAGATTGGAATTACGGTTGGGAATTAGACCGTTTTGGCGATCACAAAAAGCTAATGAAAAGCGGCTTCGAAATTTGGGGTTCGCCAGCCATTAGAAGCTACCCAGATAATTACTTCTTAACCGATTGGGCTAAGCACTTCAATAACATCAAAACATTTATCCCACAAGGAAAAGAATTGGGCTATAAAGGAATGGTAATGACTTCATGGTCTACTTCGGGTATCTACACCCAAATTGCAGAATCGCACAGCGACTTCATCGATTTGCATGCCATCAGAAGAGTTTATCCAATATCGGGCTTTAACTTATTAATCGATGGTTTCTTAAATGCAGTTGCTTCAGAAAAACCATTTCAGCCGAATGAGTTTGTAGAGAAATATGCAGTAGAAAAATATGGTTTTAGCAAAGCTGATGCTAAAACATTTTGGAATGCCCTAAAATTGGCTCCTTACGAAGTAAATCAAGGTAAAGTAAACAAGCCAAATTTCACGGTGCAACAATTGGGAGACAGTGCTTTGTTTACGCTGAATACCTTAAGAAAATTGAAGCCAACCAAAAATATAAATGAGTTTAGCCACTACTTGCTTATGTCTAATATTCGTTATAACTATTTGGTCACGATGGAAGTAGAGGTAGCCTTAAATCAACCAACTTTTAAACTAACTGATGCTGCTGGGCTATGGAAGAAATTGGCTGCACTAAACACGGCAGAAGTGGACAAGGACTTTAAAGAATTGAATGCGTCGCTTTTGCATGATGATGAAATCAAAGAAGAAACCAGACTAAGAAACTTTAGGTACATAGACTTGGTAGCGCGTTTAAACAAACTAAAATAACACATCATAATCTCCCGTAAAATGTCATCACAAAACCCCATTCAGGTAACTTCGCTAAGTAAGAAAGATACGCTCATTTCTATTGCTTTAATAGGATTGCTGTTTTTCATATTTGGTTTTGTAACCTGGATCAATGCCATCCTTATTCCGTTTTTCAAAATTGCTTGCGAGCTTAATCATTTCGAATCTTATTTAGTTGCTTTTGCATTTTATATCGCTTATTTGGTGATGTCGTTGCCCGCCGGTTATCTCCTTAAAAAAGTAGGCTTTAAAAAAGGAATGATGATTGGATTTTGGGCAATGTGTATCGGTGCACTGCTTTTTGTCCCGGCCGGCTTAACTAGAACTTATGGTATTTTCTTAACAGGATTATTCACCTTAGGTATTGGTTTAGCGATTTTACAAACAGCCGCCAATCCATACATTACCATTTTAGGACCAAAAGAAAGAGCTGCGCAGCGCTTTAGCGTAATGGGTATCTGTAATAAAATGGCGGGTATTTTGGCGCCTTTGCTTTTTTCTGCGGTGGTGTTAAAATCCACAGACAGCGCTTTGTTTAAGCAAATAGAATTAATGCAAGGTTTGGAAAAAGCTGCGGCTTTAGATGAACTAATCCAACGTGTGGTAATGCCTTACAGTGTAGTTGCTTTAATACTTTTGGTACTCGGCTTTTTTGTAAGATATTCTCCACTGCCAGAAATAGATACGGATAGCGAATCTGATGAGGTTTCTACTGCAAATGCCGGTAAAAATAGCATTCTAGACTTTCCTTATTTGGTTTTGGGCGCTATCGCGATTTTCTTTCACGTAGGTTCACAGGTAATTGCGGTAGATAGTATTGTAAACTATGCCACACACCACGGAATGGATTTCATGGAAGCTAAAACTTTTCCATCTTATACTTTAACCGCAACTATTATTGGCTATTTATTGGGAATAAGCTTTATTCCAAAACTTATTTCTCAAAAAACAGCGCTGAAGATTTGCACCTTATTGGGTTTAACCTTAAGCTGTTGCATCCTACTGTTTTCCGGGCAAATTACCTTGTTCGGTCATCAAACCGATATTTCGGTATGGTTTATTGTGTTATTAGGTTTCGCCAATTCTATGATTTGGGCAGGTGTTTGGCCTTTGGCACTAGATAATTTAGGCAGGTTCATTAAAACAGGCGCATCCCTTTTAATTATGGGACTTTGTGGTAACGCTATTATGCCTCTATTATATGGTTATTGGGCAGATTACCACAGTTTAAGAGAAGCTTATTGGGTATTGATCCCTTGTTATGCCTACTTAATTTTTTACGCTTTCTATGGTCACACTTTAAAAAGTTGGGCTTCTAAAAAATAATCCCCCATGAGTAATTATATCAAAATATTTAATGGCAATATTATCACTCCAAATGGGGTTTTAAATGATGGTACGCTATTAATTTCAGATGGAGAAATAGCAGAAATAAGTGCCAGAAATATTGAGGTAGCTAACGCTGTAGAAATAGATGCACAAGGGAAATACGTTTCTCCAGGCTTTATAGATATGCATGTACATGGTGGTGGCGGTCACGATTTTATGGACAACACCTTGGAAGCTTTTCTAACCATTGCTAAAACACATGCGCAATACGGTACCACGGCTTTAATGCCAACCACTTTAAGTTGCGAGAAAGAAGATTTACTAACCACACTTGCCATTTACGAACAGGCTGATGCTCTAAATCGAGAAGGCGCAGATTTTCTAGGTATCCATATTGAAGGGCCGTATTTTGCGATGTCGCAAAAGGGAGCGCAAGACCCAAGGTATATCCGCAATCCAAATCCGGCAGAGTACAAAGAAATACTGGCGGCTTCAAAACATATTAAAAGGTGGAGTGCTGCCCCAGAATTGCCAGGAACTATTGAGTTTGGTCAGTTCTTGAAACAAAACAACGTGCTTGCTGCAATTGCCCATACTGATGCCATTTACGAAGAAGTTGTAAAAGCTTATGAAGTTGGTTTTACCCATGCTACACACTTTTATTCGTGTATGTCGGGAGTTTCTAGGCGTTACGCTTATCGCTACGCGGGAGTAATAGAAAGCGCTTATTTAATGGATGATATGACGGTTGAGATCATCGTTGATGGTGTTCATTTACCTGCGCCATTGTTAAAATTAATTTACAAAATAAAAGGTACAGAACACACCGCCCTAATCACCGATGCCATGAGAGGTGCGGGAATGCCCGAAGGGCCAAGCAAACTGGGTAGTTATAAAGATGGTTTGGACGTCATTATCGAAGATGGTGTTGCCAAATTACCAGATCGTACTGCGTTTGCGGGTAGCGTAGCGACAACAGATAGATTGGTGAGAAATATGATGGCATTAGCCGATGTTTCTTTGTTGGATGCCGTTAAAATGGCTAGTGCCACACCGGCTAAAATCTTAAATATTCAGGATAGGAAAGGAGAGTTGGTAAAAGGTAAAGATGCCGATATCGTAATTTTTGATGAGGAGATTAATATAGATACCACTATTGTTAAAGGCAATGTGGTTTACAGTAAAGAGAAGATAGCAATTTAGATAACAAACCACAAAGACACAAAGAACACTAAGTAAGAATAATATTTTGAATTATTTAGCGCTAAAATTTGCTCGCTTTAGAAATAGAGCTTTGTGTCCTTAGTGTCTTTGTGGTTAATAACAAAAAGTGTGAGAAGATTAGAGATACCTTTTTTAGATACAGATGGAGTGCAGGAAGTTGAACAAATCAGTCAGTTAATGGATGCTTTGAAAACAACACCTATTGATTGTAATCCGTGGCCTGCTTATCAGGCAAATGCCGATGCTAAGTTTTCGATGGCGCATAACGGTCAATCTATTTTATTGAAATATGTGATTGCCGAAAAATACCTTTTAGCAAATGAAGTAACTAACGGGAATATCCATAATGACAGCTGTGTAGAGCTTTTTATTGCTTTTGATGAGCATGGCTATTATAACTTAGAATTCAATTGCTTAGGTTTTACCAAAATAGGTTACGGAACTGGTAGGCATGGGCGTAGATTATTGCCTGTCGATGTGATTAAGCAATTGAGTTTTTCTTCTAAAATTAACTCCAATAGTACCATTAATAGCAATACCGGTTTCGATTGGGAAATTATGTTAGTAATACCTAAAGCGATTTTTACCAAACATCAAATCACTTCTTTTAATAACCTAAAAGCAAAAGGTAATTTCTATAAATGTGGCGATGGTTTACCGCAACCTCATTTCCTTACTTGGAATATGATAGAAGCCGAAAAACCTGATTTTCACAGGAAAGAATTTTTTGGAGAGCTGGAGTTTAGTTAATAGTTTGCCGATGGCTTTAAACTAAGCTGTTTTCTATTCTCCTATGTCATGTCGAGGCTACGAGACATCTACTTTTAGTCTAATAGATTTACTTCGTAGCTGCTTCGCGGTCTTCGCTATGCTCTAAATGACAAAGACATTTGCTCTTCGCGATTTGTAATCGCGAAGTTGTATCGGTGGATTTATAATCTACATTAGTTCGTTTAAGGATTACAAATCCTTTGATAGGGCTTCCAGATTACAAATCTGGAAGAGCGAGGCAAGAATACGTATCAGCAGCAGTTTTAATCCCACCAAAAATATAGTCGTTTTGTTTTTTTCATTTCGTCAGCTAAAACTTCAACCGAGCCTGCTCCCTGATCAACTACGTCTGGACACACTTTATAAACTTCTTTAGCAAATTCATCCCAATTTTTAGGCTCATTATGAATAATAAATTCACACCAGTCACCTGAAGCACCAATAAGTTCAAGGGAATACTTTTTGTCGAAACCTTTTATTATTGATATTAAGCTATCATTAGTTATGTTCCAATTTATACCGTCAGTTGCAACCTGCTTAAGGATAGTAAACTTGTCTATCGTATTGAGAACCCCAATGTTGTCAGGTTTATTATTGAAGTTGTTTTCTAAAAGGAAAATGCTATATCCTTTTTGTTTGAATTTATCCTTCAATGAAAATACTAAGTCATATGATTTAGTATTAGCTTCAGAAAAAACAAGTCCTTTCAGAAAAATTGGATCTGCTTCAATTTCAGAGTCTTTAGTTATGATTTTTGAAAGAGAGTAATGGAAGGGTTCAATTTTACTCGTATTAAGATCTCTTATATCTTTGATAATTGTAGTGTCAAGTCGTAATGAGTCACAAATATTTCTCTCTTCTTTTGTCAAAATATAGCTCTTTTCAGTAGTTGAGGAATTGCAACCTATTGCAAATGTTAAAATGGCAAGAAGGAAAATTTGAATACGTTGTGAATTCATCGGTATAATTTAAATCAATAATAATTATCCAATATGCAATACTTTATAATCCTAATCTCTACAGAATAGAACGATTTTACAAATTTAGTAGCGTGTTATTTATCATCCTAAAACTATACAAATCTATAAATCATCAAAGTATATAAAACAAAAAACTCCTAATCAAATGAATAGGAGTTTTTTTAATTAATCTGAGTTTTGGTCTTAATTCTCCCTACTGACCCTGAAATAAATTCAGGGTGACGGTATATGGGCAGTTCGTCATGCTGAATTCATTTCAGCATCAGCTTTTAGGTACCTTGTTAGATATATATATTAACACACAGACGTAATCCTTTTGATAGACAATAAAAACATTCAAAACTCACGTTGATTTAAGTGTTTCTATCTCACCACTTTCACCGTTCTACCACCTCTACCATCAGCATTAAATACCCTTAACTTCATATTATCTTGGTAAGCAATTGAAGTTGCATATTTAAGGCTTTGAGCGGTGGGTTCAGACCCATCTACAGTATATCGTATTGTTAAATCTGGGTACAAAACATTGGCTTCAACTTTATCATCTTTAACCACATAACCAGGCGTTGGTATACGGTACTGGAAACCACCAGCGTAATGGTTTAATCGAGGTAACTCGTTTTTACTCATTTTGTAGATAAAAGTAGACCAACTGTAATTATACAACTGTTTACGCAAATCATCGTTTGATTGAGATATGGTACTCCATTTAGGTTCTTTCTCCCATGCACGTTCTGCCAAACCTATTATCTTCGGTAAAAACAAATATTCGAAGCGCTCTTTGCTGTGCAATACTTCGCTCCACAATGGCGCTTGTAAGCCTACAATATTTGCTTTCGCATTTTCGTTTAGTTTGTCCATTCCACTATAGTAATTTTTAGGTAATGGATTACCGTACTGATCTTCGGCTTGGTTGCTGTAATAATCAAATGGCACAAAACTGAAAGGCTTATCTACATCAACATAACCACCCCAATACTGACCAATTTCGTTGTAATCTTTATTATAGGCCAAATCTAAATACATGTTGCTTACATTGGTTAATACCACTTTGTAGCCGGCGTTAGCCAATTTATAAGCCAAATCTTCGTTACCTTTTAAGTTATTCCAAACATCGGTATGGAAGTTTTCGTTAGCAAAACGAGTATCTAAAACCATCTGTTTTTTGCCATTTACCAACTGCTTTTTCAAGCCAATTTCTTCCCATCCCGAGAGGTAAAGATTTTTAGCTTTTAGTAAGGCATTTACCTTGGTAAAATAATAATGCCACAACTCATCTACATTTTCAATAGACTTGTCTTTTTCTAATAAAGCTTTAACCGCTGGAGATTTCTCCCATACACCAGCAGGAACTTCATCGCCACCAAAATGAATAGTTTGCAATGGTGCACCAGCATCTTTGTACATGGCTACGGTTTCATCAATAATTTTTCCAATAAAATTGTAAACGGATGGTAGTGCAGGGTTAACTACGTTATCGTTAAAACCTTGTACCGAACGATAAACAGATCGGTCTTCTAAATCTCGTAGTAAAAATTGCTTGGCTTCTTTCGGTTTTCCAACTTTCATCAAACGTTTATAACGAGCATCCATCGCTTTAATGGCAGCTCTGGCGTGTCCTGGTGTTTCATATTCTGGGATAACCTTGATATGTCTAGCATTAGCATATTTCAAAATTTCAATAAAATCAGCTCTGCTTAAATGACCGCTTCCGTAAGGATTGTTCACCGTTGGACCAGAACCATACGAGGGGAACAGATGTGCGTTTTCAGTTAAAGTATGTCCGCGTCTGCTACCCACTTCGGTTAATTCTGGCAAGCCGTTTATGGCAATTCTCCAACCTTCATCGTCGTTAAAATGCAGGTGAAATACATTGATTTTGTAGAACGATAGCACGTCTAAAACTTTCAGAATTTGTGCTTTTGGCTGGAAGTTTCTCGAAATATCCATCATAAAAGCACGATGCCCAAATCTTGGTTCGTCTTTAATTTTACAGA
The DNA here is from genome assembly GCF_031119335.1 of Pedobacter sp. Taxonomy (GTDB): domain Bacteria; phylum Bacteroidota; class Bacteroidia; order Sphingobacteriales; family Sphingobacteriaceae; genus Pedobacter. The sequence goes on from NZ_JAVHXT010000001.1 coordinate 507,342, forward strand.
AAGGGAGTGCCATACGCGACTGTCTAGCTTTCCACGCATCGGCAGGCATTAAGCTTTTTAAAGACTGTATGCCATAAAAAATGCCAGCAGGTTTAGCCGCTGTGATTTGAATTCCTTTCTCATTAATGGCTAATTCGTAAGCTTCTAACCCCAAAGCTGGGTTTAATTTTAAGATAATCAGCTCGTCTCTTAAGGCAGCAACGGTAATTGTTGAGGGATCAAATTCTCCGTTTTTTGCTCCTTTAGCTTTGGTCGGAGTCACCCTGTCTGAAACCAACACTTTTTCTAGTTCTGCTATCAGATAGGCTCTCTCTTTTTCGAAAACAGGATCGGCTATCACGTTAATATCGAGATCTAAATAAAACTGACCACCAAGATTTTCGTAGCTTACAGGCGTGGGTAAAATAGGGCTTACAGCAAAAGTAGCTATTTTTTTAATTGATTTATTTTGCTCAAATATTTGCTTGGCAATCGCTTTTTCTTGCTCACTATAATCAACCTTAGAAACATTTTTTAGAGATAACGCTACTGGTTTTGACGGTTGACTGTCGTAAACGATGTAAAAACCTTCTGAATAATCGGTGATGTTTTTTAAACTCCTCGATAATATTTTAACACTAGCAGATTGTTTTGGTGCAATGCCTTTAAAGTTTTTGCCAGGCGACACCGTAAACAAATCGCCGTTTAAGTGGGTAATTTGTAAGTTTAGCGAATCTGCACCTGCATTACGCGGATTGCCAGAGTTAAAGTATATTTTCCATCCTTTAGCGGGAAATGGAGTAGAGGATGGGTTCGTTAAAACCAATTCTGAAAGTGTATTGCCACTGTTATTATGGTTTGTTTCTATGATATTCCAAGTTAAATTAACTTTTTGAAGTAGTGTCTTTTTCTGAGCAAAGGTTTGAACGGCAATTAACAAAAGGCAAAAGCTCGTAAATAATTTTTGTTTCATATATTTTATATTTAGTTCTGGTGATATTAAACTTTTACGTAGATCTTCTTCTTATCGAGGATTAATCCTATTATCCAAAGCAACAGCATATATAATATTGCAAATACTAGGGAAGCATTTTTATCGGCTAACCAACTGGTTAAACCATTTTTGTAGAATAAAGATGGTAAAGAAGAGCCATCAATTTTAATGAGGTATAAAAGCTTCATAATTATCCAAGCGAGAATGTAGATAAACAGTGCATTTTTACCGAAAACCTCAAAAAAGTAAGTCCATTTTTTGAAATTAAGTACGTCAATTAATGCGATTAATAAGCCTGTGATTACTAAATCCCAACCCAAAGAAAAAAGTACATAAGAGCTGGTCCAAATAGGTTTGTTGATAGGGATGCTGTAGTTCCACACAAAACCTAAGGCTAAAAAGGCTATGCCCACACCCACTAAGCGATAAACAGCGGTAGGATTATTCCCTTGTTTTTGCAGATATTTGCCAGTAAGATAACCAATTAATACGTTTACGATGGCAGGAAAAGTGCTCAGTAATCCCTCTGGATCAAAAGCAACACCAAAACCCTGATATAAATTTTTGCTGTTGAAGAGGAAATCATCTAAAGCTTTGGCTGCATTTCCTTCTAAACTGTAAGGGTTGCCCAGCTGACCAAAATAGTATAAAATACCCCAGTAAGTAAGTAATATTACTGCACTTATAACGGCAATGGATGTTGTTTTTCTAAAGAAATAGATGATTAAACTTCCAAAGAAATAACACAAGGCGATACGCTGCAAAACCCCAAATATCCTAACCTCTAAAAAGTTTTTTAAAGAAACACTGCCATCTTCGCCAAATACTACAAATGGAAAGAGATTGAGTAGTAGCCCGATGATAAAGATAATGAGTGCTCGTTTAGCTACTTTTTTAAAGAAATCTCCAAAGGAAACCTCTTCTAGTTTTTTTAAGCTAAAGCTCAAAGCATTACCTACTACAAAAAGAAAAGTAGGGAATACAAGGTCTGTTAAGGTAAAACCATGCCATTCTGCGTGTTTAAAAGGTGCGTAAATGTGGCTCCAACTGCCGGGAGTGTTTACTACAATCATTAAGGCAACGGTTAATCCTCGTAAAACATCTAAGGATAAATACCTTTGCGAAATCGTCTTCTTCATTATTTTTAATAGTTCAGGTTTGAAGCATCATGTGATGGCTCCTTAATTTATTTGGTTGTTGAAAAACGTGTACTAAACAAAAATATAAATTTTTCGTTAACGTACACGAAAAATATTAATTTAGCTAAATATTTAATTGATAGTGAAATGGAATGCTTCTATCAATTAAGTAAAAAACTCAATCAACCCTAATAAATTAAGATGACAAACCTTGTTGAAACCAAACTAGATGTAAGAATTTACGAAGACAGAAAAAGCATGGGAGCGGCTGCTTCAGAGAAATTTGCTAAAGAAATAACTGCTCTTCTAAAGACGAAGGATGAAATTAATGTAATATTTGCTGCAGCGCCTTCACAGAACGAATTTCTAGCAGCACTAGATTATGAAAACCTAGATTGGAGCCGTGTAAATGCTTTCCACATGGATGAATATATTGGCTTAGCTGCCGATGCGCCGCAAGGTTTTGGTAATTTCTTGAAACATCGATTATTTGATAAATTCAATTTTAAATCTGTAAACTATTTAAATGGCAATGCCGATGATATTGCTGCCGAATGCGAAAGGTATGCAGCTTTATTAAATCAAAACAAAGTTGATATGGTGTGCATGGGTATAGGAGAGAATGGACACTTGGCTTTTAACGACCCTCCAGTAGCAGATTTTGAAGATAAGCACATTGTAAAAGTAGTAGAACTAGACGAAGTTTGCAGACAACAGCAAGTAAACGATGGTTGTTTTGCGACTTTGGATGAGGTGCCAAAAGAAGCATTAACGTTAACCATTCCAGCTTTGTTAAGTGCTACGTATATCAATTGCGTAGTTCCGGGTCCAACTAAAGCTGAAGCAGTAAATCATACCTTAAATAGTGAAATCAGTACGGAAAATCCTGCTACAATATTAAGAACACACCCAAATGCGGTGTTGTTCTTAGATAAGGATAGCAGTCATTTGTTAACTTCATAGCTTTAAAGATATGGCCGAGCAAACTTTACAGCCAATGCAGAATAGATACCTCTCTTTAGATGTATTAAGGGGATTGACCGTTGCCTTAATGATTGTGGTAAATACTCCCGGTGATTGGAGTAATATTTATGCTCCGCTAAGACATGCAGATTGGCATGGTTTTACACCTACGGATTGGGTGTTTCCCGCGTTTCTATTTGTAGTGGGTAACGCATTAAGCTTTAGCCTTAAAAAGATGGGGAAATTGAGTTCTTCGCAGTTTTTACCAAAAGTTTTTAAAAGAACTGCAATCATCTTTTTAATAGGTTTGTTCCTAAATGGATTTCCATTCTTCCATTACGAAGGAGATCAAATGGTGTTCAATAATTTATTGGATATTAGACTTTGGGGCGTGCTGCAACGTATTGCATTATGTTATTGCTTGGCTAGTTTGATGGTTTTTTACTTCAAAAAATCGACTGTAATTGTTTCAAGCATTGCTATTCTTTTAGGTTACTGGGCCATATTGTATTTCTTCGGAGACCAACCAGACCCTTACAGTTTAGAAGGAAATGCAATAAGAAAAGTAGATTTAGCTTACTTGCCTATAAAAAATATCTACAAACATTATCCCATTCCTTTTGACCCACTTGGTTTATTAAGTACGTTGCCAGCTATTGTAAATGTAATTGCTGGTTATTTTACTGGAATTTTTATTCAAAAAAACGGTAATAATCTATCTTCTGTTTGGAAATTGTTTGCTGTAGGCACAGTTTCAGTAATTATATCATTAGTATGGGGCAGTTACTTTCCAATCAATAAAGCTTTGTGGACTAGCACTTACGTACTTTGCTCACTTGGCTACTGCCTAATTATTATTGGTCTATTAATGCTCATTATTGAGATTTGGCAGCTTAAACGTTGGGCTTATTTCTTCGAAGTGTTTGGCAAAAACCCTTTATTTATTTACGTACTGGCTTGGTTAGTCATAAGTGCAATGGGGGTAATTCGTATTGATGGCAGACCGTTAAAGGGTATTGTGTACAAAGCGGGTTTTACAGATTGGCTAACTCCAATTAATGCTTCATTATGGTTTGCTATTGTATATATGTTGGTGATGTGGATTATTGGTGTGGTATTAGATAAAAAGAAAATCTATATAAAGGTATAAACGAGCAAAGCCCCGACATCCATCGGGGCTATTGCTACCAACCTAAACAAACTATTATCTTTAATGACGATGATTGCCATGTGCTTTTTCATCGCCTTGCGATTGATTTACTTTCTCTTTTTCGGATGATTTTTCCTCATGGCTATGGTCATGATTACATCCTGTGCTCATCAATGTAAAACTGAGGAGAATTGCTAAAATCCTAATTGCTTTCATCTATTGTATCTTAATGCTTAATCCTTTAATGGTTTGCCATCCTTCTTTATCTGTTAAACGTATCATAAAATGATAATCTCCAGGGTCAACATCTGCAGGTACAACAATTTGTGCTGTAGCTTCGTGTTGTTTTGAGCCTGCTGGGATATTGTAGTTTTGAATAAATATGAAAGGCTTTATAGGAGCTTTCTTAGCTTCAAAAGTACACTGGTTAACTTCTGTACTGTGGTTGTGATGATCAAAGTTGTGGTGAATATCCAAGCTAAAAGCTCCTAATTCTTTATTGTCACTAAAAGTGGCCTTAAAAGTGAAAGTTTGCCCACGTGTAACCACACCACATTGCGTTGGAAATGAATTAGCTGTTGCTAGAATTTCAGGATATTGAGTGTCTTTTTCTTCGTGATTATCTTTCTTACAAGCAGCGAAAATCAGTAATACTAGGGCAAATAAAGCTAAAGTCTTTTTCATCATTAGTTATTTTAAGATGAAAGGAGGAAGGTAATGATTAGTCGGTATCCTCCTTTCGATATAATTTTAATGTTCTGCGTGTATCTCAAAGTTCAATTTCAGCACGTCTTGTCCAGCAAATGCTGTTGCGTAATCGCTACGGTTCCAGTCGGCTCTAGTGATGGTGGCCTTAACGCCAGCATTTACTTTTCTGAGTATAAAACTCACATTTTTAGTAGCTCCCTCATTACTGTGACCAATGGTGAAGTAGCTTACCACACCGGTAGTTGCAATGCCACCACTTCCAGATACCGCTGTGCCGTCGCCATAAGTGGTTTCTCTTGGTTGAAAAATAGCACCGCTTTCGTTGGTTGTATTTGCATTCAGAATGAAGTTGCCGCCAACTAAAAATGCCTTGTAATTATCTGCAGTTGCTTTGTTTGTGATAAAATCGTTTTGTACTTCTTTGCCAGTGTAGTCCCAAGCCTTCAGCTGTAGCTTGTAAACAGCTTCGGCTTCTAGATGTAGGTGTCCACCAGAAATAGCAGCACCTTTATTGTTGAACTTAACCACAGTTTGTTTGCCATTTGTACGGTCGGCAAGGTCATGAAAGTGGTCGCCGTGTGCATGACCATCCACTTCTGTGAAAATAAGTTCAGCTCTTTCTATTCCTTCTCGAATAGGATCGTCCTTATCTTTTTTACATGCGGTAAAAGCTGCTACAAATAAAAGCATGGCTGCTAGGGTAATTTTTCTTGTTTTCATTTCTTAATTGAATTATTGAATTATTGAATTATTGATTATTGTGATTTTGTTAATTGATAATTTTGATTATTGGTCATTTACTTTAAAAGGTATTTTTAAGGATAGCACTACGTTTCTGCTTGCTTCTGGCAATTCAATTAGCCGATAAAAGCTAGTGTGATTAAGATATTTGGCATCAAATAGATTTTGAACTTGCAAACTCATATCTACGTTTTGTTTGTTAAAAACCAAGCTGCCGCCAAGCTGTAAATTCACTATTTGATAGCCCGGTGTTTTCTTTTCTGGCGGAACGATATTCTCTTGTCTTGCAGTTAAGCGATAATCCACAGAGAAATACGTGTTGCTTAATTTTTCACCTAATTTTGGCGACCACGTTAAATTGAGCAAAGCAGATGGAGCAGGAGAGAAGGGTATCGTAAAGCCTTTCTTATCTCCCGAAAGCTGTTCGCTGTACAGATATTCACCTAAAAACTCAGTGCTTAAACTTGGTAGCAATTGATAATTAACTTTCAATTCGGCACCGTAACGCACTACGCTACTTTGTTGGTATTCAAAAACTTGATTTCCTGCTCCGTAAAAGCGATCGTGGTAAGGTGTAGGGTTCAGGTAAATGTAGTTGGGGAAATAGTTGTAAAACGGATTGAAATTAACAGACCATTTTTTCTCTGTCCAAGTAATTCCAAAATCGGCTTGGTAGGCAACCTCTGGATCTAAGTTTTCATTTCCTCTCTCAAAACTGAAATAGTGGTAGTTTACGCCGTTTGCAGCTAACTCTTTAGCGATAGGCATCCTAAAACTCTTGCCAATATTTGCTTTAACATTTAGCTTTCCAGGATTATAATTGGCACCAACCGACCAAACAAAACTGTTAAAGTTTCTAGAGAAATCTCTGGTTCTGGTTAATACTTCCTCTGTTTTAATACCATTTACTTCACGTTGAGAAGGAAACCAATCGTCATATCTTTCAAATTGGTAAGTGCCATAATCATAGCGTAATGCGCCGTGTAATATCAAATCATTGTTAATGATATATTTATCGTAAGCAAACAGACCAGCATTAAATTGTTGAAAAGCTGGGATTAAAAAACTCCACCCGCTAATGTTATTGTCTTGATAATCTCCATTAAATCCAATCTGTAACTGATGCTTGTTGATGCTAAAGCTATGCCTTAAGTTTCCAGAATAAATAGACTTGTGGTAAACCCGTTCCAAATTAATGGGGATAGACATATTTGTAGGATAAACTGGCGGCATAAAACCATGTGCGGTGTAATGATTAAATTCCTGTCTATAATTATGTTGGAAGCCCAATTCTAGTTCGGTTTTACTATTTGAATGGTTAAACTCAGTGCGATTAATCAACTTAAAGTGATTAACAGTCTGGTATGGTAACTGAATATCACGATCAGAGGCGTCATGTAAAGCTTCATCCACATTGCGTGGTTCTAAACCGTGTGCATTGGCGAAAAATCCAGTTTTTGCATAGCTATTGCTAGCATAAAATGCTGTTTTAAAAGTTTTACCGACATAGCCTGTGCTAAAGTGTAAGCCCGTTTCTCTTCCTGCAGTATTGCGTAATTGGTTGTTATGCAGATTTACAGCATAGTCGTAAACGTAAACTTTGTCTGTTGGTACACGGTAGTCTGCATAGTTTTGATAGGTAACTCTACTATCGAAAAACCATTTTTTATTACTGCCAAAGAGATTTACAGAACCACCATAATGTTTGTTATTGGTTTTGCCGATCAAATTAACGCTGCCCCCCAAGTCTTGATTAAGCGGTACGGAAACTGGTTTCAAATTAATAGCGCCACCAATGGCATCAGAACCGTAAACAAAAGAGGAAGGGCCTTTAATTACTTCTATCTCGCCAGCCGCAAACTGGTCTATTTCCAGACCGTGATCGGCGCCCCATTGCTGCCCTTCGTGCTTAATCCCCTTATCTACCACCACCACACGGTTAAATCCCATACCACGTATCAGGGGTTTCGATTGCCCAGAGCCAATGCCAATACTGCTAATTCCAGGTAATCTATCAAGTGTTTTCATCAAGCTCCCGCCCAGATGGCGCTGCACAAATTCTTGGTCAACAATGTCGATATTTCTCGCTTCGCTACTTTTCCTAATGGCTTGCGCATTGGTATTAATTTCAACTGTTTTTAACTCGGTAACTTCAGGCTTTAACTTTGCATGAAAATGCTGTTCTCCTTTACTAATTTGAATGCGTTTTTCGTAATCAGCATAAGTTTTGGCTTGCACTTTTAAGTTGTAATTACCCAAAGGGATGTCCTTAAAAATTGCCGTGCCAGAAGCGTCAGTGTAAACCTCAATAGTACGTAGCCAAACTTTAGCACCTTGTACTGGATTGTTTTGAGCATTGCTTACATATACCGAAACATCAGTGTTTTGCGCCAAAGCATAGCTTGCCAAAAAGCAGCTAAAGAAAAATGCATACCATTTCTTCATCAGAAAATTGAGAATTGTAGCATTGATGAATAAATGAAAAATCTAGCTTAACAGCTTAGAAAACTCCCATAGTTCATCAAAAACATCAAATAAATTGGAATACCTTAAAGGCATTCGAGTAAAAAATAATTGGATTGCGGCATTAAAACCATGCGAAGAGCATCGGCAGCCGTTTAAATAGAAATTAGCTCAAAAGGCTAGGAGGCCCTTTGTTAGAGAAGTTTTGTAAGGTAAACTTATAAATCCTTGTATAAACAAATGTGTTTAATTCAGCGCAAACATCAGTTGGAATGTCAATTACAGGTGGATGTGACATCAAGATTTGCTTGCCTTTAATTTCGGCAGTGTATTCACAAATCAAACATTTTTCTGCTGCGCTAGAAATAGATTTTTCTGTAGTAGTTTTTACAAAACTTTCATCGGCATGATGCGAGTGAAGCGTTTGTATGAATGGAATAACGAGAAATAATATCGCCAATAAAGTACTAGCAAATTTCTTCGCTACTTTAAGCTCGTATGTATTTCTTCTTTTCATTAATGACACAAAGTTGCAATTATTTCTTCTTTAAAAGAAAAAGAATTTCACTTTGTGGTTTTTTTTGACCTATAAATGTATAGCTGTAGCGGATAAAATGCATCACTACAGCTATTTATAGCTTTTAAGAATAATTGCAATTATTTTGTTGCTTCTTTCTCAGTTTTCTTTACAGCACGTGGTTTTGCCACTTTTTTCTCTGCTGCAACTGGTGCAACTTCCTCAGTTTTTGCAGCAAGAGCTTCTACTATAGGCTTTGCAGTTTTATCAATTTCTTTAGAAAATGCCGAAGCGGTTTTTTCTATCAATTTTTTTAGCTTCTTATTCGGCTCAGCAAAGGTGCCAACTAGCGTAGTTAATTCAGTAATTAATGCGGCTTTAATTGCTTTTTCGGCTTGTTTACGATTGGTTTTCAGCTGCGCTTTTTGCTGCGCTCTCTGTTTGTCTTTCTTCATGGATTAAGCTTTTTTGCAAAGCTAGGGCATTAACGGGTTAAGTGTATATTATCATTATGTTAATGTTAAGTGCCGGTGTTAACATTGGGTTGATTTTGCTGCGCAGTGGTCAGTTTGTCAATAGTCATGCTTTAAAAAACAACCAATGACCAAATTCCAATAATCAACCAGCAGTATCGTCAATAATAGCTATTTTCTCTCCCTTTCAGGGAGAACCGAGTTTACGAGTTCATTGATACCATTAAGAAGTTAAATAATCATCAATAAATACCCAAATGGCAGAGAGGGTTTGTTTGGAAACCTCATACTAGCCCTCCCGACTATTCCTATCTTTCCTCCCCCTTAAATCCCCCTCCAAAGGGGGACACACGGTGCTTAAGCATTTTGCATATCCCCCTCTTCGAGGGGGCAGGGGGAGGAAAATAATATTTCCCAATATTTGTGTTCACACGATAGGAATGGTCGGGACAGGTACTCCTTAAAAAGTAGAGGGAATAGGTTAGTGCTAAAATGACCTAAATCACTTTTTAATCTGACCAACCTACCCCTAAAAAGTGTGCTGTGTCAATAATTTTGGCAAAAAGTACATTTCAATCATTTTATGGTTCATCAATTTCATATCCCAGTTTTAGGTCTAGGTTTTTCTATAGATACACCGTTAAAGGTGGCTCGTTACGGTATCTCTTCGGTAGTTTCTATCGTAGATGATGAATTAACCGAACGGATGCGTAAATATCATTCTCAAATGAACCTTTTAGAATATCATCCTATTACCAAAAATGAGGAAAATTTTAGAACAAAACGTATTGCCGCCTACTTAAATTTGCTGCAAAGCTTAGTCGATGAGCAGTTTGAAGCACTGAAACAACAAGATTTTGTTGCTGGAAGTGATATTTGCAGGTATTTTGAGCTCTTGCCAGAAGGTTCTGTAATTAAGCATGGCTACGAATTAATGATGGAATATCCGGAAGGGGCGAGGAAGAAGATTTTTCAAGACCGTTTGCGCCAACGTATGAAGAAGGGCAACATCGATGTCAACATCATGGCTAAGGTTGATAAGTTAAATTTTACTAAAGATGGAACTTACCTTGGTGATGAAAATACAGATGCATTATCGGCGCTGAGAGCTTTTGTAGAAAGTGATTTAAATGCTTCGGTGGTGCTTTCTGCAGGTATGAACCCACGTTTGTACAGTTATATCGAAAAGTTTGACGGTTTTGTGCCTAACAGCATAGGTGAATTTAAAAAACGCATTATCTTAAAAGTTAGCGATTTTCGCTCTGCACTAATCCAAGCCAAATTTTTAGCAAAAAAGGGCCTTTGGGTTTCAGAATTTAGGATCGAATCTGGTTTAAATTGCGGTGGGCACGCTTTTGCTACCGACGGTTATTTGTTAGGCCCTATTTTGGAAGATTTTAAGCAGAACCGTCTTAAAATGCAGGATGAATTGAAAGGGCTTTATATCAAAGCATTGGCTCTAAAGGAAATCAGTTTAGACGTAATTCCACAACAAAGAATTAGCGTTCAAGGCGGAATTGGAACAGCAAAAGAAAACGAATTTCTATTGAAATACTACAACTTAGATGCTACTGGTTGGGGAAGCCCATTTTTATTGGTGCCAGAAGTCACCAATGTGGATGAAAATACCTTAAACCAACTTGCAGATGCCAAACAAGAAGATTATTACTTAAGTAATTCATCTCCGTTGGGTGTGCTTTTTAACAATTTTAAATATAGCAGCGCCGAGCAGCTTCGTTTAGACAGAATTGCAGCTGGCAAGCCGGGCAGTCCGTGTACAAAAAAATATTTGGTGAGCAATACCGAGTTCACCAAAGAGCCAATTTGTACTGCGTCGCACAAGTATCAGAAAATGAAAATTAAGCAATTAGATAGTCAGAACTTAGATGCGGTTGCCTATAAAGAAGCTTTTGATACTATTACAGAGAAGGTTTGTTTGTGCGAAGGTTTATGTACTTCTACCTATATCAAAACCAATATGTTAAAGCCTAAAGAAACTAAGGCAGTGGCTATTTGTCCAGGCCCAAATTTGGCATTTTTTAATAAGGTTTATTCGTTAGATGAAATGGTGAAGCATATTTATGGTAGCGTGAATTTGTTGGAAAAAGTGCAACGTCCGCATGTTTTTATTAACGAACTGAATTTATATATCGATTATCTACAAACTGAAGTTCAATTGTATTTCAAGAATATCAACGATAAGAAAAAGAAACACTTGGATGGTTTTAAAGACCAATTACAAAAGGGGATAAGCTACTACAAAGACTTGTTCAATGATATTTCAAGTCAGAGTATTTTGAAAGAACTAATGGTGTCTGAAACTAGGCTTTCGAATACCAATATTTAAGATTTGTGATGACCAAATCTGCTAAAATAACTATCTTGGCGGCACACAGCCGATACACTTTAAAATGGAAAGAGCCAAATTGTTAAACGCGATTATAGAGAATGCAATTGATGGAATTATTACCATCGATGAATTTGGAATAATAGAACATATTAATCCATCAGCGTTAGCACTTTTTGGTTACGATAGAGAAGAGGTTACTGGTAAGAACGTTTCGATGTTAATGCCTCAGCCAGATAAAGCAAGACACGATCAATACATCGCAAACTATCGTCATAGTGGTCATGCACACATTATTGGTATAGGTAGAGAAGTGCAGGGGCAGCGTAAAGATGGTTCGGTTTTTCCGTTCAGGTTAGGCGTTAGCGAAGTTAAATTTTCTGATAGAAGGATTTTTACAGGTTTTATCCACGATTTAAGCCGACAGAAGGAAGATGAATTGAAGATTAAAAGCTATACCGAAGAGCTTGAAAGTAAGATTAAAGAACGTACGCAAGACCTCATCAAGTCTATCAATGAACTGGAAACTGCGAAGGAACATGTAAGTGCATTGTTTGAGAAGGAGAAGGAGCTTAACCAATTAAAAACTAGATTTGTATCAATGGCTTCTCATGAGTTTAGAACGCCGCTAAGCTCTATCCAATTATCAGCTTCGCTTATCGATAAATATACCTCAAAAAATGATGCGGCAAATGTTGAAAAGCATACGATGAAAATCAAAAATGCAATTAACAACCTAACCACTATCCTCAACGATTTCTTGTCTTTAGAAAAGTTGGAAGCGGGCAAGGTAGAGCCTACCGCCAATTGGTTTAACGTAATTGCATTTGCCGAGGAAATTGTGGAGGAAATGCAGCTCATCAGTAAACAGAACCAACTTATTGTCTACGAACATACGGGCACAAGTGCACAGGTTTTTTTAGATCATAACTTGTTGAAGAACTGCATCATCAATCTAATTTCTAATGCTATAAAGTACTCTGGTGAAGATACGATGATCCAATTTAATACCAAGCTTAAAGAAAACGAATTGATTGTAGAGGTAAAGGATAACGGCATCGGCATTCCAGAGATTGACAAGATCAACTTATTTGAACCATTTTTTAGAGCACATAATACCGGCGATATTCCTGGGACGGGATTAGGTTTAAATATCGTAAAACGATACGTAGGTTTAATGAATGGCACCGTAAACTGCCAAACCGAACAAAATAAAGGAACTACATTTACCCTCCATTTTAATTTTAACCATCATTAGGGAAGCGAAGAACATCCTAATGAAATATAATTTAGCGCAATGAAAAAAGTTTTAGTAATTGAAGACAACGACGACATCAGGGAAGGCACAGTAGAGATTTTAGAATTGGCAGGTTACGAGGCGGTATCGGCAAAAAATGGTAAGATAGGCGTAGAACTAGCGCTTAGTTCATCTCCAGACATCATTTTATGTGATATTATGATGCCCGAGCTTGACGGTTATGGCGTACTTTATCTACTTAGTAAAAACCCAAAATTGGCTAATATCCCTTTCATTTTTATGACGGCGAAGGCAGAAAGAGCCGATATGCGTAAAGGGATGGAAATGGGGGCGGATGATTACCTTACGAAGCCTTTCGACGATTTAGAACTGTTTAACGCTATTGAGAGTAGGTTGAAGAAGAAAAATCAGACAGTAGGTTTTAAATCTGGTCCTAAAGATTTACAGACCATTTTTTCAGAGCTAAAACAAAAAGGAAAAAGTAGAAGTTATGCCAACAAACAGGTAATTTATGTAGAGAACGATGAACCTAGTTATCTGTATTTTATCAAAAGTGGACAGGTGAAAACTTACAAACGCTTTAAGGATGGAAGGGAGTTGTCGTCGAATATTTATAAGGATGGAGATTTTTTCGGTTACGAAAGTTTATGCTGTGGTGTGCCTTACGCAGATAATGCAGCAACTTTAGCCGATACCGAATTACTACTTATACCTAAGGCAGATTTTATGGATGCTTTGCTTAATCACCAAGAAATGGCTACAGCTTTCATCGAATTGCTATCTGGAAATATTCGCTTTAAGGAAGACCAGATGCTAAAACTTGCTTATTTTTCTGTGCGTAAAAGAGTGGCCGAAGCTCTGGTTCAGTTATCTAAAAAGTTTGCTCCAAATAACGAAGACAGCTGTACACTCAAAATTTCGAGAGATGATTTAGCTGCCTTTGTAGGTACTGCAAGCGAAACTGTAAGTCGTATGCTAGCTGATTTTAAAGAAGAAAAACTGATTGAGAAACACGGCAATGCTATTTATGTGGTTTCTATAGAGAAATTAAGTCATATTAAGCAATAAATTGGTAAAGTGGCAGGCAAATTACTGCGTTGCCACTTCTCCAGGTCTCGTGCTTTGTGATCCAGTTTCATTTGCCTTGTTGAACAGCGTTGTAGTTTCAGCCTGCTGCGAATGAATAGGAGACATCGAATTCTTCGCAAAATCTTTAATTACATCGCTTTGTAAATGCGCCGCTTCTTTAAATAAAGTTGTAAAAGATGCTTGCAACATCTGCATTTTTTGCAGCACTTGCTGATCTAATGTTGGCGAACCCAATTGTTTAATCGCATCTAGCTCTTTTCGCTGGGCCTCAGACACGTTTCGCTCTAAAGTTAAGCCTTTCCCTTTGGCAATGCTTTCAATGTCTGTAAGCATTTTTTGGTAGCCGGGTGTGATTTTTTTTGCGAAGTTACGTAAAGCCTCATCCTTACTTTTAGCAGCAGCTGTAGCAAGTTCAATAGTGTACAGGCTTTGTGAGTAAGCAGAAATGATGAATGCTTTTTCGCCGCCATCCATGTTGATATCGGCTGTGTTTACCTGCGCTTTGGTCGTTACATCAATATTAGAATCTACTTCTTCGGCAGCGGTGTCGCGATGTTCTCTTTCTGATGAATTTGTGCAAGAGGCGGCAAGCATTATGGCTGCTGTTGAGCCTAAAACCATTATTTTATTTAGCTTAATCATAATTGTTATAGTTGATATGTTTTCATATAACCATTTTCTGTTCAATTTGATTGCGGAAATTTGAAATTTCTCACCGGAACTTCAAATGCTGTCTTTCCCCAAAAAAATATCAAATTTTCAAACAATAACGTATTAAACGCTATTAAATGAGGTATGAATAATCATCACACCTTTTATAACCGCTCATATAGCAAGTTTTTGCATTTATGTATCATATTGTTGATTGCTGTCGTAGCATTTCCAGCTTGTAAGAAAAGTCAATCCGAATTAGGAAAACTAGCATTCAGTATAGCTAAAAATAAGGTTTTCAAAGAAATAGATGAGGAAACCTTTGCAGAACGTTTAAAAGTAGCTAACGCAGAACAAGCGAACTCCTTTAGAAATCCTAAGTTTATACAGACTTTTTACGAAAAGCATGAATATAATCCAGTTTTGTTATCGAAAATTTTAAAGGAAAAGCAATTAGATAGCATCATTGCTGTGTTTAATAATGCAGAGATGCATGGCCTGTCGCCTAAAATATTCAGGACAGCCCAACTACAAGCACTTAATGAAGAGTTAAAAGATAAAAGTAAGGTTAAAACCGTAGACGAAGCCTATCAACTGCTCACTAAATTGGAGCTTTCATTAGCTAATTCAATTAGTGATTACAGTAATGCGATGCAGTTTGGCATCATCAGTCCGAGGAAAATTTACGCACAGTACTATACTGAAACCAAGCGCCCATACGAAAAGAGTTTTGTTAATTCTCTCGAAGCAAATGATGTGAAAATGTTTTTAGATAGTGTGCAACCGAACGACAAGCAGTACGTAGCAATGCAGCAGGCTTTGCAACAGCAATCGCAACTTACGGGAACTGCAGCTGAGGAAATGCAAAGAATTTTGATGGTGAATTTAGAACGTTTACGTTGGCAGAATAAGCCCACAGGCGATAAATATGTGTGGGTAAACATTCCAGACTTTTCTTTAGATGTGATCGAAAAAGACAAATCAACTTTGCGTATGAAAGTTTGTGTGGGCGAGGGGAGAAATCAAGATTATAAGGATAAATTGGTGGAATATGATGAAACTGGTGTGAAGAAAGATCGACCGTTTAATAGGGAAACACCTCAGTTAAATAGTATCATTCATAGCGTGCAGGTAAATCCGGTATGGAATATTCCGGAAAGTATCGCTAGTAATGAAATCACGAAATACGCTGCTGCCGATCCGCATTATTTGGCTAATAACGCTATTGATGTTTATCAAGATGGAAAAATTATCGACGATCCAGAAACGATAGATTGGTCGGAACCAGGAGCTGGAAAAAAATACAGCTTTAAGCAACGCCCCGGCGAAGATAATTCTTTAGGTAAAATCAAATTTCTGTTCAATAACCAAAGTGCTGTTTACTTGCATGATACGCCTCATAAGGCGGCATTCAACAGACAGGTGCGAGCTGTAAGTCATGGTTGTGTGAGGGTAGAAGATCCTTTGGCTTTAGCGCAAGCATTATTTGACAGCGGATCTACCTTTGACGGTATTAAAAAAGCAATGCAAGACGGACAGCCGAAAGCAAAAGACATAGGACTGAAAAACAAAGTGCCAGTTTATCTCACATACAATACATGTTGGCTAGACAGTGCAGGGAAATTGCAATATCGCAAAGATGTTTATGGTTTAGATATCGTGTTGTATACACATCTAAAGCGTTTGATGAAATAATGGTATGATATAGGTTTTACCTCTTGTGCATTTGTGAGATTTAGCCACAGATACACAAATGAAATACAGATTTAAAACATACAAGAATTGAACTTTTGAACTAGAACACTTTATTGAGTGACAATATTTCGCTTCAATTTTATTTAAAAACAAAAAAATCTGTGCATCTGTGGCTAAATGCACAACATATAGGTTTTGATTTTTATAATGGCCTATAGATTTGGGCTAAAAACAAAGAGGCAGGTTTCTTCTATATCCGCCTTTTTGTTTCTTAAAATCAAGCTATTCCTTAATCCATGTGAGTGGTTTGTATGTCGTTAGCGAAATTTGCGGCTAAAGTTTCGTTCAAATATTTTGAATGATAATCATTCTGCGATTTGTTGATGAAGAGCACTGTTTTGTCTTCAATAGTATGGATTACTTTATCTGCTAACTCCGGAGCAACTGCGGGACAACCTTGACTACGACCTAAACGTCCTAGCGCTTTAATGGTTCCATTACTTACATAAGGTGCGCCATGTACCACAATAGAACGACTTCTAGCATTTGAGTTGAAGCCTTCATCCATTCCGTCTAGTTTAAGTGACTTGCCATGAATTCCTCGGTAGATTTCTCCAGTAACATAAAAGCCTAAGCTACTAGAGAACGAGTTATTGATATTGGAGAAGTTCGTAGCTTCATCGGCACCGCTATTTTGTCCATGTGCTACCCAAGTATTCAGTAGTAACTGTTTTTTATTTAAGTCGATGATGTAAAGCCTTTTTTGAGTGCTTAACTGATCAAAATCAGCTATGCTTAAAATCTGTTTTGACGAAGATGTTTGGCCAGCTTGTTTAAGGTTGTAGAAGCCAGTTAATGCTTTCTCAAAAACAGGTAAGGATAATCCAGCCTCCTTTAAATGAAGATCTGTATAAAGGTTGTTGATGTATAGGTTGTAAATACTGTCGGCTGACAAAGGAGCTGCACTTGTAGCTCTTTCTATCTCTAAAGAAGTGCTTGGCTTACGAGCCGAAACTAGTAAAAAAACAAGTAAAATTCCTAATACGCCTAATCCAAAAAGGTTCTTTCTCACAATTCTCACAATTAAAGGTTAGGTACGTATTTATCTATAAGCTCTAGTTTTGATTATGGTACAAATGTAGGATGATTATTCTTTATTTGTTTAATCTGTCTTTTATTCTTGCGATGAAATGACAATTGTATTTTAGCTTTTTAATAACGTTTTTACGTTTTAATTAGTGTGGGTAAGCTTGATGTGTTTTGGTCTAAAAGTAGGATTTATGCTGAATGTTGAAGCAAAAAAAACGCTCCGCAATTATATTGCGGAGCGTCTATTAATAAAGTTGATGGTTACTATTTACCAACATCAGTTGCTTTGTCAATAATAAAAGTTAAAGCAGTTCTATGCGCTTTAGTTTGCTCATCTGTACTAGTTGCTGTAGCCAACTGACCTTTAATTTTATTCAAGGTAGCAAATGCAGCAGCTTTACTGGCATTGTCATAACCTCTAGGTGCTTCTACTATGGCAACGGCAGCTTTAACATACTCTGTTTGTAAATTCTGACGGAACAAGTTAACATTGCTTTTTAGATCTGCAGTGAAGATATCATCCGTTAAATCATTCATTACGCTAGCAACAGAATAAGTATTGCCATACAAACCACTATTACTAATTCTAGTTAAAGTAGTTGGGTGTAACAACTGTGCCAACGTACTCAATTGTAACGATAAGAAAGTAGCTTGAGGTTTAACATCTTCGTTATTGCCAAAGAAACCAAAACCTCTACGTTGTATTTGAAGGTAAGGGAATATCGCTTTGTCGGCATCAAAAGCATTTGGAGCAAATACATAAGTGCTTAACAATGCTAAAGCTTTCTTTTGATAAGCCTCAGGTACTGGTGTAAATGGTGCTGTAGTAGTTTGTTGGCCTACAAAGCTACGATCTACGTATACACCACCAATGTAACGGCTCAATGCAGCAGCCATGCTAGCACGTTGTCCGTTTAATTGGTAGTATTTGCTACGCAATTCGTGGTAACTTTGGTTTGGTCTGCTAAATCTATCTTTCAACTTAGGAATCATACTGTTGATCAATTTGAAACGATCTTCGCCATAAGCCACCATATCGTTAGTATGGTCATTCACATTCACTCTTGGGTCGATACCGCCACCTGGGCTACGCATATCATCTGCATCGTTACCAAAAGCCAATTGCGGATCAGTACTTCTAGCCAAGATTTTATTTAAGCCAGCTTCTTCTTCCTTCTCGCTGAAAGGAGTGTAGCCATATTCGATAGCCCATAAATCATAAGGGCCAGCTTTTGTAGTGTAGTAATCGCCTTGTTTGCTACGGTCGCTACTGATATTGATAGCAGGATAATCCATTACAGAACCTTGTAAACCAATTTTACGGGTTAAGCTTTTATCGTTCATTTGCGCAGGGCTTAACATTTGGCTAGCCTTCATGTTGTGGTTTAAGCCAAGGGTATGACCCATTTCGTGCATAATTAAATAGTATAAGAATTGCTTGTGCATCTCTTTTACCGTTGCTGCTCTGGTAGCTTCATTAACGTCAGCATCTAAAACTTCGATAGCTGCTAAACCTGTTTGGTATTGCATGCTCAGCTCTTGTGCTAACGAACAAAATGCCATGTGGTTTTTGCCACCATGTTGGTGTCCACCTTGCGTTGCTGCTAAAGCCTGCTCCGGATTTTCCCACGGTAAGTTCATCGCCATTGAAGGACCACCATTGTACAAATCATCTTGTACTGCCGTTCCAGCGCCAGATTTCCACTCAACAGTAATATCTGCACCTAAAATTTGTCCTGTTAAAGGATTGTAAAAGCTTGGGCCAATTGCACCATAAGAAGGGTAGGCCGAAGATACCCAACGAATTACGTTGTAAGAAATATCTGAAGGATCCCAAGTAGCATTATCTGGCATTTGTTTCATTACCACTGCATTTTTGAAACCTGCTTTTTCAAAAGCTTCATTCCATTTTTCGCCTGCTTCTTTAATAATTGAGCGATATTCTAAAGGTGTAGTGTTCTCAATCCAGAAAACAATGGGCTCTACAGGCTCACTTAATTTAGCATTAGGATTTTTCTTTTTCAAATACCAACGACTAATAAAATCTTTATACGGTGTAGCTCCAACAGAAGTTAAATTATCGACTTCGGCACCAAAATAACCTACTCTTGGGTCATCTCTACGTGGTCTGAAATCGTTTTGAGGAACCTCAAGGAAAGAATGTTGCATTTTAACGCGAACGTATCTAGCATCGGTAATATCTTTACCACCACCGTTTAAAGGCATTGGGTTATCGTAAGCTAAATCTACCACAACATCGGTATTGCCATCAAAAGATTTTACAGTTTGATATTTAGATTTAGCAGCACTTAAGCTTCCTAAATTAAACATAGCACCAGGAGGCATACCAGGAGGCGTAACAGGTTTTACAGGGTCAAGTTTATCGCTTAAGAACAAACCATCAACAGAAATTAAGTAACCATCTGCATCTTTTGCGCTAAATTTATCTGCATAGAAAACTGCATCAGAAACGTCAACATTTGCGGCTTTGCTTACTGCATTGGCTGGGTCGTAATAAAATGCAGTATTTTTCTCCAAAAACTCGATTTTATCATCCACTTGTTTGATTTGGAACAATTTGGTTGATCTAATCATGTTCTGGTTAAGGAACAATCTAGTGGGGCCACCCATCGAAAAACTTTGGTAGATATAGTCTTTACCTAGTTGATCTTTTTTTACGTACAACTGCAGACTTCCAGTAACGGTGTCTCGGTACAAGGTAAATAAACCATCAATTTTCTTGCTCGATTTAGTTTTGTCGGCAACTGTTGGTTTTGGTGGGGTTGGGGGAGTGGTAGGAGCCACTTTTTTAGTGGTGTCTGCAGGTTTTTCTGCTTTTTTTGTTTCCTGTGCGTTGGCACTAAATGCAAAAAGAGCAGCAGCAGGAATTAACCATAAATGCTTCTTCATTTTTAAGTTAGTTAGCTTTTTATTGAATTGATTTTAAGAAGGGATTTGTGTATCCGTTCCAATTTTTTAGCAAGATAAGGAATTTGTAAGAATTTTGAAATCAAATTAACAATCGAAATTCATTGAATTATCAAAAACTGTTTTAAATGTTTCAGCGTTTTTTTGCTTACTAAAAGGATTAAGTAAAAAATATGAAGTTGTAGAGGATGATAGGCGAAAGCATTCCTAATAGTTCTATTAGTGAGGTATTGTGAACCAGAAATTGCTACCTTTTCCAGTTTCGCTATCTACCCCAATTTTACCACCATGTTTTTCGATAATTTCTGCCGAGATGTACAAGCCCAAACCTAAACCAGATGAATAAGCACCAAGGTTTTCAGCTTGGTAATAACGCTTAAAAATATGCTTTGCTTTTTCTTGCGGAATGCCTGGGCCACTATCCGCAACAGAAATCTTGATACCTTCTGGCAAACGTTCCATATTTACGATAATTTCTTTCGAATCTGGAGCGTACTTAACCGCATTGTTCACCAAATTAACTAAAACCTGTTCTATCAGTTGTACATCTGCTTCAATTTCAAGGTTTAAATCGCCCTTAAGTACTAATTCATGTTTGCCTAGTATATTTACTTCGCTGCAGCAATCTTTAACTAAATCGTAAATTTTAAACTTAGTTTTATTGATAGGAAAACGCCCTTGGCTAATACGATTAACATTCAGTAATGTGCTAATTAAGTTGCTAAGTTTGGTTAAGCTTCTGTTTGCTTGCTCAACAAGTTTACGAGAATTTTCTTCACTTAACCTGCCTTGCATTTTTTCTAACAGTTGTAAAGAGCCTTTCAGCGCTGTAACAGGAGTTTTTAACTCGTGGCTGGCTACATTAATAAAATCTTCTTTTTGCTGTAGCACTTTTCGGCGTTTTGTAACGTCTGTAAAAGAAATAATTCCGCCAGTTAATTGATTGTCTTGATTTAATAAAGGCGCTGCATTAATAGAAATATAATGTCTTTCTCCAGAGGGTTTAACAATGGCAACCTCTTGGTCGTAAACAGGGAACTGTGTTTTAAGAATAATAAAGAGTGGATGCTCGTCTTTAGGTAGAAGCGAGCCGTCCAAACGCTCATTTGTCCATTTTTCATCGTTGTAATGGCGGTTCTTCAGATCATTTAGTGATACCCCCATGATGATTTGCGCCATACCATTAGCATACGTTACTTTTCCGTTTGTATCAGTAATCATAACCCCTTCGGCCATGGTATCCAGAATACTTTGCAGCCGTTGTTCATTTGCTTCTAATTTTTTCCTAGCCAGTACTTGCTCAGTTACATCTACCGCTACATCCATTACGCCAATAATAGTTCCGTCATTAATCAACGGTCTATAGCTAAAGTTGAAATATCTGGTCTGCACCAAGCCATTTCTCTTTATGGGTACGGGCTGCTCTGCGCCTTCTAAAGTCTTTCCGGTGTTAAATACTTCAAATAACATATTTACAGCCGGAGCGCCTTCAATTTCCGGTAGTCCTTCGAGTAGAGGTTTTCCAATAATATTTTTGTCTTTATCTAAAATCTCTAACATCGATTCATTTACCAGGTTTATGGTCATTTCTGGACCACGAAAAACCAGAATGGCAACAGGTGCCTTTTCAACCAATCTTTTAAAATCGGTTTCAGATTCTTGCAAACGAGTGTTAAGCCTATTAATATCTTTATTGATATGACGAAGCTCCAAGTTTGCAGCTTGCATATCGTCATCCGTTCTTCTTAAATCAGCAATTAATTGCTGTTCTCGTTCTTGTTTTTGAGCTAAACGGTCTAAGGCATCTACTTTGCTGCTAACATCACGAGCGGTATGTAATATTGCAATAACCTTATTTTGTTCATTTTTAATTGCCCTATACTCAAAATCAAAAAAGGAGGTTTTAAGTTTTCCATTAATTTCCAAAGTTGCTGGCGTACTTGTGGCGGTATAGGTTTGCCCAGTTAGCCAAACATTTTTCAATAAAGCCACAAAGGGTTGCCCAGCAATTTCCGGAATAGCAATTTCAAATGTCTTGCCTATCACATTTGTATCTTTTCCCCAAATTTGCAGCATGCCCTGATTCACAAAGCTGATATGTAGTTCTTCACTATCATAAATAGCCGTGGCATCTATAGATTGTTCAAGAATTGCTAATTGAAGTTGTAGGGAAAGCATAAGCCGTTTAAATTATAAAGCTAGTTAATTTTTCTCAAACCGATAATTAATAGCATAAATAGCTAATGGCTTAATCGCTATAGTTTTATCATCCAAACGTTGATGTCGTCGGTAGTCGAGATATTTAATTTCTTTCTTATTCTATGCTTTTTCCCTTCTACAGCTCTTACCGATGCGCCGGTATATCTTGCTATTTCCTTTGTGTAAAAGCCAAGTCGTAGTTGTGCACAAATTGATAAGTCTGAAGTTGCCAATGTAGGGCATATTTCCATTAATTTTTGTATAAATACTGGGTGTAATTCCTTAAATTTAATGAGGAATATAGGGTCGTTGGCCATTGCAAGAGAAATCACTTCCCGCAAATCTTTGTCGTTAATCTTGTCGGCTATTGCCTCAGCCTTAAACTTTCCTAGTTTTTCATAAAGTTTCTCTTGTTCTAATTTATGTTGTTCTACCGCCTTTTGATGTTTTTTGTTTAAGGATATTAAGATATATGTGAGGATCATAAGTAGTAAAATAAATCCACCAATAGCTGCAAAGTAGTAGTTCCTTTTACGATGTTGTTTTTGCTCCTCTTCAGTAATAATGATGTCTGATGATGCTTTTGTAGCATTTTTTTCTATATACGACAAGCTATCGGCCATTCTACTGTACATTCTTAAATAAGTCACAGATTTACTGGTATCACCCAATAACTCATATATAGTAGAGAGTTTATAGTAACTGTCTTTTATGTTTCCAATATTGTCTATTTGACTTGCTAATACCGATGCCTTTTTATAGTAGTAAAGTGCGGTATCTAAATTTCCTTCTTTTAATCCAATATCTCCCAATCCTGAAAAAGCAGGAAATGCGAACTTCTCAAGATGATGTATTTTAGCTGTTTGTAACGATTTTTGAAGATAATACTTAGCAGAATCTATTTTCCCAGCTTTCAAATAAATATCTCCTATGGCACTTTCTTGTATTACGGCGCCAGTCTTTGACACGCCACCTCCAATAATTTTAGCTTGTATTTCATAAGCCTTTTTCCGATAAAACAGAATGGAATCAAAATTTAGCTTAACGATGTCACTAGTTTCGAAAGTATTTGATAAAATCATGTAAATCTTAGCCAGGTTGTTGTATCTGGGGTTGTCGTCTACTATGTTTTCTGCGTATCGTTTAGCTTCTTTTAAATATAGCCTGCTTTTTTCAATGAAATATAAGCTATTGTAGCTGTTAGCTTGTAGTGCATAAAATTGAGAAATTCTTACATCATTTTTACTGCTCAATATGTAGGTTTTCCATTTTTGAAGTAGGTCAATTGTTTTGTCAAACTTATTACTGTTGTGTAAGTTTCCAGCTCTCAATAAAATACCGTCCACGACACCTAAACGATAGTTTGTCGCATGAGATTCTGTAATAAGTTGAGCTATGATCATTTCGCTCGAATCGACATTGGTTGTCAATTTTGCTAGAATAATTAAACTATCAATTTTTCGATTGTCAATTTGAGCATAACTAGACGTAATGAAACAGCATAGCAATATGCATTTCAGTAGTGTATATATTTTCATAGGTAATGGCGATGTCTGTTAATAATGCAGGGCATTTAACAATCGCAAAAATAATTCACAAGTGTTGAAAATTAGAAGTTTAGGTAGTTAATTCTGTTTGGTGTAAGTATTTGATTTTTAATAATTTAAATATGCGTGAGTAGAAGTGGGTAGAAATGTGTATCTCGTTTCGTCCCTTTTGTTACGCTATAATTTCTAAATCCCAACTGAAAGGATTTAACTTAATTACGGTTAGATACACAGTATTTTAGATGTTTTACAGATCTTTTAGAAGGTGAGTAGAAGCGAGTATTCAAAGTTTCTTTATAGACCTTTTTTTCTATTTTCCTTTGTACCCATTAAAGCGGAGTTGGTTTTAACAAACAGCTAGACAAATGGACAAAATTTTATTAACAGCCCGTTATGTTGAAGGTGATTTAAGTGAAAGTGAATTTGATGAATTTGAAGATATCATCAAGCATGACAAGGAATTGCAAGAGTATTTAGAGCACTACAAGATTATCAATCGCAGCTTAGATATGCAGTTGATGGGGGCATTAATGTCTTCAACTAGTGAAAAAGCTACTAAATCGTTGTCGATAAAGCAACATGAGCGTACAAAAGAGGTGAGCAATATAGCTCGTGTATTTATAATTGGTACTTTTATAGCCTTAGCAGTTGTTGTTGGCGTATTTTTTTTCTCTCTTAGCCACAATCATTATGAGCAATTTAAAGTTTCTGATGACGAAATGATTGCAACGTTTAGAAAATCACCATACAAAGACCTTAATGAAGCTGCCACACATGTAAGCAATGGTGAATATTATGAAGCAAAGCAAATTATCGAAAAACTTTACTTGAAGAACCCAGATAACAATGAATTGGCAAACCATTATGCCGCAATATTGATGGCTAACAATTGCTTGGAAACAAGCAAAGAAGTATTATATCCTGTTTTAAATGGTACCGATGCTAGCCTGAAATATGAGGCAGCTTATATGATTGCATTGAGCTTTTTGAAGGAGGGAAATAGAACGGCATGTAAACAATGGTTAACTATGATACCACTGAATAGCGAAAGGTATGCACAAGCTAACCATTTGTTAAGTAAACTAATTGCTGATGTTTGATAGGATTATACTTGCATCATCCATACATTAATGTCTTCGGTAGCGGGGATATTTAATTTTTTCCTAATCCTGTATTTTTTACCTTCTACGGCTCTTACTGTAGTTTTGGTATATCTAGCAATTTCTTTGGTGTAAAAGCCCAAACGAAGTTGAGCGCAAATAAGCAGATCTGTAGTAACCAGACTAGGCGCACGCTCCATCAATTTTTGAATAAATACAGAATGGTGTTCCTGAAATTTAATCAAGAATGCAGGTTCGTTAGCCATTGCTAAGCCAATAATATCTTTTAATGTCTGCTCGTCAACCTTGTCAGATGATGTTTTCTCTTTTAGCTGCGCAAGCCTTTCATACAAATATTCTTGCTTCTCTTTATGTAGAGCAACGGTTTTCTTATGCTCTTTTCGTAGTTTTACAAGTATTAGGCTTATACTTAACACACCAATAATGGCTGCGCTAATAAGTAAGATATAATAAGATGTAGTATTTTTAAACGCCGCTTCCTTTTCCTTTAAAATAAAATCTGAGGAAATCTTAACTGCTTTTTTATTTGCATTCGCTAAGCTATCGGCGATATGACTATGTTTTTTCAGATACTCGAAAGATTTGTTTCTATCGCCTTTTTTTTCATAGGCTAAAGCTATCTTTTGATAAGAATCTTTAATAGCATTTACATACTTGGTTTTTAAAGAAATAGAAAGTGCTTTTTCATAATAAAACAGCGCACTGTCTAGATTATTTTTTTTAAGATGAATATCTCCAAGTCCTAAATGAGTATCTCCGATATATTTAAAAAGCTTGTTCTCTTTAATTATGGGAATAGCTTTCTGATAATAAATTTTTGCGGAGTCGAGTTTGTTTTTTAAGGTGTAAAGCCTACCGATATCATTGATTTGAATAATCAATATAGATTTTGAAAAACTTTTTTGGGGTATATCTTTTTGTAAGTAATAAGATTTAAAACGATAGAATAGTGCTGAGTCGAGATAATTCGGTAGTGATTCTTGAAATTTAAAATTTACCGCCGTAATACCATAAATACGACCTAAGCTAATTCTTTTTTCATCTAGATCTGGTATTCTTTCGGCAAATTTCTTTGCTTCTTTTAGGCATTGTGCGCTCTTTTCAAAAAAAGATAATCTACTGTAAGAATTTCCTCTTAACGCATATAAATGAGCTATTTTTGCATTGTCCTTCGTTTCTATTACAATCTGTTCCGCATTAATCGTTGTGCGGATAGATTCCTCGAACTTACCATGGTTATGAAAGTTCACACCTTTGGCAAGCATTGCTGTGGCTATCCCCGTTTTATAATCTATAGCCCTAGATAATTTTATGGTTTTATCGATAACCGCATTACTAGAATCAAAATCTGTTATTTCGATAGCTAGTTTATTTAAGCTGTCAATCTTTTTGGGGGTAACTTGAGCTAATCCAAAATTTATCTGGATAATAATACTAAATAATAGAAGTTTGAGGCGCAACGTCATATTTGCAAGATGTGTTTTCAAATATAATGATTATCAAGTTATAAATAACTTGTTAGAAGTTAAATCAAAATATATATAATATTCCTAACTGATGTGCTTTAAAGCTAATATATTCTTAGAACTTGCGATATTGTAATGTATATTTTGTAAATCTTTATTTTAACTTCAAATTTGAAGGTTAATTTTTATGCAAACTACTTATTACGCTGATCACTTTTTTTAATACTTCGTCTTCACCTTTTTTATTACCATCATGACTGGTACGATATCCACATGATGGGTATCTTTTCCATCTGGATATACAAACATCAATACCCGAAATCATGGTGCTTATACCGCCTGGAAGGTTAATTATTAGAAACATTACTATCTGCGCCTGCAGTTGTACTGCCAATAATCACCGAGTTTTTAACAGCCTTAAAGACCGTAGCTTGGTACTCCGATTGGCTTTGTGAATTTTCGTTTACCAAAACTACCAACTTACCTTGATAGCGGTTTCCATCTCTGGTGATTTTTGCACCATCTCTAAAAACAAATTTCCCCGGATAATCTGAATTTCCGAAGGCTAATTTTGCAAAAGGGGGCGGTTCGCTTACAAAATTACCTCCCAAAGAGGAAGGAACGAAAGTAGATTTCGGTATAATTCGAAAGCGTAGACAATACCAGATAACAAAATAGTAGTCATTAGCATTCCAAAAAACCTAGGTAGTAACGTTTCTTTATATACTTATTCCAATCTTGGTTAATCACATAATCTTCAACAGTTAGAACTGCAGAAGAGACGATGCATGTAAGTAAAACCCACAAAATAAGAGAAGCTTTTACTTTTAACCATTGAAAAGTGCAAAAAACTCGGAGAGAGAATATTCACAATACCCATTAAACCAATCTGTATAAACTCCTATTTTATAAAACTTAGAGCTATAAGGTGTGAGTGGGTGTTGGTGGTTAACTTATTTGTTTTCAGTTTGTTGATTGGTGTGTGTAGATGTGAGTAGTCAAAATTTTTGCTAGCTCTATTATTCTATTTTTCTTTGCAGCGTCAAAAAAAAGTTACAGTCTACTGGGCTGTGCAAAATAAGATTAACGATCACGTTCTCTTCGCTTTTCCTCCCAATTGATAAATGTTCTTAAGAACAAGTTTCAAAAAAAAGCAAAAGGTTTTGAATAGAAAAGTGAGTGTAAGATAAAGATGATATATGAACAAACGTTTATTATTTGGTTTTAGTTTATTCTTAAGTTTTACTGTTGCATTTGCACAGCAAAAAGTAAAGGACGGTACTGCTGGTAATTCAAATTTACCAAACAAAGATGCATTGCTAGAATTGGAAAGCACTAAGAAAGGTTTGCTGCACGCAAGACTTCCTTTAGTAGCCACTACAAATCCGGCACCTTTGTCTGGACACGTTGCTGGTATGATGGTTTATAATACTGCTACTGCAAATGATGTGGTGCCAGGTATCTACTACAACGATGGTACGAAATGGGTTTTTGTCAGAAGCTCTTCGGTAACTCTAGTAGAGTCCCAACCGGGAAGAACAGGGCAGCCGGGCATACCAGGACAAACTGGAGGGCCTGGTGCAGGCATAGTCATCGTTAATAACGACAGTGGTACTTGGGTGTTCAATCCTACTACAAATACATGGACAAATATTGGAGGAACACCTGGTCCAAAAGGCGCAGATGGAAAATCTTTGACCAGTGGTACTACTAATCCTATAAATGGAACAGGTAATACTGGTGATACATACATTAATACAACAACAGGCGACACCTATATCTACAATGGAAGCACTTGGACAGTTTCGGGCAATATTAAAGGTCCGAAAGGGGATGCTGGAGCAATTGGAGCTCCAGGTCCACAAGGTTCAGTGGGTGCTAATGGTAAGGATGGCAAGTCTTTAACCAGTGGTACTGCCAACCCTACGGATGGTACAGGTAATACTGGTGATACATACATTAATACAATAACAGGCGACACCTATATCTACAATGGAAGCAATTGGACAGTTTCGGGCAATATAAAGGGTCCGAAAGGTGATGCGGGAGTGGTTGGCGTTCAGGGTATGCCCGGAACAAGCGGAACTCCTGGCATCCCTGGCCAAGCTGGAGGTCCTGGTACTGGAACTACTGTTGTGACCAACGATAGTGGTACTTGGGTTTACAATCCTACAACAAATACTTGGACGAACATCAATGGTCCAAAAGGTGATAAGGGCGATGCAGGTGTAGTTGGCGTTCAGGGTATGCCCGGAACAAGTGGAACTCCCGGTACCCCTGGCCAAGCTGGAGGTCCTGGTGCTGGAACTACTATTGTAACTAACGATAGTGGTACTTGGGTTTATAATCCTACAACAAATACATGGACGAATATTGCTGGAGCTGCAGGAGCAACTGGTTCAACGGGAGCTGACGGTAAGTCGGCTACGAGCGGCAACGGTACGCCTGGTGCAACTGGTGCTA
>NZ_JAVHXT010000026.1 GCF_031119335.1 Pedobacter sp.
ACGTAGAAGTACTCACCTTTTTTAACAGTACCGCTAACGATATTAAATTTGTACGTTCTATCGCCGCCTGTTGCCCAACCTTGCGGCGCAGGCTCTCCAGGATTTGGAGCTACCGTTGTCCCGTTTTTACAAACAACCAAAGCAAAGTTGTTTTTAGAGAAATCGATATCCTCTGTTGCCAGCAATTGAACATACTCTTGGTTTTTATCAGATCCGGTTGGATTGGCTAAATAACCAGAAATAACTATTTGAGATTGGGCATAGCTAGCGCTTAAGGCTAACACTAAAGCCATTGTAATTTTTTTCATTTTGTAATGGAATGAATAACGATGTGCAAAAAAATGGCATGCTTTTAATTAAACATGCCATTCAATAATTATTGGATTAATTTAAATATTCCTGCACCAGTTTCAATTTCAGGCAGTTTAGTAGTTGCATTCATTTTAACTACAGTAAAACCTCGCTTAACTGGCCATGTGTTAGTGCTTACATTATACTCTCCGCCCAACTTAATAAATGTACCTTGTGGCATATCTACTGTAGGACTTTCGTATAGCAAACGATAGCTATTAGTACCTTGTTTATAGTAAGGAGTAGCACCATTACTTTGTGTGTAATGATCATTATTAGGTATAAGCAAACCATAAGCGGGAACACTACCACTGGCTGCTTTATATACGTTTGCAGCAGAAGTACTAGTTCCATAAAAAATCACATCCACAGGAACTGTTTCTCTTGTTACGTTGGCTGTAGAGAACACAGCTATACCAGCAGGGTGTCCACTATTTGGCATCATACCACTAGTAGGATTTCCAATACCATCATCACCAGGTTCTGTTACGTATAATTTATTTGCAATCCAATTAGCATCAGCAATTGATGTTGAATTTGCGGCATTTATTACCTTGTGACCGCCAACATAGAAGTAAGTACCCTTTGCTACAGTACCACGTGTTAAATTAAATTTATAACTCCTATCGCCTCCTGCTGCCCAGCCATTTACAGGCGCAGAATTTGGGTCTGGATTTAAGTTTCCTCCGTTTCTAGAAAACACTACAGCAAAAGGCTTCTGTCTGAAATCCAAATCTTGAGTTGCCATAAACTGAGCATATTCATAATTACCGTCACCACCTTGAACATCAGTACAAAAACCTGTAACTACCACGGGAGTTAAACCCAATGGAACATTAGGATCAACCGTAATACTTGTAGGAACAAAATCTGCCTTTATTCTAGGAAGAATATTCATCTTGTTATCAGAGCCTCTCAATATAATACCCGTAATGTTAGCAGAATAGGGCAGAAACTCATCTTTGAAAAGAGCTGATGATGATACATTAGATTGCATATCCTCTCCTCCATCATTAAAAGTCTTAAGACCCTCTAACTTTTCTATTCCAATATTAGGATCAAAATTACAATTGAAAATAGTTACTAAACGAGCCTCGTAAGCATCAGGATTAGCTTTAATATTTAAAGAACCTATTCTTTCATTAATTAATGGCCTACCTGTAGCAACTTTTTGAATTTTACTAGAGGTAACATTTGTGATCTGCAAAATTCCGTCTACTCTTTTCAATACACCACCTTGAATATCGATATGTAAAGAATCTCCAGGAATAAAGTTTGCCGCATCAGAACCAATGTTTATAGAAATTCCTCTTATTGAATCAATTCCGTTTCCAACGGTTCGCATATTTTGTATCATCAGCAAACCTGCAGGCAAGTTACGTCCAGAATGATCTGAAATTACTTGCCCACGTACAGTAGTAGCAGACCTCATTACTTCTGTAGTTAAATTTACGTCTGTTCCTTTATAAAGTTTTCTCAAATCGAAATTTGAAATGTAAGGACTTGGTACGCTCTTCACGTAATCAGCCTCTTTACAACCATACATTGCTACAGAAATTGCAGCTAAAACACATATATTTTTTAATGTCTTTTTCATAATAATTAAAGATTAATTATGGTTTTTGCCACCAAACCATTGTACTGATTTCGTCTGGTCCTTGTGAAGCAATTGCATTTTTATAACTAGTTGGGTTAGTTGATTGCGTAACTAACGGATAAAATAAACGAGCTGGCATATTTCCACCATTCGCTAAGCCAGAACCTTTCGGTAAAAGTGGGTACGATGTTCTTCTATACTCAAACCATTGCTGAAAATCTACCAAAAATAAAGCATAATATTTTTGGGTATGTATTAACGACATTTTACTTAAAGAGTTTGGATTGAAATCTGACAATGGCAGACTATTGTTCCATCCAATACCTCTAGAAATTGTATGAGCTATAATGTCACCTTGGCTGATTTGTCTTGGCATCCAATAATTAATTGCACTCCCTATACCTTTATAATAATATGTTGCAGGGTCTCCACTTATCCATCCTTTAGCTGCCGCTTCTGCTAAAATAAAGTCAACTTCTGCACAGTTCATGATAATTCCTGTTTTAGGATCTATCTGTAGCGTATGCGGATCATTGGTTTCTGCTTGCGAATAAAATCTAGACTGAACATCTATTGAAGTTCCTGGAGCATAACCACTAGGAATACCTTCATAGCCGAATGGCCCAGGCCTAATACCGAATACGTTAACATTATTGTAACCCAATGCGTCGTTAATTCGCGGATCATTCCACATAGTTAAATTATCTATGAAGAAAGTAGAAATACCAGGTCCTCTAAAATCAACTGGACGAACATTTGCCATTAGGGGTGAAGAAAATGCAGCAGTTGTGCTGTTTGTTCCATTCCACAAAATACGAGCAGTTTGGTCGTTAGTTTCAATAATCGGGTATTCGCTCGGATTTGTATCAACCATCTCCTTAATCTTTGCAACAGCGTTTGCGGAAACCTCTCCTTTTCCAGACACCCTCAACAACAAACGTAAGTACAACGAGTTACCTAATCTTCTCCATTTACTCACATCTCCTTTGTAGACAGGATCACTCGTTGCTACAATAGAAGTATTGGCTTTTAATAAATCATTTGCTTGCTCTAACTTGTCAAACAAATCTAAATAGATATCTTTTTGCTTGTCAAAAACGGGTTGATAATTTCCCTCTTTACCCATGTTAGCTTCTTTATACGGAACATCACCATAAGTGTCTGTCAATAAAGAATACACCCATGCCTGGGTAATCAACGAGATACCTTGATATGAAGTATTTAAATATTCCGGACTGCTAGCAGCAACATAAATATCTTTTAAATCTGTTAAGTTAACATACCAAGCATTCCAAGTTTGGTCTGCGATATTCCTACGGATATCATATCTAAAAACCCTTCCCTCGGCATCATTCCTATCAACAGTAACTTGCATCAATTCATTATTGAAATTTCTATTACGAGCTAAGTTTGCCGTTAGAATATTAACCAATGGAAATGTCATTAATCTATGAGGTGCAACCATAGGTTCGCCAATAGGATCAGTATTTACCTCATTGAAATCTTTTGTACATGCCGAGTTTAACCCCAAAGCAGCCAGAAGAATATATATTACTAATTTATTATTCTTTTTCATTTCTAATACTTTTTATAAGCCAACTACTAAACGTACGCCCATTGTTCTGGTTGTTGGTAATTGTCCTGTTTCAAAACCTTGAACAATATCCGAACCTGCTAATGTTCCAAATTCTGGATCAAATGCTGGCCAAGGCGACCAAATGAACAAATCACGTCCGAAAACGCCAAGCGACATTTTGTTAAATCCAATTCTCTTTAAAAATTTCTTGTTAAAGTTATAGGTGATATTAGCCTCTCTAAATTTCAAATAATCTGTACTAAAGATACTACCTTCGGCTTGATCTGAGCCGTAGAGCGCAGTATAATAACTTTCTAAATTAGTTGCAGTTACATCGTTTTGACGATAAGTTCCATCAGGATTTTGAACTACACCTTCTCCAATTACCCCATTATATCTACCAGGCAAGGTAAGTTTTAATTTACCTAATGCTGCCATACGAGAGAAAGTTAACGAGTGTCCAACTGCTCCAAGTTGTGCATCGAACAACACATTCATGCTAAATTGTTTATACGAAGCTCCTGTGCCAAAGCTAAATCTAAACTGCGGCATTGTGTTTCCCAAGTACATCAAATCTGCGCTAGCAAGTGCATTACCAGTAGTACCGTTAAATACAATTTGGCCATCTGGAGAACGCAAGAAACCCCTTCCGTACAAATCGCCCATACTGCCACCTACATTCGCTACAACTTGACCGCCACCCAAAGCACCGGTA
This sequence comes from Pedobacter sp., assembly GCF_031119335.1. Taxonomy (GTDB): domain Bacteria; phylum Bacteroidota; class Bacteroidia; order Sphingobacteriales; family Sphingobacteriaceae; genus Pedobacter. The sequence goes on from NZ_JAVHXT010000026.1 coordinate 4,240, forward strand.
CGCAACACTACAGAAGTATCTGCAAGTTCCTTAATTTTATTTCTGTTAGCGGTAAAAGTACCATTCAATGTCCATTTAAAACTTTTAGTTTGAACTGGCGTACCATTTAGTGCTAGCTCGATACCTTTATTATCTACCCTACCAACGTTAAATACACCAACATTATATCCTGTAGATCTATCTACAATCCTATTTAAGATTTGATTTTTTGTATTTCCAGCGTAAACAGCTAAATCAAAGTTTAAACGATTTTTAAACAATTTTAAATCTAAACCCAATTCTGCCGTTGTAGTTATTAACGGTTTTAAATTTGGATTAGGCAAAATAGTCGGATTTGTCATTGCATTATCCGGATATACATCATTAGCGGCTATGAGGTAATTGTAAGCCGTTCTGTATGGAGTTGTACTTCCACTACCTACCTGAGCCAAAGATGCTCTAAGCTTTAAAAAGCTAACTGTTTTTGGAAGTCTCCAATAATCTGAAGCTACAAAAGCTAAACTTGCAGATGGATAGAAAAAACCAACATTATCAGTTCTAGTAAGCGTAGCCAAAGTACTGTTCCAATCTTGACGAGCAGTAACATCCAAGAAAAGATAGTTCTTGTAAGAAAAAGAAGCAGCAGCATAAAAACTATTAATTCTATACCTAGACGTATCAGGTACATATATCAAAGGATTTTGATTGTTATCTAAGCTATAAGTACCTGGAACAACTAAACCATCTGCACGTGTTTCTAACCTGCTATATTCATTTCGCATCTGACTTCCACCAAAACTAGCTGTCATATGAAGGTCTTTGCTAAACTTTTTGTCATATTTCAACATGAAATCAGCATTAATTTCATAAGACCTAATGTTGTTTACTCGGAAAGAACCTTGAGCAAACCTGTTACCCGAAGCGTCCCAAGGTCTTCTAGTTTCCCTTACATCCTTGTTCAAGTCGCCAGAAGCTCTCACCATTAAACTTAATTCTTTAGTAAATTTGTAGTTGGCCTGAATATTACCTAACCATCCATTTCTACGCTGGCCGTTAAGATATAGTTCTGAAATAGCATAAGGACTTTCAGGATTTGTTGTAGTAATGTTAACAAGTCTTCTACCCTCCTGGCCAGTTACCCAGTAATCCCTATACCAATCTGTATTAACATTTGGCTGAGCAAACATAAACCAATACATTAATGATTGATTACCATAGCCAGTTGCTGGCAAATTATCGCTATTCCTATTATTATATTGAGCTTTAATGTTGATACTTAATTTTTTCGTTAAATTAGTGTTAGCATTAAAAGAAACACTTGTTCTTTCCAACCCTGTATTTGGAACAATCCATTCGTTATTTCCATGGCTAGCAGAAAGACGCATACCTACTTTTTTATAAGTTCCATCTAAACTTACCGAATTCATAGATTGAAAACCAGTTGTAAAGAATGCATCAATAGGATCATCATAAGCTACCCAAGGTGTTCTATTTAAACCTCTAACCTTCGTAGCGGGGTCGTACTGAAAAAACATTCCGCCAGCAGCAAATGGTGCTCCCCAAGAAGCACTTGTTGCATTTGTACTAGGTCCATCTACTGTATTTCCGTGAGAGAAATAGGAAACGCCAAATTGACCTTGACCGAATTCGTCTTGCCTATCTGGACGTCTACTAACTTCCTCCCATGTACTATTTGATGTAAAAGTTATGCCGACAGTTTTTCTATCCTTTGTTGCTGATTTAGTTGTGATAATGATAGCTCCATTAGCTCCACGTTGCCCGTAAAGTGCAGAGGCAGCTGGCCCCTTAAGTACCGTAACGCTTTCAATATCTTCAGGATTCAAATCATTTAATCCACTTCCGAAATCCGCAGGCATGATATCACCACCAGTACCATAAACACCACCACCGGTACCTGCCGAACGTCGAGAACTACTACTAGCCACTACACCATCAATTACAATTAAGGCCTCATTATCTCCAGTTAAATTATTTTCACCACGTAAAATGATTTTATTAGAACCTGCCGGGCCGCCATTACGCACTAAATTTAATCCAGCAACCTTACCAGAAAGGGCATCGGTCCAATTACTAGCAGCAGCGTCGGTGAATGCATTGCTATCTAACTTGGTGACAGCATATCCAAGTGCCTTTTCATCCCTTTTTATACCTAAAGCCGTTACGACAACTGTATTCAACTCATTTGTTGATGACTTCATTCTAATATTAACATCTGTTTGCGCATTTGCAAATGTTCTGGTTACAGTAGTATAACCAATCATTGTAAAACTTACAGATGTTCCTCTCGGCACATTGATAGTAAAACCTCCGTTTCCGTCAGTTAAACCTAACACTTTTCTAGTGTTGTCCGTGATACTAACGCCAGGCACTGCTGTACCATCGGCATCATCCAAAATAGTACCTTTAATAGTAACGTTCTGAGATGTTGTTTGTGCCGCAACATCATGTAATAACGAAAATTGAAAAAGCATAGCAAATAGAAATGCCATGCTAAATACATTTCTAAACGATCGCTTCTTCAAAATACCAATTACAGAAAGCTGTGACTGCGAGATGTGTTCGCACCTCGCTGCATGCATGCACATGCGAGCCTTTTGAGTAGTTGTTTTGTTCATAATTAATCTATATCGGGTTATTTACTAGTTTCTTTTTATAATTTTCCCGAATGCTGCAAAAGTAGCCTGCCTTTGTTAACTCTGTATTAACTGGTTATTAACCTATTTTGAAACAATTCGCAATTACAAGTTATTTAATTTTATGTTATTAAATATTTCGCAATGATAATATAAAAACAAATTGAAACTAAATATAATTTTCAAATAATCAAAAAAAATGAAAATATATTTTTTGAATAGCCGCTAAACAGCATTAAAACAAACACAAGAATTATCCACAAAATTTAATCGAAAGCAATACGAAATATTACGAAAACAAAACACAAAAAAGCACCATCTAAAAGATGGTGCTTTCCATTTAGATTATTTAAAGAAACTTACATCTAAACCACAGTTACAGTAATCCCCAATCCCTCTAGATGATTAATCATTTGTTGGGAAATACCTTTATCAGTTATAATTTGGTCAACATCCTCAAAACCACATATTTTACCAAAGCCCCGTTTGTTAAACTTGGTAGAATCGGCAAGCACTACCACCTTTTGCGAAACTTTGATCATTTGACGGTTTAAGTGCGCCTCCATTGCGTTAGTTGTAGTAAACCCATGCTCTAAATCAATACCATCTACACCCAAAAACAATGTATTGAAATAAAAATCCTGCAAAACCTGTTCTGCATAAGAACCCATTACCGAAGAAGAACTCTTTCGCAACAAACCACCTAGCTGTATTACCTCTACATCGGGGTTACGCAAAAACTCAATTGAAATATTAAGAGAAGATGTAACTACAGTCAAATTCAGTCCGTTAGGAATACTTTTTACAAAATAAAGCAGGGTGGTCCCAGAAGCAACCACTATCGAATCGTTCTCTTTCAGTAGTTTTGCCGCAGCTGCTCCTATCCTATTTTTTTCAGACGACTGCATTTTCTCCTTTTCATTAACAGGCCTATCTACCGTGTACGGATTACTCAACGTTGCGCCTCCGTGTGTCCTAAAAAGCAGGTTTTTATCTTCTAAAAGCTTTAAATCTTTACGAATGGTAACCGACGAAACTTTAAGCTCCTTGCAAAGCTCAACCACGTTAATATACTGGTCTTGCTGTATACGATTAAGTATAAATTGATGCCTTTCGGCAAGCGTCATGCTCATAGCGTTTATATTTAATCGCAATTTAATAATTTATATAAAGAACGTCATCATATTTACATAAGAAAAATATTTTCATCAAAGTATTTATTATTTCGATTTTGATTACTTATAATTGCTTATTGTTTCGTTTTATTACAATTTATTATGCAGAGAATACATCATCACAACCTAGTTGACCAATCGGAATGGGATATTATTATAATTGGCGGTGGCGCAACCGGACTTGGAACAGCATTAGATTCTGCAAGCAGGGGCTTAAAAACATTATTGATCGAGCAAGCTGATTTTGCGAAAGGAACATCTAGCAGAAGCACAAAATTAGTACACGGTGGGGTTAGATATTTAGCACAAGGCGACATAGCATTAGTTAAGCATGCACTTAAAGAAAGAGGTTTGATGCAGCAGAATGCTGCTCATTTAGTTCATAAAGAAGAATTTCTTATTCCCTGCTACGATTGGTTTTCGGTTGCGAAATATTTAATTGGTTTAAAACTTTACGATTGGTTAGCTGGCCGTTTCAGTTTCGGAACTTCGAAATTTTTCTCTAAAAAGGAGACATTAAGCATTATGCCAGGCGTTAAGGAGCAAGGGCTTAAAGGTGCTATCCGTTATTTCGATGGTCGTTTCGATGATGCTAGGCTTGCCATAAACATTGCACAAACGGCAAAAGAGCAAGGGGCTACGTTGGTTAACTACATGAAAGTGACCAACCTTTTAAAAGACGGAGATAAAATTAAAGGCGTTATAGCAACTGACGCTATCACAAACGAAACTTTCAGTTTGTTCGGGAAAGTGGTAATTAACGCCACTGGCGTTTTTGTAGACGAAATTCTGCAAATGAGCAACTCGAAAGCAAAGAAAACGGTAAGACCAAGCCAAGGTGTACACATTGTTCTAAAGAAGGAATTTTTAAATAGCGACTCGGCGCTGATGATCCCTAAAACCTCTGATGGCAGGGTTTTATTTGCTGTGCAGTGGCATAACCATTTGTTAGTAGGCACTACCGACACACCTTTAAACGAACATAGCTTAGAACCTAGGGCTTTAAAAGAAGAAACTGATTTTATTTTAAGCACTGCAGCTAGTTATTTCAAAAAGAAACCAACAGAAGATGATATTTTAAGCGTATTTTCTGGTCTACGCCCTTTGGCTGCTCCTACCGATAACAACTCTAACAGCACCAAAGAAATTAGTAGAGACCACAAGCTGATGGTTTCTGCAAAAGGTTTAATTACTATTACTGGCGGTAAATGGACCACTTATCGACGTATGGCAGAAGAAACTATTGATCTAGCCATAAAAGAAGCGGGGCTTGTATCTAAAGCTTGTCAGACAGAACACTTAGCGATACATGGTTGCGAAAACGCTACAAGTGAAAACTATCTGAACATTTATGGATCAGATAGAAACCATATCGAAACCCTAATTCAGCAAAACCCTGAACTAGGTCAAAAATTGCACCCGAACTTCCCTTATACCCACGCAGAAGTGGTATGGAGTGTAAGAAATGAGATGGCAGAAACCGTGGAAGATATACTGAGTAGACGTTTAAGGGTATTAATTATTGATGCCAAAGCTGCAATAGAAATGAGCGCTAACGTGGCTTCTATTATGGCAAAAGAAGTTGGCGTAGATAAAAATTGGGAAGATGAACAAGTGAAATCTTTTGTTAAATTAGCAGAAGGCTATACCTACAAAACGAAAGTAGAAAAGAAAGAACCTGCTTTAGCAGTTTAAACTTCGACCAAATATAATGTATGGGCAAATTTATTTTATCTCTAGATCAAGGGACTACTAGCTCGCGGGCTATTGTCTTTAACCACAGCGGCGAAATTATTGCCATAGCTCAAAAAGAGTTTACCCAAATTTACCCCAAAGCTGGATGGGTAGAGCACAATCCGAATGAAATTTGGTCTACACAATTATCGGTTGCTACCGAAGTAATAGCTAAAGCTGGCTTAACAGCAACAGACATTGAAGCGATCGGTATTACCAACCAAAGGGAAACTACTGTAGTTTGGGATAGAAATACCGGAAAGCCAATCTACAATGCCATTGTTTGGCAAGACAGGAGAACATCAGAGTACTGTATCAGTATTAAAGAGCAGGGAAAAGCAAAGGCGATACAAGACAAGACGGGACTAATTATCGATTCATACTTTTCAGCCACTAAAATAAGATGGATTTTAGAAAACGTAGAAGGCGCACGCGAAAAGGCAGAAAACGGCGATTTGGCGTTTGGCACCATAGATAGTTGGCTAATTTGGAATTTAACCGGAGGAAAAGTTCACGTTACCGATGTGAGCAATGCTTCCCGCACTATGATCTACAACATCCATTCCCTATCATGGGATGATGAACTTTTAGCTTTATTTGACATTCCTAAATCGATGTTACCAGAAGTTAAATCTTCTAGTGAAGTATATGGTACAACGGCAGGCAACATCTTAGCGGCACAACTTCCAATAGCTGGTATTGCTGGCGATCAACAATCTGCTTTGTTTGGACAAATGTGCACCCAACCAGGCATGGTTAAAAACACTTACGGCACGGGCTGTTTCATGTTGATGAACATTGGGAAAACTGCAAAAACATCTAACAACAACCTATTAACCACCATTGCATGGCAAATTAATGGCGAAGTTAATTATGCTTTAGAAGGCAGTATTTTTATTGCCGGTGCCGTTGTACAATGGTTACGTGATGAGCTTGGTTTGATCCAAAAATCTGCTGATGTAGAAACTTTGGCTCAACAAGTAGAAGATACCAATGGTGTTTACATTGTACCCGCTTTTGCTGGCCTTGGTGCTCCATATTGGAACCAAGATGCCAGAGGTACCATCACCGGAATTACCAGAGGCACTAACAAATCACATATAGCGAGAGCTGCTTTAGAAAGCATTGCTTACCAAACCATGGATGTTTTAAATGCCATACAAGCAGATGCCGGCACTCCTATTGCAGAATTAAGAGTTGATGGCGGAGCTACAGCAAACAACCTATTGATGCAGTTTCAGGCCAACTTATTGGATTGTAAGGTGATTAGACCCGAAGTTACAGAAGTTACGGCTATAGGTGCAGCTTATCTTGCTGGTTTAGCGACGGGTTTCTGGAAAGATATTAATGATATTAAATTGCAATGGAAGATTAACAAGACCTTTACGGCAAATGAAAAAGTAAGTACCGAACGAATTAAAGGTTGGCAGCAAGCCATTAAAGCTGCGATAGCAAATACAGAACAGTAGGCAGTTACCAGTCGTCAGTTTACAGTTCTAACAGTTAACCAAATAAACAGTTTAAACGATTAACCAACTCCCCTATGAACCCTTACATTGCAGAATTTATTGGCACCGCCCTTCTTATCCTTTTAGGAAATGGCGTAGTTGCAAATGTTGTTTTAAAGGATACTAAGGGCAACAATAGCGGTTGGATGGTAATTACGACTGCCTGGGCACTGGCAGTATTTGTAGGTGTGGTAGTGGCCGGTCCACATAGTGGTGCCCACATTAACCCAGCGGTAACTGTAGCTTTAGCAGTTGCCGGCGCTTTTGAATGGGCAAAAGTGCCATATTACATTATATCGCAATTAGGAGGTGCTATTTTTGGTGCTTTGTTGGTCTGGATTTTTTATAAAGACCACTTTGATGCCACCGAAGACAAAGGCTTAAAGGCTGCCCCGTTTGCTACTAGTCCTGCAATACCAAACAAACTGTCAAACCTATTTTCTGAAATTGTTGGTACTTTCGTACTCATTTTCGTTATTTTTTATATCACTGGTGGCGAAATGGGCGAAGAAAAAACACCAATAGGTTTAGGTTCGGTTGGCGCACTTCCAGTAGCTTTTTTGGTTTGGGTTATAGGATTAAGTTTAGGAGGTACAACTGGTTATGCAATTAACCCGGCTAGAGACTTAGGACCCAGAATTGTTCACAGCATTATACCAATGAAAGGAAAAGGTAGCAGCAATTGGAATTATGGGTGGATACCAGTTATCGGCCCGCTGATTGGTGCTAGTCTAGCTGCCTTGTTAAATTTTTGTATCAAATAACTTAAATATACTTTTTCAGTTCTTCAAGCAAATCATTAGGATGAAAAGGCTTTGCTAAGTAACCGTTCATCCCTACGCCTGCTGTATCTTCTAACACTTGGTTATTTACCGTTGCCGTAAGCGCTACAATTGGCACTAATGCTTTTTTATTGCCTTTCAAACCTCTAATTGCTTTAGTCGCTTCGTAACCATCCATTATCGGCATATAAAGATCCATCAAAATTAAATCATATCCATTTCTGCAAACCATGTCTAAGGCAACTCTACCGTTTTCTGCCACATCTGGCATTATCCCAAAACGGTTTAATATTTTCTTGGTCACCATTACATTCACCAAATTATCTTCAACTACCAAGATTTTCAATGAAGAAATATTGTTATCATCAACTTGCTGATATTGCTTTCTCGTTAACTCAACCTTTGCATCGCTTATAAGTGGAAACGATATATCAAATGAAAACTTAGTGCCTTTATTTACGCCGCTTTCCATGACTAGATTAGATTGGTAAAGCTCAAGCACTTTTTTAACAATAGGCAGCCCCAAACCTGTGCCACCGTAATTTCTATTTGTACTTGCAGATGCCTGAACAAAAACCTCGAACACCTTATCCTGTCTACTCCTTTCAATTCCAATTCCTGTATCTTCTATCACAAACCTCACAACAGCACTATCTTTAGACAAAGCCGGGCTACTACAAGTTAATACAACGCTGCCCTTTTCAGTAAATTTAATAGCGTTATTTAAAAGGTTAAGTAAAACCTGCGTTAAACGAGTTGGATCGCCTAACAGTGTAACATCTTTTAGATTGGGGATCACATCTAAACGAAAATCCAGATGTTTTTCTTCCGCCTTTAATCTAGTTGCTGCGTAAATATTTGCAACCAAATCTGATAGATTAAATGGTATCCGTTCCAGCTCTACCATCTCAGAGTCTAACTTATTGAAATCCAACACATCGTTCACTAAATTAAGAAGGTTTTCTGCTGAGAATTTTAAAACCGCTAATGTCTCTTCCTGATCTTTACGAGGTTCTTGGAGCAGCAGCACATTAGTAAGCCCAATTACACCGTTTAAAGGCGTTCGCAACTCGTGCGACATAGTCGATAGAAAATTCATCCTGGCGTTAGATAATTCATTAATTTCTAACACCGTTTTGCTTAACTTCTCATTAATTTCATTGAGCTGATTTTTTGTTTCTGTTAAGGTGGTGATGTTTTTATTGAAAGCCCTAAAGAAGAAGTAGTGTAAAAACGCAATGGCCACAAAATCGAACACCAACACAAATACATAAATTGGTCGGGCTATTACCTGCGGCCCATCACTCAAGAAAAAATATCCTTCTCTAGAAATAGTAGCATCTAATAATACCGGAATGATATTTAAACTAGCATAAAACCATCCCCATTTGGAACCGTGCATATAAAAACCCAGTGCCGATGCCAGCCAAATGTATTGTAAGGTAGCGGCGTTCATACCCTGCACATAGATCAGCAGGTTTGCCCAAACCCCTAAAATTGTGATAAGAGATAAGATAGCGTGAGAAATAATCCTCCAATAATTGAAAAAATAAAGAACCGATAAAAGAGATACTGCAAATACGGTAATTATCGAAGCCCTAATTAACTGCGGTATCTGACCTGTATATACGTAAGCAAAAACCAACAACAAACCAAAGCCACAATAAGCTAAAAGCAGGTAAAATAGCATTAACACCCTAGCCTGATTGATGGTATCATCTTCTCTAGCTTTTATTGCAGCGATAAATTGTTCTATTAAGCGCATATTTTAGCTAAAATAGCGATATCAACACAAGAAGACAAGGAATTAAGAGTTTATCCTATCAATATTACTCAAAGAAACAATAAGCGACAATACAAACACAACTATCAGTTGTTGCCTTCAGCATTAAAACCAACAACTTCATCATTTCCCAATCCAAACTTGTATATGCGCCAAATAATCCAGATAACTAGCAACACGGTACAAACAACAGAGCCTTCTACCCCAAATTTACCACCAGACAAATAATTTTCTCCTATCGGGATGGCTTTTAAAACGCCAGGCATTTCATTTCCGCTCACATTATAACCTAAAATAATACCTTGGGTGAAGTTCCAAGAAAAATGCAATCCTAAAACCCACGCAATATTTTGCTTTTGCAGGGTATAAACGCAAAACAAAATCCCAGCTAATGTAATATTTGCCATAGCTAAGGTGGTAAAATCATCATTGCCAATATGCGCCAACCCAAACAGCAGGCCATTAACCAGTATAGCTAGCCAAACCGGGTATCTTTCGGTAAAAACAAATAATGGGTAAGTCCTAAACAACAGTTCTTCAAAAATTGATATCAGCAGAAAAAAGACTAGATAAAGTAAAACAGATGAAATCGCCATAGATTTTATAGAAAACTCGACGTATCCTCCTATGTAAAGCACAGCTGCACTAACCAGCATAAAAACAACGCCTAAACCTGTACCTTTAAGAAAACCTTTGAGCAAATGTTCTTTCCTAACAAATACAGCGTAAAAATCTAAATTGGGCAGCAGTCTAAACAGCATCATTAATGCACCTAGAATTGCCAATATCAAAGCCAGCTCGTTCGAAATATCTGCTAGTAATTTACTGGGAGCAAGTGGCAAGAAAGAAAAGTTGCCAATTAAGCTAAACGGAACCATGCAAACAAAGCACAGCAAAACGAAAAGGACTAACTTTGCTATAGGCGCAAAATAGTAAGCGGTTTTATCCTGCATTAGCTATCGATTTTAGCAATTCAACAACTGTTTTATCTGTTCTAAAAGTAACATCATCAGCAGTAAGCTCTTCAATCTTTCTCCATCTAAAACATTGGCTTGTGCCTTCATCAAAATCAAAAACCTTGCATTTAAATTTTAGTTGTAGCTCTTCTATCGGTTTTACAAAATAATAGATACTGATAACCTGACTATCATTAAAAGAAGATTTTTCGTAGAAATCGGTAGTGTAAAAATGGCTCAAAACTTCAATTTTTGCATCGCATTCTTCCACAAACTCCCGTTTTAAACCATCAATTAAGCCTTCTCCAAACTCTAAACCTCCACCAGGAAATTTCGTAAAATAGCGATCACCTTCAAATTCATCGCTTAATAAAACCTCTTGCTGCTCATTAATCAGCAACCCGTAAACCCTAATATTAAAATAACTCATCGGCTAAAATGCTTTTGATTTTTAGTCACGTTTTCCATATCCCACTTAATTTCACCTTTAAAAGCCTCTGCTCTTACTGGGCAATTTTCCATTTTGCAGTAATGGCAACAAGCAGGCAAACACGGATCGGCATGGATAAACAACTCAGTGCTGTGGCTCACTTCTTGGTTAATCATCTTATCAATATCAGAAATCTCTTTATGAACAGCATTTAAATCGAAATAATAAGGCAAGGTTACATGGCAATCAATATGTAAATCGGCACCGTATTGCTGCGCTCTCAAATTATGCACATCTATCCAGCTTGGCTGCCTATTTTTCTGCAATGCTTCTACCACTTCCTTAACAAGTTCCAAATTGCTCTCGTCCATTAGGCCACCAACAGATTTGCGGGTTAACTTATAGCCATTGTAAATAATATAAATGCCTAAAAGGATAGAAATAACGCTATCCAGCCAGAAAATTTGCGTAAGTTGGATCATCACAATCCCTAAAACCAAACCAGCGCTACTCACCGCATCGGTAAGCAAATGTTTGCCATCTGCTTCTAATGTTAGCGACTTATTTTGCTTTCCAGTTCTTATAAGGTAAAAGCCTACTGCTGTATTTACCAAACCAGTAGCGCCAATAATTAAAGCTCCGTCATACAAATCGGCTACTTCATTGCCATAAAACAAGCTGTAAGCAGATTTAACTAAAATAATAACTCCCGCAATTCCAATCAAAACACCTTCTACAAATGCGGAGAAAAACTCTACTTTACCATGCCCATAAGGGTGATTTTCGTCCTTAGGTAAAGTAGCGAGATAAATACTGTAAAAAGCAAAGCCACTGGCCAATACGTTTACAATACTTTCTGCTGCATCAGTTAAAATTGCATTAGAATTGGTGATAAAAAATGCGACAAACTTAGCCAACATCAGTACAATACTGGTGCAAAGCGATATTAATATGGCTCTTTTATTAGATGTCAAACCCTATGTTATGTTTGCCAAAATTACGCTTTTTGGTTTTGAAAATCGGATGAGAAATGACGAAATGAGAAAATAGCTAAAAGCGCAAACCAACTTCCAATCCATCATTATCAATATCTCAAAAAAAGTGAGCAAATCTTAAATTAATTCCATTTAAAAACATCTTTTATTAGGGCTTTATGAATAAGGTTTTTATATTTGCTACCTCACAGAAACATCATGAGTATTTTATCAGACAGAATAAATAACCTATCAGAATCAGCTACGCTAAAAATGACCAAATTAGGTCGCGAGCTAGCTGCAAAAGGCGTAAACGTTATTAGTTTAAGTGTTGGAGAGCCAGATTTTAACACACCAGAACATGTTAAAGAAGCTGCGAAAAAGGCTTTAGACGATAACTTTACCCGTTACTCTCCAGTACCAGGATATCCAGATTTGCGTCAAGCTATTGTTAACAAGTTGAAGGAAGAAAACAACCTTGATTACGACATTTCGCAAATCGTTGTTTCTACCGGCGCAAAGCAATCTCTTTCTAACGTAATCCTTACTTTGATAAATCCAGGCGATGAGGTAATTATCCCTACTCCTTACTGGGTTTCTTATTCTGAAATGGTAACACTTGCCGAAGGTAAATCTGTTTTTATTGATGCATCTATAGAAAGTGATTTTAAAATTACCCCAGAGCAATTAGAAGCAGCAATTACTCCAAAAAGTAAATTGTTTATGTTTTCTTCGCCAAACAACCCAACGGGCACAGTTTACAGCAAAGATGAACTAGCTGCTTTAGCAAAAGTGTTCGAAAAACACCCTCAAATCTTCATCCTTTCTGACGAGATTTACGAGCACATCAACTTTGTTGACCAACACGAATCAATTGCACAGTTTCCAAGCGTTAAAGATCGTGTAATTATCGTAAATGGTTTTTCTAAAGCATTCGCAATGACGGGCTGGCGTTTAGGTTATATTGCCGCTAGCAAAGAAATTGCTGCTGCCAACGATAAATTACAAGGCCAAACCACCTCTGGAACTTGTTCTATTGCACAGCGTGCCGGTATTGTAGCTTACGAGCAAGGTTTGGATACCGTAAACGAGATGAAAAAAGCTTTCGCTCGTCGTCGTCAATTGGTTTATGATTTATTAAAAGATATTCCAGGTGTTAAAACCAACCTACCAGAAGGCGCATTTTATTTCTTCCCGGAAGTGAGCTCGTTCTTTGGCAAAAAAGATGCTGATGGGAATGTAATTAAAGGCTCTGGCGACTTGGCACTTTACCTATTAAACGTTGGCCACGTGGCAACTGTAGGCGGCGATAGCTTCGGTAACGACAATTACATCCGCTTATCTTACGCTGCATCAGACGAGAGTTTGGTAGAGGCGTTGAGAAGAATTAAAGAAGCATTAGGCAAATTAAGCTAGCCTATCCTCAAACAACATAAATAGAAAGCGCTCGATTTCCATATCAGGGCGCTTTTTTATTTGAAAAGCAATTTCAGTGCTGCTAGGTTCCGAAAGCCGGGCTATCCGTTACTACCGAAAAAACCTGTGAAATAACCGAGCAATCCTTTCAAAATTGCGGATAGTACTTAAAATCGGTATCCACTTCTATCCCGTTTAGGCGACTTAGTTCAGAAGATATGTGAGGAAGTTATCAGTATGCTAAGATTTACTTGACACTAATAAAATATCAAATCAATATCAGCATCAGTCCATATACTTTTATATAATTTTACGTAACTTTACAATATATTTATACGTAACATAAGAAGCCATGAACACGAAACTAACTTTAAATATCAATCAACATATTATTGAAGAGGCGAAGACGTACGCTAAAGAAAATCGTGTTAGCCTATCAAAACTGATAGAAAACTACCTTCACTCGCTTACCAAAAAAGACAAAGAGAAATCTAAAGTAACTCCTTTGGTAGAGAGCTTGACAGGTGTAATTAAATTAGAAGACAAAGATTACAAAGAAGAATATATAGACTATCTAGAAAAAAAATACAAATGATGGAAAAAGTATTTGTTGACACCAACATTGTATTGGACCTGCTTGCGAAACGAGATGGTTTTTACGAAGCTGCACAAGAGCTATTTTCTAAATCGGACAATGAAGAAATTGATCTATATGTTTCTGCTTTGACTATAGCTAACACTCATTATTTACTAACAAATAGGTACAAGGCAGACGATGTCAGAAAGATAATTATCAAGTTCAAAATATTGGTTAAAGTTTTGCCAACTGATGATAAAATTATAGATCTGGCCTTAGCTTCTGATTTTAAAGATTTTGAAGATGCTATGCAGTACCATACAGCACTTGAAAACAATCTGGACATCATTGTCACAAGAAACAAAAGAGATTTCAAGAATACTAAACTACCGATTTTAACCGCACAGGAGTATGTGGAGTTAAAAAGAATAAATTAAGAAGCTGTTTAAATTTTAGTGAATTTTTTTACTTGTCAGTCTGAGCTTAGCCTGTGCCGATTTAATCGGTATCGAAGACTACTTGCTGAAGAATGTTTCGACGAGCTCAACATGACACCTGTATTTTTGCAAAGGAAATTTAAACAGCTTCTAAGTTTAAATTAAACACCTAATAACAAGATAAATCAAAAAAACCTAAGAAAACACCCTAACTCCTAATCGCTTCCACCGGATCTAACCTCGAAGCAGAATAAGCTGGCCAAAATCCAGAGATCATCCCTATAATAACCGAAACGCTTATGCCTAACATGATATTGCTCAGGTACAGCACTACTGTAAAATCTGTAAGTGCATTAACTAATAAAGTAATCAGATAAACCAACAGCAATCCGCATAGCCCCCCCATTAAACAGAGCACTACAGCCTCGAAAATAAACTGTAAGAGTATAAAGTAATTTTTAGCACCTAAAGATTTCTGTATACCTATAATATTGGTACGTTCCCTCACAGAAACGAACATAATGTTAGCAATACCGAAACCACCTACCAAAATAGAAAAACCACCAATAATCCAGCCGCCAATGTTAATAGCATCAAACATTAAATCTAACTGGTTAGAAAGCATAGTGGTTTTGTTCAGCGAAAAATCCTCTTCTTGCCCAGGCCCTATCCTTCTTATTGCCCGCATCTGACCTTTAAGTTCGCTCTCTACCTCGTCTAAACTGATGTGCTCTTTACCACGTACGGTTATCTGAGGGTTATAACGCTCGTTGTTGATATCGAAAATTCCCTTGGCAAAGTTCATTGGTACAAGCACATTTTTATCCTGCGACATGCCCATCATATCTTCACCTTCTTTTTTAAACACACCTACTACAGTTACCCTTCTGCCTACCAATTTGATCTGTTTTCCAACCGGATCATCACTACCAAAAAGTCCTTCAGCTATTTCGGCCCCCATAATACATACCGGGCTTCCCGTTTGGCTTTCATTATCTGTAAAATATCTTCCAGCTTGAAACTCTAAATTCCAAGTTTGATCATACTCATGCGTAGCGGCATTTAAAAATGCACCTTCTACCGAAGCGCTTCTATATTTTACAGTTCTACCGCTAGCAGAAACTTCAAAACATACGCCTTTGGCACTTTCCATTCGTTCCCGCAAAGCCAAATAATCTCTATAAGAAGGTTCAGGACGGTTCACATATTTCCACCAAGGGTAGCTATCACCAAAAATCCAAGGCCATTTTTGCACAAACAAAGTGTTAGAACCTAGCTTATCAACACTTGCCTGAATATTGTTTCGCATAGTATCAACCCCCGTAAAAACAGCGATAATGATAAAAATACCAATGGTAATACCCAAAAGGGACAGTGACGTACGTAATTTATTTTGTCGTAGAGCGTCCCAAGCAAACCTAAAACTCTCTCCAATAAGTCGAAAAACTAGCAGCATAATTGTTAGACCAAATGTAGTTAAAAAGGTTACACCTCCATAAGTGAAAAGTAAAAAGTTAAGGATAATCAGCTAAAAAACTATCCACACTGCAATTAAATAGCTGTATTTTTTTGAAATTATCTGCCTATGTGTTTTCCATTTCAAAAAAAGGATATTATTTTGTAAATTTGCGCCCTAATTTACTATATCCATAAAATATGAAGTTATCTCAATTCAAGTTCAATTTACCTGACTCACTTTTAGCAAATGATCCTGCAGAAGAGAGAGACGAAGCACGTTTAATGGTGTTACACAAAGACACTGGTAAGATTGAGCATAAAATCTTCAAAGATGTTTTAGGTTATTTTGACGATAAAGATGTAATGATCCTTAATAACACCAAGGTTTTTCCTGCTCGTTTATATGGCAATAAAGAAAAAACTGGTGCTACTATTGAGGTTTTTTTGTTACGCGAATTAAATAAGGAGCTTCGTTTATGGGATGTTTTGGTAGATCCAGCCCGTAAAATTCGTGTTGGTAACAAACTGTATTTTGGTGATGATGATTTACTAGTTGCAGAGGTTGTAGACAACACTACTTCACGTGGGCGTACTATTCGTTTCTTATTTGATGGAACTGACGAGGAATTTAGAAGAAACGTAGAAATTTTAGGTGAAACTCCACTTCCAAAATACATCAAGCGTAAAGCAACTGAAAAAGACAAAGAGCGTTACCAAACTATTTTTGCTAAACACGAAGGTGCTGTAGCTGCTCCTACTGCGGGTTTACACTTTAGCAGAGAGCTGATGAAACGTTTAGAGCTTAAAGGTATTGACTTTGCAGAGGTTACCCTACACGTTGGTTTAGGAACTTTCCGCCCGGTTGAGGTAGAAGATTTAACTAAGCACAAAATGGACTCTGAGCAGTTTATTATCGAACAAAAGGACGCAAACATTGTTAACAAAGCAATAGAAGAGAAAAGAAGAATTTGTGCTGTTGGTACAACTTCAATGCGTGCTATCGAATCAGCGGTTTCTGCAAACAGAACGTTAAAAGCAGCAAACGATTGGACTAGCAAGTTTATTTTCCCTCCTTACGAGTTTAGCATTGCTAACTCGATGATTACCAATTTCCACACCTCTGAATCTACTTTATTGATGATGGTAAGTGCTTTTGGTGGTTACGAAAATGTAATGAACGCATACGAAGTTGCTGTGAAAGAGAAATATCGTTTCTACAGCTACGGAGATGCGATGTTAATTATATAAGTACAGCGTAATGAGAATTGCGTATTGCGTTTAATTTCACATCTCAATACACAATACTAACTACTCAATACTAAATAAATATGAAATTCTACGCAATAATTGTAGCTGGTGGGTCTGGAAAGCGAATGCAAACCGCAATAGCCAAACAGTTTTTATTGCTTAATGAAAAGCCTGTGATGATGCATACATTACAGGCTTTTCATCTTTCTGAAGTTCAACCAGAAATCATCGTAGTTTTAGCAAAAGCTGAGCATGAATACTGGAAGGAGCTTTGTTTAAAGTACAATTTTAATATTCCCCACACTTTAATAGAGGGCGGCAAAGAACGTTTTCACTCTGTAAGAAACGGTTTGATGTCCATTAGAGACGATGGCGTTGTAGCCATTCATGATGCGGTTAGACCAGTGATAAATTCAAGCTTAATTACACAGACTTTTAAGCATGCTTTAGAATTAGGCAATGCTATTCCTTGTGTTAAGCCTAGCGATTCTGTGCGTGAGATTGAGAATACGAGCAGCAAAATCTTAAATCGTGACAAATTGGTACTGATACAAACACCTCAAACATTCGATTTAGGCCAGCTTAGAATAGCTTACCAGCAATCGTTCTCTCCTATTTTCACAGATGATGCCTCAGTTGTAGAGGCTGCTGGCTTTCCAATTAATCTAATCGAAGGCAATAGGAATAATATCAAGGTAACATTTCCTGAAGATTTAGAATTGGCAAGTTTTCTGTTAAAGCATAATATTCCTGGGTAGTTTTTTATAACATTTGGTCGTCAACTCGACCGTAGCGGAGAGATCTTTCGATTTTACGGAGAAGAAAGATTCAGGCACACAACAAGTGTATACCATCAATTTGCAACTAAACGTCATTTCGACGATAGGAGAAATCTAAAAGTTAATTTATTACATGTGTATTTTCATTTGCTAGATTTCTCTCTACGTTCGAAATGACGACAAAAGGCAAAACCGATACGCAATAACAAAAAAGGCCCAAACGAAAAACGTCTGGACCTTGGTTGTAAAAGTATAAAAACAAAAGTTCTTAAGCGTAAGCTACGGCATCTTTAGATGGTAATTTACTGAAACCCATTAAGTGTTCATCCACTTTACGAGCCGTCTCACGACCTTCAGAAATTGCCCAAACCACTAAAGATTGTCCTCTGCGCATATCGCCAGCGGCAAAAATCTTAGGGATGTTAGTTTGATATTGACCTTCAACAGCTTTTACATTTCCTCTTTCATCCAATTCTACACCTAATTTCTCAATTAAACCTTCCTTTTGAGGATGCAAGAAACCCATTGCTAACAGCACCAATTCGCAAGGATATTCTTTTTCAGTTCCTGGAACTTCTTTAAAGCCAAGCGGTCGTCCAGTTGCGGTATCAATATCCCATTCTACATCAACTACTTTTAGGGCTTTCAAATTACCTTGTTCATCTTTAATAAATTCTTTGGTATTCACCGACCAAGCACGTTGCGCACCTTCTTCGTGAGAAGTAGTGATTTTCAATAACATTGGATAACTTGGCCAAGGCATGTTTACCGTACGCATTTGTGGAGGCATTGGCATAATCTCAAACTGCGTAACAGATTTTGCTCCATGACGGTTTGAAGTACCGATACAATCTGAACCTGTATCACCGCCACCAATTACAATCACGTTTTTGCCTGTCGCTAAAATCTCTTCAGCCTCTACTTTACGACCACCCACACGTTTGTTCTGTTGCTTCAAGAAATCCATTGCAAAATGAACCCCTTTAGCATCCCTTCCTGGCAAGTTCAAATCACGAGGGATAGTTGAACCACCAGCTAAAACAATCGCCTGGAAATCGCGTAATAAAGTGCTGATTTCCACATTTTCGCCAACGTTAGCATTGTATTGAAAAGTTATTCCCTCTTCCTCCATCAATTTAATCCTTCTTTCTACCACATCTTTCTGTAGTTTAAAATCAGGAATACCATAACGAAGCAATCCACCAGCTACATCATCACGTTCGTAAACTACTACTTCATGACCAGCTTTGTTCAATTGCGCAGCAGCAGCTAATCCCGCAGGACCAGAACCTACCACAGCCACTTTTTTACCAGTTCTGATTAATGGCTCGTTTGCTTTGATATAGCCTTTTTCGAAAGCAATTTCAATGATATGCTTTTCAATTTCCTCAATAGAAACTGGAGATTTGTTTATTCCCAACACACAAGCACTTTCGCAAGGCGCAGGACAAATTCTACCCGTAAATTCCGGAAAATTGTTTGTACTTAATAAAATCTCGGCAGCTTGCAACCATTTACCCTGATAAACCGCATCGTTAAACTCAGGAATTACATTTCCTAATGGGCAACCAGATTGGCAAAACGGCACACCGCAATCCATACAACGACCAGATTGTCTGTTCAACTCATCAGATGGCAATAGCGATACAAACTCATCGTAGTGATTTAAACGCTCTTGAGGCGCTTGTTTTGAAGGCGAAACTCTTTCGTATTCAAAAAATCCTGTCACTTTTCCCATCTTAATTAACTTTTACTTGTTGACGTTGTAATAAAACTGCTTTGTATTCTTTAGGGAAAACTTTCACAAAATGTTTAGCTTGATTTTCCCAATCGCTAAGGATGAATTCCGCTACCTTACTGCTAGTTAACCTCAAGTGGTTTTTCAATAACGTAGTAATTCTTTCCTCATCCTCTTGTTGTAATGGATCTAGATCCACCATCTCCGGATTGCATTTGTTGGCGAAAGTTTTGCTGGTGTCGTAAATCCAAGCGATACCACCACTCATACCTGCGGCAAAGTTGCTTCCTGTATCACCTAAAATTAACACTTCACCACCTGTCATGTACTCACAACCGTGATCTCCCACTCCTTCTACTACTGCTGTAGCTCCAGAGTTACGAACTGCAAAACGTTCGCCTGCTTTACCACGAGCATACAACTCTCCAGAGGTTGCACCGTAAAGTGCTACGTTACCGATAATGATATTTTGTTCTGGTACATAGTTGATATTTCCAAAAGGATAAACCACCACTTTAGCACCAGATAAACCTTTGCCTACGTAGTCATTACCCTCGCCTTCTAAAGTAAGTGTTAAGCCTTTAGTTGCAAAAGCACCAAAACTCTGTCCGGCAGAACCGAAGCATTTAAAGTTGATCGTATCTGGTGTTAAGCCAGCGCTTTTGTGAACTTTAGAAATTTCGTTCGATAACATCGTACCGATAGAACGGTCTGTGTTTTTCACATCAAAGTTGGCAAAAACTGGCTCATTGTTTAATATAGCCGGCTGTGCAGCTGCAATTAACTGATGATCCAATACTTTATCTAAACCGTGATCTTGCTGTTCTGTATTGTATAAAGGTTGTCCATTAGCTGGCTCTTTGTACAAAATTGGCGTTAAATCTACATGTTTCAATTTCCAATCTGCTTCCGCAAACTCTCTCACTTTCAACAAATCAGATTGACCAACCATTTCGTTCACCGTTCTGAAACCTAATTCAGCCATCAATTCACGAACTTCTTGCGCTAAGAACTGGAACAAGTTTACAACGTGATCTGCATCACCGGTAAATAACTTTCTCAAGTTAGGATCTTGCGTAGCTACACCAACTGGACAAGTATTCAAGTGGCATTTACGCATCATGATACAGCCTGCAGTTACTAGTGCAGCAGTTGCCACTCCCCACTCCTCAGCACCTAATAAAGTAGCAATTACAATGTCTCTACCTGTTTTCAACTGACCATCGGTTTGTAATACTACCCTACTTCTTAGACGATTTTTCACCAATGTTTGGTGCGCTTCTGCTAAACCAAGTTCCCAAGGCAAACCAGCATGCTGAACCGAAGTTAAAGGAGAGGCTCCTGTACCACCATCGTAACCTGAAACCAAAACTACGTCAGCGTGAGCTTTAGCCACACCAGCAGCAATTGTACCTACACCCGCTTTAGAAACCAACTTCACGTTAATTCTAGCGGCACGATTGGCATTTTTCAAATCGTAAATCAGCTGTGCTAAATCTTCGATAGAATAAATATCGTGGTGCGGAGGAGGAGAAATTAAACCCACACCTGGCGTAGCGTGACGAACTTTTGCAATCCAATCATCCACTTTGTGCCCAGGTAATTGACCACCTTCTCCAGGTTTTGCGCCTTGAGCCATTTTAATCTGCAACTCATCGGCATTGGTTAAATAGTAACTGGTTACCCCAAAACGAGCCGATGCAATTTGCTTGATCGACGAACGCATGGAGTCGCCATTTTCTAAAGTTTGGTAACGGATTTCATCCTCACCACCCTCGCCAGTGTTACTTTTACCGCCAATTCTATTCATCGCAATAGCTAAAGTAGAGTGTGCCTCATGAGAGATTGATCCGAAAGACATCGCTCCTGTAGCAAATCTTTTGAAGATATTCTCAATTGGCTCTACCTCATCAATGCTTATAGACGGACGAGTATAATTGAATTCGAACAAACCTCTAATGGTATAAGCCTGCGTAGTTTGCTCATTAATTAACTTCGAATATTTTTTAAACGTAGGAAAATCGTTTCTGCGGGTTGCATTTTGCAATAAGTGGATCGTTTCTGGATTGAACAAGTGCTTTTCACCCCGTCTTCTCCATTTATAAGTACCACCGGCAGTTAAAATATGCTCTGTTTGCGTATGCTTTCCAAAAATACGGTTATGCTTAATCAACGCTTCTTGCGCAATTTCATCCAAACCTAAACCACCAATACGAGAAACCGCACCTGTGAAATAAGTAGAAACTACTTGTTGATTTAAACCTAAGATCTCGAAAATCTGCGCTCCGTGGTAAGATTGCAAAGTAGAAATTCCCATTTTAGAGAAAATCTTCAACAAACCATCTTTTACAGACTTGATATAGTTATAATTCAACTGATCTTGTGTTAAACCACTCTCAGCTTTAAAAGTATTGATAGTTTCTAAAGCCAAATATGGGTTTACAGCTGTAGCACCGAAGCCAATTAAAGTAGCGAAATGATGTACTTCCCAAACGTCTCCAGCTTCTACCACAATACCCACAGCACCTCTATAACCTTTTCTAATTAAGTGGTGATGTACCGCAGAAACCGCCAATAAAGAAGGAATTGCAGCGTGGGTAGAATCTAAAGCTCTATCGCTTAAAATGATCACTTGGAAACCATCTTCCACAGCATCCACTGCGTAACGGCACAAACGATCTAAAGCTTTTTGCAATGATCCAGCTTTTCCATCGGCCCTAAAATACATTTGTAGGGTTTTAGATTGAAATAAGCCTGTATCAATACTTCTTAATTTTTCTAATTCTTGGTTGGTTAATATTGGATGTTTGATACCTACACAGTGACACTGCATTTGGTTTTCTTCCAATAAGTTGCCATTGTTGCCCATAAAACCAGCCAAACTCATTACCACTCGCTCACGAATTGGATCGATTGGCGGATTGGTTACTTGCGCAAACAACTGTTTGAAATAAGAAGATAAGTGCTGTGCTTGCTTTGAAAGCACCGCTAAAGGTGTATCTGTTCCCATCGAACCAATAGCCTCTTTACCGTCTATCGCCATCGGCTTGATCAATAGATCGATATCCTCTCTACTATAACCAAATACTTGCTGGTAGTTATAAATAGATTCTTCCGAAAGATTGGTAAACATTACCCTTGGTTCAGGTAATTCTTCCAATCTAATTTGATATTGGTTAATCCAATCCGCATACGGACGACGACCGCAAACTTGTTGCTTAATTTCGTCATCGCTAATGATACGCCCCTGCTCCATATCCACTACAAACATTTTTCCAGGAGTTAACCTACCTTTTTCGATTACAGTGCTTTGGTCAATCTCAACCGCTCCCGATTCAGATGCCATGATCACTCTATCATCACTGGTAAGTGCGTAACGCGAAGGACGTAAGCCATTTCTATCTAAAGTAGCACCAATTAAGCTACCATCGGTAAAAGCGATAGCTGCTGGTCCATCCCATGGCTCCATTAACGAAGCGTGAAATTGATAGAAAGCACTTTTCATCGGATCCATATCCTTGTTTCCGTCCCATGCTTCTGGTATTAACATCATTAACACATGCGGTAACGACCTACCTGCATGCAAAAGTAATTCAACTACATTATCTAAACATCCCGAATCTGACTGCGTTTCGTCGATCACTGGCAAAATCATATTCAACTCCTCCGGAGTAAAATAAGGTGATGCAAATGATTTCACACTAGAACGAAACCAGTTCAAATTACCTTGTAGCGTATTGATTTCGCCATTATGGGCAATATGCCTAAATGGTTGCGCCAAACGCCAAGACGGGAAAGTATTGGTTGCAAAACGTGAGTGTACCAAACCGAAGGCCGAAACCATACGCTTATCGCTAAGCTCGGTGTAATAGGTACGTACTTGTAAAGAGGTAAGCTGCCCCTTGTACACAATGGTTCGCGACGAAAACGACGCTATGTAAAAGTCTTGCTTACTATCCTTTACAGAATTGTAAATAGTTTTGGTAACGTAAGTTTTAAGCACGAAAAGCTTACGTTCAAAATCGGCACCAGCAGCAATGTGGTAAGGGCGAGAAACAAAGACCTGCTCAATTTCTGGCTCTACAGAAAGGGCCATATTACCAATATCCGTAGTGTCTACCTGAACTTTTCTAAATCCAAGCACCTCAAATCCCAGTTTTTCTGCTGTGCGATAAATAATTTCACGACATTCTTCCCTTGCCCTAATTTCTTTAGGCATAAAAAGCATACCTACGCCATAGTCGCCATATTGCGGCAAGCTAAAACCCGTACGTAAACATTCGTCAAATAAAAATTCGTGGGGAACCTGTATCATGATACCAGCACCATCTCCGGTATTAGGCTCAGCACCACATGCGCCACGGTGATCCAAATTCTCCAAAATGGTTAGCGCATCTGTAATGTTCTGATGTGATTTTCTCCCTTTCACGTGGGCAACAAAACCTATACCGCAAGCGTCATGCTCAAAACTGTCACGGTACAACCCCTGTTGTTCATTTAAATTTTCCATTTATTAGTTGGTTGTAGTTAGTGTGTAGTGAACACTAAGATACAAAAAAAATTGCACAAATTATACTTTTGATAAAAATTTTATCAAAAAAAGATATTATAAGCAAAATATATGCTTCAAATTATCATTATAGCAAAAGATAACGATACCAATTGAAATTTTATCAAAACAAGATAAAACCAAATAATAGGTTTAAATGATTTAAAGTAAGATTATACAATAATATGATCATATTATAAACAACAACAACCAACTGATTTACAATAAAATAATAAAAATTAAAAAATCAGAAACAGTTTAATTTAACATAAGTTTAGGGGCTTATCCGTCATTGCGAGGCACGAAGCAATCCTACAACTATGACTGCATAACAAAACTTGCGCATTAAGATTGCTTCGTGCCTCGCAATGACGATACTTTTTAAGTCAAAAACAAACAAAACACTGATAATCAAAAGAAACAGTCAAAACCCACGTTAATTTATGCTAACACATGATTAACTTTAAAACACTTATACCTATTTCTAAACTAAATATCAAAGCTTAAGTTAGCTTAGCAAGCACCTCCGCTACTTTTGAAGGAGAAACATCTATTTCATGCTTATCTGCCACCAACAAACTACCTCCATTAGCTCTTAAATATTGCGTGATGTAATTCGTATTAACGAGATAGGACTTATGGCATCTCATGTAATTAGGATTTTCTTCTAGCATGGTATCAAAACTTTTAAGTCCTTTACTTACCAAAATATTACGTCCATCGTTAATAAATACGTTTGTATAAGCTCCTTCCGCTTTAAAAAACATGATATCATCTAAATTAACAAAGTAGATTTGGCTAAGTGTACTCAAAGCAATTTTTTTCATGCCGACATCACTTAGATTTTGCTTTAAGATTTCTAGGTTTGAATTTTTACGGTTAAGCTCAAAAAGTTTTACAGCTTGCAACAAATCATCTGTTTCTACAGGCTTCAATAAATAATCTACCGCAGATAATTTAAAAGCCTGAATAGCGTAACTATTATAAGCCGTTACAAAAACGATTGAAAAATCAATTTCTTCTTCATTAAAAAAATCTAACAGCTCTAGCCCACTATAGCCCGGCATTTCAATATCCAAGAAAACAATATCTGGCTTATGCTGCCTAATTGCCTTTACACCTTCCGGCAAATTTGCACACAAACCTACAGTTTCTACTTGAGGGCAATATGCCGTAAGCATTTCTTGAAGCAGCACTCTAGCCATCTCCTCGTCATCTATGATAATTGCTTTATACATCTAATGGAATTGTTAGGCGGGCTATTGTACCACTTGGCTGTCCAAGTTCATACTTATCGATTATTTCTAATACGAACAAACTGTTTACCCTACCTTTATTTAATATATCTAACCTAGTTTGATTGGCCTTAATAGCAAACGAATGGTGCAACTTTTCTTTGTTAGCCTTAAGCTCTGCCGCCTTTTTTCTACCAACTCCATTATCATCTACCTCAACTTGCAAACACTCTCCAAGTTTACTATATGTAATGGTAACCAAACCTGCTTTATCTAAATGTAACAAGCCATGCTTAATTGCATTTTCTATAAGCGGTTGCACCAACATTGGCGGAAGCTCTATCATTTCTGTATTTGAAATTCCGTTTACCTTAATCAGATAATCTATCTTTTTCCCAAAACGCATTTTCTCCAAATCGAGGTACATCTTGGTTGCATCTATTTCTTCGCTCAAACTAACTATCTCCTTTTCCGACATTTCAAGCACCAGCCTGGTCAGCTTCGAAAATTTTGCCAGATAATTATTAGCACTTACCTTATCATTGGTAAATATAAAAGCTTGAATGGTATTGAGTGCATTATAGAAAAAATGCGGGTTCATTTGAGCCTTAATAGAAGTAAGAACAGATTTCCCTAAGCTTCTTTCTAATTGTATCTTCTCATTAAGAAGTTTTATTTGCTGCGTATACAAACTGGTTTTAGTTTTATAATAAAAGAGCATTACTGCCAACAACACTACAGAAAGCAATAAGTAAAACCACCAGGTTTTCCAGATGGGCAGAGCTATAGAAATAATTGTTTTTTCGGCAAGAACCTTATCATTTAGCTTAAAACTGACCGTATAACTGCCAGGAGCAAGTGCTCTAAAATATACATCTCTTTCATTTTCGGTAGCACTTATCCATTCGCCATTATTCAATTTATAAGATATTACTACACCATTCTTTCTACCATAATTTAAAAAAGAATAATTTATCCTGATGTTGTTCTGTGTATACGACAAGCCTTCTAACGACTTCACCTTAGCATCATTTACATACAAACCATTGATATAAAAAGGCACATCTTCGTTAGCTGCCCCTACATTTCTGTACTTTATCTTAACAACACCTTGTTCGCCAGCAATAACCAAGAAATCACCTTCTACCAAAAAATCGTTTATGGTATTATTGTTATAGTCAATATCATATTTATCAAACTTGCCAGTTTCTAGGTGATAGGCATAGATAAGATTTGCACCAACTAAAAAAATGGTATTTCCTTGCCGTTTCAAAAACCTAATACCACTTTCAGAAAGCTCAATTCTCTCAAAATGTTTCAGATCGGTAATTTTATAAAAATCCCCGTTTGTAGTTAGCGCAAATAAAACATCTTGATACCAAAATATCTTTTTGACATAAAAAGGTACGGCTTTATATTTTATTTCCTGCTCTACACCCAATGTGTTTAAGAACGTGCCTACATTCGTACCCACTACAATTTGTTTGGTTCGAAAATTGTAATCAATAGTTTTTGCCCTAACATAGCTTTTAAAGGCACTAAAATCTTCCAAATTGAACACATTTTGAGTAAAATACCTATCCCATTGAGAAGCAATTTTTTGAGTTGCAAAAGGATTTTTCATCATCCCATAAAAACCACTTACAGCAACTAGATAATATTTTTCATCGAGCTGTACAGCCTCTTTAACGGCAACATTAATGTCTTTTGTTTTACCAGCAGAATACAAATGCAAACCTTTGTTATCGGCATACATCAAACTTTTTTTATTGGCTGATATATTCAAGTAGCTCATACTTGTATTTGCACTTAACAATGTTTTAATAGCTGAGAATTGAGAATCGAGCAGTTTAACTTCGCCCGCATTGCTTACGGCGACATACGCATCTTTATTCTTGAAAAGATGAGTATATTTCTCTCCGGTTGCATAAAACTGTTGATTGCTAATTTTTGGCACTAATAACACACCATTGCCAATAGTGGAAATCCAACTGTTACCATTTTTATCAAGCAAGTATTTAGAAATACTCAAATTAGGCCATTTCAAATTTGAAACCTTGATTTCTTTGTTATCAAAAACCGCCTCCTCTATTCCTTTTGAAGTAACAAACCAAAATTTATTATTTTCAACTTGATAAATTTCATGGAATAAGCCCTTCAGGTTTATAGAGAGCCGAGAGAGATAATTAAGTTTTTGATCATAAAAGTTAACATATTTTCCATTTCTCGGGACAATAGCTATTTTACCTTTTATCGATTTTATCAATTTAACGCCAACCTGCTTATCTATATTTACGCTTGTTTGATACAAATTGAAATTAGGATCTATACAAATTACCTTATCTTGATCTGTTATAAAAAAATGTCCGTTAATTAACGCAGCGTGTTCAGCATAAACAAATTCAATATTAATAGTTTTTTCAATTTTTAAAGTTTTAAGATTATATACATTAACTCCGTTTTTAAAAATGACATAAAGATATTTATCACTTAAACCAAAGGGTAAAAATTGTATAGGGTGGTCTTGCTTTATTTCATGCAAACGTTCATTTTCAATGTAAAAAAGATAGCCATCAAAATTTTCGTACCAAATACGACCATACCTATCTTGCTGGATGGCACTTCCCGCTAGAGAAGACTGATTTTCTGAAGCATATAATTTGTACTCAAAACCATCATACCGATACAAACCAGCATCTGTTGCCATCCAAATAAATCCCCTGTCGTCTTGAAAGATATCATATACATGATTAGAAGGCAGTCCACTTTGCTGATTTAATTGAACTACATCCTCACTCTGCGCAAAAGCCAGTTTGCCCATGATAACAAAAAAAAGCAATAATGATTTTGTTATGGAATGCATTTATCGAACAATCTTTTTTTTAGGTTAGGCTCTCGCAAGCAATAATTAGACACAACAAAGATATGGCTTGCAATTGATGCCCAAAAATTAATAGACAAACACAAACCTACACTTAGTAAAAGTAAAAGCTACTTTGATAAAAGTGCCTACAATTAATGACCTTTCATAATGAGTTTTGTTAAAACTGGTTTAAGCACCAATAAAATAAAAACACATGCTATAGCTACTTAAACAAATAAGCAATGATGGTAAAGGAAATTAAAAACGATTGAACACACCAAAACAAGAAACACTTAAATTGAAAAAAGAATAAAAATCTTCTAAAAATTAATATCTCGGAAGCCGATTAAGTCAATTTTTCTCATCCTAAAAACACTAAAAACATCATAAAAAACTGTAATACAGCACCTTAAAAATATATCAAAATTCGTTTCTTTAAATAGTCTATTTTACTACCTTTGTGCCGGGCAAGTCTTCTACGACCAGCTCCCTTTGAACTCCCCCAGGTTGGGAACAAAGCAAGGGTAGAAGGTTGTAGCGGTGCGATAGAAGTTGCTTGCCCATTTTTTACTCCCCTTATACCCTCCGAGATCCCGATAGTTATTGGGACGGTAAACTCTGAAGGGGGATATAATTCTTCAGGTTTTCTAACATTAACCTTTAAACCAATATAAGAATTAAACATCATGAAATTTTTTATCGACACTGCTAATCTTGACCAAATTAAAGAAGCACAAGATTTAGGCGTACTAGATGGCGTAACTACCAACCCAAGTTTAATGGCCAAAGAAGGCATTACCGGCGATGACAATGTAATTAACCACTATAAAGCCATTTGCGACATTGTTGATGACAATGTAAGCGCTGAGGTAATTGCTACAGATTACGAAGGTATTATTAAAGAGGGTGAAGCTTTAGCTGCTTTAAATTCTAAAATCGTGGTTAAAGTACCCATGATTAAAGAAGGTCTAAAAGCCATCAAATATTTTAGTAGTAAAGGAATTAGAACCAACTGTACTTTGATCTTCTCTCCTGCTCAAGCTTTATTGGCAGCAAAAGCTGGTGCAACCTACGTATCTCCATTTTTAGGCAGATTAGATGATATTTCTACTGATGGCTTAACTTTAATTGAAGATATTCGCTTGATTTTTGACAACTACGGATTTGAAACTCAGATTTTAGCTGCTTCGATCCGCGGCCCTTTACATATTGTAGCTTGTGCTAAAATTGGTGCAGATGTAATTACTGCTCCTCTTTCTGCGATTACAGGTTTACTAAAGCACCCATTAACTGATAGCGGCTTAGCAACTTTCTTGGCAGACCATGCTAAGGCAAGCGGAAAATAAAGCTAACAAACATACAAAAGGCCCTTAGTCGAAAGATTTAAGGGCTTTTTTATGCGCTCAAAATTCATTAAAGTCATCCAATTTTATATCTTTAACTATATGAGACATTTTTTATTAGGATTATTCACGGCTGTTTTGTTTGCAGGAAGCATTAAAGCTCAGACAAAAAATTTAGAAAAGATTTGGGAAGCAAAGGAAGATCTACCGATACCAGAGTCTGTGCTTTATAAAGGCGACACCAAAGAATTATACGTGAGTTTAATTGATGGTGTAGGGAATGTAAAAGATGGTAAAGGTGGCATTGCAATACTTAACCTAGACGGCACCATGAAGAATGCGAATTGGGTAACCGGACTGAACGCTCCCAAAGGATTAGCCGTTTTTAAAAACACTTTGTACGTAGCCGATATTACTGCAGTTGTTAGCATTGATTTACCTACAGGCAAGGTAAAAAACAAGCTAGAAATTGACGAAGCCGTTTTTTTAAATGACCTTACCGTAGATAACAATGGAACACTTTACGCTTCTGACACTCGTACCAATAAAATCTATCAAATAAAGAACAACCGTTACGAGCTTTATATTGAGAATGCCACTAGTGCAAATGGTTTAAAATGGATAAATAAAGATTTGTTCGTATTAGCTGGAACAGAGCTGTGGAAAATAGATAGCAAAAAGCAGATTACTATTGTAGCCAAGGGATTAGAGAAAGTTGGTGACGGTTTAGAGCCAATTGGCAATGGTGAATTTATAGCTACTTGCTGGGCAGGCATTATTTATCATATAAAGAAAGACGGTTCCATTGAGAAATTACAAGATGTACAAGGCAAAATGAACACCGCAGACCTTGGTTACAACCCTCAGAAAAGAATTATTTATATTCCCACATTTAACCAAAACAGTGTAATTGCTTACCAGTTAAAGTAGGTACGTTGGCTACCTTCTTATTCCGCTTGGAATGCTGAAGCCAGTTCTTTTAGTTGCTCTGCAGAAATCTCGTTAGGATTGCGATATTGTTTCTCTAGCAATTCTTGCGCAATCGAGATCTTACCGCTGGTAGTTCTTATCAAAATAATACCATCTTCTACAGTATTAGAGATATATCTACCAACCTGACGATTGATGTATGAAAAACGGAGCACTAATTCGTGAAAAATAAATACTGGATAGTTCATACATTAAAGGTATGCACTCAATGTTAACTTAATGTTAAGTAGAAATAAATAAAAGATTAACACTTCAGCGGCATCAAAAACAAGTATAAACAAAAAAAGCCTCAGATTTCTCTGAGGCTTTTTGTGATCCCGCTGGGATTCGAACCCAGGACCACTACATTAAAAGTGTAATGCTCT
>NZ_JAVHXT010000012.1 GCF_031119335.1 Pedobacter sp.
GCATAATACGGTCAATAGTTTCGCTGGAGCTTTGAGTAATCGCAGCGGTGCCCCCAATACCTGCGTTATTTATGATAAAATTGACCTCATAAAGATCACGGATCAGGTTAATGTGCTCCCGTAGCAGAATGCTGTCTGTAAGATCAAACTCATAAACCTGGATGTCGACACCGTATTCTAGCCTAAGCTCGTGCGCAAGGGAATCGGTATTACTGTTGGGCAGTGCAATCATGATCAGATTCATTTTTCGCTCTGCACACTGCATACAAAATTCCCGACCGAGTCCGGAACTTGCGCCTGTGATCAGGGTGTATTTAACGGCCTTCATCGTTTGTCTGGTTTGGTTCACCGCTAATATAAATATTTATCGGCAGCGAAGTA
Organism: Pedobacter sp.; assembly: GCF_031119335.1. Classification (GTDB taxonomy): domain Bacteria; phylum Bacteroidota; class Bacteroidia; order Sphingobacteriales; family Sphingobacteriaceae; genus Pedobacter. The sequence goes on from NZ_JAVHXT010000012.1 coordinate 382, forward strand.
CAGTTCTTTTTCAGCTTGTGATGCTATTGTAAAAGAAAAGGGTAACCTGGGTTAAATCAACATTTTTATTAATTTTGAACCGTATTAAACTTGAAATTCCATTATTTAAAGATATGAACTACGATTTAATTGTGTTAGGTAGCGGTCCCGGCGGATATGTTACTGCCATTAGAGCGTCTCAGTTAGGAATGAAAGTTGCTATTGTAGAACGCGAATCATTAGGTGGAATTTGCCTAAACTGGGGCTGTATCCCTACTAAAGCTTTATTAAAAAGTGCACAGGTTTTCGAATATATCAATCATGCTGCAGATTATGGTATTACTACTTCAGAAGCTAAAGCGGATTTCGATGCTGTAGTTAAGCGTAGTCGCGGTGTGGCAGACGGCATGAGTAAAGGTGTTCAATTCTTAATGAAGAAGAACAAAATTGAAGTAGTAATGGGTACCGGCAAAGTTAAGGCTGGTAACAAAGTTGAAGTTAAGGGTGCTGATGGTTCTCAAAAAGAACTTTCTGCTAAACATATCGTAATTGCTACCGGTGCTCGCTCTAGAGAGTTGCCTAACTTAAAGCAAGATGGCAAAAAAGTGATTGGCTACCGCCAGGCAATGGTATTGCCTCAGCAACCAAAATCTATGGTAGTGGTTGGTTCTGGAGCCATTGGTGTTGAGTTCGCTTATTTCTACGCTACTATGGGCACAAAAGTTACCATCGTAGAATTTATGGAGCATGTTGTTCCAGTAGAAGACGAAGACGTTTCAAAACAGTTATTACGTAGCTTGAAGAAAACTGGTATCGACATCATGACTTCTTCATCTGTAGAGTCCGTAGATACAAGCGGCGCTGGCTGTAAAGTTCAAGTTAAAACTGCAAGCGGCATGCAAACTATCGAAGCAGATATCGTTCTTTCTGCTGCTGGTGTTGTTGCTAACATCGAAAACATTGGCTTAGAAGAAGTTGGCATTAAAACCGACAAGGGTAAAATCGTAGTTGATGAATTTTACAACACTTCAGTTAAAGGATATTACGCCATTGGCGATGTGGTTCCTGGTCAAGCATTGGCTCACGTAGCTTCTGCGGAAGGTATCATCTGTGTGGAGAAAATTGCTGGTCAACACGTAGAGCCATTAGATTACAACAACATCCCAGGTTGTACTTATTGTTCACCAGAAATTGCTTCTGTAGGCTATACAGAAAAAGCGGCTAAAGCTGCTGGTTACGAATTGAAGATTGGAAAATTCCCATTCTCGGCATCTGGTAAAGCAAGTGCTGCTGGTGCAAAAGATGGTTTCGTAAAATTAATTTTCGATGCTAAATACGGAGAATTATTAGGCGCCCACATGATTGGCGCTAACGTAACCGAAATGATTGCTGAGATTGTTGTTGCTCGTAAATTAGAAACTACTGGCCACGAAATGATCAAGGCGGTTCACCCTCACCCAACCATGAGCGAGGCCATTATGGAAGCTGCTGCTGATGCATACGGAGAAGTAATACATTTATAGTTTAATTGTTTAAACTGTTTGAATTGGTTAATTGTTGATAATGCAATTAACCAATTTTTGTTTAAAGCTACCTCACCACAATTAACCAAATCATCAATTAACCAGTTAACCCACAAATATGAAGCTTTACACCATCAATACCGGAAATTTTAAGCTAGACGGCGGCGCTATGTTTGGCGTGGTACCTAAATCTATTTGGCAAAAAACCAATCCAGCCGACGAGAATAATTTATGTTCTTGGGCTATGCGATGCCTTTTAATTGAAGATGGCGGTAGACTAATTTTGGTTGATAACGGGTTGGGCAACAAACAAGATGATAAATTTTTTGGTCATTATTATTTACATGGTGATGATACGTTAGACAAATCTCTTGCTACCCATGGTTTTCATAGAGATGACATTACCGATGTTTTCTTAACGCACCTGCACTTTGACCATTGTGGAGGATCTATTGAGAGATACGACGACCAACTTCGCCCTGCGTTTAAAAATGCAATTTATTGGAGCAACCAACAGCATTGGGATTGGGCGGTAACACCTAATGCCCGTGAAAAAGCATCTTTTTTAAAGGAGAACATCCTTCCTATACAAGAAAGTGGACAGCTGAAATTTATTCCTACGCAGCAGAACGTACATTTTCACGATGGAATTAATATCCGCTTTGCGTATGGACACACAGACGCCATGATGCTGCCGCAGTTGCAGTACAAGGATAAAACGATTGTTTACATGGCAGATTTACTACCATCTACTGGACATATCCCTTTGCCTTATGTAATGTCTTACGATATGTTTCCACTACAAACATTAAAAGAGAAGAAGGAGTTCCTTGAAGAAGCCGCCACTAATGACTATATACTTTACTTAGAACACGATCCCGTTAACGAATGTTGTACTTTACAGCATACCGAAAAAGGTGTTCGCTTAAAAGATACATTTACACTCAACGAAATTTTATAAACTGGTTCACTCTTCTGACCTATCTAAAAATGATTTTCACAAGGTGTAGACAGAGTTGTCCTAATTTAATATCATCTAATATTAAGTTGACTGCCAGTTGTGTCAGTGTAATATCAAAGGCAAGCTAAATTACAACAAAACAAATTTAATTTCGCAGACACTAACCTCACAAAACAACACCAAAAACACTGTAATTCAATAGATTAAATAAAAAACAACAAACTATTTCCGAACTGACACGCTATTAACTTGGAATGATTTTTGCTATAAACAAATCGTTCAAAAAAGGTGACAAAACACAACATTTTCAGTAATTTAACTTTCAGAAATGCACAAAAAAATCCTATTTTTGCAATTCTGAAAAACAAAACGAGGACCAATACATATAAATGAGACAACTCAAAATAACCCAATCCATCACCAACCGTGAAAGTCAATCGTTAGACAAGTACTTGCACGAAATTGGTAAAGTGGATTTAATTACAGCCGAAGAAGAAGTAATTTTAGCTCGTAAGATTCGTGAGGGAGATCAAGCCGCTCTTGAAAGGTTAACAAAAACCAATTTACGTTTCGTGGTTTCTGTTGCCAAGCAATACCAAAATCAAGGTTTAACCTTGGGAGATTTAATTAATGAAGGTAACTTAGGTTTAATTAAAGCTGCAAAACGATTTGATGAAACCAAAGGTTTTAAATTTATTTCTTATGCGGTATGGTGGATCCGTCAATCGATTTTACAAGCTATTGCTGAACAAAGCCGTATTGTACGTTTGCCTTTAAACCAGGTAGGTTCGTTAAGTAAAATTAGTAAAGCTTTCTCTAAATTAGAGCAAGAATATGAGCGTGAGCCTTCTCCAGAAGAATTGGCAGATATTTTAGAAACTACCGTTGATAAGATCTCTGACACTTTAAGCAATTCTGGCCGCCACGTATCTATGGATGCGCCGTTTGTACAAGGTGAAGAAAACACTTTGTTAGACGTGTTAGAAAACCACGAACCTAATACAGATAGCAACTTGATTAACGAGTCGCTTTCTGAAGAAATTAAGCGTTCTTTATCTACATTAACAGAAAGAGAACGTGAAATTATCGTGCTGTTTTTTGGTTTAAGTACTAATCACCCTCTTTCATTGGAAGAAATTGGTGAAAAATTCAATTTAACCCGTGAGCGTGTGCGCCAAATTAAAGATAAAGCGTTACAACGTTTACGCCATACTTCAAGAAGTAAAATCTTGAAATCGTACTTAGGTTAAGCACTTTACACACAACTTAGTGTAATTTCAACACACTGTAAAACAATATTTTACAAGAAAAATAAAGTAAAAAAGATTGGGCACTCGCTCAATCTTTTTTACTTTTGCAGCATTTCTAACCAAAATAATTTTCTTGTATGTCTAATAAATATCAGTCAGAGTTTCAGAACTGGATTGAAAAAGAAAAAAAAGCATTAGAGCTTATCAAATGTGTTGGCCATTTATGGTATGACAGATCTATCGAATTAGTGCTCTTCCGTAAACCTTTGTTCGATGTTGGTAGCAGTGAAATTCTGGCCTATCATCAATATGCCAAAGAGATTAGCGGCAAAGACATTTCTATTTACGAAACATTAGAGCTAGCCAGTACTATCGCAAAATCGAGTTTGGCCCCTTCTCGTATCGATATTGGCCGTTTAGCTTCTGAGTGGCTCGATGACAGTAATACACAGTCTTCGATGCATGATTTCGTCATCAATAAATTAGGAAAGCACATTGGCAAGGACAAAATTAGCCTAAAACCAAAAGATGTAATTTTATACGGATTTGGACGTATTGGACGTATTGCAGCAAGAGAATTAATTGTACAGGCAGGAAAAGGCGAACAGTTACGTTTACGTGCCATTGTAACCCGCAGCTATAGTGACGAGGAATTGACCAAACGTGCAGAGTTGTTGCGCACAGATTCGATACATGGCCCTTTTAACGGCACTATTGTAGAAGACAGCGAAAATAAAGCATTGATCATTAACGGTCAGACGGTTTATCTAATCGTTGTTAAAAACCCTGAAGATGCGGATTATACCGAGTATGGCATTAACGATGCTTTGGTGATTGACAATACTGGAGTTTACCGTGACCGTGAAGGTTTAAACAGGCATTTGCAAGCTAAAGGTGTAAGCAAGGTGTTATTAACCGCACCTGCCAAAGGTGATGTGCCAAATATTGTTACTGGCATTAATGATGGAGATTTTGATTTTAAGGAAGAAACTATCTTCTCCAATGCTTCTTGTACCACCAATGCAATCATTCCGGTATTGAAAGTAGTGGAAGAAAACTTTGGCATTGAAAAAGGACATATCGAAACTGTCCATTCTTACACCAATGACCAAAATTTATTAGATAACTACCATAAAAAATACCGTAGGGGGCGTTCGGCAGCTTTAAACTTGGTAATTACTGAAACAGGAGCAGATAAAGCGGTGGCAAAAGTACTGCCTCAATTAGCTGGAAAACTGACAGGAAATGCTGTTCGTGTACCAACGCCAAATGTTTCGTTAGCGATATTGAACCTTTCATTAAATCAGGAAACTAGTAAGGAAGTTATAGAAGATGTTTTAAAACAAGCTTCTCTATTTGGCGACCTTTCAGAGCAGTTAGAATATTCTGTATCTAATGAACTGGTAAGTACTGATTTAATTGGTAACAGCCATGCTTCTATTGTAGATGGCCCTGCAACGATACTTTCAAAAGACGGTAAATCTGTTGTTTTGTATGCTTGGTACGATAACGAATATGGCTATACTCGCCAAGTGATACGCTTGGCAAAGAAAATTGCTGGTGTGGTAAGGCTAACTTATTATTAAGCCTCCCCCAACCCCTCCAAAGGAGGGGAGTTTATATTTGATACGTCATTGCGAGGCACGAAGCAATCTTAATACGATAGTTGTAAGATTGCTTCGTGCCTCGCAATGACGATTTTAGTTCCCCGATACCCCCTACCTCTTTACCAATTTAATCTTATCTAAAATAATTTGAGATTTATCAGACGATATTGGCACCGAGACTTTGTTGTTAAGGAACAGACTTCCCCCCTCACTCTTGTTATACGAAGAAACATGGCTTAAGTTAACGATGTAAGATTTATGGGGTCTGAAAAAGATGGGATTTTCTTTAAAGATATCTTCAAAATTCTTTAGGTTTCGGCTAATCATGTGCTTAGTGCCATCCTCCATATTTATTTCAGAATAAGCACCTTCGCCTTTGATAAAAACTATCTTTTCCATATCTAAAAAAACCAGCGAGCTACCAGATGGCACCGCAATTTTCCCCAGATATACGTTATTTACGTTTTCTTTTAGCAGTCCGTAATTTTGCGTTTTCAGCTGTTGTTTCTTTATTCTTAAAATAGCATCTGCCAGTTCTTCTGGCACTATGGGCTTCAAAAGGTAATCTACCGCCGAAAATTTGAATGCCTTAATGGCATATTCGTTATATGCTGTAGTAAAAATGATACTGAAATTGATTTCACTTTCGTCAAAAAAATCAAGCAGTTCCAAACCGCTATGACCGGGCATTTCAATATCCAACAATACAATTTGTGGTTGCAACTTACGAATAGCCTTTACCCCTTGCGACAAATTTTCACATTCGGCAACTATATTTACATCTGGGCAATATTCATTCAATATCAAGGCTAAATTTACCCTAGCCCGTTTTTCATCATCTATAATTACTGCATCCATATACTATTCTTCATTTAAAGGCATTTTTATAATTACCACTGTGCCAACCCCCTGCTGGTTTGCAGCCAATTTATCTTCATAACTCACCGAAATTTTATTCCGTTTATCTTTATTGAGCAACTCGATACGGCTTTGTATGGCAGCAGTAGCAAACGACTTATGCTTAAGCTGTTTAATCTGATTAAGTTCCGTACTCTTTTTTCGACCTATACCATTATCCGCTATAGTTACCACTAATTGGCTCGCTTCTTTTTTGAATGTTACCTCCAATTGCTTATTTCCTTCTTTATGTAACAGACCATGCTTAATCGCATTTTCCAAATAAGGCTGCAACAGCATAGATGGTATTTTTATATCTTCACCAGCATTAATGCCCAACATAGTAATGGAATAATTAAAATCGCTATCAAACCTAGCTTTTTCTATGTCCAGGTAAAGTCTAATTGTTTTTATTTCCTCTGCTAACGATATCTCCTCTTTTTCGGTCATTTCCAAAATAGTACGGGTAAGGTTAGCAAACTTTGACAAGTAATTTACCGCATTCTTTTTCTCGTTGGCTAAAATATACGATTGAATGGTGTTTAAAGCATTATAAAAAAAATGTGGGTTCATTTGCGATTTGATAGCCTTCAGTTTAGATTGGTTAAGGTTGTTTTCTAAACTTACTCTATCTAACTTTTGTTGATTACGTTTGTTGTTTTGCTCAATTTTATAACGATAAAGCAAATATACCAGTGTTGATACCACCAAAGCAATCAGAGTAATGAACCATACAGACAACCAAAAAGGCTTTTCTATATTAAAAGCTACTTTAGTAAGAATTTGGTTTTCACCCAGCTTAAATTGTATCTGATATTGTCCTGGAGAAATTGCGCTTAGTTTTAAGCTACCGCTTTGTTCATCTAACCTTTGCCATTTGCCTCCATTCAATTGGTAATATACAGGTAATTTTTCAAGCGGCGTATAGGCGAGCAAAGCATAGTTGATGGTAATATTATTTTGATTATGTGCTAAATCACTTAGCATATTTGGTTCTACCTTTACCTCGTTCACCAATAAATCATCAACAATAAACGTTGGCCTTACAGCTTTACTAGGCGCTTTATTAGGTTCTACAAGTACACCTTTAGAAGTAGCTATGATATAATTGCTATCATGTTCAACTATATCAGTAATTTCAAAATCCTGATAAGAATTGGGCAATTGCCTAAGGTTATTTGTTGCCGTATCAAAACAGTAAATACCTGATGTAGCATAAATAAACATTAAAGAGTTTGTAGAGGTGATACGATAAATATTGCGAATGGCATTAGCTTTAATTAGGTTTGAAACTTTTACCTGATTAGTTACTTCTATTTCGTAAAGCTTACCATTGGCCGAAAGCGCAAACACCTTTTTGCCTAAACAAACCAAATTTTTGATAAATAGTGTTTCGCCATTAAATTTAAGCTCGCCTTGTGCTGATTTATTTACATAAAACAAGCCTATATTGGTGGCATAATAAATGGTTTTATTTACGGTATGGTAAACTGTTGATTTTCCGTTTACCCCAATAAGTACCCCGACTTCATTAAAATTTGATTTACGGATGTTATAACTATTGAAAACACTATCCCATTCGCTTTTTTGCTGAGAGGGCGTGATTTTAAATAAGCCCGAAAAGCCGCTTGCGGCAAAACTATAGTACTTGTGATCTATTTTTTCGACATCTTTTATAGCAACATGGGCTTTAACCAATTTCTGGTACGAGGCCGACAAGATGTTAAATGTATTAGATGAAAACATCACTTTGCCGCTAGTGGTATCTACAAATAGCTGATTAATGGAATGATTGCTGTTTCCCTTGTGCACCAAATGTGTAGTTAAATCATCTAAATTCATTTGGTACAAAGCTTCATCCTCGGTAGCAACAATCAACTTGTTTTTATTAAGAGCCAAACGCACCGGACGGGAAGCCATTTCCACTAGCGAATTACCGAAATTCGGCACCAATATCAGCCCTTTGTTCAACGTAGAAAACCAATAATTACCACGGTTATCTTTATAGGCATACGAAATGTTATGCTGTTTAAAATAATGAGACACTTTATTGCTTTGGGTAGATAAAATGGAAGCTCCCTTTGGACTAAACAACCAAATACCATGATCAATAAATGTTAAATTTTGGGCGTACCCCAAATCATTGGGCCTACTTTTTTGAAGGAAATGCCCATCACCATACCAATAATAACTATTAGTAATTTTAGATACAAACAACAAACCTTTCGGTGTAGCTTTCATCATGATCGCTTGTTTTAACGAAGGATAAAAGTTTTGTGGCAACATGATTTTTTTAACGCCACTATCTGCTGTTACTTCATAAAGAGCATTGGCCAATACATAAAAAGCATTACCCATTTTACAGGAAGAAACAATAGTCGCTTCACTTATTTCAACATTTTTGTAAAGTTTCAACGTTTTAAGATGATAAATGGAAACCGCTCCCTTCTTAAGCACAAACAAAAAATTGGCGGTAATGGCGTAACTAAAAAAGCCTATGGGTTTTGCTTGATTTAATTTGTGTAGTTTACCTTGCTGCACATAGTACAAGTAGCCGTCAAAATTACTGTACCATATCCTTCCATACTTATCTTCCTCTATTTTAGAACCTGCTCTTGAGGTCTGCCCATCAGAATAATAGGAACTGTACTTGGCTCCATCATACCTGTTTAATCCATCATCAGTAGCAAACCACATGAAACCTTTTTTATCTTGATAAATATCATAAACACTGTTAGAAGGAAGCCCTTTTGATTTATCAATGGTATAATAATAGGGATCTTGGCCTGCCACATACTTGCAAGCAAATACCAGAAGTAATAAAACGGTTTTCTTTAGAGAAATCATCTGCTTAACAAATGTAAACATTCAATGGCAATACCAATTGCCCAGTTAACAAAACCCCATTTAGCATTAACAAAATGATTGATCTGTTTCTTTTAAAAGGGTTTAAGTTGAATTTAGTAAGCTTTTACGGTTTTCGTTAACCCATATTAGGATTTGGTAAACCCACACTAAAACATTGGAGCAACACCTCTCAAATTTGTTGTAAAACCCCAACTATTATTTAGGTATGAAAAGTATAAAATTTGTTTTTGGCTTCCTAAAATTTCTTTTATCCGAATCTATCCATTAAAAAAATTGAGTATGAAAAAACTTTTTACTTTAACTTATTTATTTAGCCTATTTATATGGGCTATAAGCACAAAAGCACAGGTTACAAACGGACTGATACAGCACTTCAAGTTTGATAACTCTTTTACCAACGAAGCAGGCAATGTTACATTTTCTGCAACAGCATTTACAACAAACAGAGATGGCGTACCTAATTCTGCAATTTTAATTAACACCTCAACATTGCAATCGGAGGCAACAATTCCTGGTCTTCCCTACGGAAACAGTGCTAGGACAATTTCTTTTTGGGCAAAATCTAACGGATTTTCAGGACTAAACTACGACCCTGTCTTTACTTACGGCACTGGAACAAACTCTAACTCGTTTAGTGGTAGTTTTAGTGTGGATAGAGTAATGGTAAATGCACACACAGATAATGTTACTTATATGCTTGGAGGTGGGACGCAAAATATAGCTGGAACTTGGTATCATTTTACCATGACCTACGATGGAACTACAGTAAAACTTTACAGAAATGGAGTAGCCATGGGTCCCGGATTGGCAAAAAACTGGAACACCATTAACAACAACGATATCTTTAAACTTGGAATTGGTGTTGGTGGAGAGAAATGGTTTAGTGGCGCTATTGATGACCTCAAAATTTTTGATAGGGCGGTAGACGCATCAGAAGCAGAGCAGTTATACAAAGGAACTATTGACGTTTGCAGTAATTTGTTAGGCTATTTTGGTTTTGACGAAAACACACTCGACCATACGGAAACTATTGCTTTTACAACTACAGATGGACCTATGTATCCAATTTCAAGAGTGGTAGGAAGACGAGGAGGAACTGACTATGCGCTGCAAACTTTTCAGGCAGCCACACAACCAAGAGAGGCAATAATCCCGGGGCTACCAACTGGAAATACGCAGAGAACAATAGTTTTTTGGATGAGAACAACAACACCTTTTACAACGGGTCAAAATTATTTTACTTACGGAGCAGCGGCTAACGCACAAACTTTCGGGCTATACAACAATGCTTCAGGAACCCTTGTTTTTCAAGGCTTTGGAAGCGGAAACGATGTAGTTGCAACTGGTGCTACAATTGGGCAAAACAGTTGGGCACAAATTGCGCTAGTTCATACTTCTTATATGGTAAAAGTTTTTGTAAATGGCGTACAGCGATACAGCTTTACCCCTACAACAACTCTTAATACAGCAAATAGCTCATTTAAAATTGGTGCATTTAATGGCGCTGTTGATGATTTGGCTGTGTACAGCAGAGCGCTAACTTTCGCTGAAATTGAAAATCTTTATAATAATAGTGCTTTAAATTGTCCTTTCCCTGTTGGCACTGGCTCTTTTCCAATTGTGTATGATTTCGACAATAGCCGCACTAATACAGCTGGTTTAAATACTTTTTCAACATCTGGAACTTCTTTTGTAAACGATAGGGCTAACAATACCCTAAAAGCAATATCGCTAACAAAACAATCGGTAGCTAATATTTCAATAATCCCGAAAGGTAATACAGCTAGAACAATTTCGATTTGGTATAAAGTTAGCAGCAACGCAAATTCAATTATATATACTTATGGTGCAAACGCTGCAAATAAATCGTTTGGACTGTATTTGGGAGGCGCAAATGGAAATCCTGTATTTTACTCAAACACAACCGACAAAAATTTTGGAGGAACCTATGCGGCAAACACTTGGCACCATGCTGTTATTACTTATGATGGTAGCACGGTAAAAATGTATATGAATGGAAGTTTGGTTGGAAGTGAGCCATACACATTGGCAACTGAGGGTAATGGCAACTTTAGAATAGGTAATGACATTACAACAGTAGCTGTAGATGATTTACGTATTTTCAACTACGCTGTTTCTGATGCAGATGTAGCCAACTTGTATATGGGCAATAATGTACTCCCAGTTAACCTCATTTCTTTCACCGCCAAAGCACATAACAACAGCGTAGCTTTAACTTGGGAAACCGGGTCAGAAACGAACAACAGGCATTTTGTAATCAAAAGAAGTTTAGATGGTATAAACTTTAGCACGTTAAACACCGTACCGGCAAAATCTGCTAACGGCGCTACCTATCAATTTACGGATAACAATCCAGCAGCTGGCACTAATTACTATCAATTATTACAAGTCGACTTAGATGGTACCCCGAAGGATTTAGGTATTAAATCTGTGAGTTTTGCATTGCAAAATACTGTAAAAGTGTTTCCAAATCCTACTACAGAGAAAGCAGAGATAACTTTTAATGCAGGTAGCTTTACAAATGCGAAACTAACCGATGTCAATGGTAAAATATTGCAAAAAATAAGTATCGGAAAATTGCAGCATAGTATTATTTTAAGCCTAATAAATTATCCTAAAGGTTTGTACCTATTACAATTGAAAGGAGATAAAGAGAAATTAACTCAAAAAATAGTCAAGCAATAAGCAATTCTTCTTAAATGTAAAAGCCCGCCGATTTTATCGACGGGCTTTCGTATGTTTAAACTGGTTTTAAAACTGCGGCACTACAGGCTTCGTTTTTACAATTGCTTCTATTTCATTCACCACATCATCAGTTAACAAAGGTAAAACTTCTAATACCTGCAAATTTTCTTGCAATTGCGGTACTTTCGAAGCGCCTAAAATTACCGTGCTTACGTTCGGGTTTTTCAAGCACCAAGCAATAGATAGTTTTGCTAAAGAAACATCTAAACTATTAGCTAATTGTTGTAGTGCATTAGCTTTCTCCATTCTATCAGCAGCTAAAGTTCTATCTTTTAGCCACTCTAAACCTTGCATGGCCAATCGAGTACCCTCTATTCCACTATTGGTATATTTACCAGATAAAATACCCGATGCCAATGGCGACCAAATGGTAGTTCCCAATCCGTGGTTATTGAACAAGTGCAAAAATTCATTTTCCAACTTGTTACGTTCGAACAAATTGTATTGTGGCTGCTCCATTGTTGGGCCAATTAAATGATATTGTTTAGCTACTGCGATGGCTTCCATAATTTCGGCCGCACTCCACTCTGATGTTCCCCAATACAAAATTTTGCCTTGTTGCAAAAGTGCATTCATGGCAAAAACGGTCTCTTCAATTGGTGTGTTTTTATCTGGGCGATGACAGAAGTACAGATCCAAATAATCTACCTGCAAACGCTTTAATGCTGCGTTACAAGCTTCAATAATATGCTTACGCGATAAACCTACTTGGTTAGGACCTTTTCTCTCTGCACCAAAAAACACCTTGCTAGAAACTACAAAGGTATCACGCTCCCATTTTTTTGCTTTAAGGATGTTCCCCATCACAATTTCCGATTTACCTTCTGCGTAACCTTCAGCATTGTCAAAAAAGTTAACGCCAGCATCGTAAGCCACGCCCATCAATTCATCAGCTGTCTTATCACTAATTTGATTACCGAATGTTAACCAGCTACCAAAAGATAGCGCACTCACCTGTAATCCAGATTTCCCTAGTCTTCTATATTCCATTTTATGAAAATTTTATGTGGCAATTTACTTACTTACCAGCAAATGAAAAATGAACTAACAAGTTTTTACAAAAACAAAACTTTTTTGACGGATATTCATAACTTTAAAACTCAATTGAAAAGCATGAAAAGATTATTATTGATTATACCGTTGGCGTTGCAGCTAGGTTGTGGTTCGGTTAAAGAAGCAAAAACTGTCAACAGTCAATTACTAAAAGACGTAGAGATTTTATCATCAGATGAGTACGAAGGACGTAAATCTGGAACTAAGGGCAGTGAACTATCGAGAGCTTATTTGGTAAAACGATTAAAGGAGATTGGCGTAGAAGCTCACCCCAATTTTGGCAAATACGAGCAGAATTTCGAAATTAAGACCAAGAACAGTGTTACTAAGGGCATCAATCTTGTTTCTTATGTAAAAGGTAAATCTGACGATGTGATTGTAATTTCGGCACATTACGACCATATCGGTATCATTAAGGATGAAATTTACAACGGTGCAGATGATAACGCTTCTGGCGTGGCAGCACTGTTGAGTTTTGCAAAGTATTTCAAGGCAAACCAACCTAACTACACCTTAGTGTTTGCTTTATTTGATGCAGAGGAAGTGGGTTTACAAGGCGCAAAAGCATTTGTTGCTAATCCACCAGTTGGTTTAGAAAAGATCAAGCTAAACATTAATATGGATATGATTAGCCACAACGATAAAGGAGAGCTATATGTGGCTGGAACATTTAAATATCCTGAATTGAAAAAGTATTTGATTACCACTAATCCGAATATCAAATTGCTTGCTGGCCACGACGACCCAAAATTAGGGCATGATGATTGGACCAACCAAAGTGACCAAGGTGCTTTTAATGCAAAGAATATTCCCTTTCTTTATTTTGGTGTAGAAGATCATAAGGACTACCACAAAGCCACAGATGAGTTTAAAAACATTAATCAAGAGTTTTACACCAACGCCGTAAGTGTAATATTGGAAGTAGTTAAGAATATAGACCAGAAGCGGGATATAGAAAGTATTTTTAGAGGCAACTTGCAAATGAATAAGCAATAAAAAAGTCCCAGCTAAACCAGCTGGGACTTTTTTATTAGAAGTCTATATCAACTATTGAATTTATGGGCACATGAACATTGTTCTTTAACTGCAGGTATTTCTCAGTAACCGACCACACGGTGGTGCTTACCTTTTTTATCCCTTGCTTTGTATTAAAGGCAATATAGGCTTTAGATTTAAATTCGTTACCTAGCCTTTGAGCATAGGAAAGCTTTGATAACATCTCTTCAGACAATTTTATGTCTGCAGGCAAAAACTCGTGTACGTTTATTTCTTCCTTTTCAATTAATTCCCCAATCATAAGTATTATATTTTTGTTTAACAAGCTTAACAATTTTTTAAAAGAATAACAATAAAGCAACTTATTTTTTAGACAATTGATTGTAAAAATTTAAGTATAAAAAAAGCCGCAATTGCGACTTTTCTCGGTAGTAACTTTTTTTTTTTATTTATTCACCCTATGTCTATCTTCAATCATACCAACAAAACTATTGTCTCTTACCGGTTCCATTTTTTGTAAGCTTTTTACACTAATTGTTTGGCCCTGTACAGACATGGTAGATCTTGCCTTGTCTGTGGTAATCGTAGCACCTGGAGCTAAAATTTTAAGTGCAGTAGCTAGATAGCCCTCTTTCACATCTCCAAAATCATATCTTGGATCATCCCAAATGTCTCCTGTTTTATCTAAGTCTTCATCATAATCAGGGTCGGGCTTTATACCATCATAATAGGATCCTTGTCCAAGAGAGTTTTTAGTATCAAACATTGAATAATAAACCTTATATCTATTTTCAATTACTATTGGAAAAAAACCAATAGGTTTACCATAAGTTGTAACTCCAACTACTTTTACATTCAAATATGGTTTTAATGAATTAATCACTAACTCACTGGCCGAAGCTGTGTTATCAGTAACAAGAAAAACAACATTTTGAATACCATTGAGACTGCCTTTTTTACTAAAATAGCTAGTATTATTTGCTACTGAATAAGGATTTGATTTGTAATCAAAATAATTATACAATTTACCATTTGGACCAAATTGAGCCTTGCCGTTTTCGTCTGGTATTGCTTGGTTCTTCAGAATAGTGGCTTGGTTATTTTGCATAGTACTATTGTAATGTTCCGAAAACATCACTTTACCATTAGTAGATGATGGAGCAATCAAATTGATTAAATATTCGGCAGTTTGAATGTATCCACCACCGTTGTATCTTAAATCAATAATTAAATCTGTTACTCCTTTATTACCAAATTCATTAAAAGCTGCATCCAAATTTACATCTGCCGGGTTGCTGGTTGAAGATGTGCTTAGCCTAGAAAACCTTGCCATTGCAAAATAACCAATTTTTTTTGCTCCAGTGTTAAATACCTTTTGAGCATATACAGGACTACTCTTTGTGTAAACAGCCTTAGTTAAACTTTTGGTAAACGGAACGTTGTCAATATACCCTCTGCCTTCTAAATTAACTACATTTTGTGCTAATTGAGAATTTAAATTAGTACGTTCGTTATCGTAATTAGCTCCTATAGCCGATCCATTCACCTTGGTTACTACCATGCCGCGTTTAATGCCAGCAGCCATTGCGGGTGACTTATCATAAACAGCAGTTACGAATAACAAATACGAACGCGTAGTTGCATTGGTGATATACGGAACCAAACGCAAACCTATATCATTTCCATTACCCTCTAGGTTTACAGCTAAGTTTTTATCTATTACAAATCCAGTGGTAGACGGATTTTCTTCAGTTTTATCCGAAATATATGAAAATTTAGAGCCCGTTTGCCCAACTTTCCATTCTCCTGGATTAGAATATTTGGTGAGCTCAAATAGTGCTGCCTTATAATTTAAAAAGCCGGTAGAAAGCGAGGTATATTTTCTAGGATTAAAATCTGCGTAAGTTGGTAATTTTTCATTCCAATAATATACTTCTTTAGCGTATAGAAATATAGAATCTAAACTCAAAGGCACAGTTGCTGTACCAGGAGTTGTTGGCGTTACTACAGGTGGCTCCGGTGTAGGTGTTGGCTCCACCTTATTCTTTTTACACGCACCTAGAATTAACATTGATGCCATAGTAAGCATCAAAAAATATTTTTTATTCATTTTATAATTAATAAGCACACTAATTAACGAAATATTATCTACAATATTTCTGTTACAGAAAAACATTTTATATCTGAATTTACGATTTTAAATTCGCTTTGGTTTTTAGGCACAATCAACACAAGGTCATCTTTTTCAAGACCTTGCTCTTTTAATAATTGATCAACGGTTAAATGAAGTGAATTTTTATACTCTTTTGTAAAATACAATTTCAGGTACTGCTCTAAACCATTCCACTCTAGTTGCTTTATTTTATTAATGGCAATTGCCGGATTTCCCTCCGCAAGAATAAAAATCTGTTTCCTATCTATAACTGCCTCCTGTAATAAGTTAAGTACTCCTTGAAACAACAATAGCTTTAAAGGTAAACGAGCTGTTTCATGAAGCAGATCAAAATTGTGCTGGTATTTTTCTGGAATGGAGAATTTGTCCGCAGTTTTCTTAAAAATATCAATACTACCCGCTTTCTCGTATTCGGCACTCATAAAATCTATAATTACCTTTGCATCAATCTGCTCAGAATACGCCATAAATTCAGAGAACAAATAATATACTTGCAATAAATAGTCTTTCTGAGGATATAATGCATCGTCTAGAACAATAGCGACCGCCTTTTTATCTGTTAAGAATTTTTCAAATGCCATGAGATGATGTTAAGTATTAGCAAATACTATTTTTTAAGGATTTGGAATGGATACTAAGTTTAACTCCTTAGTTTCGGCATCAATGTTATATACGCCGTTTAACGTAGCTTGCTCGGTTAGATTGAGATTATTTTCTCTACTACTATAAAGCAACTTTCCGTTATCGAAAACAAGCCAGTCCGTAACTTTTATAGATTTGTATTGTGGATTTGCTGGCAACAATACATTCAATCCAAACTCTTCAAATAATACCAACGACTTTGCCATTGCATTAATTTCAGCTTCATAAAGTGAAACTAGCATATCTATTCCATAATCTAAACATTTAGTGAGCAAATTGTGAGCTAGCACATCAGCATTCCAATCTCCTAATTCTACGAAACTGTAAGCGCTAGTAGTTATGCTCGGCATGGCTCCATAATCGCCTAAAACTACTTCCGAACCCTCAAACGCTTTAACCAACTTTAAAGCCGTGGCTGTTTTACCTCCAGTAATTAATATTTTCAATTGTTGTATTGCTTTATTGTTATATTGCTTTATTGTTTGGGTTTCGACACGCTTAGGCTAACAAACTGCCTACTGTAAACTGCTTACTGAGAACTGCCAACTATTAACCCGTCTTTCATGGTGACTACCCTATCGCTTATTTTAGCTAGTTCGTTATTATGAGTTACGATAACAAAAGTTTGCTTAAAGTTATCTCGTAAACTGATGAATAACTGATGTAGGGCATCTGCATTTGCTGAGTCTAAATTTCCAGAAGGTTCGTCAGCAAGCACAATAGAAGGGTTATTTACCAAAGCTCTAGCTACAGAAATACGTTGCTGTTCGCCGCCTGAAAGCTCATTAGGTTTGTGATGGGCCCTATCTTTCAAGCCAAACAAATCCAAAAGTTCCGCGGCTCTTTTCTCCGCTTCCTTTTTACTTTTTTTTGCAATAAAAGCCGGAATGCAAATATTTTCCAAAGCATTAAACTCTGGCAACAAATGATGAAACTGAAACACAAAGCCGATATTCTGGTTTCTAAAAGCACTTAAGCCGCTACCCGAAAGTCTGCTAACTTCTGTTCCTTTTAACATTACCGTACCGGCATCAGGCTGATCTAATGTTCCCAAAATATGTAATAAGGTACTTTTGCCAGCGCCAGATGCGCCAATAATACTCACAATCTCCCCTTCATTTACTTCAAAATCTACACCTTTTAAAATCTGGAGACTACCGTATGCTTTTTTTATCCCTTTGGCTTGTAACATAATGCAAATGTAGGTTAATTGTTGAAAGGTTGGAAGGTTACAAAGTTGAAATGTTAATTGAGCGGCAGAAAAGAAATCGATAATTTCTAAAAATAAACTTGGAAATCAAAAAACTGTTATTAACTTTGAAACACAAAGCACTTTAAAAATGAACCAACAAGAGCAATTAGAAACGCTTAATGATATCAGGAATATCATGAACCGCTCATCGAAATTTATTTCATTAAGTGGATTATCGGGCATTTTTGCTGGAATTACAGCTTTATTAGGTGCCTATTTTGCACACCAAGCTTTAAAAGATTATTTAGCGGGCAACATCGGATATGGTTACGATGCTCAATCTGATATCGAAATTGAGCTCTTAAAAATTGGGGTGCTGGTTCTTGTTGTTGCATTGTTAGGTGGCATATTCTTTACTTACAGACAAAGCAGAAAGAAAAATCTTCCACTTTGGGACAGCACCAGTAGAAATTTAATTGTTAATCTGGCAATTCCCTTGGTTACTGGTGGACTATTTGTAATTGCACTACTTTTAAACCATAGCAACGCTGTGGGTTTAATTGCGCCAAGCACTTTAATTTTTTACGGATTAGCACTCATCAACGCTAGTAAGTTTACTTATTCTGATATCAAGTTTTTAGGCGTTTGTGAAATCATTTTAGGTATTATCGCTATGTTTAATATTGGATATGGTTTGTATTTTTGGGCCGCTGGTTTTGGCGTACTACATATTTTGTACGGCAGTATCATGTATTTTAAATACGAAAAAAGGTAGAACGTAGAAGACTTACGGCATTTAGCCCAACACGCTAATCGCAATACGCAATCTCAATACGCAAAAGATAAAAATGAAAAACCCAATAGGCTCACTTAATAAGATTTTTGACAGCAGGATAAGGCTAGGTGTGATGTCGGTGCTTATTGTGAACGATAGTGTGAGCTTTAACGATTTGAAACAACTACTGGAATTAACAGACGGTAATCTTGCCTCCCACCTAAACACTTTGGAGCAGGCAGCATATATTAAGATGCACAAAGCTTTTATTGGCAGAAAAACGAATACTACTTATACCATTACCCCTTTGGGCAAACAATCTTTCCAATCTCACTTAGATGCGCTAGAAAAGATGATTAAAGGCATTTAATTTTTTTTGAACTTTAGCTTTGAAAAACAAAGTACTTTATATTAACTTTAATAATCAAATCATGGAAACAATGACAAATTTAAAAACAACATCAAAACAAAGACTGACTGCAACATTTGGCATCATTGCGTTTTTATTGGCAATTCCGGCTGTAGCAATGCAGTTTACAAATCAAGTAGATTGGAAATTAGGAGATTTCATCATTATGGGTGCATTATTGACCATTACTGGCTTAGCTATAGAGTTAGTGACGCAGAAGGTTAAAACAGCCAATGGAAGAATTTTATTGACTATAGTTATGTTAATTGTTCTGTTCCTGATCTGGGCTGAATTAGCCGTGGGTGTATTCGGAACTCCTTTCGCTGGTAGCTAGCCAGTATTTTTTTTGAAAATAAACTTTGAAAAACAAAGCACTTTACATAATGCAAAAACAAGCTGATTTATTTGTTGTAACTGTCGCTAAAAAATGTGCAAGAATATCGCTATTGTTAGGTATTTGCATCTTTCTAGCGTTCGCGATAGCTATAGAAGAACGGATAATGGTGCTTGGCGGGATATTCCTACTCGTAGCTTTTATGGTTAACGGACTAATTCTGCTCATTTTGATGCTGCATTTGCTAGGTCCGAAAATAAATCATCAGCAAATATTTCGTGCTATTGTAATCATGCTTGTAAATATCCCCATCGCTATTTTTTTCGCCTGGCTTTCTATACAAATTGCCAACTCACAACACATCAATATATAACACTCTAAACCCAAATCTTCAAAACAAATGATACAAAAAATTGATTACCGTCTCCCGCTCATTTTAATTGGCGGCTTCCTATTTCAATTCCTATTTTGGGATGAATTTCTAGGTTTGAATTTATTACTGTACTCGCTGTTTGTGTTTGCAATTACCTTTACAGATAAGCAAATTCCCTTTCATAAAACGAAATTATACACGGCAATACCGCATTTAGCTATAGCTATTTACGTTACTTACAACAATTCTGTTCTTGCTATCATTACTTGGTTTATCACCTTGCTAGTGTTTTTGGGAGCAGCGCATTTTGTGATGCTAAAATCGGCAACTACAGCATTGGTTTGGGGCTTTTTGCAGGTCATTAGCGGTCCATCGGGAATAATTGGCAAATTAAGAGCCACGAAGATTGGTAAGGTTAACATCAAACCGGTACTTAAACCGATAAAATACATTGTTATGCCGCTGTTAATGGTAATTATCTTTTGCTCGCTCTACAGCTTGGCTAATCCCATTTTTGCAAAATATGTGAATGCGGTAAATGTTGAACTAAGCCGGTTTTTTAGCAGTATTTTCAGGTTTTTGTTTGTAGATATCAGCTTTGCGAAACTCTTTATTATTACTTTGGGCTGCTGCATTACCGCCGGAATAATGGTAACCGTAAAGAGTAATCTGTTAGAAGATATTGAAATTAAGGAAACTGACGAACTGACGAGAAAACGCCGAAGTAATAAAAGCAATTTACTTTTTGAGGATTTTAGAGCCCTATTTGCTGGCAGCCAGACCAAGAAGCTCCTAGCACTTAAAACCGAAAACATTATCGGCATCATTTCTTTTGTAGCGCTTAACATTTTGCTGTTATTTTTAAATGGAATTGATGTTTCTACCTTATGGTTAAACAACAACGTTAATGCTGGAAAAGATTTTTCGGCAGAATTGCATGATGGCACCAATACCTTGATTTTCAGCATCGTGATTGCGATGTTAATTGTTGTTTACTTCTTCAGCGGCAACCTCAATTTTTACAGTAAAAATAAGTTCATTAAAGCACTTGCTTATGTTTGGATTGCGCAAAATGCTTTCTTAGTGCTTTCTGTTTTTCACCGCGATTACGACTATATTTTTTACCACGGATTGACCCACAAACGAATTGGCGTAGCAGTTTTTGCCACACTTAGTATGATAGGTTTGCTCACCGTCTATCTCAAAATTGCCAGACAGCGAACAATTTTCTTTTTGTACCGCATTAACTCCAAAGTTTGGTACGTGCTATTGGTAGTGTTAAGTTTTGTAAACTGGGATGTGCTAATTGTGCGCTACAATTTTGCTAACGCGGATAAGATTGGCGTTGATGTAGACCATTTAATGAGTTTCTCAGATAAAACACTCCCTCTACTCGTTGAAAACCGAGAACTACTTCTGAAACATGCGGTCATAGAAGCAGAAAAAGATTGGTCAAGCCACGATGAGTTAACAGCGGAAGTAGATTCTGTTGCCACTGGAGTTGCTGTAGTTACCACACAAGGTACAAATGCGGCACCACCGTTGAGCAAAGCAGAGCGAAAAGCATTAGCCATTAAAAGCGCAAAGGAGACCTTTAACCAAAGAATGGATAATAAAATTGAGTGGTTTTTAGAAAAGCAGAAAACTGGTTCTTGGTTGTCGTTTAGTTATGTGGAGTGGGAAGCGGCAGAGAGTTTTTAGACAAAAAATAGAGGGAAGCTATGGATATTCTTGGGTTTTTAATTGTCGTTTCGTTAGTTTTTATCGGACTTCCTACTGCTATAGGGTGGCTAATTTATATCATACTTAAACGGCTTAACTACCGTAAAACAGCAAAATGGCTGGTGTTGATTTATGCAGCTTTCCTGTGTATTATCATTTTGGAAACAATATTTAACGATGAACTTTTTACAAAAGGTGATGCGAAGAAATTTGCAAAGCAACTAAATATCGAATTATACGATAATTTTAATTTAATTGAAAACCAATCTAAATGGTCGGTCGGTGATTATTACCAAACTTTTAGTCTCAGAATTTCAAAAAGTGACAAGGAAAGAATTATTCAATCTATTAAATCAGATACGAATTTCATAGCATTAGGCAAACCAATAACTAATTTTCTCTACGACCCCAACGTAGATAAATATAACGGAAAGAAAGTGACTCAAAATTATGAAGTTGATGATGCCTTTGTTAGGGAGTTATTTATACCTAACGGCGATGGCTATGCTCCTACCTTTTATAAAATTAGCATATATAAAGTTGGTACGATTGTAGTTTTTGAAGATATTGACAATTAAACTAATCATTGCCGTCGGCTTTAGCCGACGTTTTTTATGCAATTTGATTTGGGCTTTAGCCACATTGGTTGATAGCCATATAGGTTTTTCTTAACCAAACCCGATTGAGCGGATTAGCCCGGAAGCAAGTGTAACGAAGCTGAGGACTATGAGCGAAAGCGGGGCTACATTAGCCAAGAACCACCGCCCCTACATTTTCAAAAAATAGACAAATATTTGAGCCAACAATTTAACAATCCATCCATTTCACAATAACATCTTGCTAACATTGCGATTTCTTTACATTTAAATCTATTTTGCTATTGGCATAAAGGATTTGAAATTGTAGATTTGGGCAAATTTTAAAGAAATGAACATCCACGAATATCAAGGTAAACAAATTCTAAAGAGTTTTGGCGTTGCTATCCAAGAAGGCATTGTTGCTGATACAGTTGACCAAGCTGTTGAGGCCGCTAAACAAATGAAAACTGACTTTAACTCTGACTGGGTTGTGATTAAAGCGCAAATCCACGCTGGAGGTAGAGGAAAAGGCGGCGGTGTGAAGTTGGCCAAAAACTTAGACGAAGTTAAACAAAGAGCTACCGATATTTTGGGAATGCAGTTGGTAACCCCGCAAACTGGTGCCGAAGGTAAAAGAGTGAACAAAATTTTGGTTGCCCAAGATGTTTACTATCCAGGTCCAACGGAAACTAAAGAATTTTATGTTTCTGTTTTGTTAGATCGTGCTGCTGGCAAAAATATCATCATGTACAGTACCGAAGGTGGTATGGACATCGAAGAAGTTGCTGAGCACACACCTCACTTGATTTTCAAAGAAACTATTGACCCTAAAGTTGGTTTACAAGGTTTCCAAGCTCGTAAAATTGCTTTTAACTTAGGTTTAAGCGGTGCGGCACATAAAGAAATGGTGAAGTTTGTTTCTGCTTTATATAAAGCTTACGATCAAACTGACTCTGCAATGTTTGAAATTAACCCGGTATTAAAAACTAGCGATGACAAAATTATTGCTGTTGATGCTAAGGTTGATTTAGACGAAAATGCATTATACCGTCACCCAGATTATGCAGCAATGCGTGATAAATTAGAAGAAGACCCAACTGATGTTGAGGCTAGCGAAAGCAACTTAAACTATGTAAAACTTGACGGAAACGTTGGTTGTATGGTTAACGGTGCTGGTTTAGCTATGGCAACTATGGATATCATTAAACTTGCTGGTGGCGAGCCTGCTAACTTTTTAGACGTGGGCGGGACCGCTAACGCTACTACAGTTAAAGCTGGTTTCAATATCATCTTAAAAGATCCTAACGTAAAAGCAATTTTGATTAACATTTTTGGTGGTATTGTACGTTGCGATAGAGTTGCACAAGGTGTAATTGATGCTTACCAAGAAATTGGCGACATCAGAGTTCCAATTATTGTTCGTTTACAAGGAACTAACGCAGAAGAAGCTAAAAAATTAATCGACGAGTCTGGCTTGAAAGTTTACTCTGCAATCTTGTTAAAAGAAGCTGCAGATTTAGTAGAAGAAGTTTTGGCTAAATAGTTGTAAAAGATATATTTCGTAAAAAGACCAGTTGAGCAATCAGCTGGTCTTTTTTGTTTAAGCCCTGCCTGTCATGCAGTTGCAACTAAGCATCTAATATTTTTTTGAAAAGCAGTTTCAGTAATTCTTCGTTTACATCAGCCCCGCCTGCCTACCGCAGGCAGGCTTTCCGCTGCAATCTTTTTGCCCTAGCACAAACCTCATAGGTTTTACTAGCAAATCGTCTATAAACCTATGAGGTTTTACCATACACAACAAAAAGTATTTCCACTGCAATACGGGTTTAAATAACAAAAGCCATTGCAAGAAAATCAAAAACCTATCCCATCCAAAATATAAGAGGATTTTTGTAAATTTAACATATAAGTAAATAGTATGACTGAAGAACAGAAACTTGAACTTAGCGAATTTGTAAAAAAAATGGAAAAATGAAATTCCGGAAAAAGACATTTATCTTTTAATGGACATGGCCACTTGAGATATATCAATGCTAATAACGTAGGACTAATTAGATTTGGCTTAAAAAATATCGAAACAGCAATTTTTCAGAATAAAAGTATACGAACTTGGGCGGCGAATATGCTGAAGAAAAATGGATTAAATAACAAGATGAAGACCTAAGTATTCATTATATAGAAAAAATCAATGATAATATTGAAGAATATATTTTAAGCCGAGGAAAATACCAAAAGGTAGGCAAAAAAAATGGCAGAATAGCTTTAGCTTCGATTGTTATCACCTTAATGGGATTAATTGGTTTATCATCTACTTATTTATTTACTGGTTATACACTAACTAAAATCGATTACCTTAAATGAAATATCGACTAACAATATTATTATTATTATTGCTATCCACCCTCTCACAGAGCTGCAAAAATGAAACGTTGATTAATAAAAGTAACTGGAAATATCGAGAAGGCTACTACATTGGCGATTGGCTAGATTTCAAAAAAGGCATAATCTTACGTAATGACACAATTTTTAAAGACAGCATAGCTATAGCAAAGTTTATAAAAATTAGCAAAGGATACTTGGAATTTCCCACAACACTGCAAATTGCAGATTTAAAAACTAATGAAATTGGAACTTATATTGCAAAATAAATGAACCACAACCAGCACAATTTAAACACTTGGAATAAAGTTGCCAAAGCTTACGAAGACAAATTCATGAAAATGGACTTGTACAACGAAACCTACGATTTCATTTGCCAAGCTATTAAAAAGGAAAATGCTAAGCTTTTAGAAGTTGGTTGTGGCCCGGGTAACATCACTAAGCACCTATTAAACAAAAGACCTGATTTTAAAATCCATGGGATAGATCTAGCGCCAAACATGATTGCCTTGGCACAGAAAAACAACCCAGAAGCAACATTCGCGGTAATGGATGCCAGAAAAATTGGAAAACTAGTAGACAAATTTGACGCTATTATCGCTGGTTTTTGCCTCCCCTATTTCTCTTCTTCAGAAAGCGAACAATTCATTCTTGATGCTAATCAACTGCTAAATAATGATGGCCTTATATACATCAGTTTTGTAGAAGGCTTACCATCGCAATCTAAACTAATGACCAACAAAAACGGCAACAGTGTTTATTTCAACTACCATGAATTGGAAACTTTAAAAGACGTGCTTGGAGCAAACGGTTTTAAAGATGAGCATATTTGGAAAGTAGATTTCAAAAGATCAGAAAATGAAATTGAAGTGCATACTATTTTAACAGCGAGAAAAGGTTAGCCTACAAGCCTTATTTCTATTTAGTGCATTACGATTGCCAGTCGAGCTGGCAATGACGGCGAGCAGAACCCATACTAAGTCATAAAAAACAAAAGCCTCCTGAAAAATCAGGAAGCTCTCTATAGGTTGTTTAGGTTTAGTTTAAAATCTTTTCAAAAGTCATTTCACTTGTTTTTATGAAAAAGCTCTGGCCATCCAACCAGAGCTTTAATCAAACCAAATATAAATGTACTTTTTTGTATGAACACAACAAATATATAGCAAAATTTTTAATTTCAAAACTTTTTAAATTAAAAAATCAACTTTTTTTTATTAAAAAATCAAAAAACAACGTAAAAATCAAAAAATAAATAGCAAACAAAATAACAAATAGACATAAAAAATCAAAAACAAACTAAAAAAACAACCAAAAAGAGAATAAAACAAATAAAAAAAACAAAAACACTACAAAAAAATATATAAAAATTAATTTTTTAATAATAAAAACTAAAAATTACTAAAAAAATAACCCAAATTAACAAAACGTATATTTGTATACTCAAAATTTTTTCTAAATGCGATGGTAAATCCCGAAGTTAACTTGCTCAGTAAATCACTCCATAAATCACTAAGTGTGATAACAAGTTTATTGCCCAAGAGCATAGATGTAACTATGGCTAAAATTGTATTTTTTCATAATGCAAAGTTCTTTGTTATCGACAACGAACCAGCAAAACAATACCGTTTTAATCTAGCAGAAGAAACTATTAAGGAAGATATCAATAAAAAAGAGGTTGTTACATCCGAAAAATTCCCTTCAACAGAATTTAACGAAGAAATTAATTGCTACGCCAGCATCCCTCTAATTAATACAACAGGAAACTGCTTAGGCTCTCTAATTGTTTTCGACACCAAAACTTACAGCTTTTCAGATCAAGATATAGTTTTGCTTAAAGATTTTGCGCAAATCATCGCAAACACAATTGAAAAACACTTAGAAAATGAAAAAACACAACAAGTGCTCATCGATTTCCTACATAAAACTATCCACGACCTTAAAAACCCATTAACATCTATTTCTTTAACATCAGAATTATTAAAACGAAAAGCAGACGACCCAAAAACCGTAGCCAGCTTTTCGGAACGATTGGAAAAAGCTAGTCAAAAATTATTTACCAACCTAGAAAACCTAAAATCTGCATACCCCGTAGAAAACAGTGGCTTTAAGCTAAATATGGCAGAAGTTAATATGAATGATTTTTTAGTAGACATCCAGAAAAGCATCAGCACTGCGGATATTAAAATTGAAAACACCTTAACAACCCACATTTACGCCGAACATAACCGACTAAAAGAAGCAATAATTCAGCTAATCACACACATTTTGCTAAACAATCCAACTAGCCACGTCACCATAAAATCTTATAAAAAAAACGAGGAGGCCGTTATCGAAATCATCTGCGGACAAACAGACAACTCTAATAGCAGCTCAGCATTAACAATTGCCAAAACATTGATTGGCATGCACAAAGGAACGCTAACTATCACACCAGATAGCTATTTGGCCTCACTACCTTTAACAGTATTGTAAAGCTTAAAGGCAACCACAAAAGTACTTCCTTTATCACTGTTGGGCTCATACCAGATCTCTCCATCTTGCAACTCCGTAAATTCCTTACAAAGCAACAAGCCCAAGCCCACTCCTTTCTCATTGTTAGTACCGAACGTCGAAAGCGCTTTCAGCTTGAACAGGTTTTCTCTTTCCTCTGTACTAATACCTAAACCATTATCATTCACCCTTACGAAACAACGCTTATCATCATAGGTGAAAGATATGTGCACTCTACCACCTTCTGGCGTAAATTTAATTGCATTATTCACCAAATTACGAACTACAATTAAGAACATATTCAAATCTGCAGCAATTAGAATACCTTCTTCCAATTCAAGTGCTAGCTCGATATTTTTTCTTTCTGCGATATTGATTTCTAAGCTTAATCCCTTTCGCAACTCATACGCTACATCTACGGCAACAATATCAACTCTAGCGCCATCTAATTGCGATTTAGACCAGGCCAGAACATTCGCCAACATTTCTGCGGTATCTCTAGTAACGTGAAGTAAGCGTCGTTTAATCGTATCGTTTTCTTCTGGCGTGATATCCATTACGGCAAGTATCTCTAAATACCCCAGAATAGAACTCAGGGGCGAACGTATGTCATGTGCAACAATAGAAAATAGCTTTGCTTTTTCAGAATTAAGTTTTTCCAACTCTTTATTCTGCAGCATAATTTGATCGCTCTGCGCTTCAATCTCCTCCGTTTTTTGATTAACGGCCTCACGTTCCTTATCGTAATTATTCCTGATGAAACTTATGCTTAAACAAATTAGCAAAGCGGCTACAATATAAGTTACAGCAAAGTCTACTGTTTTAGCCAAATCACTAGTGTAAACGTTCGGTATAGCTTCTGGGTTAAGGTATTCGTAAGTTAAGACACCGAAAACAGTAATTAAATTGAGTGAAATCCATACCAACAATTCCTTTTTAGGCACTACCACTATGGTAATAAGAAGAATGAGGCAAAACAGCACCAAGTTAGGACCGTAAATTCCTGAATTAAAGAAATAATTGAGCAGAAACGTAAAATTGGCAACAATGCCCAAACTACGTATCGCTATTTTAGTACTGCGCTTGATACGTGATAGATAATACAGTACTGCAGAGAACAAACTCCCGAAGAAACAGATGGCTGCTACTTCTTTTAATCCGATATAGTAATTGAAGAAAATTTCGAGAAAAAGTGCTATAACGGCAATTACGCAAAACGTATTAAATATCCTCTCTTCGAGTGAAAATTTTCTAGGGTTACCAATAATATGGTTAGCACTGAGCCACGAGCGAAATTTTGCCACAGTTAATTTAGAATAATTTTAAACACAAACATAACCATATTACCGGAAAGATACGCAAACTTAGTTTAAAATTAAGCTAGGTTAAATACCTAAAATTAAACGTAAATCGTTATTTTTGCGGCTTTTATAATAAAACAATATGATTAAGAGACAACAAATTAAGGATTTATTAAAATCTACAGATTTTAACACTGAAGTAACGGTTATGGGATGGGTTAAAACCTTCCGTAATAATCAGTTTATTGCGTTAAACGATGGTTCTTGCATGGGCAATATCCAAGTAGTGGTTAATTTTAATAATACCGACGAAAATTTGTTGAAGAGAATTACTACTGGCGCAGCAATTAAAGCTACTGGAAATTTGATTGAGTCGCTAGGTAAAGGACAGAGCGTAGAGATTAAGGCTACAACAATAGAAATTTTAGGCGATAGCGACCCCGAAAAATTCCCTCTACAACCAAAAAAACACAGTTTGGAGTTTTTAAGAGAAATTGCGCATTTACGTTTTAGAACCAATACCTTTAATGCAGTTTTCAAAGTTCGTCATGCTTTGGCTTTTGCCATCCATCAGTTTTATAACGAAAGAGGATTTGTATATATGCACACGCCTGTAATTACGGCAAGTGATGCAGAAGGTGCGGGCGAAATGTTCAAAGTAACTACGCTAGATTTTGACAGCACCCCTCGCACAGCAGATGGAAGTGTTGATTATAAGGAAGATTTCTTTGGCCGTGCAACTAATTTAACTGTTTCTGGTCAGCTAGAAGGCGAGTTAGCAGCAATGGCTTTTGGACAGATTTACACGTTTGGCCCAACTTTCAGAGCAGAAAACTCGAATACTACTCGTCACTTGGCAGAGTTTTGGATGATTGAGCCAGAAGTTGCTTTTGCAGATTTGGAAAACAACATGGAGTTGGCAGAAGACATGATGAAATATGTAATCAACTATGCTAAAGAAAACTGCAAAGAGGAATTAGAATTCTTAAACAACCGTTTAGCCGAGGAAGAAAAGCAAAAGCCTCAAAACGAACGCAGTGAATTTTCATTATTGGAGAAATTAGATTTCTGTTTAGCGAACGATTTCCAACGTTTAACTTACACAGAAGCTATTGATATTTTAAAAGCATCGAAACCAAATCAGAAAAAACAGTTTAAATATCTGATTGATAGCTGGGGAGCTGATTTGCAAAGCGAACACGAACGTTATTTGGTAGAGAAACACTTTAAACGTCCAGTGATTTTAACGGATTACCCGAAAGATATCAAATCGTTTTACATGCGTTTAAATGATGATAACAAAACGGTTGCAGCTATGGATATCTTGTTCCCAGGTATTGGAGAGATGATTGGTGGTTCGCAACGTGAAGAACGTATGGATGTTCTAAAACAACGTATGGATGAAATGGGCGTTCCGCAAGAAGAACTTTGGTGGTATTTAGATACTCGCCGTTTTGGTTCTGCACCACACGCTGGTTTCGGTTTAGGTTTCGAGCGCTTGGTACTTTTCGTAACTGGCATGACCAACATTCGCGATGTGATTGCTTTCCCTCGTTTCCCTAAGAGTGCAGAGTTTTAACCCCTAAATCCTCCCGAATACTCGGGACAAGCTATAAAGGGGACTTTTTAAAAACCTTATAAAAAGTAAAGCCACTTAAATTTTAAGTGGCTTTGTTGTTATCGACGGTCGTCATTTCGAACGAAACGCAGTGTAATTGAGAAATCTTTAAGTTTAACTTACATTATTTGTTGTTGGTGATAACACCAACAACAGACAAATTTCAACACGCCATTCCCCTCTTTTAGAGGGGTGCCCATAGGGCGGGGTGTTTTTAACAACTTATCAAAGTAGCTTTTTTCTTTTCAATATTTAGCTGATGTTGACCTTTAGCGTAGCGAAAAGCTACGTGGTAAAATAAAATACAGACTTACGAAGTTTTAAAAACTTCGTAAGTCTAAAATATTTGTCGGTTACTACACTTCAAGTTTTTACAAGTAAGTTCCTTACAATTCTTTCCCTTTTGGGGAGAGATCCCGATTTATCGGGAGAGAGGGGCTTTACTCATGATAAGGATTAGCAGTCTGATAATCTACCTCCGTAACTTTATAATCAGTAGGCAAGAAACTTGCAGAGGTACTTAAAGTCATACCGAGTTCAAAACGAGAAGGATAAGGTGTTTGCAATAACGAACCTTCTGGAAGATATGGGTACGTTTCTCGGTAATTCTGTATCACATTTGGGCTAACCCTTCTGTTGATGTAAGCTCGGGTTAACTGACTAAACTCCCTAAGTCCGGCAGCACCCAATAGTTCTACGGCACTTGCCACTGTTTGGTTATGGAAGTTTTTCACCCGCACTTTCTTATCCTCAACCACTAAACCTTTCATTAAGCTTTGGTCTTGTGTTGCCACACCCGTTGGGCAAGTATTGCTATTACACTCCAACGCTTGAATACAACCCAAGGCGAACATCATTCCTCTGGCAGCACTACACATATCCGCCCCTAAGGCAATATTTTTAACGATATCAAAACCAGTTGAAACTTTACCAGAAGCGATAATTTTAATATGTTTTTTCAAATCGAAACCCACTAAAACATCGTGAACAAATGCCACGCCATCTCTTAACGGCATACCCACCGAATTAGAAAACTCTTGTGGTGCAGCACCTGTACCACCTTCTCCCCCATCTACGGTAATAAAATCGGGATAAATTTTAGTCTCTATCATCGCTTTGCAGATGGCAAAAAACTCACTTTTACGACCGATACACAATTTAAATCCTACTGGTTTTCCGCCAGATAAATCTCTCAACTGCTTTACGAAATTCATCAATTCTATTGGTGTAGAAAAAGCTGAGTGAGCTGGCGGCGATAAAACGTCTTTACCTTCTGGCACCAAACGAATACGAGCAACCTCTGGTGTTACTTTTTTGCCTGGCAACATACCTCCGTGCCCAGGCTTAGCCCCTTGCGATAGCTTAATTTCTATCATCTTTACTTGGTCGGTTTTCGCACGCTCGCCAAAGGCTTCTCCGTTAAAAGTTCCGTCCATATTTCTACAACCGAAGTAACCAGTACCAATTTGCCAAATCAAATCGCCGCCAAGTTGACGGTGATAATCGCTAATTCCACCTTCGCCAGTATTATGAGCAAACTCGCCTAGTTTAGCACCACCATTTAGCGCTAACACCGCATTCTGACTTAAAGAACCAAAACTCATTGCAGAGATGTTGTACACACTTGAAGAATAAGGCTGCTTACAATCTGGGCCACCCACCATAATTCTAGGTTTCAAATTTAAATCGTGGTGACTGATGGCCATAATGCTATGACTTAACCACTCGTAACCATTTTCGTAAACATTTAACTGCGTACCAAAAGGAATGGTATCTAGTTCTTTTTTAGCACGTTGATAGATTAAAGAACGATTTAACCTATTATAAGGAGTTCCATTGGTATCACTTTCTACGAAATACTGGTAAACTTTCGGCCTCATGTGCTCCATGAAATAGCGCAAACGACCAACAACCGGATAATTACGCACAATGCTTCGCTTAGGCTGAACCATATCGTAAATCCCCAACAATACTACTGGGCCAGTAAATAAAAATGTCCACCATAAAAATGGATGGTAAAGTCCTAACATTACCGTAAATGCAACCAAAAAAGCTGCAATTGCCACAAATGCTTTTCTCATCTCAGTTAATTAATGTTCTTTTACCACCTTAGACATTTTAGAACATTCAAGCCTTTGTTTTGAGTAAGGCTAAAATGCTCTCAAGTATCTTAGGTGGTTAATTTAATGTTCGTTTTTGCTAAAGTAGCAATATAAACCCCGATACCGAAACAAGTACCACATCATTTTGTTATTTTTACACATGCTTATCAGAATTTATCCAGAAAACCCAAACCCTAAGGCCATAGAACAGGCCGTTGAAGTACTGAAAAAAGGTGGAATTATTATTTATCCCACCGATACGGTATATGGTTTGGGTTGCGACATCACCAATCATAAGGCTATAGAAAAAATCTGTAAAATAAGAGGCATCAAGCCTGAAAAAGCTAATTTTTCATTTATTTGCTCTGATTTGAGGCATATTTCTGATTATATCAAACCTATAGACACTACTGTTTTCAGGGTATTGAAAAAAGCTTTGCCCGGTCCGTTTACTTTTATTTTTAATGCGAATAACAATGTACCAAAGTTGTTAAGCTCCAACAAAAAAACAGTAGGTATTCGTGTGCCTGATAATAACATTGCCCGTCAAATTGTAGAAGCTTTAGGCAACCCAATTATTTCTACTTCCATTAAAGATGATGACGAAGTGATTGAATACTCTACCGACCCAGAATTAATCCACGAAAAATACGAAGACTTGGTTGATTTGGTAATTGATGGCGGCTACGGCGATAACGAAGCTTCTACCGTTATTGATTGCACAAATGGTGATTTTGAAGTTATCCGTGAAGGAAAAGGAGATATAGAAGAGTACTTATAGCAGCTTATTCCGTAAATTAGCGGAATGAACAAAAGCAATACTTCTGTTTTTAAAAACTTCTTTAACTCTGAAAAAACTGGCGGCATTATATTGCTGTTTTGTGTGTCAATTTCACTCATTATCGCAAATTCTGATATTGCCATACATTTTGAACATTTACTTAAGACCTCGATTGGTTTCAATTTAGCTAACGCCTCATTAAACTACTCAATTTCTGTCTGGGTTAACGACGGTTTAATGGCCATTTTCTTCCTTTTGGTTGGTCTAGAAATTAAACGAGAATTAATAGGCGGAGAACTTTCTAGCGTACAAAAAGCAAGTTTACCAGTATTGGCTGCACTAGGCGGGATGTTGGTTCCAGCAGGGATTTATTTTGTCATTAATAACGGTACTGAAACCGCTGGTGGATGGGGCATTCCGATGGCTACG
This sequence comes from Pedobacter sp., assembly GCF_031119335.1. Lineage (GTDB taxonomy): Bacteria > Bacteroidota > Bacteroidia > Sphingobacteriales > Sphingobacteriaceae > Pedobacter. The sequence continues at coordinate 33,580 of NZ_JAVHXT010000012.1, forward strand.
GATATTGCCTTTGCTTTGGCAATTATCGCCATGTTGGGTAAAAATGTACCATCATCCTTAAAAATATTCTTAGCTGCTTTGGCTATAGCCGATGATTTAGGAGCAATTTTAGTGATTGCTATTTTCTATACCGAACAAATTCATTGGCAAGAACTGTATATTGCCGCAGCCATTGTAGCAGTACTTTTTGCGCTGAATTATTTTAAACTTAAATCACTTTGGCTCTATCTCATACCGGGCATTTTTCTTTGGTATTTCATGCATCACTCGGGTATTCATGCAACCATAGCTGGTGTTTTATTGGCATTTACCATCCCGATTGGAAAAGAAATCGCTAATTCTCCTTTAGAAAAATTGGAGCATGCTTTAACTAAACCTGTTAACTTTTTAATAATGCCAATTTTCGCCTTAGCAAACACCAATATTACTTTTGAAAAAGGAATGATTAATGGTCTAACATCTCCATTAGGCTTGGGAATTATCTTAGGTTTATTTGCGGGAAAAACCATTGGCGTGAGTTTGTTTTCTTTCATCGCAGTAAAACTGAAACTGGCTAAACTACCTACAGCAGCTAATTGGAAACATGTAATTGGAGTTGGCATGTTAGCAGGTATCGGTTTTACCATGTCAATTTTTATTTCGATGTTGTCTTTTTCTAATCCTCAACACATTATTACCGCAAAATTTGCTATTCTTTGTACATCTATATTTTCTGGCGCAGTAGGTTTTGTTTTCTTGAAATCCTTAAGAAAACTTGGTAACCACATAGACACATAGTACTTATAATAATATCTACCTCTTGTGCATTTGTGAGATTTAGCCACAGATACACAAATGAAATACAGATTTAAAACAAACAAAAACTAAACTTTTGAATAAAAACCTTTTATTGAGCGACAATATTTCGCTTCAATTTCATTCAAAACCAAAAAAATCTGTGCATCTGTGGCTAAATGCACAACAGATATATCTATATGGTTTAATTATCATCGGAATTGCATAACTCTTAAAATATGGCTAACACTATCATCGAAACCGAACTCTTTTACATTAGACCTTTAGTGGCTAAAGATGTTTCAGGAATATTCGAGTTGGACAGTAATCCAAAAGTGCATACTTATTTAGGTAATAGTCCTATTAAAACTTTGGCAGAAGCCGAAAATGTAATTCGATTAATTCAAAAGCAATATGATGATTTAGGCATTGGCCGATGGGCGATTATCGAGAAAAGCACAGGAAATTTTGTAGGATGGACTGGGTTTAAATACATCGTTGAACCAATAAACGGCCATGTAAATTATTACGATTTAGGATATAGATTAATAGAGCGATATTGGGGGAAAGGCATTGCTACAGAAACTGCAAAAGCTTGTTTGAAATATGCTTTCGAGGAATTAGTTTTAAATGAAGTTTACGGTATTTGTGATGTAGATAATGTTGGTTCTAGGAATATCCTGCAAAAATGTGGATTGAAATTAATTGAAACTTTTGATTATGACGGCACCCTACATTATTGGTTTGAGATTAAAAAAGAAGACTGGAAAAACATATAATAGGCCAAACTAAATAATACTTTGTCATTCCGAGGCACGAGGAATTTATTTAACTAGATTTTTCGCTGCGCTCAGAATGACGGGGAGCATACAGATAAGGTAAAATTACCTAAACTGCTTCATAAAACTCTTAATACTTCCTTCTAAGTTGTCTTTATCAATATTCTTCACAAAAGCACTACCGATAATTGCACCACTTGCATATTCATTTGCAGCATCGAAAGTTTCTTTGTTAGAAATACCGAAACCTATTACAAACGGGTTTTTCAATTTCATATCCGCTATACGTTTAAAATAAGCTGTAGCACTTTCAGAAACTGATAAATTACCTCCAGTTGTTGCTGCCGATGATACCAAATAAATAAAGGCATTACTCAATCCATCAATTTTACGGATACGTTCTTCTGAAGTTTGCGGCGTTACCAAGAAGATATTGCTTAAACCGTACTTTTCAAAAGTAGTTTGGTACATTTCTTCATATTCGTACATCGGTAAATCTGGAATAATGCAACCATCTACCCCTACTTCTTGGCATTTTTGGCAAAAAGCCTCTACGTCATACTGCAGCACTACATTTACGTAGCCCATCAATAAAATTGGAATACTTACTTTTTGACGCAAATCTTTCAGTTGCTCAAATAAAATTGGCAAGGTCATCCCGTTGTCTAAAGCTTCCTTGCTGCTCGCTTGTATCACTGGTCCATCAGCTACAGGGTCTGAATACGGAAAACCTATTTCCAAGAAATCAGCTCCCGACTGCTCCAAAGTTTCAGCAATCTTTAAAGTATCGTTTAAACTTGGATAACCTGCTGTATAATAGATAGAAAGTAAGCCTTTCTGTTGTTTTTCAAATAATTGTTGAAGTCTGTTCATTGTGCGTATTGCGTTGGGCGTTTAGCGTTAGGCGTACTGTTCTAATCGCCAAACGCTAAACGCTTATCTCTTCACTATAAATTAAAATATTTCATATAAGTTTCCATGTCTTTATCCCCCCTACCCGAAAGACAAACCACGACATTTTCTCCACCTTTAAATTCCATTTTTTCTAGGTAGGCCAAAGCATGCGCACTTTCAATTGCAGGAATAATCCCTTCGTACTGCGTTAACAGCAAACCTGCCTGCAAAGCTTCATCATCTGTAATTGAAGCGTACAATCCTCTACCGGTTTTAAACAAATGTGCATGTTGTGGGCCAATTCCAGGGTAATCTAATCCAGCTGAAACTGAATGCGGTTCTACCACCTGACCATCTTCAGTTTGCATTAAGATACTTCTACTGCCGTGCAACACACCTTCTTTACCTAGCGTAGTTGTTGCAGCAGAAAATCCACTGCTAACGCCTTTACCTGCTGCTTCAATCGCAACTAATTTCACACTTTCATCATCAATAAAATGATAGAACATACCCATTGCATTGCTACCACCGCCCACACAAGCTAACACGTAATCTGCTAGTTCGCTGCCCGTTTGTTCTTTCAGTTGCTTTTTGGTTTCAAAAGAAATTATAGACTGAAATTGTGCTACCATATCAGGATAAGGATGCGGACCAACCACCGAACCGATGATGTAATGCGTATCTACCGGATTAGCAATCCAATCTCTCATGGCCTCGTTAGTAGCATCCTTTAAAGTTTTACTACCCGAGGTTGCGGGAACCACCTTTGCTCCTAACATTTTCATCCTAGCTACATTTGGTGCCTGACGCTTAATATCAACCTCACCCATGTAAACCACACATTCCAAACCACGTAAAGCACAAACAGTTGCAGTTGCCACACCATGCTGCCCAGCACCAGTTTCGGCGATGATACGTTTTTTGCCTAGTTTCTCTGCTAATAAAATCTGGCCAATGGTATTATTAATTTTGTGTGCTCCGGTATGATTTAAATCTTCTCTCTTAAGGAAGATATTTGCTCCGTATTTTTCAGACAATCTCTTTGCCAAATACAATGGGGACGGGCGACCAACATAATCTTTCAACAACGCTTTAAACTCTTGCTGAAATTGCTCGTCATCGATTACTGTTTGATATTTCTGACGCAGTTCTTCTACGTTTGGATATAGCATTTCGGGGATGTACGCACCGCCAAAATCACCATAATAACCTCTTTCGTCTACAAAATAATTCATTTTTTTTATGCTTACCGTCATTTCGAGTGAGCGTAGTGACGAGACCGCGTAGCAGCTACTCAGTAAAATCTAGCTATTTGTTAGATATCTCCTCGTTCCTCGTCGATATGACGAAATTGTTTAATTCAATTCTTTAAAAAACTCTTTCAATTTATCTACATCTTTCAAACCCGGCTCCATTTCAAACTTGCTATTGATATCAACTGCGTACAATCTTTCATCGTTTATGGATTTTATCTGTTCAGCATGGTTTAAATCTATTCCTCCACTCAAAAAGTAAGGTTTGGATAATTTGTAATTCTCAAGTAATGTCCAATCGAAAACTTTGCCTGAACCACCGTGTGCAGGCGTTTGTGTATCGAACAAAAAATAATCTACTGCTGGTTCATAAGCTGCTAAAATGCTAAAATCAAAATCTGGATGAACGCCAAAAGCTTTGATTACTTCCACTCCTGTGTGCTTCATCGCTTTGCAAAAATCAACGTTTTCATTCCCGTGTAATTGCACTGCTTTTAAATAATGCTTTTGCACTAAAGCTTTCACCGTTTCCAAATCCTCATTTACAAAAACACCCACCGTTTTAATTTCTTGCGGTACGTATTTAATCAATTCTGCAGAAACTTCACTAATGTATCTTGGCGATTTTTCATAAAAAATGAAACCCAAATAATCGGGACGTAACTCTGCTACGGCAGCGATATTGGCTGCATATTTCATTCCGCAAACTTTAATTTTTTGTTTCATTTTATTTTTCTTGCCGTCATTGCGAGGTACGAAGCAATCTTTTTATCGCTTTAAGATTGCTTCGTACCTCGCAATGACGAGTTAGGCGCCTACCAAACTCTTAAAACTACCCAATGCCTTTTTACTCAACAACGAATTTTCTGCTTCATAATAGCAATCTGCAAAGCTAGCATCCGATTTTATAGTTTGGATAGCCAAAGCTGCGTTACACAACACCACATTATTTTGCGCATCGGTAGCATTACCATTTAACACATCCATAAATATTTTAGCAGATGATTCAACCGTATCCCCACCTTGAATTTGATTTTCTTGCAATTGCTCAAAACCCAAATCGGCAACTTTTACCAAAGCCTCCCCTCTTTTGCTAAAGGTTTTAAAATCGCAGGTTAGCGAAACCTCATCAAAACCATCTACTGCATGAACTATGCTATAATTTTTATCTGTTTGTTGATACAGATAAGCATAAATACGAGCTAATTCTAAGCTAAACACACCTACCATTTGGTTCTTCGGCTTTGCCGGATTACACATTGGGCCTAACATATTAAAGAAAGTTTTCACTCCCAATTCTCTGCGGATTGGTGCTACGGTTTTCATCGCTGGGTTAAACAAAGGAGCATGTAAGAAACAAATACCAGCTCTGTCTAAACTACGCTTCAATTCACTTTCATTGTTAGTAAAAGTATAGCCCAAATATTCCATCACGTTGCTAGAACCACAGCCCGATGAAACACCATAGTTACCATGTTTAGCTACTTGATGTCCGGCACCTGCAACCACAAAAGAAGCTAAAGTAGAAATATTGAAAGTATCTTTACCATCGCCACCCGTGCCACAAAGGTCTATCAGCTCAAAATCTGAAAAATCTACTTTTAAAGCTAATTCCAACATCGCATCGCGGAAACCTTGTAGCTCTTCTACGGTAATATTTCGCATTCCGTAAGCCGTAATAAAGGCAGCAATTTGCGAATGGTTAAACTCTCCCAAAGCTATAGAAGTCAATATTTTTTGCGCTTCAGCTCTGCTAAAAGTTTTATTCTCGAATAAATGGTTAAGTATCTGCTTCATGGTTGTTAAACAAAAAAGGTTGCCTCATCAGCAACCTTTTAAAATATTCTTATAAAAAAATAAACGTACAAAAGGTTACATCACGCTATTGCGTTATGCCACCACCAAATTGTATTTACGTTTACCTGTCTCATTCTGTTAGCAAATATGTAATTGTTTTTTTGCAAATGCAACAGCGATTTAATTTTTTATGCAATCTTTTTTAAAAAACCTTTCATAGTAAAAGAAAATATAGTGCCTTGTCCTACTTCACTGCTCACTTCCATCTCACCTTCGTTGGCTGCAACAAACTCCCTACAGATAATTAATCCTAGGCTGGTACCCTCTTCAGATTTAGTTCCTTTGGTCCCCATTGCAGACAATTCAAACAGTTTTTTTATACGAGCTTGACTAATCCCCACACCGTTATCTCTCACTTCAAATTTTATTTTATTTCTATCTACAGCCTCTGCCTTCAAACTCACTTCACCATTACTATTAGTGAATTTAATAGCATTTGCAGTTAAATTTCTGATCACAAAATCAAAGTGATCGGCATCTGCCTGGAGCATAATATCACCGGGAATATCCACATTAATTGCTATGTTTTTTTGTGCAGCGGCTTCCTGGAACAAAGCTAAATTCCTTAATATATTAGGCAGAGGGTCAAATTCCGAGATATTTAAACGCACTCCTTTAATCTGCATTTGGCCCCACTTTAACAACTTATCTAAAATTTCTAAACTACTATCGCAATGCAGCATTAGCTTATTCACCATTTGATGTTGCGTTTTCTCATCAAGTTCCTTATCATTAATCAGCCTCAAAATACTGATAGTAGATACCAGGGGCGAACGTATATCATGCGCAATAATAGAAAAGAATTTATCTTTAATCTCATTGCTTTCTTCGAGCTCCAGGTTAGCTTTTTTAAGTAATTTATTAAGATGTTTAGACCTAAAATAATAAACCAAGGTAATTACTAGCACCATAAAAATTGCTATCGCTACAAAAAGAACAATGTTGTAAAAAATCTGCTGTTCTCTATTTTTCAGTGTTAGTTCGTTAAGTTGAGCCTTCGACTTCTCTAGCTCATAAGCACTTTCTAAACTCGATACCTGCTTCATCATATCGGTATAGAATACCTTCTCGGCAAGTTCACTGCGCTTCTCTATATAAAAAAGCGCTTTTGCCAAGTTTCCTTTGGTTTTATAAAGATCTCCTATCTTATCCAAAGCCGTAATCTGCTGACGGTACATTTTATGTTTTTCAGCAATTTTTAATGATTGCAGAAGGAAAAATAATGCGCTATCTGGCTGTTGTTTTGCGTAAACCTCAGAAAGTTCTACCAAAGTAGTTTGTTCTCGCAGTACATTTTTTATTTCTCTTGTAAAACTTAATGCTTGCCTATAAACTTTTATGGCATCCTTGGTTTTACCTTGCATAAAATAGGTGGTAGCTAATTGCCTAAGCAAGCTTATTTTAAGACCGTTGAACTCAACTCTATTACTTTTTGAAAGCCCATTATTGACATAAGAAATCGCCTTCTCATACTCTCCCAACTTTGTATATACGTAGCCAAAATTGATGTACATATTCAAAGAAAGATTAGACAATGGAATTTGTCTATCAATCTCTTCAGCAATTCGAAGGTTGCTCAAGGCATTTTGATATTCACCTAAACTGTAGTAGGCTTCGGCAAAAACTACCCTACCTTCTAACATTCCCAATTTGTGATTATTTTTTTCGCTGATATTTAGTGCCTCCATGAAATAAGCTAGGGCTTTGTCATAATTACCCTTGCGTTTTTCTACTACTCCCAATCTAACTATAGTTGCCGCCAAGCCAACATCATCACCTTTTTCTCGGTAAATAGCTTCTGCCTGCAAATATTTTTCCCTCGACTCTCGGTACCTCGTTGCATTATCGTCAATCATTCCGTGTTGATTTAGCAATGCTGCTTTCCCTAAATCATCACCTTGTTGTTCTGCTATTTTCAGACCTTGTTTTACAAAAATTAAGGCGGAATCAGGATTTAGATAACGGTAATATTTGATGATACGGATATAATCGTCACTGTTTTTTGGTGTTTTAGGTAGTTGCTGAGCAAAAACATTAACACATAGAAAGATATTTAGGATTACTCCCAGCAATACAAAAGCGAGCGTTTTGTATAAGTATTGCTTCATTACTTAATTAGTGGATTTTTCTCCTTCGTGAAGAGTTCGAAAACCTTTTTATCTGCAAATTTTGGGAATAACTTATTTACCCAAACAGCTAACTTCCCTTGTCGGGTCATAATCAAGGTTCTTTTACGCTGTTCAATGCCGTCGCAAATTCTTACTGCAACCTCTTCGGCGCTCATCATCTTTCCCTCTTCCATACTCGTTTCGCCATGCGCCTGCCCATCTTGAGATAATGCCGCAACGCGGATATTAGAAGTGGTAAAGCCCGGACAAGCTACCATTACATGAACGCCAGTTTTTAATAGTTCGGTGCGTAAACACTCCATAAAACCATTCATAGCAAATTTAGAAGAAGAATAACCTGTTCTTCCCGGCAAGCCCCTATAACCAGCAATAGACGAAACCGCGACTACGCTACCCTCGGTTTTAAGGATTTCTGGCAAAGCATGTTTGGTGCAATAAACCGTTCCCCAAAAGTTTACATCCATCAGGTTTTTAAGCACTGTCAAATCTACATCCTTAAACAAAGCCCGCATAGATAATCCTGCATTGTTAATTAAAACATCTATCTTGCCAAAAGTAAGTGTTGCTTGGTCAATCAGGGCTTTGCAATCTTCTTCCTTTGTTACATCAGCTTGAATAGCCAATGCCTTAACTTTATACTTCTTTTGTAATTCTGCGGTAATTTCACATAGCGTAACGTACTGACGAGCACCTAATACCAAATCAGCTCCTCTTTTAGCCATTTCTTCTGCTAAAGCTCTACCAATTCCAGATGATGCCCCTGTAATTACAACAATTTTATTCTTCAAGCTCATAATTTCAGTTTCCTTTTTGTTTTTCAATTCAGATGCTTCTTTCGGTAAATTAAGATAGCTATTTTAACATAGATGGTTCGTAAGGTACTCTTGTTACGATAGAACGTCCCAAAGTAATTTCATCAGCATATTCCAACTCGCCACCAAAAGCAATGCCTCTGGCTATGGTAGTAATGGGAATATTAAACTCTTTCAGTTTTTTGTGGAGATAAAACAACGTAGTATCCCCTTCCATATTGGCACTCAAAGCTAAAATAATCTCACGCACTTCGGTTGTTCTTACACGTTCTACCAAAGTTTCTATATTCAAATCTGATGGACCAACGCCATCCATAGGAGAAATTAAGCCACCTAACACATGATAAACGCCAAAATACTGGTTCGTATTTTCTATCGCCATCACATCTCTTGTATCTTCTACCACACAAATCACATCTTTTTCCCTTTTAACGGCAGCACAAATACTACAGGTTTCAAAATCAGAAATATTATGGCAAACCACGCAATTTTTGATTTCATTTTTCAGTTTTATTAAAGTATTTCCAAAGTTAGCCACCTCGGCCTGCTCTTTATTTAAAAGATGTAAAACCAAACGCAAAGCCGTTTTTTGTCCAATACCAGGCAACTTACCAAACTCGCTTACTGCATCTTCGAGCAACTTTGAAGAAAAATTCATGATGCAAATTTATTAGTTATTTGCCACAGATGCACAGATTATTTATCTCTGATAGATATATTTTACAAAATAATTTTACCCTACGTAAGCTGTATATTAACTACTAATTATCAACTCCATTTATTTTTACTAACTTTTGCTGATTTTAAAAACCAAGTTGCAAGTTTTAGCAAGTTTTTGCTACTTTTAGCAACAAATCAAATTATATATGAGTTCTACACTATTGTTATGTTTTTTAATAGGCTACTTCGGCCTCTTAATTACAATCGCATTTGCGACATCAAAAAATTCATCAGATAACTCTACATTCTTCTTAGCCAACAAGAATTCTAAGTGGTACTTGGTAGCTTTCGGGATGATCGGTACTGCACTATCTGGGGTAACTTTTATTTCTGTACCTGGTGAAGTTGGTGCTCCTGCAGGAAATCAGTTCCAGTATTTCCAGTTCGTGCTAGGAAATGCTGTAGGCTTTATCATTATCGCAACAGTGCTTCTGCCTTTATACTATAGAATGAACCTGACATCTATCTATAGTTACATAGAACAACGTTTAGGGCACTACAGCTACAAAACCGCTGCTTCTATCTTTTTGCTAAGCCGTACTTTAGGCTCGGCAGCGAGATTATATCTAGTAGTACTTGTATTACAAAGATTTATATTCGATTCTTACGGCGTTCCTTTCTGGGCAACGGTGTTAATATCTTTAGGTTTAATATGGTCTTACACCTTTAAAGGTGGCTTAAAAACCATCATCATTACCGATACCCTACAAACTTTCTTCTTGGTACTATCTGTATTTTTAACCATTTACTTCGTAACAGACAGTTTAAACCTAACTATCGGACAAGCATTTGAAACCATCAAGAATAGCAGTTATTCAAAAGTTTTCTTCTACGAAGATTTTATTTCTAGCAAGTTCCACTTCTCTAAGCAATTCATAGGTGGTATTTTCGTAACCATTGCCATGACAGGTTTAGACCAAGATTTAATGCAGAAGAACTTGAGTATGAAAACCATTGGAGAAGCACAAAAAAACATGTTTACCTTTACCGGTATCTTCGTAGTGCTTAACATCTTTTTCTTAAGTGTTGGTGCGCTACTTTATATTTTTGCTGCAAAAAATGGTATCGATATTCCTCAAGACCTAGTGACAGGAAAACCAAGAACCGATCTTTTATTTCCTACAATAGCGCTAAACCACTTGGCAACTATACCAGCCGCTGTTTTTATGTTGGGTTTAACCGCAGCTACGTTTGCTACAACAGATAGTGCTTTAACCGCATTAACGACATCATTCTGTGTAGATTTTTTAGGAATGGGCAAAAAAGAAAACGCAGATAAACCAGGAGCCATTAGAAAAAGACACATGGTACACTTAGGTTTTTCACTACTATTGTTCATTGTAATTTTATTTATTAATGCTTTAAACAGCGCCTCTGTAGTGAGCTTAATTTTCCTAATTGCATCTTACACTTATGGGCCATTACTAGGACTTTACTCATTTGGCTTGTTTGTAAAATCACGTGGTTTACACGATAAATTAGTGCCAATTGTTTGTATCATTTCACCATTTTTATGCTATCTATTCGCTACAAATGCACAAAAACTACTTGGCGGATATGTTTTTAGCGTAGAGCTAATTTTAATAAATGGATTCATTACTTTTATGGGCTTAATGCTGATCAGCAATAAAACAGATCAGCAAACTAGATTTTAACCATAATATTAGTCTATGAACAGTGAAGAGAAGATAAGAAGTGCATTTGCCAACAAAGATTGGCAAGAAATTAAAGTAACAGATAGCTGGCAGATTTTTAAAATCATGGCCGAGTTTGTGGATGGATTTGAGAAACTTTCGAAAATTGGTCCTTGTGTAAGTATTTTCGGTTCGGCCAGAACGGCAGAAACCAATCCATATTACCAATTAGCTGTACAATGCGGTCAGTTGCTAACCGAACGCGGCTACGGTGTAATTACAGGTGGCGGCCCGGGTATTATGGAGGCTGGTAATAAGGGAGCGCATTTAAACGGAGGTAAATCTGTAGGTTTAAATATCGATTTGCCTTTTGAGCAGTTCCACAATAAATACATAGAACCTAGTCGTTTGCTCACTTTCGATTATTTCTTTGTACGTAAAGTAATGTTTATGAAATACTCGCAAGGTTTTATTGTATTACCGGGCGGTATGGGTACAATGGACGAGCTTTTCGAAGCATTGACTTTAATCCAAACCGGCAAAATTGCCCGTTTCCCAATTGTATTGGTAGGTACCGATTATTGGGGCGGCTTGGTAGACTGGATCAAAAACACGATGTTAGAGAAAGAGCATAACATTCATGCCGAAGATTTGAACTTATTTAGGTTGGTAGATACCGCCGAGGAGGCTGCAGAGCACATCTTTAGGTTCTACGATAAATATGTACTAAAACCGAACTTCTAATACAATACCCAACTCAATTAACGTGGAGTGTAAGTTTTTGCTTACGCTCCTTTTTTGTTTTTAGAAGCGTAGGTTTAGTATAGCTATTTTCGGTAGTCCGGCTTTACACTCTAATCTTTTTGTCAGCTTTCTCTTTATACGAACGCATCTGCTTAAACCAACACAAGCGCTACTATTTTCGATTTCTCAACAAAAAGTATTTCCGTTTCAATCCGGGCTATTTAACATTATTCGACACTAAACACTTAATTTTTTTTCCCTCAATACGCAGAAATAATATAACGCACTTATCACGCCGCCCTGTCATCCAGAGCGCAGCGAAGGATCTAATAAATAAACATCCCAATAACGTTATGATTAGCAGATCCCTCGACTCGGGATGACAGGAAGCATAACCCAGCTGATTACCTTAATCAATTCGAGTAAGCATTTGCAGGAAAAGTAGCGAAGTTTGTTGCACAGCAAGTGCCACCTAAACCCGGTTGCAGTGGATCCCGATTTTTCATCGGGAGTAACGAAAAACGAGACTTTCGGAAGATAGTAGCAAACAATAGGCTTTTCTGAATTTTTAACAAACAACATCAATTTGAGTACGTTCTGTAATATCAAAGTCAACTAACGCTTACTATAAAATTTTAAATGTAACGAATAGGGTTTCAATTTATCTAAAAAGAAAAACTATCATGGAAAAAGTAGTAACATGGACCAAAGGCATTTTTGATAGTTCTTATCAGATTTTTTGCAATGGACAGATTTGCGGCAACCTTATTTTCGAAACGTGGAATAATCACGCTTTTGGAATCATGTCGCAAAAGAACTACCATTTCAGATGTAAAGGTTTTTCAAGCATTGTAAGTACCATTTACGGCGATAACCAGGAGGAATTAGGCCATATTACTTTCCACATGTGGCAGTTTAGGGCTGTGATTAACCTTAAAGGACAAGCGCCGCTATCCTGGAATTACAGCAATAGTTGGTTAAGCAGCTGGAATTTGACCAACTACCAAGACACTCAATTGAATTTCAAGGCTTCATCTGGCACTGGAATGATTATAGGCAACAATTTAGATAACGAACTGGCTTTACTTGCGGGACTATATGTAAAGGAATTCTTTTCTCGTATACTGGTGACCTTTATAGTATTTGTTGCCATCATGGTGGCATTGCGTGGTGTTTAAATCTGAGTCACACCTCCACTAACCACTAACTTCATAGCATCGGCAGCACTCATGTTCAAAGGTTTTATTTTTTCCTTTTTCACAATATAGATTTGGCCTGCAAACGAGTATGAGAAGGGGAAATAAACGATCGCTTCGCCCGGTAAATCTAGCTTGCTCAAATCATTTTGCGTTAAAAAACCAATGCGCTTCATATCTCCTTCGGTTTCTACTAGCACCGGGTGGTTAAATTTCTTTTCATCGCCAACAAAAGCTTCTGTTAAGTCTTTAATAGAGGTATAAATAAAATTGAACAACGGTAATTTGTTGAGCCAACGCCTAAACCAATTGTACATTGGTTCCGTTACGAAATAAGTTACAAAAATGCCTGCCAACAAGATAATAGCCAATACCAACACCAAACCTAAACCTGGAATGTTACGACTGGCACCTGTATTTGGATCTACCCCTAAAATATTGTTGATGTTTAACCAACTGTCTACCGTACTTACTGCCCAAACCACAATAAAAATACTTAGGGCAATGGGCATTACAATTAGCAAACCTTTAATTAAATAATTTAACAGCGCTTTTCCAATCTTATTCATACCACAAAATTAACTTTAATTTGGGAATAAAGACTAAAGGAGAAAGACTAAAGGGAGAAAGACTAAAGGATAAAGACCAAAGCTGAAAGATTTAGACTTAATAAGTTAATACTAATGATGTTATTCGTAATAATAAACCCGCTTTACACGTTGTGAAACGTTGGTTAAAATCTCGTAAGGGATGGTATTAATTTCCGCCGCTAAATCGACTATGCTAGGATTTTGACCGAAAACAATAACTTCATCCCCTACCTCAACTTCTATATCTGTTACATCTAACATACACATATCCATACAAATTGAACCCACCGTTGGAGCTAATTTTCCGTTAATCAACATTTTGCCTATCCCGTTACCGAATGCCCTGCTGTAACCATCGGCGTAACCAATTTTTACCGTCGCTATTTTACCACCATCTGGCAAACTACCTTTACGACCGTAGCCTACAGTTTCCTTTGCAGCAAGCGTTTTAATTTGTGATACGGTTGTTTTTAGCGCAGCTACGGTTTGCAACCCTTCGTTATGAGGCAGCGCAGCATCAAAACCATAAAGTCCTATGCCAATACGCACCATATCAAAATGGTATTTTTGCCAACGTGTAATGCCTGATGTATTTAAAACATGCTTTAGTGGCTCATACCCCAACGCGTCCGTTAGCTTCTTGTACATTTCTGAAAAGATAGCTACTTGGGTTTCTGTAAAATCATCGTGTTGCTCATCGTCTGCAGCCACAAGGTGTGTAAAAACAGAAACCACTTTTAACTGCTGATGAACGGAAAGCAAAGATGTTAGCTCACTTATTTGCTCAAGCTCAAATCCCAATCTGTGCATTCCAGTGTCTAACTTCAAATGGATAGGAAAATCAAGAGCATCGGTGGGAAGAAAGTGCAGCAAGCTCTGCAAAACCTCCAAACTGTAGATTTCTGGTTCCAATTTGTATCTCAACATGGCATCAAATGCAGAGGGTTCTGGACTCATCACCATAATAGGCAACGTAATACCAGCTTTGCGCAGAGCGATGCCTTCATCGGCATAAGCCACTGCCAGATAATCCACTTTGTGGTATTGTAGCAGATTAGCGATTTCGAAACTTCCACTACCATAAGAAAAGGCTTTCACCATCGCCATCGTTTTTACTCCAGCTGCCAATTTCGATTTATAGAACTGCAGATTAGACAACAAGGAATTAAGGTTAACTTCTAATACGGTGTCATGTACTTTCTGCTCTAAACGTTTGATAATTCGTTCAAAGCCAAATCTACGTGCCCCTTTAACTAAAATAGTTTCGTTATTAAAGTTCAGTTGAGCTACATGAGATAAGAAATCTTCCGTATCTTCAAAAAAAAATTTTTCTAAGTTAAAAAGATGAGCATGAGCTGAAATGTTCTCGCCAACCCCAATTAAGCGATGTATTTTTTTCTGCTTTAGCAAAAGCGAAATTTCCTTATATAATTCTGCTGCCGTTTTACCTGTTTCTTGCAAATCAGACAACACTAAAGTTCGCTTGGGATGTTGGTTTTGCTGATTAAGAAAATCTAAAGCAATGCCTAGAGAGGAAATGTCGGCACTATAACTGTCATCTATCAACGAGCAGTGATCAATAGCATTTAATAGCTGTAAGCGCATCCCTACCCTAAGTAAACGCGACAATCGTGAAGCAACTTCATCTACCTTGTAACCCATCGACAATAAAGTTGCCCAACAGATAACTATATTTTCAACGGCAGCCGCATCGCTGAAAGGTACGGTAACACTAGTGCCTTCATCTTTATAAATTGCTTTGATTTCGGCAGTAGTCCCTTTAAATTGTACATCAACGATTTGTAAATCGGCTTTACCGATGAAACTCCATGTAAAATGCTTTTTGCCAGGCAGTGGCACCTCTGCTACAATGTGCTCGGGAGCATAGATAAACGTATCAACTTCGCTGAAAAGCTTGAGTTTCTCTTTCAGTTTTGCTGCTTTATTTTCAAAACCTTCGTCATGCGCTTCTCTTATATTGGTCAACACTCCAATAGTAGGCTGGATAATTTTTGCCAATTTTTCCATTTCATTCGGTGCAGAAACCCCTGCTTCGAAAATGCCTAAGTTATGATGTTCATTTATTTGCCAAATGGAAAGCGGAACGCCTATTTGAGAATTGTAACTCTTGGGGCTGCGTACCACATGGTAATCTGTAGAAAGCAACTGATACAACCATTCTTTAACAATAGTTTTGCCGTTGCTACCTGTAATCCCTATCACATCTAAACGATGTATTTTTCTATGATGGGAAGCAAGCTTCTGCAGAGCTAAAAGCACATCATCTACTTTAATCCAATTTGCTTCTGGGTAGTTTTCAATATCCATTTCATTAGAAAACACAAAGTTTCTAATGCCATTTTGATAAGCGCTGCTGATAAATTGATGCCCATCGCGTTGTGCTTTAATTGCAAAAAACAAGGCATGGGGACTATCGCTCAATGTACGGCTATCGGTCACTAAACTTTTCACTGCTGCCGTTCTATCGTGGAAATAGCCTTCTCCTCCAACAATTTCAGCAATTTGTTCAACAGTGTAGTTAGTAGCTTTCGACATGACAATGATGGCTTAATGATATTTTTTTACGAATTTCAGCAAATATTTATGAACTGTAGTGAATAATCTATAACATTCAACAAATATAAACACAATAAACCAAGCTAGCGCCGAGATCATTAGTAATCGCTTAAGTATAATCAACGGATGACTATCGAGAAAGAAAAGAAATATAATTACGATAAAAAGACAGCCTTACAAAAGGCAGCGAATTGGTGTGCTTATCAGGAAAGATCGCAGCAAGAAGTAAGGGACAAACTGTACGAATGGCAAATGAAGCCTACAGAAATAGAAGAGATTATTTCTACGCTCATCTCGGAGAATTTCCTTAATGAAGAGAGATTTGCATTGGCTTATGTATCTGGCAAATTTAAAATTAAAAAGTGGGGCAAGATCAAAATTAAGCAGGGCTTGAAACTAAAAAGAGTTCCTGAGCCTATTATAAAAAAAGCACTGAGTAGCATTGATGGTGATGAGTATTTCGAGACATTAAAAGCTTTATTCGAAAAAAAGCAACAGGTAGAAAAGGAAAAGAATGCCATTAAACGGCAATTCAAGCTGGTAAATTATCTTTATAGCAAAGGCTATGAAAAAGATTTAATTTTTATTTTACTGAAACCATCATGATTTTTTTTGTGGAAACACGGCTTAATTATGAAATCATGATAGCTTCATTTCCATTGAATAAAAATTATAAATATGAAAAACAAGGACTTAGATTAAGATGTTAAATTTTTATTAAATATTTCTTGACAGAAATATAAATGTGCGTATATTTGCATCACCAAAACGAAAGGGAATTATTTAAAAGCCCAGCAGTTTTAAAGATATCGGATGATATCAACAATGCGAAAGTAGCTCAGTTGGTAGAGCACGACCTTGCCAAGGTCGGGGTCGCGAGTTCGAATCTCGTCTTTCGCTCTAGATGCCTTCCTACCAGGAGGCATTTAATTTTAAAAAGCATTTATTGCTTGCTGAAGTGGTGGAACTGGTAGACACGCAGGACTTAAAATCCTGTGCCCTCAACAGGCGTGCGGGTTCGATTCCCGCCTTCAGTACAAAAAAATCCCTTAGTTACAAAACTGAGGGATTTTTTTATGCTGTAAAATGTAAGAATTTTCAGTGATTCAAAACAACAAGAATTGATATTCGAATCACTGAATTTTATCCAATTAACTAAACGACACTACTGTTTGTCTAGAAACGCCTAAACCATCTGCTCCTAGCTCTACTACATCACCAGCTTTTAAATAAACTGGCGGTTTATAACCTAAACCAACACCAGCTGGAGTTCCTGTAGAAATTACATCTCCGGGTAACAAAGTCATGAATTTAGATACGTAAGCGATCAGCTCCGGTACTGAAAAAATCAAGTTTTTCGTATTGCCATCCTGGTGCATTTCTCCATTTACCGACAGCCATAGAGCTACGTTAGAAATATCAGGCATTTCATCTCTAGTTACCAAATACGGGCCCATTGGCGCAAAAGTATCACATCCTTTTCCCTTATCCCAAGTACCACCTCTTTCTAATTGGAATTCACGCTCTGAAACATCGTTGATAAGCACATAACCTGCTACATGTTCCAATGCGTTGGCCTCCTCTATATATCTAGCAGTTTTACCAATTACCACACCAAATTCCACTTCCCAATCGGTTTTCTCAGAATCTTTTGGCAACATGATATTGTCAAACGGGCCAACAACAGAAGTAGTTGATTTGAAGAAAATAATAGGTTCTTTAGGAATAGCAGCTCCTGTTTCATTGGCATGATCCAAGTAGTTTAAGCCAATGCACACAATTTTAGAGGGACGGGCAATTGGAGCGCCTAGCCTACTATCTGCAGAAATTTCTTTCAACTGATTTTTATTCTCGTTGATGTATTTAGTTAAACGTTCAATTCCGTTATTCTCAAAAAATTGCTCATTATAATCTTCTCCAAAAGCCGAAAGGTCATAATATTTAGCATCAATTTGGACACCAATTTTTTCTTGTCCCAAATTTCCGTGACGAATTAATTTCATGTGTTATGTTTCTATTAAAAGCTAGCTTTTTTCGACTAGCTGATTGATAAATATCTCTAATTATTCAAAAGCACTTTAATGCCTCCATCTATTTTACTTTGATAGGCAGCATCTATAAATTTACAGATGGCTAAAGTTTCTTCTTGTTTAACTGGTATTACGCCTGTTTCGAAAAAGGAAACAATCTGTTTAAGCAAAGGATTGTAACCTTGAAAGCTTCCTAGCTGAACCACCTTATCCTGCATAAATACTGTACCGCCAAAGCCGTCTGCTCCTTTTCTAATTCCTCTCAACGTCCCTACCTTTCCATTAGCCCATTCACCTGTATAGATATCGAAATCTTCAAAGTGCTGTGTTTGCACACTTAAACATTCTGGTCCAAGCAGCGTAAACAGCATCTCAACTCCATGTATACCGTACCAATACAAATCTTTGTGCGAAGGCTCGGTGTAAGCAGGCGAATAGACATCAGCACCCAAAACCGTTTTCTTGTCTATTTCTCCAATACCAGAAATATATCTCAGCGAACTGGTTGAAAATATTGGAGTTTTGTACTTGTCAGACAATTCAAATATCTTCAAAGCATCCTCGTAGCTGTTTGCAATAGGTTTATCAATAAACAAAGGCTTTTTGGCTTTAAGTATGATTTCTGCTTGTTCCAGATGTTTATTGCCATCGTTGGTTTCCAACAACACTAAATCTACTTTTTTAAGCAATTTTTCCAGGCTGGATACAACCTCTACACCCAGCTTTTTAATATCTTCAGTAAACTTTGGGATACGCTGTGCATTTAACGGAATGCCTGGACTTCCCATTGGATAAGCTGCAACTACTTGATAACCTTTGTAGCCGTCATTTTCGATATTTGCATTTAATTCTTTGGTAAAAGCAATGGCATGGGAAGAGTCCAATCCAACTATTCCAATGCGTTTTTTTTGTGTTGATTGAGCTAAACTCTCTGAACCGTAAACCATGGAAGCTAAACTTAAAGTTCCAGCGGAAACTACAAACTTTCTTCTATCCATTCGCTTCCTCCAAAAAATCAAGACAACCAACAGTCATTGCTTGCATCGCAGTTAAAAAAGCCTGTTCATCTAAATCGAACTTGGCGTTATGAAGTCCATATTGCACTCGTTGCTGCTCATTTTTTATCCCTACTAAAAAGAAAACAGAAGGATATTTATGCGAATAATAGGCAAAATCTTCTGCTGCCATCCATTGCGGTACGTCTTCTAAATGTGCAGCGCCAAAGTGATTAATAATAGAAGACTTGAAATACTTGCTCAAAGCATCATCGTTTATGAGCATTGGATAGCCATGTTTAATTTCCAGTTCTGCTGTTGCACCTAACATTTTTACAGTACCGTAAACAATTTCTTCAAAGTGCTTTAATGCTTGTTTGCGCCATTCCTCATCCATGGTTCTAAAAGTACCTTCTAGCCAAACATGGTCTGGAATTACATTGGCAGCGCCATTCCCTATAATCTTACCAAAAGTTAGCACACTTGGCATTAGCGGATTTGCCTTTCTACTCACCACTTGTTGTAAGCTAGTCAGCAATTGTGCAGCAACCATAATGGTATCTACTGCCCTATTTGGCTCAGCAGCATGGCCACCACTTCCGTTTATTTTTAAATAGAACTCATCTGCCGAAGCCATGAAACGACCAGCACAAAGTCCAATCTGTCCAGTATCTAAGCGTGGACTAACATGTAGCCCAAAGACCGCCGAGATTGTACCGCCCAATTTCTCTAAAATTCCAGATGCGATTACCGCCTTTGCACCGCCAGGAACTCTTTCTTCTGCAGGTTGAAACAAAAGCAATACCTTTCCCGAAAATGTATGTGTTAACTGTTGAAGTATTCTTGCTACGCCCAACAAGTTCGCAGTGTGAAAATCGTGTCCACAGGCATGCATTAAACCTTCTTTTTGAGAAACAAATGAAGTTTCATTTTCCTCTTTAATGGGCAATGCATCAATATCAGCTCTTAAAACAATGGTTTTTCCATTGGGCGATTTTGCTCCTTCAATTACGCCAACAACTCCGGTATTTGCAACCTCCTCGTAGGGAATTGCCAATTTTTCAAGTTGAGTTTTGATGAATTTAGAGGTTTCATATTCTTGAAAAGACAATTCGGGATTTTGATGTAAATGTCTTCTATAAACTATAACATCTTCATGCACCGCTTTTGATAATTGAATAATTTCTTGAGAAACCTCGCCCATAATTGCTAAAAATATCTAACGTAAAAGTACAATACTGCAGCCGTAATAATTGCCCACCACAAAGTTGGATTTTTTAATCCTTTATAAGATGGAGATTGATTAGCTAACGCACCACCACCTTTTCCATAATTGATGACCAAGTTATCTAATTCTAGACCTTCTTTTGGTTTAAACAACAAACTTACTACAGCACAAACTACCATACAAGTCCAAAACACAATTCCGGTACGGTTAAAGAACGGCATATCTGGGAAAGAAAACTCCATAATTAAAGATAACGGAATGGTTAAAAGTCCTGCTGCCAAAGCGCCTTGAGATTTTGTCTTTTTCCAGAAAACACCCATCAAAAACATGGTAGCGATACCTGGCGTAAACAAACCATATAAGTTCATTAAATAAAGAAATATTGGCTTTTCGGAATAACTTAATAGCAACACAGCACTACAAATCCCGAAAAAGATAATCGCTACGCCAGACCTTTTGCCGAAACGGATGGCTTGTTCATCTGTAGCATTTTTATTGATATACTCGCTATAAACATCTACCGTTAAAATGGTGGTACAAGAGTTAATAGCTCCGGAAATATGCGACATGATTGCAGAAATCAACCCCGCCATTACCAAACCTATCAATCCGCTTGGCAATAAGGTTTTAACTAAGGTTGAGAAAAGCAAATCGGGCTGTTCTAAAGCTGGCAAAAATGCTGGTGCCACCAAAGCAGGAATGGTGATAATTAGCGGCACAAAAAACTTTAGATAATCGCCGAAGATTACACCCATACGTCCATGCCATTCGTTTTTTGCAGCCAAAACACGTTGTACAATAAACTGGTTTGTAGCGCAGTAAAATACACTGATACACAACAAACCACCTAAATACATCGTCCATGGAAAATCTGGGTCACTGGCTGGATAGAACATCTTCCAATCTTTCGAAGATTCTACAATAGCCCCAAAACCACCAGCTTTATCAATAGTGGCGAAAGTAAGCACCAAACCTCCCAGTACTAATATCACCAATTGTACCATTTCAGTCCATATTACTGCTTTTAACCCACCTAAAACAGTATACAAGCCCGTTAACAAAGCCATGCCGATGATGCTATAGAAAATTGGGATATCGAAAAGAGCGTGAAGCGTTAAACCACCTAAATAAAGTACCGCACCAATCTCTACGAAGATGTAAGTAAATAAAATCAGCACGGCATATAATACACGGGTAGAAGTTCCGAAACGCTTCTCCAAATATTCGGGAACGGTGTAAAATCCATTTCTGATATAGAAAGGAAGGAAAATCCACAACAAAGCATTGAAACCAATCAGTATTGCGCCCCATTCTAAAGTAATAGCTACGAAGCCTCTATCGTAAGCTGCACCCATTGCGCCAACTAAGTGGTGACTACTGATATTGGCAGCGATGATACTTCCTCCAATCATCCACCAAGGTAATTTATCTCCCGCTAGGAAATAATCTCTTTTTGACTTGGAACTTTGCTTGGAAGCATACAATCCCAACGCAACTATACCTATGATATAAATGGCAAAAATTGCGATATCAATTATTTCAAGTTTCATTTCAGGTTGTTTGGTTTTAGGTTTTGGTTGTTTTACGAGGTTGTTGTTAGCTGTTCTATTTTTGCAATTATTTCAGCAATCAGCAGTTCTAATCCGCCTTTTTCGAAAGGCGTTTGCCATACCGCATAAATGTCTTTTCCATACAAATCTTGTGGCGGCAAATAACCTAAATAGCCATTGGCGATGTTTATAAAAGCGATAGACCTATCTTTAAAATGTGCTCTAATTAGCTCTTGCCCTATAGCATAAACTTCGTTGGCTTGCGCTACCACAAATGCATCGCCAAATTGCCAAATCCATACTGGCAATACCGCATGAGTTTGGTTACCGATAGATTTGCGGGTGTTTAATTTTCGCCACAAACGGTCTTTCATTACCCTATCTTCGCAAGCATTAAACTCTTGCTCAATTTTTTCGATACTGTCTAACTGTTTGTAAGGAATACTTACTTCAAATTTTATTTGCCTAAAAACCTGGCTAGGAACAATCTCTTTTTCGGCATAAATAGCCAAAGGCGCACCAGACTGCAAGGCGTGGTCAAAAGTCCATTTTTTGCCAACAGGCGATGTATTTTCTAGAGTAGCCAAAATAGCATAACCCAATTTTCTACCATTGGCATCTACTACTTCTGGCTCTTTAACGTATTGTTTTTGGGGTGCCAAATCTCCGGATGCTCCTTGCAAAAACACAGTCGGCACGTTTAGTTTTTCAGCAATCAGTTCACGCATTGCTCCCACATAATCTGGAGAAATGAGCGTATTTTCGTGAGCAAACGTAGTTGGATGACAAGCGTAGTTGCAAATTATCGCTTTCAGTTCTCCATCAGTATTACTTAATCTTCCAACTAAAAGTGTTTGGTCAGCATTTGCAGATGGGTCGTAACCTATCAAATATTCTCCACCGAAGTTCAAATCTCTTTTAGTGGCCAAATCACAACAGCCGTGCTCCCAAGACAAAAAGCCGTCTACTAGATTTCCTTTTGCTTTATTGATGCTCTCGATGGCTGTTTTCTTCAAAAACTCCAGATATGGAATGATATGTTCGCCGCCATTTTGGTCTTTATCGTTAGAACAAATGCTTGGCCCAGCATGGGTGTGTGACAGACAAAACAACAACTGCTCTTCTTTCAATCCACATGCTTTGATGATTGCAGTTCTTAAATTGCGTTCATCATCATTGTTTTTCCACCAACCTAAATCGGCAGCTATAATTGCACCTAAAGTCCCGTCATCACTTTGTGTAACTAAACACGATAAGAATAATGGCTTATGTACACCCGAAGCCACATCAAACTTAGCAGCGCCCCAATTTCTCGAATAAATTCCTTTCGGAGGCGTAATATCTGCCTCAATAATTTGAAATTTTAACGAAGTAACTGAGTTTGGTGATACAGTAGCCATATTAATTGCGATAGATTAAGGTCTAAGCAGCGATAATCCGCCATCCATTAAAAAAGTAGAACCTGTGACGTGCTGGCATTGGCTTGAGTTTAGCCACAACACTTGTGCAGCTACCTCATCGGCTTCCATAATTTTGCCTAAAGGCACTTTAGTTTGTGAAATAGATTTCTGCTCTGGCAATTCGCTCCACACGGTTTTACTTAAGCCTGCATTTACATAACCAGGTGCTATTTCATTAACTCTGATGCCATTTGCAGCATACTCTAGCGCCATGGTTTGGTTAATCATACGCACAGCGGATTTGGAAACACTATAAGCTGGTAAATTTTGATGAACCGCATGTGCAGCCCAACTTCCCAAGAATAGAATGCTTCCCTTAACTTGCTTTTGCAACATACTTTTCGCAGCGAAATTGGCAAAATAGAAAGCACCATCTACGTTTACACGCATTTCTGTAGACCATTCTTCCGGACTTAAAGTTTTAAAATCTTTGATAGTTACTCTAGCAGCGTTAGAAATGCAGTGGTCTATGTGACCATATTTAGCTTCAACTTCGTTGATAAAAATTTCTACCTCCTTATAATCAGAAACGTTTAGACATTTGTATTCAAAATTACCATTGTAATCTTTTAACAAAAGCAGTTTATCTCCCGCTTTATCAAAAGGCACAATATCGCTTAACACCACAATAGCCTTTGCTTTTAAATAAGCAGTGGCTATGGCCAAACCAATATCGCCCAATGCGCCACTAATAATAACTACCTTATCTTTCAATTCCTGCATATTTTGTGATTACCAGTCGCCTACGCTACCATCTTTATAAAATGTTCTCTGCAAAACTTCTTGCTGAAAAGGATGCTTTTTAACCTCCTCTTCGTTAATCTCGATACCCAAGCCTGGTCGGCCATTAGGCAATACAAGCCTGCCCTCTTTCTGAACAGTAAAACCTTCAGAAACCACATCTTCTCTCCACTCTACATCTTTATGTACACTTTCACAGATGATGTAAGAAGGCGTAGCAAAACCTAATTCAATTGAAGCAGCCGTACTTACTGGCCCTTGTGGGTTGTGCGGAGCGATAGAAACACGATAAGCTTCGGCCAAAGCACCAATTTTACGGGCTTCGCTTAAACCGCCACAGTGGGTAATATCTGGCTGAATTACACTTACAGCACGTTTTTCTAACAATTCTCTAAAAGCATGCACACCTACCAAACGCTCACCAGAAGCAATTGGCGTTTGCACCGCACGCTGAATTAAAGCAATGTCTTCCATGGTTTCTGGCCAGCAAGGTTCTTCAAAAAAGTACAAGCCATAAGGTTCCAGAGCTTTGGCGAACAGCATCCCCATTCTAGGGCTAGGACGGGCATGGCAATCTACCATAATGTCGATATCATCGCCAACAGCATCTCTCATGGCTGCTACACAAGCTTCTGCATATTTAACGGGCCGCAAACCTTCCAACGGCATTGTTTCTGGCACCGCCATAGATTTGAACGCTGTAAAACCTTCCTCCACTGCAGCTTGAGCCAATTCGCCAAAACGTTTAGCATCTCCAGGAGCAGTTTCGTAAAAATCTTCCATTTTACCGCCACCTAAATGACAGTATAAGCGAATATGGTCTCTTACCCTGCCTCCCCAAAGTTCGTGGCAAGGTACATTATGAATTTTGCCTACAATATCCCAAAGGGCGATATCGATACCGCTGATAGCTGTACCACGCACAATGCCGTTACCATGCCAAAAATGCTGGCGGTACATCATTTGCCACAGGTACTCAACTCTTCTAGGGTCTTCGCCTATCAATAATTGAGAAATATCTTCGATAGCACCAACGACACTTTTGGTATGCCACTCTAAGGTAGCTTCACCCCAACCCCATAAACCTGGTTGGTCGGTCACTACTTTAACAAAAATCCAATTCCTCATACGTGCATTACACACATAAGTTTCAATTGCAGTAATCTTCATTTCTCAGTTATATTTGTTTTAAAACCTGTGCTGTTACCTCTAAAGTTTGCTCAATATCTTCCATGGTATGCGCAAAAGAAATACTTCCTTGCTTAATAGGCGCAGGAAAATTGTATACACCTTTTTTAATCAGTTCTTTACGATAACGAGCATCGAAATCAAAGTCATGATTTACCAAAACATCATGAAAGTTTACTGGCTCGTGGTCCATAAAATATACGCAAAATGCGGAACCTTGCCTTGCAACGTATACCGGTCTGTCTAATTTAGAAAATATTTCCTGATAACCTTTCTCTAAAGCGGAACCTAATTTCTCTACGTGTTCATATACCTTATGCACAGGCGATTTTAATTTTTCTAAAGTTGCAATAGCCGCGGCGGTTGTTAACGGAAAAGCATTGTAAGTTCCGGCTATCAAAACTCTGTTTTCCTTATCAGGATGAACGAAATAGTCCATGTATTTTTTCTTACCGGCAATTACACCTAGCGGATAACCGTTTGCGACTGCCTTACCAAATGTAGATAAGTCTGGAGTTACCCCACAAATAGATTGATAGCCACCCAACGCATGTCTGAAGCCAGTTTTTACTTCATCAAAAATTAGCAAGCAACCGTTTTTATCAGATAGTTCACGTAAACCTTCTAAATAACCAGCTTGTGGTTTAACGATACCAATATTTTGTAAAAGCGGCTCTAATAAAATACATGCCACTTCGTATTTTTCTAAAACATAGTTGATGCTGTCCAAATCGTTGTAGTTGACTACGTGCACTAAGTCGCTATGCGCTTTTGGTACCCCTGCACTTAACGAATCAAATGGATATTCTCCAGGACTAACGTAACCACCAACATCTTCTAACCTACTGATTACATTACAAGCCACATCATTATGCCAGCCGTTATAACCACCTTGCATTACAATGATATGGTCACGCTTAGTTACCGCTCTTGCAATTCTGATAGCGTGATAAGTAGCTTCCGAACCTGTAGTAGTAATTTGTATACTTTCTGCACTCGGTACACTTTCGCAAAACATTTTAGCGAAGGCACCTTCTAGCAATGTAGGGCCAGCGCCCATTAGTACTTGGCTTTCCGAAAGCGTACGCTTCACCGCGTCATTAATATCTTGATCGTTATGCCCGAAGAAAGAAGCTGCAAAGCCAGCCTGATAATCGATATATTCTTTCCCATCAGCATCCACCACCCGACTACCTTGCCCTTTTACAAAACAAATATTAGGTTCCGTCTTTCTATTTAAAGAAACAACCCCTCCAGGTATCCACTGCTCATTGTTCTGCAAAATGGCTGCAGATTTTAAATTCTCTTGCATAAAACGTTATTCGTTGTTATTAATATTTGACTATTTTTAAAAGAACACAATTAAAAACATGTATCCCATAAATGATTATTATTGTATACTAAATTACAATTTTTATGTATACATTTAAATAAAAAGATATTTTTTTTCTATGTCGATAATTTTAGATGATTTAAAGTTTCCCGAAGGCCCTTGTTTTGATAGCATAGGCAATATTTGGTTGGTAGAGAAAGACGCTGGAAATCTGGTATTTATTAGTGATAACGACTGTAAAAGATTTAATGTAGGTGGCGCACCTAACGGAATAGCTATTGACGAAAATGATTTGGTTTGGTTTTGCGATTCGAAGCAGAACAGTATTAGAACCTTTGATCCCATTTCTCAAACCACCAGCACAATAGTTAATGAATATAAAAATAGCGCACTAAAAATGCCTAACGATTTAGCTTTTGATCGAAGCGGGAATTTATTATTTACTTGCCCTGGTGATAGCTTAGAAGATAGCACAGGATATATCTGCTGCTTAAGTGCTGATAAAAAACTATCAAAAATTTTTGAAGGAATGTATTATCCTAACGGATTGGTGCTAAACCAAGAACAAACTCAATTATTTGTTGCCGAAACTGGGACACAGAAAATATGGAAATTTGAATGGAATACTGATACGAAGCAGCTTAGCAACAAGACATTATTCGCAGAAACTGGAGGCTCAATTGGGCCCGATGGAATTGCTTTTGATGAAGATGGCAATTTATATGTAGCGGTTTACGGATCTGGGAAAGTGAAAGTTTGGGACAAAAATGGCGTATTGAAGGAAGAAATTAGCTCTTCAGGCAACAACCCAACCAACTGCGCTTTAGATCCTTCTGGCAAAAAAGGATTGATAATAACGGAAGCTGAAAACGGAATATTGGTTCAGCTCCAGACAAAAAAAAGAGGGATCATTTAACGATCCCTCTTTCATATTTTTAAATTGATTATCAAAAACTTACAATCTAAATTAGATAATTAAGCTTGAGTTTCACTGGTAACTTATTGAAAATTAACATGTAAAACTGATGCTGAAATAAATTCAGCATGATGGAGCGTTTGACGGACAAAGTGTTAAACCAATTCTACAAGCTCTAATGCTTCCTGCTCTCCCCGGTAAAGATGCCTTACCAATGAAGAATGCGAAAGTTCCCAATTATCTGTAGCTAGACCTTTCACTATTTCTCGGTGTTCCCTGTCTGTGTCCTGATAGTCTTCCATTTGATCCATCACAGCACCTAATCTCATGTGAAACAAAGGGATATTGCTGTTTTTATACATAGAAATCAATCGATCATTGCCAGAACTTTCGATCATTTTTTCATGAAATTTCACATCAGCCTCACAAGCGCCACCGTAATAACCCTTTTCCACCATTTCCGAAAAGTCGTTGCAAATGAGTTCCAGCTCCCTTACCACCTCCTTATCTTTTTTCGCAAAAAGTATTTTTAAAGCACCAACTTCTAATATTTCTCTGATCTCACGTATCTCTTTAACATCGGCGATGGTCATACTTTTAACGAAACAACCACCTTTACCACCAAATTCTACTAAGCTCTCACCAGCTAATCGCATAAAAGCCTCTCTTACAGCAACCCTGCTCACCGACATTTTTTCGGCCCAAAAATTCTCTACTAAACGAGATCCTCCAGCCAATTGGCTCGAAAGAATTTTCTTTCTCACCTCCAAATATACCTTATAGGCTAACGAATCTTCCTTCATTCTGCATACATTTATAACCAAAAATAAGAATACAATTCAATATCTACAATCCTAGTAGTTAATTCACTCTTTTAGGACGTAAAACGTAAGATCCAGCTTCTGCATTCCAAGAAACTGAATTTTGATCTTTTAACACATTCTTATCTATTGTTTTCTTATTACTTATGTTTTCGATATTCCAAAACCCTGCGTTCAATCCTAAACAAATTACCTCGTAAGGTTTATCATTAGGCACATTTATTTTAATTTCCTCTTTTAGATAAACATTCGGCTTAGCTAAAACGATTATTTTATCCGCTAGTTTAAATGTAAAATAGTGATCTTTCTCTGCAATTTCAACTGGAAGTTCCTTCGCCCCCTTTTCTGTCATTTGGAATATGGCAGCAAACTCTGATAATTTTTCTTCTTGTTTAGGGCTTACCATAATTCTAGTTCCCTTAGCTTCTGGCCAAACCGATTTAACAGTGTACAGATCTTCAAACACTTTTGTACTAGAATCGCCAGACAATATATTTACAACACGCTCTGCCAACTTTGGCTTAAACATATTTACGTAGGTGACGGCCTCTTTCCCTTCCAATTCATTTGTTAGTGCAAATTTACCATCAATAAGCGCAGGCTTTTCCAAAGAATTGATTTGCCAATACTTTTTCATCCCAGCTTCTTTAGAAACTACATGATCTAAAAGTATCATTACCGCCGGCACATCATCTCTTTTCAAATTGAGAAAGAGCATACTCTTGGTATAAGCTTCTACTTTTTCTGAATAGGCATTCGTAATATCAACATTAAAATAACTAAATGAAGGCTTTAAACGATCTGCTCCTACAGCCGAAGAACGTACGAAACCAGTTTGAAACCAAGCATCATTCAATACTTCATTTACATTTCTTGGAAAACGCTGGCTAAACCTTGTGCCACCATCATTAGTTTTTGTTCTAAAAAGCAATGGCTCTTTTGGATCTCGAACCAACATCATACTGTGAGATACCGACCGTTTGTTGTAGTTGAAATCGTAAGGAGAACCGTAAGACAGGTACAATCCTAAATCGCCAACCTGAATACCTCGGTGATAAATCTGTAAAGCACCAGCATCTGCATGTTGATGGTTGCCAAAATGAAAACCACCGCCTTTAAGCTCAACTACCACATCGCCACTGTTCCTCTTTTCGTCCCAGCCAGTTCTTGCTACCATACTATTGAGCACAGGTCCAAAATCTTTTGTTAGAGGAAGTTGTTTTAAATCGAAATCTGGTTTAAGCCCTGGATCATCTAACAATAAAAACAATACTGGGTTATCTTTTAGTCCGCCTTGCTTAACAAACTCGCCCTTAATAATTCTGTTGCCAGAATAAGCGTAGCAAAGCAACATTGTCTGCGGATTTTTCCAGTAGAAATTTTCGCTTTTGCCGTATTTTACATTAAACATATCGCCATCGCGAAGCATTTTGCCATCTGGCGTACGCATATACACCCAATATTCGGGTAGATTTTTAATATTATCATCAAATACTGGATAACCCAACATACGGTAATACAACCAAGCCGCATGCATTTCCCAGCCAAACCTATACCCTCCATAATCAATCCCTTGGTTGTGTCTCGGCGATTGATATTCGAACTTTCGCAAAGGTACCAGCTGATCTAAAATCCAATAGGAAGTGTATTTGTAAGGAAGTGGGTCTTCATCGTAAATAGCAATACTCATCGATAGGTAATCACGACAAATTTGGGCTTCATTACCATGTCCGTTCACCACGCTTTCGATACCGTGAAAAGGTGGCCAGCCCATCTCCATATCTGTAGCTAAACGCATCAAATCTTTTCGCAATTGTGCTCTACTCTCAGTATTCATGAGTGGATAACACCAATCGTAAACTAACGAAGCAGTATACATTGCACGCCCTACTTCACGGGTAATATCGCCATAAGAAACATTACCAAATTCTAATACAGAAAGATAATTTAACGCCAACTGCACAGCTTCCTGGCCTACTTTTTTATCCTCTGTCATTAAATAATAGAATGCTTTTGTTTCTATTATCTTTTCCAGCTCCTCGTTGTGAAAAATCTCTTTATCCTTATTAAAAACGAATTGATACGGTGCTTTTGCTGTAGCCGTTACCGCATTCCAAGCCGCTGTATGAGCTGTGTCCTGGAGCCTTTTTCTGACTATAGGTAATGTTTCTTGGTTTACCCACAATCTTGGTCGACCCTTCGGCGGAACAATTTTTGGCACATAGCTTTCTGCATCTGCAGGAGGCACTGGAGCCACGTAAGGTTTTATGGACAATCGTTTAAGCACCAAATTAGCAGGCAACCACACTTTTAAATTTTGGTTTTTAGATTTAAAATCGAACTTGCCCAACTCTTGCAAACCACCTTTATATACATCATAAACGATACGAAAAGTTGGCCTATCGTTTCCATTTCTAAACCTTGCTTTCAACGTTAATTTCCCTGTTTGATCTTCTTTTTTCAATTTCTCCAGATCAACTGGAACTGTTTCAGCTTCCAAAATGTACAAACCAGATTTAGGAACTTGGACCGTCCATTCCAAATCTGGAATAGCAACAGTTTCCAAATCTCTATTAATTGCATCAACATAAAAGGCACTTTGCCCGTTAAATGATGTTTTAACAACCTGATTATTCACCCTAGCTTTTTTATTTTCGAGCAGTTGGCTTTTTATTTCACCATGCTGCTGTTGGGCAGAAACAACCTGAAACGCAAATAAACTGCAAAGGAAAGCCATTGCGAGCTTTCCTTTATTTGCAGTTCTAACCAAATATAATTTGAACATAGTTACCTAACTGTCAACCTTTTAATACTTAACCTCATTTCCTTGGTCGTATTGTTTACACTATTTACGTAAATATAAGCATTGTACTTTCCATCTGCGGTTTGCACCCAAATACCACCTTCTGCTCTCATGTTAATTGCAAAATCTGGAGCATCGGTAAAATCCTTAGATCTTAAATCCACATCATCCACAAAAACACCAAATTGTAATCTTGCTAATTGCTGATCACGTACTGTGAAGGCTTTTACAATTTTTGTTTTGTTTTTTAAAGCTGTAGGCATGGTAAACGTTGGCAAGTAAACCGGATCTGCCGTTGGCGCTACCAATGAGTGCAAATACGTTACGTTAGTTGGCGCCCTATAAAGGTAAACCAAATCTATCTTATCTGGATTTGCAGTTGCAAAAGTTGCATTGTACATCTTCATATCTGCAATAGATAGGTAAAAATCTGTACCGTCTTTAGCTACTAAATCTAAAGCCATATCCATGTTTCTTATTTCATGTGGCCCAGATTGGTAAGAGATTGTTTCGCCATTACTAGATTTTGCAGTGAACGTAAAGCTGATGTTTTTTCCACGAGCTTCTTCCGGAATTTTATAGAAATAACGCAGTGTTGCTGCAGAAAAATCGCCAGTGTAAGTTACCTGCGTAGTTTTTCCTGTAGTTACAGATGGATCACCAACAGCAGTACCTACATCAACCCCAGAATTATTAGTATTATAAAACCTATGGTCTAGATAAGTTCCAGTTGCACCAGCAATACTCGCTTCTACAGTCATAGATGTTAACTTACCTTTTTCTGGCAAGATACCCGCAGCATAGGCAAATTCGATAGTTCCACCTACAATATTTGGCCCCAAAGACCTCTTGATTAAATCGTTCTGCAACTTATCTGATGCAGTTGGAATGGCGTATTCCTTGTCTTTACATGCGCCCAAGCATAAAGCAAGCAGCACTAAAGACATCAATATTTTAAAATTTATCTTTTTCATTTTGCTTCGCTTATTGTTTTACAGTTAAATAAACTTTATAAGTTTTTCTCACTTTGCGGTTACCAGAAACTACCGTCCACTCTTTGGGTTTAGATAGATCAGAGAAGTCTACCTTCCCAACAATTTTTGGATCTAGAACGGCATCAATCACCAAACTAAACTGAGGATACAGGTTTTTCAAATCTGTACCATAAAATACCTCCACATTGATAGTTTGCGCTGTGGTGTCGATAGTTGCCGCTTTTGTTCTTACAGTTTGAAAATCAGCACCCAAGAGTTCAAAGGCACTTACATAACAATCTGACCTGTTTGTGATCAATAGCCCGTCATCATCCATTGGAAAATCTTTTTTACAAGCAGCTATTACAAACAGCACCAGTATTAATTGAAATATGAATATTTTTTTCATGTCTTTTATAATTTAAAGATTATCTCCAAGGTTTGTTTTGCGTAAGATTGTTGTTTCTTACTCTTTCGGCTTCAGGTATCTGATAAATGTAGCAACGTTGGTAAACTAGCTCATCAGCGTTGAAGAAGAAACGTTCCCAGTTAGCTCCCCAGCTATCTTGAAACCATTTTCCAGCACCATACGGAGCACCAAAAACTGATTCAATCTTTCTCCATCTTCTTAAATCAAAGGCTCTTTGACCTTCGCCAAACAGTTCTACTATTCTCTCTTGTTCTATCGCATCGAAGAAAGCAGCAGCCGAAGAGGTTTTTGAAGCTGCCAAAGCAGGCAACTTACCTCTAGCTCTAACTCTGTTTACCAAAGCAATAGCTGCTGGTTGCGGTCCGCTTACTTCGTTAGTAGCTTCTGCATACATCAAGAAAACATCGGCCAAACGCATTAAAGGCCAATTGTAATCGCCAGAACTCCTGTTTTGACCACCATAGTTACGCACAAACTTTCTAGATTGCAAACCCGAAAGATTGGTTGTATTATCATTAAACGCAGGATAACTTACCCCATCGATAGTGATGTTGCCACTCCAAGTTTTATAGCGAAATGCCACAAAACCGGTAGTTTCTGTTGTACCAATCCCCATAATCTTTTCATTGTCCCACAACAAAGTAGCTTTCATTCTATAATCTCTGTCTTTATAAGAATCAGGATTAACCGAAGAGTTCGGAGTTGTACGTGCTACGTTTCCAACTGCAGGAACCGTTGGGTTCATTTGTATCATTTTAGGTAAAAAATCACCTGTAATGGTAGATTGATACCTATCTGCCAATTCATATCTAGGGATAGCCTGATTTTGTGACAGACCTACAGATACACCTGTCCAAACCCTCATGTATTCTTCACTTTGTCCAGTTGCATTACCGCCGTGAGTGAGTACCATCAACATTTCACCATCGGCATTTGGATTACCCGTAGAAGGGATAAACATGTAGTAATAATTTGGCAATACATCGGCCTTGCCCATTTCGCCCCATTCGCCTGGCGCACCACCTCTAAATAAGTTTAAACCAAACTCAGTAATCACTCTGTTGAAATCTGCGGCAGCACCTTCAAATGCAGTTCTAGCTTCGGTAGCAGATTGCTGGAAGCCTTCCAATTCTGGCCAGCCATTCTTTTTCCATGAACCCCAAAACAATTGCAACTTACCTCTAAAAGCTAAAGCAGCAGGTTTACCAGCTCTACCAATAGCAGCTCCTCTATTTGGCAACTTCTCTGCTGCATAGGTAAAATCTGCATAAATAGAGTCTTTCACTTTCGTGATGGGCGATCTTGAAATGGTATCTACCTCAATTGGTGCATTAACGATCTTGTAGATATACGGTACATCGCCCCACAAAGAAATTAGGCGGAAATAAGCTATGCCTCTCAGTAAACGAGCTTCGCCAATAATTGCCTCTAAGTTTTGTTTCGATGCTGCTGTTTTTGCATTAGGCAACAACTTTGCTCTTACATTTTCAATTACATAATTAGAGGTATTGATAGAACCATACAACTCCCTATAAAGCGTGGCAGCTCCGTTACCGTAAGAACTCGGGTTGTTTACCGTCATACTAATTGGAGCCACGCCAGTATTGTACATTTTGAGGAAATCTCCATGTCCATCGAAATGGTAATCCCTATCAAAACATGGTCTGAATTCGTTATAGTTACCCATTAAGCCAGTTACGGCATCTGCCTCGGTAAGCCAAAAAGTATTACTATTCGGAGAAACCGTAGCATTCTGATTTAATAAATCTTTCCGACAGCCACTCATAAAAGCAACCGATAAAATGGAAAGAACTATATATATAAATTTCTTATTCATGCGATTATTCATTAAAAGTCAAAGTTTAAACCAAACACAAACGTTTTTGTAATCGGGTACGAATCGTTAGCATAAGTGCTCTTCTCTGGATCTAAACCCTTGAAGCCTGTAAACGTTAACAAGTTATCAGCCGAAACAAAACCTCTTATTTTCTTTACGCCAATTTTTTGAATAACGCTGTTTTTAAAAGTATAGCCCAACTGTATGTTTTTCAACCTTAGGTAAGATAAATCTTGTAACCAAAAAGTACTTACATAATTATTGGTACTTGTTGAACCTAATGCACTAGGAAGTAATCTAGGATATTCCGCACCTCTGTTGTCTAAGTTCCAAGTTTGATTTAACTGTTCGTTGGTAACTGCTTGTGCAGATGTACCCAAGAACGAACTGTTTACCCTGTTCATCCAAAACTCTTTTCTGCCGTAAGACCCTTGTAATAAAATAGCCATATCAAAGCCTTTCCAAGACGCCGAACCTCTTAAAGCGTAGTTAGATGTTGGACGACCCAACTGTTGGTTAGGATAAGCTTTTCTATCATTGGCGTCAATTCTACCATCGCCGTTTAAATCTTTAATTAAGATGTCTCCAGGCGCTGCTCCTTGTGGTGTTGCCTTATAAACATCTTCCCAGGTTTGTGCAATACCAATCGATTCGAAGGCATAAACGAAATTGTAAGGCATGTTTACAAATAATGAACCTCTTTGTAAAGTCTCACTCCAAGACAATAAGGTATTTCTGTTTGTAGAATAGTTTAAATTAACCATGTATCGGAAATCACCTTTTTTATCGTTCCATGTTAAATTAGCTTCGAAACCTTGGTTAAGCATATCCCCGATATTTCTTCTTGGGGCAATGTAAACGCCTAACAAATGGGTAGACAAATCTGATGACCTGTTCATGCCTATGGTTTTTCTATCGTAATAATCTAACTCTACCAAGAGTTTATTATTCAGCATAGACACATCAAAACCTACGTTAAAAATGTTCGTTTTTTCCCAAGTAAGGGCATAGTTGATGAATTTCTTATTAGTTAAACCAACCACGGCAGCGCCATCTAGGAAATAATGACCAGCAGTAAGCAATTCCTGCTGCTCGTATCTTCCAACACCATAGTTGTTACCCAAGCTACCATAAGAAACCCTAAATTTTGCAGAGTTAATTTTGATCTTCTCTAAAAACGGTTTAATAAATTCTTCTTCCGATAAACGCCATCCAAAAGCTCCAGCCGGGAAATAACCATACCTATCGCCTGGCAAAAATTTAGATGAACCATCCGTTCTGAATGTACCTTCCAAAATATATCTGTCTTTGAAAGTATAGCCCAAACGTCCAATGTAAGACCTCAAGCCTTCCATTTCAGAACTACCACCAGTGGTTTGAACATCATTTAAGGCTCCATCTATTTCAAAAATGTTTGGATTTAAACGTGTACCTCTACTAGCAGCAAGATATCTGTCTTTCCAGAACTCTTCACTATAAATTACTTTTGCTGAAAATACGTGTGATTTACCAAAGGTTTTATCGTAACCTAAACTAGCATTTAACTGCGTTTTAAAATTCTCGCGATCTGTATTGTAGATCGGCTCGTTATTACCTACATAAATTCTAGGCCCCCACGCATCAGCTTGAAAATTATAAGCTTGCGTAGGCATATCAGCTCTCCAATCGAACCTATTATTATAACTAAGTGAATAATTTATGTTTGCAGTAAGTCCTGAAATCGGTTTCCACTCTAAATACCCATTCAAATTGGCTTGCTTTTGGTCCATATTGTTTCTGTTTCTAACCATGTAATCTGCGTACATATTAGAAGCTTGAGAACTTTCGTTGTAGGCCATAGCTCCACCGTAATATCCAGTAATTGGATCAAAAGGCAAGATACCTGCTGGCGCTGAGAATAAATCTAAACCACTAGCGCCGTTTGCGGTCATGCCCTCAGTATAATTAAACTTAAACTGTGACCAGTTACCAGCAAACCTAACACCAGAGCTTAATTTTTCTGCTATCTTGGTATCCATGTTAAACGCCAAGTTGTAGCGCTTAAAGTTATTTTCGATCTGTATACCTCGCTCATCTAAAGCACCTACAGATAAATAGTAATTACTATGATCGCCTCCTCCGTTAATAGAAACATTATAATTCTGCGCTAAACCATCTCTCAAAACCACATCCCACCAGTTGGTGCTCGGATATCTTTTAGGATCGATCATGCTTAAAGCCAACCATTGATCAATTGTACCATTTTTAAAGTTAAAAGCGTTCGGCAATGTAGTAGCCGATTGTGCAACCTGTGTTGCAGTTAGTGCTTTTGCGTAATTACTTACAAAATCTACGTTTGCCGTTGGACTAACCAATGATAAGCTATTATTAAAACTAATGCTTGGTTTAGTATTGCGCTTACCAGATTTTGTAGTAATTAAAATCACACCATTTGCTGCTCTAGAGCCATAAACGGCAGCAGCCGAAGCATCTTTTAGTACAGAAACACTTTCAATATCGTTTACGTTTACCCTATTCATATTTACATCGGGCATGCCATCAACAATTACCAATGGCCCGGCATTGTTTACCGTTCCCAAACCTCTAATTAAAAGTTCTGCCGCATTGTTACCGGCCATACCCGAACTTTGAGTAACGGCTAAACCTGGCAATAAACCTTGTAATGCCGACGACGCATTTGAAAGCCCCCTACTACTTATGGTCTCGTCAAATTTGGCAGAAGCAACGGCTCCAACGATATTTGCTTTTTTCTGCTCACCATAGCCTACTACCACTACTTCATTTAACTTACTGGTTTCGGCCTTCATTACAACAGATGCTGCGTCTTTAGGAGCCAGTTCCATCGGCGCAAAACCGATTAGCCTAAATTGTATCCTATCTGTTTCAGATGCAGTAATTTGAAACTTACCATCACCATCGGTTACTGCAACGGCAGATGTTTTAAGATTACGCACCTCTACTCCCGGCAACGGCATTCCTTCCTCATCTTTAACAAAACCGACGACAGTTCTTTGAAACAAGACGTTTGTAGTAGCAAAATTCGCATCGAGAGAGGCGAGCTTGTCAACTTCATAAGAATTGGCACTATCATTATTACCGGCCTGGCTCATACCCGGATAGATAGCGCAAAGCAATAAAAGATACCGAGATTTCAGTATTCCTTTCGCTTTCAGAAATTTACACTTCATAGCACTTAGGTTATATAGTTCGTTAGGTTGTTTAAGTATAAAATTGTATACATTATAATACACTAATTGAATACTTTTACATGAAAGTAGAAATGATTTTTGATAAAACAAAATTTTATATCAAAAAAATAATCCAAATGAATTAAAAATTGTATACAATTTTAATCTTTTTTTGTATATATTATTATTTGTGATTAACTTTAATCCACTGAACAACCAAGCTATAAACCAATGAGGCAACTCCTTATTATATATATATTACTAATCACCTTTTCGTGTAAGCGAAACGAAGAACATATTTTAAGCACAGTAGTGCTCGAAAATTCGAAGCTTGCACTTTCATCGGTAGCAGACAGCTTAGATGTGCCTTGGGATCTTCAATACGACAAAGCCAACAATTACATTATTTTTTCAGAAATCAAAGGGAACATCAAAAAACTCGATTTAAACAAAGGCAGTGTTCAATTAATAAAAACCATCCCCAACGTTTTTCAACAAAGAACTACTGGACTACTAGGCATGGCCTTATATCAGCCACAAAAAGGTGAACAGTATTTATTTTTATCACATACTTCAAAAAACGAAGACAAAATCTATTCTAATTTATATAGGTATATATATAAGGATGGCTCGATAGAAAACCCGAAACTGCTTTTACAGATACCGGGCAACACTGGTCACAATGGATCGAGGATAATTATTGGTAACGATAAGAAGATCTACTGGGCTACTGGCGATGCTGCGATAGATGCAAATGCTCAGGATATCACGAAATTGAACGGAAAAATTCTAAGGATTAATTTAGATGGAAGCACCCCCGACGATAACCCGATACCTAGAAGTTATGTATACGCTTGGGGATTCCGTAACATGCAGGGGCTTACTCAAGGCGAAAATAGTTTGATTTATACTTCTGAGCACGGTGATGCTGTAGAAGATGAAATAAACCTAGTGCAGCCCTTACATAATTATGGCTGGCCTTTAATAGAAGGAAAAAATCCTCCAAAAAAAGAGACAGACAGCATGAAGGCAGTTTCATTTACCACCCCCATTCACTCATGGACACCAGTAATTGCACCTGCAGGTCTGGCTTACTATGGTAACACCAAAATACCAGAATGGAACAAAAGCCTTATCCTAACTACGTTAAAAAGTCAATCGCTTCGCATCTTAAAACTTTCGGAAGACGGAAGAACTATTATTGGCGAACATACGCTGTTTAAAGATTACCTAGGTCGGCTACGCTCTGTATTAGTTTTACCTAACGGAGATGTTTATTTCTGCTCGAGCAATAGAGACTGGAACCCACAAAAAGGATTTCCGAAACCAACAGACGACAGAATTTACAAGCTTAGCCGTACCGAAAAAGAGGTTGGCGAAATTATAAGAGCCGTTAAAACAACAACTAGCCCAGTAGATGAGGTATCTGGCAAAACCCTTTACGAAGCTTATTGCGCATCGTGCCATAAGGCAGACGGAAAAGGAATAACCGGAACTTTCCCTTCTCTAGAAAAATCGGCTACGGTAAATGGCGATTTTAAAACCTTGTCGCAAATCATTTTAAACGGACTAAAAGACAAAACTATAAACGGTGTAAAATATGATGCGCCAATGCCGGCATTCAATTTCTTGAAAGACGAAGAAGCTACGGCAATCATCAACTATATCAGAACTAATTTCAAGAACCAAGCTTCAACCATTACCACCAACCAACTCAAACAAACTAAATAAACCATGGAAACCACAGCCAAAAGTAATAACAGCTTTTTAAGAAAAACCCTTTCCGTTCTTGGGCCAGGAATTATTACAGCTTCGCTAATTTTTGGACCAAGCAAAATGACTATTACTTCCAAAATGGGAGCCGATTATGGTTTTAGCTTGCTATGGGTAATTGTTGTAGCCATTTTCTTCATGATGATTTACTCGAAGATGTCGGCAAGAATTGGTTTAGCTTCTGATGACACCATCCTTACCTTAATTAGAAAGAAATATGGTAAAATCACCTCAGTAATTATCGGTTTAGGTATTTTCTTGGTTGCCGTTTCCTTTCAATCTGGAAATTCTACAGGTGTATCTTTATCGGCTTCGGAAGCTACTGGCACCAACCCTAAAATCTGGATTGTAGTTTTCAATTTAATAGGTATTTCGCTTTTATTTTTCAGATCGTTTTACAGCATATTCGAGAAGCTGATGATTGCGCTAATTATCTTAAAGCTATTTTCTTTCTTGACTACCGCCATCATGGTTCCACCGCCATTGGAAGCATTTGCAAAAGGCTTTATCCCAAGTATTCCAGATGGTTCTATTGGATTAGTAATTGCTTTCACAGCCTCTTGCTTTTCCATTGTGGGTGCACTTTATCAAGCTTATTTGGTACAAAACAGTAAAAAACTTTCTGGTGGACCTAGCGCAAAAGACACTTTAAGAGGTAGTCAAACTGGAACTTTACTTTTAGGCGTGATGAGCATGGCAGTATTAGTTTGCGCAGCCAATACTTTATATCCGCAGCATATTCAAGTTAGCTCTGCTGCCGAAATGGGCAAAGCCCTAGAACCATTGCTTGGCCCAAGTGCTAAAGCAATCTTCTTCATAGGGTTATTTGGAGCCTCATTTTCTTCGTTAATTGGCAATGCAGTTTTAGGTGGTTCACTATTGGGCGACACTTTTAAATACGGAAACGATTTGAACCACCGTATGGTAAAAATCTTCATCTCTTTAGTAATGATTTTCGGAGCTGCCATTGCACTATGCTACGGAAAAGCACCGCTAGAATTGATTGTATTAGCACAAAGCATTACCATTTTCCTTGTCCCATTTATAGCTGTTGTCATGTTTTCAATCGCTAACGACAAAGAAATTATGAAAGAGCATGTTAACAAACCTATTACCAAAGTTTGGGGTGCACTGGGTCTACTCTTATTGATAGGCTTAGCCATCAGCAACCTGATCACTTTATTAAAATAACAACAAATGAAACTGAATTTAAAAGAATTTGAAGCACAACTTTTAGCGCCATCACAAGCGTTGATTGACGATATCAAAAAGATAGATGGCGACATTATGTTTTTGGGAATTGGCGGAAAGATGGGTCCAAGCATGGCTGTACTTACAATGAGAGCCTTAAAAGCAGCCGGAATTGAGAAAAATGTATTTGGCGTATCAAGGTTTTCTTCTGGCGGATTGAGAGAGGAGCTAGAAAACGAAGGTATCCAAACCATTGCCTGCGATTTACTGAATGAAGAAGATTTGAAAAAACTTCCGCAAGTACCCAACATTATTTACCTAGCGGGACATAAATTTGGAACCACCGGCAACGAAGATTTTACTTGGGCAATGAATGCTTATTTGCCAGGATTAGTTTCATCGCACTTCAAAAACTCTAAAATTGTTGCTTTTTCTTCTGGAAATGTATTGCCTTTTGTGAACCTTAAAGAAGGCGGCGTATCCGAAGAGCAATCTCCAGAACCAATTGGCGAATACGCACAGTCTTGCTTAGGAAGAGAAAGAATTTTCGAGTATTTCTCTAAAAAGAACAACACACCCATGCTAATTTACAGACTTAACTACGCAGTCGATTTTAGATATGGTGTATTGATAGAAATTGCCAA
Source organism: Pedobacter sp. (assembly GCF_031119335.1). Lineage (GTDB taxonomy): Bacteria > Bacteroidota > Bacteroidia > Sphingobacteriales > Sphingobacteriaceae > Pedobacter. Next base: position 74,641 of record NZ_JAVHXT010000012.1, read on the forward strand.
AGCGGTAAACGCAGAAAGACCTGTAGACCTTACTACACAAAACGTAAACGTAATTTGGCAGGGCGATGCGAATGAAATCGCCATTAGGTCTTTATTGCATTGTAGCTCGCCCGCTAAGATGTTAAATGTCACTGGTCCTGAAATTTTATCTACCAAATGGATTGCAGAACAGTTCGGCTTATTACTGAATAAAACACCGCAGTTTACAGGTTCAGGTGCCGATACTGCTTTACTAAATAATGCATCAGAATGCCACAGACTGTTTGGCTACCCAAAAACTACCATTAGAGAAGCCATTGAGCATACCGCAAATTGGATTTTAAACGGCGGAGAACTTTGGAATAAGGACACGCACTTTCAAGAGAGAGGAGGAAAATTTTAATGAACAAATTATCACAACAACTAAAAGCTCATTTAATGCAGGGAACGGTGATACCCGCCCATCCATTAGCATTAAATGAAGACCGAACCTTAGACGAACGCCACCAGCGGTTATTGACCCAATATTACATGAGTTCGGGAGCTGGAGGTATTGCTATTGCCGTACACTCTACACAGTTCGAGATTAGAGACGCAGAAGTAAATTTATTTGAAAAGGTAATTGAATTGGCTAGCGAAGAAATTGCAAAAGCAAACTTAAACAGACCTTTCCTTAAAGTTTGCGGCATTTGCGGCCCAACTGAACAAGCGGTTAATGAAGCTAAACTGGCAGTAAAACATGGCTACCACATGGGTTTATTAAGTATGGGCGGCTTACAAAACTGGACAGAAGAAGACATTTTAGACCGGGTTCGCCAGGTAGCGCAAGTAATTCCGGTCTTCGGGTTCTACCTACAACCATCGGTTGGTGGTAGAATTTTCTCTTACGATTTTTGGTCGAAGTTTGTAGAGATTGAAAATGTTGAAGCCATTAAATGCGCCTCTTTCAACAGATATCAAACTTTGGATGTGATGCGAGCTCTAGCTAATTCCAGCAGAAGAAACGAAGTAGCCATGTACACAGGTAACGACGACAATATCGTGAACGATTTGCTAAGCACTTACCGTTTTCCTACCGCAGATGGACAAACCGAAATTGCTTTTAGAGGCGGACTTTTAGGCCATTGGGCAGTTTGGACAAAGAAAGCGGTAGAATTGCTAGAAAAAATTAAACAGCATAAACTTAAACCCAATGCAGCAGTGGCTGATGAATTACTGAGCCACAACATTGTGGTAACAGACAGCAATGCTGCTTTATTTGACCCTTCGCATGATTTTCATGGCTGTATTTCTGGTATCCACGAAGTATTGCGCAGACAGGGTTTATTAAAAGGAATTTGGTGTATTAGTCCAAAAGAAAGTCTTTCTGAAGGGCAAAGTGAAGAGATTGACCGCATCTACCGAGATTACCCACAACTACATGATGATGAATTTGTAAAAGCGTTCTTAAAGGAAAAATCTAACCCAAGTTAAAACCTAGTTTGCTAGCAAACACAACCTAAACACTAACAAAATGAACAGAAGAAATCTTTTAAAAACTTTAACGCTAAGCCTAGGAGCAACTGTAATAACTTCAGATCTTTTAGCTAAGGTTGATAAAAATACTTATCGCTATAAAATCAAAGAAAATCCATTACACAAACCCATTAAAAAGGCAGTTACAGCAATTACTTTAGGTGCAGGAAACAGAGGAATGGTATATGGCACCTACGCCGAAAATTTCCCTAACGATATGAAAATAGTGGGCGTTGCAGAACCTATCGCTTTTAGAAACGACAGGTATGCAAAAATCCATTCCATCCCTCAAGAAAACAGATTTAATACTTGGGAAGATGTTTTTAAACGCCCAAAATTTGCAGATGCGATTGTAATTTCTACGCCAGACAACATGCACTACGAACCTTGCATGAAAGCTTTGGAGTTAGGTTACGATATCCTTTTAGAAAAACCCATTGCACCAACTGAAAAAGAATGTAGAGATATTTTGGCTTTGGCTAAAAAGAAAAACCGCATTGTAGCCGTTTGTCACGTATTGAGGTATGCACCTTACTTCATCAAAATGAAAGAATTGATAGAAAAAGGCGCTATTGGAGAAGTGGTAAGCGTGCAACATTTCGAACCAATTGAGCATATCCATATGTCGCACTCTTACGTTCGCGGAAACTGGCATAATTCCAAAGAGACCACCCCTATCATCTTAGCAAAATCTTGCCACGATTTGGATATCATTAAATGGGTAATCAACAAGCCAAGCAGAAAAATAGTTGCCATGGGCGATTTAAAGTGGTTCCGCAAAGAAAATGCACCTACAAATAGCAGCGACAGATGTGTTACATGTAGCGTAGAAAGGGATTGTGCTTATTCCGCAGTAAAGGAATATGCGGATAGACAAACTCACTTCTTGTCTGTTTTAGACGTACCTGATAATATCCCAAACAAGAGAGAACACATTTTAGAGAAATTAAAGACCAGCAATTACGGTCGTTGCGTTTACCGTATGGATAATGACCAACCAGACCATTATGTAACTAGCATTCAGTTTGCAGATAGCGTAACAGCCAGTTTCTCGATGGAAGCCTTTACTTCTTACCATGGCAGACGTACAAGAATAATGGGCTCTATGGGAGATTTGGTTGGAGATATGAAAGAATTAGTTCACAATGATTTCAGAACTAGGAAAGAAACTAAGTTTATACCAGAAGCACAAGATGTAAAAGGTTACGAAGACCACGGTCACGGTGGTGGCGACTGGCTATTGACAAGAGATTTTGTAAATGCCGTTAGTCAGCAAAACCCAAAACTTTTAACCTCAACCATTGAAGATTCTATTGAAAGTCATTTAATGGGCTTTATGGCCGAAGAAAGCCGAAAGAAAGGTAAGATCATGGATATTAAGGTTTAACATTTGATAAAAACCCCTTAGCTAAGAAGTTAAGGGGTTTTATTTTATCGGCCTATAATGAACAAAAAACCACTCCCTATTACAGAAGTGGCTCACACTAAACACATCTATATTTTAAACACACTATTCGCTGGTCCATTCGTCTTTCCAAGCATTTGTTCCGGCAGAAGGTACTTGAATTTTAGCCGTATTCTTACGACGTCCAACCGGGCCTTTCAATTTCTCAGACTTTTCTAAATCTTCCTGCCAACTACCGCCGTTTTTCTTTGCGGTCATACTTTTTAGATTCTCGAATGTGTTTGAAATCCACTCACCACAAGCTTTTCTAGCTTTTGGAATAGCACAAATGACAGCTACTCCTGCTAAAGCAGCAATTCCAGTCGCAATTGCAACTTTATTTGTATTTCTATTTGGCATTAAAAAATTCGTCATCATCATCTTGCTTTTTAATTTAACTTAATAACTTCAAATGCAATCTTATTGTTTTGCCATATCTCTTAAAGCTTTGATGGTATCGTGCGCCCTATTAATTGCAGTAGACTGCGTAGAAACAACTTGTAGCGCTTCCCCATCCAATCTACCTTGTTCTAACACACTGCTGTAAGCTTTTTTAATGGTATCCTCGCCACGTTCAGCTTCTGATAAGATACTAGCTCTATCAGAACCACCAAACAATGATTTCACATCAATCCAAGCACGGTGCAAACTTCCAGCAGCACTGTTTCCAGTTTCGGGTTCTCCAGCTCTTGCAGCTACCACTGCTGTTAACTCCTGACTAAATCTTCTGCTCTGCGTAGCAAATTCCTGAAACACCTCTTTCAAGTCAATGTTTTCATCGTCAATATCGGCAAGTACTTTTTCAAAACCTGCAATTCTATCATTATTAAGCTCTATTAACTCGTTCAATAAATTATTCGCTGTCATGTCGTTTTCGATTTATAAAGATGGGAGAAAAGCAAAACGTTCGGTTCCCATCTTCCTTGGCTTCGTCTTTCTCCCGTAACCACAACAACAAAGTGTTTAAGCTGTTTAGAACATTATCAAATCAGGTATTTTGCAGGAAAAATACTTATGAAAATATTTTTAATCGAGTAGAAAATTAAGCCAGTAAATTTTGTGATTCAGGTCACAGGTAGAACCTCTCATTGTTTCGGAATTTTGCATAAAGATTTTGACGACAACAATAATGAAAAAGATATTTGTAATTAACGGCGGACAACATTTTGCTCACTCGGGCGGAAAGTTCAATAAAACCATTAGCGCCTGGGACAAGGAGTTTTTTACTGCCGAGAACGGATTTGAATTAAAATACACAGACATTAATGAAGATTACGACTTGGCAGAAGAAGTAGAAAAATTTGTTTGGGCTGATGTAGTAGTTTATCACACGCCAGTTTGGTGGTTCGGCTTACCTTATAAATTTAAACAGTACTTAGATACCGTTTTCACCGCAGGTCACAGAAAAGGAATTTACTACAGCGATGGTCGTAAATTGGAAACCCCAGCAATTAATTATGGCACCGGTGGTTCTTTGCATGGTAGAGATTATATGCTTACCACCACTTGGAACGCTCCCGAAACTGCTTTCACTTTACCTGGTGAGTTTTTCAATGAAACTAGCGTAGATGATGGTGTAATGTTCGGTTTCCATAGAATGAATGCATTTACAGGAATGAAAAAACTAGATGGCTTCCACTTCCATGATTTAGAAAAGAATGCTACTCCAGAGCGTATAGAAAACTACGAAAAAGATTATAAAATACATTTAGAGCAAGTTTTTAATCACACATTAATCTCAACAGAATTATGAAAAGAACATTAAATATTGGTTTAACAATATTATTTGCAATTACAACATTTAGTGATGCTAAAGCACAAAAAACCAACAATATGAAAAAGAAAATATTATTTGTAGTCACCAGTCATGACACTAAAGGCAGCACTGGCGAAAAAACAGGTTATTATCTTGGCGAAGTTTCTCACCCTTGGGAAGTTTTGGTAGATGCTGGTTATGAAATCGACTTTGTAAGTCCAAAAGGTGGCAACCCGCCGGTAGATGGTTTTGATTTGACCGACCCAATTAACAAGAAATTTTGGGAAGACAAATACTACCATCAAAAGATAAGCAATAGCTTAAAACCTAACGAAGTTAAACCTGAAAACTACGTTGCAATTTTCTACGCTGGTGGCCACGGAGCCATGTGGGATTTACCAAACAACACAGCATTAGCCAATATCGCTACCAAAATTTACGAGCAAAATGGAATAGTGGCTGCAGTTTGCCACGGCCCAGCGGGTTTGCTTAATATAAAGTTAAGCAATGGCAAATATTTAATTGCAGGCAAGAAAGTGAACGGCTTTTCTAACGAAGAAGAAGAGTTAGTGAAATTAACTCAAATAGTGCCTTTCTTATTGGAAAATCAAATGAAAGACCGTGGTGGGATTTATGAAAAATCTGCGCCTTGGCAAAACCATGTTACCGTTGATGGCAAGTTAATTACTGGGCAAAATCCGCAATCGGCAAAAGCAGTTGGCGAAGCAATTAAGAAAGCTTTGGCGCAATAGCGTGTATTTTTACAGCTTTACAGTTGCCAGTAGAGCTAGTAATAACGAGAACAAGAAAGACCCGTAGTGCATTATCATAAAATGAAATCAACATCAAAATAACCACCCCGCCTTTTAGGCACCCCTCCAAAGGAGGGGAATTTCGTTCTCCATTCCCCTCTTTCAGAGGGGTGGTCGAAGACCGGGGTGTTCAATAAAAGTGGTTAAATTCTTTAAATACTTATAGGTAAGAATGTTATGTTTTTCAAATTAAAAAAGTATAATGCACTACAGGTACAAGAAAGATTAAAAAGCATATTTCATTTCGTACTTTTACCAAATGGAATATGCTTCTTTTTTACGCCAACATATTGAACAAATTGTTCCGCTTAGCGATGAGGAATTTGAAATGGTCATCAGCTATTTTAAACCAAAAGAAGTAGCAAAAAAAGAATACCTGATTAAAGCTGGTCAAAAAGTTACTGCCGAATTTCTAGTGGCAAACGGCTTGTTAAAAGCGTTCCTGTTTGACGAAAAAGCAAAAGAGCACATCCTTCAATTTGCCATGGAGAATTGGTGGATTTCCGATTATCCCGCCTATGCAAAGCAAAACACTGGAGAAATGTGCGTACAAGCTTTAGAAAACTGCTACGTTTTAGAGCTAAGTTTGGAAGGTAAAATTCAGCTTTGCGAAGCACTGCCCAAAATGTACCGTTTCTTTGGACAAAAAGCTTTTGGAGGTTACGTATCGTTACAAAAGCGAGTACTTTCTATGATGAAAAACTCTCCAAAAGAAAAATACGAACTACTTTTAGACCAATATCCGCAGCTCTTTCAACGAGTTTCTAAAACGATGATTGCTCATTTTCTAGGCGTTTCCAGAGAAACACTGAGCAGACTGCACAAAAAGTAATTATACCGAAGTGCGTTCCATATCTTTAAGTCCCCAAACGGCCATCGCATCAATTACCGGAAATAACTCCTTCCCTGCTTCGGTTAAACGATAAGAAACATAAGGCGGCACCACCGGCTTAGCTTCTCTAATCACCAAATTATCAGCTTCCAGTTGCTTCAAATGCTGAATAAGCATCTTTTCCGTAATAGCTGGTATTGCCCTTTTCAACTCGCTGTATCGCTGGTCGCCTTTATTTAAATGATATAAAATAATCGGTTTCCAATAACCACCAATTTTTCCCATCACGTAACTTACCGGACATTGCGACACCGCATAACGCTTATTTTCTTGTATGGTTGATGTTTCTTTAATGGCTGTCATTATACATACTTTAGGGTAAGTACTTGTAAAAAAGTAAGTACAAATATACCTTTGTTCACACAAATAAAAAAATAAATAATTCAAATGAAGTTGCCTTAATTTTAAAAGACAAGTTCATCAACCATTAAAACATAATCAGATGAAAATTATCATTTCAGGTTCCCTAGGAAATATTGGTCAGCACTTAACTACTTTGCTGGCAAAAGAAAACGAATTAGTTGTAATTAGCAGCAATGCTGATAGAAAAGCAGCTATTGAAGCTTTAGGTGCAACCGCGGCAATCGGTAGTATTAATGATGTAGATTTCCTATCGCAAACTTTTGCAGGTGCCGATGCTTTATTCGCAATGACACCTCCAAACATGGGCGGACAAAACATCATTGAAAATACAGTAAATGCTGGGAAGGTATTCGCAAAAGCCATCGAAAATGCAAATGTACCTCGTATAGTAATGCTAAGCAGCATTGGTGCAGATGTTGAAAAAGGCACTGGACCTATTGCCGGCTTACATCAAATCGAGAAAATTTACAACGAACTAAACGCTTCAGTTACCTTTTTAAGAGCTGGTTATTTTTACACCAACCATTATAACGATGTTCCGCTAATTAAAAATGCAGGAATTATTGGTGCTAATTTTCCAGCAGAAACTAAAATTCCTTATGTGCACCCACACGATATTGCAGTGGCAGCTGCCGAAGAATTGCAAAAACAAACTACAGGCAAAAACGTACGTTACATTGTAAGCGATTTCCGCAGCGCTGCTGATACGGCAAGCTTATTGGGCAGTGCAACTGGAAACCCAACATTGCCATGGGTAGAATTTACCGACGAGCAATCTTTACAAGGGATGATTGGCGCAGGTTTGCCAGAAGAAATGGCACATCTTTACACAGAAATGGGGCAAGGACTTAGAGAAGGAAAAATACAAACCGACTTCGTAAACAATAACCACCAAGCAGAAGGCATAACCAAACTAGAAGACTTCGCTCAGGAATTTAAATCGAAATTTTAATCATTTAAGAGGCCAGACATCACATCTGGCCTTTTTTTATTTATAAGCCACAACAAGAAATAAAATCAACTTCTTCACATAAATAGTTCTATCTTAGAATAACCATAAATCATCTCCAACCAAAAGAATTATTTCATGAAAAAGCTAATCGGTACACTCATCTGTTGTCTTATTGTATTAACTGGTTTCGCCCAGCACGAAAAAACTGAAACCGAAATTACAGAAATGATGAAAAGAATTGATGTTGCAGGGCTAGCAGTCGCCGTAGTTAAGGATAATCAAATCATTTATAACCATTCTTTTGGGAAGAAAAGCATAGAGAACAATACATCGTTAAGCAATACCGATATTTTTAGGATTGCCTCTATTTCAAAATCATTTGCTGCTACTTCTATTATGCAGTTGGCAGAAGCGAAAAAGCTCTCTTTAGATGATGATTTTGGCGATTTAGTAGGCTTTAAAATTAGAAATCCAAAATTTCCGGAAACGGTAATTACTTTGAGAATGGTACTCTCTCATACTTCTAGTATTAATGATAGCCAAGGATATTTTAACCTAGATGTAATCAACCCTACGAAAAACGAAAATTGGGCAAAATGCTATACTGACAAGCAACCAGGTACCAATTATTTATACTGTAACCTTAACTTTAACATGGTTGGCGCAGTGATCGAGCGTATTACTGGGCAACGTTTCGACAGCTACGTAAAACAGCACATTCTTTCGCCTTTAAATCTTTATGGTGGTTACTGCATCGACTCACTAGATAATCAACGCTTTGTGCCTTTGTACGAATACGAAAACAAAAGCTTTAAATTAGCTGCAGCGGCTTATGCTCCACGCAGAGAAGAACTGAGCAAATATCAATTAGGCTACAGCACGCCTATTTTGTCGCCAACTGGCGGAATGAAAATATCAGCCGCAGATTTAGCGAAGTATATGACCATGCACATGAACTATGGTAAAGTTGGAAAAGTAAAAATCATCTCCAAAAAAAGCTCAAAGCAAATGCAAACGCCGCTTAGCGATGAAGAAGGCTATGGTTTAGCATTGCGTGTTACAGAAAAACTGATTGACGGCAAAAAATTAACTGGGCATACTGGTTCTGCTTACGGTTTATATAGCGCTATGTTTTTCGACCCAAAAGAAAAATTTGGCATTGTGGTGATTACCAACGGTACCAATCCTAAAGGACAAGATGGCTACAGAGCTGTAATTAAAGAAAGTTTCAATATCCTGTACCAGAACCTAATTGCTAACTAAAGCAAGTTAAAGGCATGGGCAAATTTTACTGCATCGTAATTATTTTTAAGCGATAGTTTCTTGCGGATGTTTCTACGATGGGTTTCAACGGTTGCTAAAGCTATAAAAAGCTGCTCGGCAATTTCTGAAGAGCTTAAACCTAAGGCCATCAGCTTTAGCACTTCTACTTCTCTCACAGAAAGTTTTCCAAAAACCAGGGCATTGTTACGCAGAAACCTCACATCGTCCATTAACCTATTAATTTTTATGGTGATGTGGTGCTCTGGATCTAAAGGGCTTGCAGTAGTAACCAGATGGGTAACGTCGCCCCTTTCATTCTTCATGAAAACCTTGGTATTGCTGGCATAAAGCTCCCAAGTGCCATCCTTAGATTTTACTTGTTGAAAAAAAGATGTGGTATTTTCAGACATCTCTTGTAAACGTTTGTTGATTTTCTCGGCATAATCCTTATCGTCATCAATATTAAAATACCTCGTTACGTATTCTCTAGGATTGATAGCCTGCATTTCTTTTAAATCTACCCCTAGAATACCCAAACCAACCTTATTCATGTACACCACGCTATGATCTAGCACAGATTGTACAATTATGGGCACAGGCAAATCATCCGCAACAAGCTTCAAAGCTTCTAATTTCTCAGGTAGGTTCATATCAATAAGCGTCTTAATAATCTGCACTAAAATATAATAAAGGATATATTCCTACAAATTGTAGATTTTTTTTCCTAAAGTTAATTAAGCACCTTTGTCTAAAACTATCACACTTTATAGTTTTAGAGATTTAAAGAATACACAGGGCTGTTTTTATAAACTTAGCATTATACCTAACTATTGGTATGTTAATTGAATAAGCTTGATAAATAAAATAACACGGATGAAAAAAAAACTGATTAGATTTTTATCAATCACTTTTATACTACAACTTTTTGTTGTTAGCAATTTACTTGCCCAAGATACTACGAACCTTACATCCGATGAACTCTTTACACAGGCTAGAAATATCCCCAAAGAGAAAGCAAACTACCCCAAAATCATCAGCACCTTAAAATTGGCGCTAGAGAAAAGTCCAGATTACGCAGATATACGCTTATTTCTTGGAAGAGTTTACACTTGGAATGACAACTTAGATAGTGCCAGATACCAATTTAATCAGGTTTTATCTAAAGAACCTACAAATATTGAAGCCTACTCAGCAATATTTGATGTAGAATACTGGAACGAAAATTACCGACGAGCATTAGACCACGCCAACCAAGGTTTACTTTACGACCCCAACTCTTCAGAACTACTCATTAAGAAAGCAAAGGCACTTAATGCAATGAAAGATAGCAGACAGGCATTAGCGGTTTTGCGGAGTTACAATAAACAAAATCCTGGACAGGATACGGTAAAAAACTACTATCAAATGCTTAGGAACGAAAATGCTAAGAACTTAATAGACCTCAGTTACGAGTATGTTTATTTCGATAAACGTTTTGATGATCCTTGGCATTACACATCTTTAGATTATACCAGAAATACCAGCTTAGGTTCTATAACCGGACGTTTAATGTATAGCAACCGTTTTAGAGAAGATGGCTTGCAGGGCGAAATTGAAGCTTACCCATCAATTTCTAAAGGTATTTATGCTTACGTGGGTGCAGGTTATTCGCAGTCGGATATTTTTCCAAGATTTAGAGCTGGCGTATCTCTCTATTTTAGTTTACCTAAAAGTTTTGATGCCGAAACAGGTTTTAGGTACCTTGATTTTAACCCGAGTAAAACATACATCTATGTACTTGCCCTCGGTAAATACACTGGCAATTTTTACTTCAACTTAAAATCCTACCTATCGCCAGATGTAGATATTTTCTCACATTCTTATACTTTTAGTGCCAGATATTATTTTTCTGATAGATATAATTTCATTGGCGCTCAAATTGGGGCAGGTATTTCTCCAGATGATAGAGCGAGGAATATTATGGGTGAAGGTAATTTGAGTACCTATAAATTTGGACTAAACTATTCTAGAGATATTATTAAAAACTTTACCATTGCCGCTACAGGTTTATGGTTTTATGAAGAATACAGAACTGGTTTATGGGGCAACCAAATTGGTGTAGGCGTTTCTTTAATTAAAAGATTTTAAAGATGAAGCGAGGTCTCATTAGTACCATATTATTTTATTTGGTTATTGGGCTACCCCTTTGGATGTTTCTAGTCTGGTTTTTTTGGCCAAAAACGAAATTGGTGATTGCCATAGTTGATAAAACGGTGCTTTTTAAAACTGGTCAGGAGCATGCCTCGCTTACTTGGGTTTTGCGCAACAACAAATATTCCAAAACTTCTAAAGATCTATACAGGGTTGGCAGGGATTATTTCGGGTTTTTTCCCAATAAAAATAAAAAATACGATCTAAAAGGTTTAGAAAGAGCTTCTGATGAGGACTTAGAAAAGTTAAGCAGAAATGTAGATATGGCCTACATTACCGATACCTATGGCATTTATTCCAAAGAATGGTATTTGGCTAAAAACATTACCGAAAGGCAGCGTCTTTTGTACGGTGGCTTATCTCCACAAGACATGACCTTCCTTAAAAAGATGAAGCAAAAGAAAAAACTCATTATTACCGAGTTTAATACCTTTGCCACACCTACATCTGACGTAGTTGCAAGAGATTTTGAGCAAACCTTTAAAGTAAAATGGACCGGTTGGGTAGGTAAATACTTCGACTCCTTTGATACAGTTAGAAATAAAGAACTTCCACACTGGTTGGTAGAAAACTATAAAGCTCAAAACAACAACAAATGGCCATTTAAACGTGCCGGAATTGCGTTTGTAAACAAAAACGATAAAATTGTAGTGTTGGAATATGTAAATCACCTGAATGGTGAGGTGCCTTATATCCTCACCCGAAAAGAAGAAAGAGAAAGATACAATATACCGAAAAGCATTAAATATCCATTTTGGTTTGATATTTTGCAGACATCCAGATCTAACAAAATTATTTCGTTTTACGATTTAAAAGTGAATGATGCTGGTTCTAAAATATTAGCCGATAACGGGATACCAGCGCAATTCCCGGCAATTATAGAGCACTATAGAGACGATTACAAGTTCTATTATTTTTGCGGTGATTTTGCCGACAATCCTATCTCACAAGGTGGATCTTACTTTAAAGGGATCGGTCTGTTCAGGAGTCTTTTTTATAATGATGATATCGCTGCAGAACGTGTAAGTTTCTTTTGGGAATTCTACAGACCGATGATCAACAAAATCTTAGCTGATTACAACGACGAGCTAAAGGACTAATTAATAATTAACCACCAAGACACAAAGAACACGAAGTCTTTTCTTATACCTTCTTAATAAGAATAAATTTACGGCTTAAACTTTCTGTAAAGTGTATCTGGCAACAGTTTTAATGTCTGCGTAACTTGGCTGTTTTGCGATTTATATTGGTTAAACTCCCCTACCAACTGGCTTTGCTTGGCATCATCTTGTATAGCTTGCAACGTAAAGTTATCTCCCATACTGAAGAGCGTTTGCCCGTTTAAGAAGTATTCACCAGAAACAAAATCTGTTAAATCGCTTACTGTTTGCTTTAAAGGGTAACGATGAATGTTTCTGTATTGCCTAACGGTATCTAAACCTGTGCCTACCCAAGTAACCAATTGCGGGGTTTTAAGTTGATAGTTAGTTTGCAGAAATTTAACTATTGAAGGTGCAATATCTAAATGACTTGAAACCGAACGAATATTTGCACTGCGTTTCAACATTGGCGAGTAAATGATCAATGGTACATGGTATCGATCTATTTTGGTAGACATTGGAATTTCAGGTAATCTGTGATCTCCGGTGATAACAAAAATGGTATTGCGATAAGAAGGCAACTTGGCAAATTCCTGCAGAAGATATTTGATGGCCTCATCAGTGTATAAAATGGTAGCGTACTGGTCTTTATAATTTCTATGCTCTTCCTTTTGCTGGTTATCAAACCCAAGTTTGTTCATTTGGTTTTCCATCAAAGCATAGTATTTATCCATCTCTGGCACCTTATAAGGCGTATGCATAGAAATGGTTTGAATGTAGCTCACAAAAGGCTTACTGTTTGGCAGCTTCGAGTAAAAACCTACGGCCTTTCTCATCAAATCTAAATCGGGATAACCCCAATAAGAATTATGTGACGCTGGAAAGTCATTAAAATTAGCTTTTGATATCAGCTGATCTACATTTTGAGCTCTAATGAATAATCCTTCGTTATCAAAAGCTACATCTGTACTCATCAAAAAAGACGAATGATAACCGTTATGTTTTAACAAACTTAATGTGGTAAAAGCTGGGGGCATTTGCGAGCCAAGATCATTATAACCTTTTGCAAAAAATGGCAATGATCCTAAAATAGAAGGCAAAGAAGCGAAAGTTCTTCCTTGCGCAGCCAGAAAATTCTCAAAATATAAACTTCTAGTTCGCAGCTGATCTAAAAATGGGGTGAAACTCCCTAAATAAGAATTAGGCCCACTAAAAGCTCTGCCCAAACCTTCAACTTGTATAAAAACGATATTAGGTCTAGTTACACTGTCTATGTTGAAGAAATTACCCAGCACATCAACTGTGTTCTCTTCACGCAAAAACGGATAATTGGTATTTACATACTTCATTTGCGGACGAACAGCATTATCGCCATCCATACCGTCTTCAAAATAATTTGCAGCGTAAATGTCTACATCAGGCTCATTATCGAAAAAATAAGCATAGCTACTTTCAAAAAAGAACGCTTCCTTATTTACTGCTACATTATAATCATAATCTCTTTTAAAGCCCGATTGCGGTGGCAATGCAGACACATTAAAATATAGCAATGCCAACGAAACTACAAATATACCGACTGGTAATCTATAATCTATTGTCTTAATTCTTCCAGCTAATTTTAAAGCAATCCACAAAAAGGCAAAAGGAAGTATAAAAATAAGGATGGTAAAAACATCAATGCTTAAACCTGCAGAAACGGTCTGCTTAATATCTGCATACGAATAGCCGTAAAAATCGGAACCAAGCGGCACCAACGCCGTGAAAAAATATTTCAGCAACAACAAATAAATTAAGATATAGATGCTAAAAATAATACCAACTGCAACGTAAATATATTTTTTAACCTTAATGGAAAAGAAAAACAGCAAAAACGGAAGATAAAGTATGGGCAAAGATTTAAGTAAAAAAATGACATCGAAAATAAATGCTTTCAATACAAGAGAGAAAAATCCGCTAGGCATTTGGCCTTTAATAGCCATGTAACTGTACTCTAATATCTTGACAAAAAAAACTGTTGCAAACAACGCAACAGCATACTTCAAGAACAATATTGCACTGTTCTTAAACCGATCCATTACCGGATACTCTGGTGCCTCAAAAAAAGTATTTTCCATTCTATGTAATCGTTTGTTCAGTAGTTGCCGAAGCATTATTTCCTTTAAAGCCTTTTCGTGTCATTGCTCCCCAGTTATTTTTACCCGTAAACTTGTCTATATTACCTCTAATTGCCCAATAAACTGTTAGCGGATGGTAAAATAGTGGCTCTAAAAAAGCTGCCAGTAATAGTTTCACCAAATCTCCACCCTTTGTATATTGTTGGTAAGACATCTCCTCGAAAAGAACAGCGACAGTAGACAAGGCAATAGAAAAGAAATAGACCATTCCAATTAGGATAGCTGAAAACTCCCAATTGATATTGCCCATTAATGCCAGCATGATAAAAACACTTATACCCAAAAACTCTATAATTGGAGCCAACCATTCAAAAAAGAACCAATATGGATAGCTCAGCATTCCCAATACGCCGTAACGAGGATTAAAAAACAAATCTTTGTGCATCCACAATGTTTCTATAGTACCTCGTGTCCAACGGTTGCGCTGTCTTCCTAAAATTTGTAGATCGGTAGGTGCTTCTGTCCAGCATAAAGGGTCGGGAATGTAAACTACCTTAAACCTTCTATCTTGCTCATACATATATCTTCGCATACGTACCACTAATTCCATATCTTCTCCAACGGTAGTATGATCGTAGCCTCCTACTTTAATTACGGTATTTTTATCGAACAAGCCCATTGCCCCAGAAATAATTAACAAGCCATTTAGCCTACTCCAAGCCATACGCCCCATTAAAAATGCCCTGATGTATTCTAATACCTGAAAGCGTGGCCACAAATTCTTAGGCATATTCACCTCTACCAACTTCCCGTCTTCTACCACACAAGAGTTTGCAATACGCACCACGCCACCAGTTGCAATAACTTGATATTTTTCTTCCAGATAAGGTTTCGCCAATTTCAAAATAGCATCTTCCTGCACAATACAATCTACATCGATACATAAAATGAGATCTTTTGCCGATACGTTTATACCAGCATTTAATGCGTCTGATTTGCCACCATTTACTTTATCAACCACTGTTAATTTTGAAAACGATGGTAGTTTAGATTTGTAAACCCCACGTATTTCGTTGCACTTAATTTGATAATCTACGGCAAAATCAACTTTTTCCAGTTGGTAGTAATCAAACATTCGCTGAAAGGTATTATCCTTACTGCCATCGTTAATAATAATTACCTCGTAGTTACCATAATGCAACGAAAGTAGCGATCTGATGTTTTCAATGATAGTGGCCTCTTCGTTGTAAGCTGGTGCCAAAATAGAAACCGATGGAGCCAGTGGAGACACCAATATTTCCCGATAGTTCACATAACTATTTTTCTTCATGTAGCCATTCATTTCGATGGCAGAAAGTAAGGTAAGTATCACATAAGAGCCCATTACAAACAGTGCATAATAAAATATCGCATTGTTAAATAGGGTTTCAAATGTAGTTACAAACTCTCTCATTAAGATTTGATACGGTTATCGAGTACGTGATTAATTATTGCTTGGTTTTCTAAGGTAGTTTGCTTGTAAATTTCTCGCAGCTTGTCTTCGCCATTGTTCGGATCTCGCTTTATTGCATAAAAAGCCTCACGCTTGACTTTAATATCTGGAGAATAAATTCTTGAAGCCAAGAAATCGTTATAATTTCCCGATGATATTTTACCGATGGAATTTAATATCTCCAATTTAATATCTTCTGGTTGATCGAAATAAACTTCGAACATATTCTTTTCGGCATCAGACAGTTCTAATTTCCCGATTATTTCTACCGATTTTTTAACAATGCGTGGGTTGTGATGCTTTAACAATCGTTCAACTTCATCAGCCGCGTCAAACTGCATAAAATGATCTACTAATTTTAAGCAAAGCATTACTACGGTATCATTAGGCGACCTCAACCATTTTGAAAAAGGTGGAATGGTGAGTTGTTTGTTTTTGGTGATGATCTCGAACAATACTACCTGATGCCAATCTAAAATCCGTTCCTGCGCTCTATCTAAAAAGTGAAATGGGTCTTTTTCAGATAGTTTGATGTAAGCAGCCTGAGCTTCCATACGTAACAGCGCATTTTCATCATCAGTGTACTTGATAATTTCGTCGGCCATTTCCGTAATTCGCATTTCGTTGGCTTCCCTAATTCCCTCTATTTTAATCTCCCAATTTTTATTATTGATTTTTCTTTTCGACTTTTTATCCAAGCCCAATTTCCTATACAGTATAGATAGTACTTCTTGTATTTGACCAGTAAAGTTTCTATGATAAGTTAGCATTTCGCTAATAAGCACCTTATTTACTACCGAATTTCGGAGTGGTAACTTTTTCATCTTCGGGTAAAAATGAGCTACGATATCGTCCGTTTCTTCACTTTCGTCAAAAATAATAAGGTTGGCGAGCATATTATCAATATGTTCTTTCCAGTTTTTTAGCTCCCTGTTTTGGCTAGCTTGATGTAAGCGGCGAAACGCAATATAAATGTAAAGCTCTAATACTGCGATAGCACAAAACAAAATAATTAGTAACGAAACTCGTATGTTGGACGGAAAATACACCAAACGATCGGTGTAAGTTTCTTTGATATAGTTGATGATGGTTTCGAAAAAGTTCATTTGCCAGACAAGCGCTCACTAAAAAACGTTCTGTTTAATGTATCTTTTTATCCTTACAGATAGCTCGTTTAAATTAAAAGGCTTGTAAATGAAATCGTCGGCACCTAAATGAAAACCTTCTAACACTACATTTTCTAAACCAACTGCAGAGATTAAAAGTACTGGCGTACTCTTTTTAATTGGGTCATTTTTAATATAACTAAGTATTTCCATTCCGCCAACAAAGGGCATCATGATATCGGTAAGGATCAAATCGTAAGTGTTACTTTTTACCTTTTCCATGGCCTGTCTTCCATCAGATGCCACATCTACTTGATATCCATCTTTTTTGAGCTTAAACTCTAGGGCTTTAAGCATCAATACTTCATCTTCGGCTATTAGTATTTTCGACATTTTTCTCCTTCTTGAATGATATTCACCGCAATTTTCTTACCACTTACAAGAATACAACTAATTAGCGTTAATTAACATTAAAACAACATTGTATTCATACAAATATAATAGCATTCACTCCTATTCAGAGTATTTATTTCCCCACAGTGTAGAAATATTTTTCAAGGATTTAGTTTAAGCTGATAAACCTGACCTTTTCCTCCAACTAAGAATATTACCTTGTCTGCAGATTTAACCGCATTAAAACTTAAAGTGGATATATTTTGCCAAGTTCTGCCACCATCATTAGAGATATCAGTACCGGAAGTGCCAGTGGCCACACAAAAATCTTTAGTTACGTAAGTTACACCAGAACGATATCCCGATACGGGTTGTTTAGATTTTTTCCATGTTTTACCGCCGTTTTTGGTGTAAAGCACATTATTGCTGTTGTCTTTATCTTTTAAATAATTTCCGCCAACTACTATTCCATTTTTGGCATCGAAAAAATCTAAAGAGAAAACACCTGTACTACTTTCGCCTTGTAAAATGGGGCATTTGTAAACCTTCCAAGTATTGCCATAATTGGCAGAATAGTAGATGTTGGAAACTTTGCCACCCGTTGCTACCCAAACTTGTCCGTTACCAAATGTTTTTATAGTTGTACCACTAGCGGCAAAGCCAGCTTCGCCTACTTGCATTGGCTTGGTAAGCAAGTCGGAAATATTTTTCCAGGTTATACCACCGTCATTGGTGCGCAACAACTGCATTTTATGGCTTATTGGATCGCCGAAGATGATGCCATTTTGTGCATCCCAAAAATCCATACCGTCTAAGAAAATAGCAGTGTCGGTATTCTTGTAGTTTTCTCGCCAAGTTTTACCGCCATCTACCGTAGACAAAATATAAGCTGGAGAACCCGCATTTACAATAATGGCTTTCTTTTGGTCAAAGGCCTGGATATCCCTAAAATCGAGTGTTTCGTAACCTTTGGGTTGTGTCCATTGCCAAGTTTTACCGCCATCTACAGATTTGCCTACGTATCCTTTACTTCCGCTTACCCAAATCACATCTTTGTTTACCACAGAAAGCCCACGCATACTTGTTTTTGCATCGGTTACCAGCGGTACCAATTCGTATTTTTGCGCTAATGCATTTAAAGCCATAGCCAAAAAAAGAATTAAACAAAATGAGCGTTTTGGCATTGTTTGCAGTTATTTAACTCGTTTGAAAACTTCGGTTCTACCGATGAGTGAAACACCTATAAAACCACGTATACTCAGCTGATTGGCATCTTTTAAAGAAATTTTGCAGCTATAGGTTTTACCAGATTTTGGGTCGTAAATAGTACCATCAATCCATTTACCGTCATCGAATACAAAATTCTTTAAAATCTCTAAGCCCAAAAGAGGTTTGCTGCGCAAGCTTTCCGTTGGATTTTTCTCGTCGGTTTTGGGCTTACCTTTTTCATCATTAGGTTCTTTAATCCAAGCTAACTTGCCGAAAAACTTATCGCCACGTTTGTAAATTTCTATCTGGCCTTCGCCCGATGGGTTTAACCATTTACCTAAAATATCGTCTTTCTTTTGTGCGAATACTTGTACCGAAAGCACAAATAATACTATAAATAATGAAGCTTTCCTTAACATAACTGAGGTTTTAATCTTTATAAAGTTAAGGAAATTGAGAGAGAAAAGTTTTATGGAATTGAAAAATAAATGCTAAAAGAAGCTCAAAATCGAATTAATCGCTACTTTTTCTGATGAATTGGAATTTGTTGTGAATGGTTCGGATTGCATCGATTCATCTTCTAAAGGAATGGCAACCGAGCCTAACTCTTCAAAGATTTTATGAACGTTTTCTCTTATCCCAGAGATTGGAAGAGCTGTGCAAATTCTAAAAATCTTATCGCAGTCATCCAAATCAAAACTAGCATCTAGTTCTTTGTACTCAAATTCTATTTTATCGAGAACTTGTTGAGCTATCAAATGGTCGTTAACGTTGGTTTTAAATACCTCCACCATATTCAAAAAGTTATGCCGTAGCGTTTATTAAAAATGGTTGAAAACCATTAATGAACATTTTGTGATTGTAGCCACGGTTTAAACCGTGGGCTACAGATGATGCCAATCATTTAACCATTTCAACGTTTTTTTTTTGCGTTGCATTAAGAATTTTGCGGAACAGCACTCATATCCATGTAGCTAATTTCCCACATGTGGCCATCTAAATCTTCGAAACCATGACCGTACATAAAACCGTGGTCTTGTGCCGGCATTAGCGCTTTACCTCCTGCTTCTATGGCCAAACGAACATATTGGTCTACTTCTTCCCTACTTTCCGCAGAAATACAAATCAAAACTTCCGTACTTTCTTTAGCATTTGAAATAGGCTTTGGTGTAAACTTTTGAAAAAACTCTTCCCTTAACAACATGACCATAATGTTCTCAGAAACAATCATACAAGTTGCATTTTCATCGGTAAATTGTTGGTTAAAAGTGAAGCCTAGGTGCGTATAAAATTTTATCGCAACGTTTAAATCCTTAACAGGAATATTTACAAAAATTTGCTTAGCCATTGGTTTTATATTTTAAAAGTTGATGATAAGTAAGATAAGAAATGAGCAATAAGCTAAAAGTTACAAGTGGAGCAAAAGACATGGCAACTACACCGTCTACCGCCAAATGCCCAATCATTGCTGAAATATACTTGATACCGCAGCCTACGTAAGCCCATTCTTTAATGCGTTTGCCAATAAAAGGCACTATCAAAATTAAACCTCCAATGAAATGACCAATGCCTATTTCCATAGCCAGCCACGTTGGAATGCCCAAGTGTTCTGTACCTTGTTTAGCTTCGGGGCTATCCATAAAGAAAACCCCTGGTAATATAAAAAGCGCCAATAAACCTGTAGAAACCCAGTAAGCTACTTTGATAGATTTTTTAGGTTGATTATTGAGCGTTCTTTCCATCTTGTGCTTCGTTAAAACTTACCATCCACTGAATTTTAAATTTATCTTCCAGCATTCCGTAATAATCGCCCCAAAATTGGTCTTGCATAGGCATTTGCACAGTTCCACCTTCGCTTAAAGCATTAAAAATTCTATCTGCATCTGCTCTGCTATCTACACTTAAACATAGCGAAACGTTGGTTCCTGCCACTACTGGCGGCATGTTCGATGGCACATCGCTAGCCATCAGCATTGTTTGTCCAACAGGAAGTGAAATATGAGCAAGTCCATTCGCATCATTTTCTGGAATGCCTTCGCCAACACAGCCTTCGCCATCCGCAGCGTCTTGTGGCATTTCGTTAAAGCGCATCACGAAAGGAAAATCGCCGCCAAAAATAGATTTGTAAAAATTGAAAACCTCTTCGGTATTACCGTTAAAGTTTAAATAAGGATTAATTACCATAGTTTTTATATTTTGATTTGATAAATGTTTAAGGCAAATTTAGTTGTCAGTTTTAGTTTTTTAGATTGCTGAACAGGTCAATATTAAGGTGTTTTTAGGACAAATTTTTGAATGGGTTTCCAGTTCCAGTTTCTACGTAAAGTTTAAGACTATGGGTAAATTGCTGCCAACCGTTGCTGCAAATATCATAACACTCAACAGCTTCGTTTAAGCCGATGTGTTCCAACTGCAATAAAGTTGTTTCTCCTTCTTCTTTTAGTTCCCAAGCTATGGTTGTGCCAACCCATTCTGTCTTATTTTTTAGCTCGGGAATATCAATTAAGGATGCTTTGACGTACCAAACCACTTTTGCATTCGGCACTAACTCTGCGATTTGCATGGTTTTGTAAACGCTGTCGCCGAAGCGCACTGTAAATTCAGCACCTTCTTTATTCGCAGCACCTTCAAACATTTCGGTCCACCAATTGTGAATTTTTTGGGTTAGTGCGGTGAATACTTTGCTCGCATCAGCTTTAAGTGTTATTGTTGATTTGTAGTTTTCCATCTAAATAATTTTAACAATCATTGATTTTAGTGCTCCGTTACTTACCTGATAAAAATTTTTCGATCATAGGTACAATTAAGTTATGATCATCGAAATTCTCTTTAATAGTCGTTATTTCTCCAATATATTCGCCGTGTCCACCAGGAATAATTGCAAGTTGGGAATTTGAAATTTGCCTGTGAAGTTCAACAGCGTGTTCTGGAGTAATCACATCTTTATCTCCTATAATTATTAAAGTTGGAACATTAATAGCTTTGATTTTTTCATTTGGAATGTCTTTAAAATTCACCATTCGCTTTGCATCTCTATCATGCATCACCTGCAAACCATCAGCATTACTTGCAACTTTTAGGTATCCTTCCTTAAGCTGAGCAGGCATATTTTCTAGTTTAGCCTGAGCCATAAAACCCCAGAACCAATCGGGAACTCCACTTCGTTTTGCCAATGCAGAACCTAAAATCAATTTATCTACTATTTCTGGATGTCGGATGGCGATTTGTAGTGCTGTAGTTCCGCCGTTGCTAAAGCCAAGAAAATCGGCTTTTTCAATTTTTAGAACTTCAAGCAATGCTGCAACATCATCGGCATCTTGCTCAAACGAAAGGTCTGCATCGCGATCGCTGGTTCTTCCATGAGCTTGCAATTCTACCGCAATCACTTGTCTATTTTTGGCGATTAAGGGTATCAATTTTTCAAAATTTGTTTGGATAGTAGAGCCGCCGCCATGAATTAAAACCAATGGCTTCCCTTGTCCATAAATCTCGTAATACATCTTGAGACCGTTAACATTAGCATAACCGCTTTTCATTGTCATTTTTTTAGTAATAATTTCTGTTTTATAACCTGATACCTTCTTACCGTGATTGCAAGCTGTAAAAACTGAAATTACAAGCAAAGCACCTATTAATTCCATACACAAGTTATGACGTAATTTATCTAATATCTGCCATTTCATTTAATTGATGGGTATGTCTTTGCGTATGATAAATTAAAAAGCTAATCAACTCTTGTCGGGTTAAAAAACCCATATAAGGCATCTCGAAATCTAGACAGGTTGCAGTCAAATCCAAATCTGGCAAAATAGCTGTAACCGATTTTCCGATGGCATCTAATTGCGCTAGTAAAGCCTGCTGGCTATAAGTTTGGTCTGCAGGCTCAATAAAATCTGGTGATGTCATTTTGGCTTCGAAATCTAAAAAGATTGCTTTTAACTGCGCTACTCTTTCATCGGCTTTGCCTGAGGTTCGCTTCGTATTGCCAAGCAATAATTTATCGAAATTGGAACCCGCCAACACTAAATGTTGTGCAACCATTGCAGGCGACCAATTGCTTCCCTCCGGTTTTTGATTGAAATTGCTTTCATTAAAGCGCTCAATGGCTTTTTCTAGCTCAGAAAAAGTACTCTTCAAATTTTCTGATAAAATTGTGTTGTTTTCCATAGCTTACATGTATTTCATTGCTTCATAACCTAACAATCTGCGCCAAAGTGCAATCTGTCCAATACAGTTTGCCTCGCGATAGGTATTAAAACTCACCATTTCGAACAGTGGAAAACTCATTTGTTCTACCTCGAAATCGATAACCTTATCCAGTTCCTCATCGCTAACGTTCACTAGCTTTTCTCTTAAAACAGGTGATATTTTATCCCATTCAGCTTCATAAGTTTTTAGGGTTGGATAAGCCACATCTTTAATTCCCTGATGGTACTTGAACAATTCATCGGCACTTGATTTTAAATCTACACCTAACAAATTAGCAAGTTCAAACCGCTCTTGCAACAAACTACCAGCTAACCAATTAATGTGATTTGCCTTTGTATCTAAACGTTTAAGCGCATCTTCATCATTAATTCCGTCTAATACACTGTGGTAAAAGGTGGTTTGCATATCGTACAACACCAAAAACCCATACATTCTATTACTATTTGGTTTAATATCCATAACATTCAAATTTTATAGCACTAATTTACAGGCTTTTCGCTTACCTTCACACTCTCATTAATGTCAAAGTTTGGGTGCATTCGAGACATTTAGTATTTTAGTGAAACGGTTTAAATTCAAATATTTTTTGATTTGTCAGTCTGAGCTTCCCGAATGGTCGGGACAAGTCGTCGAAGACTACTTTTAAGAGATGTTTCGACAAGCTCAACATGACACCTGTGCCTTATGAAAAAGGGATTTAAATAGCTTCTAGTTTAACCAAAATATAAACATGAAAAAAATAGGAATATTGCTGAGCAAGGGATATAGATTGCTGAGCGTTGCGGCAGTTTTAGATGTGTTTCAAACCGTAAATAAATTCTCTTTGGCCGATGGCATTGACGCACCTTTTGACATCCATTTGCTTGCCAGCGATGAAACTATTGCAGAAACCAAAGAGGCATTAGGTTATCCATTGTTATCGCTAAAAGATGCTCCGGTAATGCAAATTATTTTGATACCTGCTTTTTCGTCAGAAGATATGCGGGCTTCTTTAGGGGCAAATATGAACTGTATTCCGCATTTAGTGGCGCAATACCAAAAGGGTGCTTGTTTGGGCAGTTTTTGCACTGGCGCATTTTTATTAGGTGCCAGCGGCTTACTGAACGGCAAAATTGCAACTACCCATGTTGATGCCAGCAACGGTTTTGCACAAGCTTTTCCGGAAGTAAAGTTAAAAGCAGACAAAACAGTTACGCAAGATGGCAGATTGTACACCAGCGGCGGCGCAACTTCTTCGTTTCATTTGTTGCTGCATTTAATACACGAGTATTGCGGCAAGGAAATGTCCGTACGTATTGCGAAGGTTTTTGCTATTGATATGGACCGAGAAAGCCAGTCGTATTTTGGTACATTCCAACCGTCGAAAGACCACACGGATGAGTTAGTGGCTATTGCTCAAAACAAAATTGAACAGAATTACCAAGATGCGGCAACCATTGAAGAACTGATTAAAGATATTCCATCGAGCCGCAGAAATATTGTGCGCAGGTTTAAGCAAATTACGGGCATCACTCCTATCGAATATTTACAGCAAACCAGAATTGAAGCTGCGAAAAAACTGTTGGAGAAAACCAGTCAGCAAATGAACGAGATTATTTACAGCTCCGGTTACAACGACCCGAAAGCGTTTAGAAAGGTGTTTAAAAAGAGTGTAGGAATGACGCCTACGCAGTACAGGGAGAAATTTCACGTAAGGTAAGAATTTCATTGCCGTTGGTTTAAACCAACGGCAATGAAAGTTATTTCAAAGTTTCCTTAATTTCACCACAATCCAACATACTTTCTCCGTAATATGGGTTTTTAACTTCCTTTTTACTGCTTAACCATGAAGCACCTTTATCATTCAATGCCATCGGGCAATATTCTACATAAACTTCTCCAGATTGTAAACCAATGGCTTTCACTTTAGCAATCATTTCATTACTTAAGTTAGAAAACAATGTTCTTTGCACTTCAATGTCTGAAGCAGCAGTAATTTTCGCAGCGAAATCAGCCATTTTTTCACCTTCTTTTAATGCTTTTGCACCTAATTCTAAAGCCATACTAGCTTCTTTAGCAGTAGCCAAATCAGAATTGATTAATGCATTGCTCAATAAAAGGTATTGCTGATACACGGCATTGAGTTTATCACTTTTCAGAGAAACGTTGTTTAAAGTTTCTACTGCTACCTTTTCTTGAACAACAGCTTCTTTTTTCTCTCCTGTTTTTTGATTGCAAGCAACGAAGATTGTTGCTATTGCTATTAATAAGTTGATGTTTTTTTTCATTGTTTTATTTAAAATTAAAGACTTACGAAGTTTTAAAAACTTCGTAAGTCTAGCCCACTATCTACCCTAACGGATGCTTCCCTCTCTTCAACACATACTCACTATACAACAAGTAAGCTCCTGTAACTACGACCTCATCGCCTGTGGCAATACCCGAAGTGATGTTAACAAAGTTTCCATTTGCTTTGCCAATACTCACCGACATTGGTTCGAAGCTATCCTTTCCAGTTTTAATCCACACGTGCTGACCTTTACCATCACGAATTACGGCATCCACAGGTAAATTCATTCCTTCGACAACTCCCTGCGATGCCAACATTACCTTTACCTGCAAACCTGGCTGCCATTGCCCATTAGGGTTAGCGATGCTCCCTCTAATTTGTGTCAGTTGTGTGCCTTCTTGTAACGATGGATTAATGAAATCTACCTTCATTGTTTGCGCTTGGTCTTCCCATCCATACACCACCACTTTTAAAGTTTGACCTTGCTTTATCTTCTTCATTTCATTTGGATAAACATCCGCCTCTACCCATAATTTTCCGTAACCTTCCAATCGCATAATCGGACTACCTTCCGCAACGTACTGGCCTTGAGTTATGCTTAATTCGGCAATAGTTCCACCTTGTGTAGCGAATACCGTTACATACGGATTTTTCTGCTGCTTTTTGCTCAGCTTTTGTAACTGGCCTTCCGTTTGTCCGTATAATATTAATTTCTGCTTAGCTGATGAAACCAATTGCTGCTCCAATTTATCACCTGCAAATTGCTTTTGTTGTGCCAAAGCCATCAAATATTCTTGCTGTAAGGTTGCCAATTGTTCTGAGTACAGTTTGTACAAAGGCTGTCCTTTACTAATCGCTACACCTGTTTCTTTAACAAACAATTCCTCTACCCTACCTGCTACTTTTGCGGAGATGTAATTGCTTTGTTGTGGGTCTATCACCAATCTACCATTCAAAACACTTTGGTTCGAGATGCCTTCACCATTTCCTTCATCGCCAATACGAATAGTTTTGATGTTGGCTAATAACTGTCGCTGTGCATCAAGCTTGAGGCTTTTATCATCGCTATTTTTTTCGAATGGCACCAAATCCATCGCACAAATTGGGCAAGTACCCATTTCATGCTTAATTACCTGTGGATGCATAGGGCACGTGAAGGTTTGCTGTTTCGCCTCAGTGGATTTTTCTTCAGTTTTTTGCTCGCCGCTACATCCTATTCCAACAATCACGCTAATAAGGAATAAAATGGAGATGATATGTTTAATTCTTTTCATTTATATTTATTTTGGCCACAGATGCACAGATATTTTCTCTTGATAATTAAAAATTATCTGTGCATTTGTGGCTAATTACCTTTAGCTCTAATAAAGCTTTCACTATCCACCAAGTAAGCCGCATTTTTAGCAAATTCCATATTAGCGATATCCTCTTTCACTTGTACCAACCCATTCATTCGCAAACCAGTATTTAAATTCATGCTCACAAACACGCCATTTTCTTTCTTAAACGCCATATTTTGTGCACCAATGTTCACTATTGCACTTTCTGGCAGCCAATAACTTTGAGGCACCAACACGGGGATTTTCGCCGTTAAAATCTCCCCTGCTTTAAACTTACGTTTACTCAAGTAAACTCTTGCTACAGTGAAATTCTCTCCTGCTTTAATCATCGGTTGTATTAATCCAATGGTTGATGTTTGAAAACTATCTTCCTTATCAGCAGTCTTGTAAAAAGCCATTTTGCTTCCCTTCTTAACCAAAGCACCCAATCTAGGTTTCAACGCAAATTCTGCCAATAATTGGTCGGCTTTGTAAATGGTGAAGATGCTTTGCCCTGCGTTTACATACTGGCCTTCCCTTAACATTACTGGCAAATTATTTACTTGAGAAGTTGGCGTTGCTATAGGTGTAGCACTACTTCCGCCTCCACTCATTCCCGACATACCGTCACCACCATTTTCAGTAGTTGGCGCACTCATAGCATTAGCATTGTTTGCTAATTGCTTCTCCAAAATATAACCGTCTGCCGGACTATAAACCGGAATACGATAGTTCACTTTCTTACTTTGCAACACATGCTGGATGGTTTGGCTGCTCATGCCTAACAACAGCAATCGTTGTTTAGCCTGTGCCAACAAACGCTCATCGCCAGCACTTTGCGACAGATAAATCAGCTCCTGTTGTGCCGCAGCTAAATCAGGCGCATAAATTTCAAACAGCAATCGTCCTTTTTTTACAGGCTGATAATTGTATTTGATGTACAGCTTTTCCAAACGTCCGCCAACTCTACTGGCTACACTTGTTTCGCTACGGGTATCATAATTTACCATTCCTTGCACCTCAGCAGTGAAGATTTTGGTTTCGTAACTCGCTTTAACTACAGCTGCTTTTGCCACTACCTGCTCATTCGATGGGGCAATCAAAGCTTTTAACTTAGCATCTACTTCTACCTTTCCAATATCGTGGTGGTCTTTTTTTGGTTTGGTTTGGCAAGATGCGAGGAAAACTATAATCAACAATAGGAATATATGCTTTACGGCTTCCTTCCCCTGCCCCCTCAAAGAGGGGGATATGCAAGTTGCCATATGCGCTCCGCGTCTCCCTTTGGAGGGAGAATTAAAGAGGGAGGAATTATTTGTCTTTTCTATCCCTTTACAGTTCCCGCGGTCGCGGGAATGACGATTGCTGCTATTCTCTCCCCTTTGGGGAGAGATGCCCAACGGGCAGAGAGGGGCTTTACCTATACAATTCCTTTTCATAATCCGCAATCATTAAGTAAAGTTTCAATTTCTCATCTAACACATTGTTTTGCATCATATTCAAGGCTTCCCACGAAGCAATAACTTCTGGTAATTGCAGCTTATTTTCGCGATAGCCCAAGACATTCACATCCAATGTTTTTTGTAGTGTTGGAACGATTTTTTGCTCCATCGCAGCAATCTGTTGTTGCATTGTTTTTATCTGATACTGCATTCCGTACAACATTCCTTGCGTTTCCTGCAACATCGCCGCTTTCTCCATTTGCATGGCTTCCACTTCGTACTGCATTCCTTTCACTTCCGATTTGTACATTTTCGAAGCCCACGGTGCAATAGGAATACTCACCATCCCCATTACACTAAAAGCTTTCGGCATTCCGCTACCCAAAGGCGACATGTGGTCGAAACGAACCCTAAAATCTGGCTTATTTTGTCTCTTCATCGCATCGATATTCAAATTCATCGATTGGATATTGTAATCCATCTTGGCGATGTCTTTTCGAGCTAATGCCAAACTAGCTGTATCCAAAGTCGTTGCCGCTACAAATTGAGGAACGTAGCTGCTATCAATCCTAAATTCGGTATTGCCTTGTTGGTTCATCATGCTATTTAACCAAGCTTTTGCTTTGCCAATTTCTCCTTCTTGCATGCGTTTCATGTTTTCCGTTTCTTCCAGCTTTGCCGAAGTTTGATAAACACTGCCCAATTTCGATTGATTGAAAGGATACCTGATTTCCTCAATCTTCTTCATGGTTTGCATAATTTGGGTGCTTTTCTCCAATACTTTCAACTTCTGCTGCGCAACCAACCAAGCATAGTAAAGCTTCTTCGCCTGTGTTTTAAAATCGTTCAAGGTCACTGCTCTAGTTGCCCTTTCTACATTGGCTTTAGAATTGATGAACTTCTTTTGCGCATTCAGCTTTCCATAGTTAGGGATATCCTGTTCTACCTGAAACATCAACGAACCTTTGTCTCTTCCATCCATAATCATTTGTCCCGGATAAGGCGTCATGAAAGTTCCTACACCAACCATTGGCGCCATCCAAGCCGTAGCAGCCTTTGCATTGTACTGGTAACTTTCTGCTTTTAGTCCGTAAGATTTAAGTTGTAAGTTGTTCTGGTCGATACGATTGAGGATGGTATCGAGAGAAAGGACTGGGGTTTGGGCTGTGGCTAGGAATGGAAATATTACTATAACGACAGCGAAGATTACTATGCGCATCTTACTAGACATAAAAGATTGCTTCGTCGTTCCTCCTCGCAATGACGGAGTGCGGATTTCCTCCCCCTGCCCCCTCAAAGAGGGGGATATGCAATCGCCAATAAGCGCCATGTGTCTCCCTTTGGAGGGAGAACCGTTAGCTCTACGAAGTAAATTAAAGAGGGAGGAATTACTTTCAATGTTACTACCCCTCTCTGCCCTTTGGGCATCTCTCCCCAAAAGGGCGAGAAACCTACTTAAATTAATGCTGTACATCGTGCACCTCCAATTTTCCGTATTTCTTCAATTCGTATTCTTTAGACATTAAAAAGATAAGTGGCGTAACCAATAAAATATGTGTCGATGAAGTTAAAACCCCACCAATCATAGGTAACACGATAGGCTGCATTACATCCACCCCAACACCAGTAGCCCATAATACAGGCACCAAACCAAACAAAGACACACAAACCGTCATCAGTTTTGGACGCAAACGTTTCGCTGCTCCGTAAATCACGTACTCCCGCAAATCATCGCGAGTAATCGTTTCTCTAGAATTTCCTTTGAGTTTGATTAACTGCTGCATCGCATCGTTCAAGTAAATCACCATCACAATACCCGTTTCTACAGCAATACCAAATAAAGCGATGAAACCAACAGCCACGCCTACAGAAAGGTTAACACCCCAGAAATAAATCATGTAAGCACCGCCAATTAATGCAAACGGAACGGTTATCAAACTTAAAAAAGCTTCTCTAATAGAATGGAAAGCAAAGTAAAGTGAGAAGAAAATAATCACCAATACCACAGGTGCAATCCACATCAAAGTTTGCTGACCTCTAATTAAATTCTCGTACTGACCGCTCCATTCTAAGAAATATCCTTCGGGTAAAATGCCATCCTCTTTATTCAACTGCTCCATGGCTTCTTTTACCGTGCTGCCCAAATCTCTATCTCTAACGTTAAACATTACCGCTCCACGTAAAATCGCATTGTCAGAACTAATCATCGGTGGACCATCCTCAAACTTCACATCAGCTACGCTAGATAAAGGGATTTCTCCAAAACTTGGCGATTGCAAAGGAATACGCTGGATTTGCTCCACGCTGTTACGGTACTCTTGCGCCAAACGCACACTAATCGAAAAACGCTGACGACCTTCAATCGTGTTGCCAATGTTTGCGCCACCTAAAGCCGTTTCTACCACTTGGTTTACATCGTCAATATTTAAACCGTAGCGAGCTAGTTCTTCTCTTTTGATATTTACCGCCAAATATTTTCCGCCAGTAATTGGTTCTACAAATAAATCGCTCACCCCAGCAGTGCCCTCCAAAGCCGCCTTTACTTTCTCCGAAACCGCAGCAATCGTATCTAAATTTTGCCCGAAAACTTTAATGCCCACATCGGTACGAATACCCGTAGCCAGCATATTGATACGGTTAATAATCGGTTGCGTCCATCCATTTACCACGCCCGGAATTTGCAGCTTCGCATCCAATTCGGTAATGATATCCTTCTTAGTAATCCCTTCACGCCATTCACTTTTAGGTTTCAGTGTAATGATGGTTTCAATCATACTAATCGGCGAATTATCCGTCGCCGTACTTGCCCTACCAGCCTTGCCCAACACCTTATCCACCTCCGGCACCGATTTGATGATTTTATCCTGCACTTGTAAAATCCTTTTCGCCTCTGCGTTAGACACATCTGGCAAGGTTACAGGCATAAACAAAATGCTTTGTTCATCCAATGGCGGGATAAATTCTGTACCTAAATTTTTCAATAAGGGAATGGTAATCAACAAAGCCACCACATTAATTGCGATGGTCGTTTTACGCCATTTCAGCACCTTTCTAATAATAGGTTCATACACTCTTTCCAAAAATCTATTCACCGGGTTAGCACTGTCTGGCTTAAATTTTCCCTTCATAAAAAAGGAAATCAGCACAGGTGCCAAAGTGATGACCAACAAGGCATCCACAATCATGATGAAAGTTTTGGTATACGCCAACGGATGGAATAATTTACCTTCCTGCCCAGTTAACATAAATACTGGCAAAAAAGAAGTGATGATAATTACCGTAGCAAAAAATACCCCTCTCGATACTTGCTTGCTCGATTTAGTGATAATTGCCAGTCGTTCTTCTTCGCTAATCCATTCAGGCTCTTTGCGAAATTTATTTTTCAACCAATTTTTCATGGTATTATTTTAGTTTATTATTCATTTTCGAAAAGCAGTTTCAGCTTCTTATCGGTTGCTGTAGTCCCGCTATCTGTTTCATCTTTTTGTCTCCTCCTCCCGTCATTTCGAACGCATGTGAGAAATCTAACAGTTAATTAGCAATTCGCTAGATTTCTCCTCGTTCCTCGTTCGAAATGACGCATCTATCCAAGGGTTCGCCAAGCTTTAGTCTTTGGTCTTTCAGCTTCTTACTCTTTCTTCCCTACCACCTGTTCATACCGTTCCGACAAATGTTTATACGCATTCTCGCTCATGATAATCCCATTATCCACAATTACACCAATAGCCAAGGCAATACCCGTTAACGACATGATATTCGAACTAATCCCAAACGCATTTAACAGAATAAAACTAGCCGCAATGGTAATTGGAATTTGAATAATGATACTCACCGCACTTCGCCAGTGGAACAAGAAAATAATCACGATTAACGAAACCACAATCATCTCTTCAATTAAAGTGTTCTTGATGCTATCTACCGACTCTTTAATCAGCTCACCACGGTCGTAAACAATATCGAACTTTACTCCTTTTGGCAAACCTTTCGCTACTTCAGTCATTTTAGCCTTTACCTTATCAATCACATCTGCAGCATTTTCGCCGTAGCGCATTACTACAATTCCACCTACTCGTTCGCCTTCGCCGTCTTGGTCAAAAATTCCTAAACGAGTTTCGCCAGTCATTTGTACGGTAGCCACATCCGCAATGCGAATAGGTGTACCATTTTGATTTTTAATAGGAATGTTAGCGATTTCGTCTATCGATTTTAAGTAGCCCGAAGTTTTGATGATGTAACCGATATCGCTCATTTCAAACTTCCGTCCACCAGCTTCGTTGTTGTTACTTCTGACCGATGAAATTACCTGAGGCACCGTCAGTTTGTAAAACAGCAGCTTATTCGGGTCTATCGCTATTTGATACTGCTTTTGGAAACCGCCAAAGGAAGCAATTTCACTTACGCCAGGCACTTGCTGCAAAGCAAACTTCACGTACCAATCTTGAATAGCACGTTGTTCTCCCAAATCTACATCTGGCGCATCTAAAGTATACCACAATACATGCCCAACACCCGTTCCGTCTGGACCAAGCTGTGGCGTAGCATCATCAGGCAGCGTTTTAGAAATCGTGCTAATTCGTTCCAACACCCGTTCTCTAGCCCAATACACATCTACATCATCCTCAAAAATAACATAGATAAAGCTCATCCCAAACATGGAAGAACCACGCACATATTTAATTTTAGGAATACCCTGTAAGTTCGTTACCAAGGGATAGGTTATTTGGTCCTCTATCAGCTGAGGCGAACGTCCCATCCACTCTGTGAACACAATTACTTGGTTTTCGGACAAGTCTGGAATAGCATCTATCGGATTTTTCTTTACCGCAAAAATGCCCCAAACAAATATCCCTATGGCCAACACCAACACGATAAATCGGTTGCGCATAGACCAATCAATAATCTGATGTACCATTTGAAAATTATTACCCTCTTTCTTTTCTTCTAAACATCATCGTCATTGCGAGGCACGAAGCAATCTTAAAGCAATTAACTCACAACGTCGTAAGATTGCTTCGTGCCTCGCAATGACGAAATTTGGTAGCTAGTGCGCTTTCTCTGTCTTACCTGTACGGTCGTATTTGCAGCAACCTGGCAACTTCGCGTATACTTCATCAGTAGTTTTTGCTTTATCGGTATCATGACCTAAAGCAGCTACTTTTTGATGGATTGCTTTTTCGTCTAATTTCTTTTTATCGTAGCTAACGGTCAAAAATTTTGTGGTTTTGTCCCACTCTGCTGATGTGATAGAAGAATCGCTTTTCAGACCTTTTTCGATACGGCTTTTACACATACCGCAGTTACCTAATACTTTAATTTTGTCAGTTTTTGTTTGTGCAAAAGCAGCAGTACCTAACATAGTGAATGCTACAATAGCAATCATTTTTAATGATTTCATAATTTTAAATTGTGTTGACAGCAAGAATTCCCGCAAAGCGGACCTTACCAGCAACGAGTTAAATAAATAAGATTTGGATTGTTTTTTTGGCTAAAAAGCCAGTTGGGATTATGCGTCACATCATTTCGAACGCATGTGAGAAATCTAACTCATTAATAAACTAACGAAAAGATTTCTCCTCCCGACGGTCGTCGAAATGACGGCACGCAGAAAAGAAAGAGGGTATTATATTCTGTAAGTACAGTTTTTGATAAAAATAGGGGTTCGTTGCCCTAATGGAGGCGCATTACTTCTAGCCTCTTGATAAATAACTTTGGCAACTGGCAGCAGATAACCTTCCAAAGGTTTTACCTGAGGAATTACAAAAACTGATTGCTCGAATTTAAAAATCTGTACGTTTGCTTTTTGAGCCTGATCTACCTTAGCTTGATGTTGCACATCTTTGCAACAAGATTTCTCGGAAGATTTCGTTTTATCCATGCCGCAGAAATCGCAAGCATGTTTTTCGCTATCGGTTAAACTCCAATCTACGAGTTCGCCCATGCAATAATGAAGATTCACTCCAGCTCCACTGGCCACTGCCAGATAGAAAAATGCCATAAGTGTTAAAAAGAATTTCTTCATTGCAAAACAAAGATGGAGAAAAAAAATGAAATGTGTTTTATATAATTTTTTGAGTTTGTTATATAATGATGGTTAATCGTAGAATCGGTTAATCGCTTTAAAAAGGTTAATCGGTTAACTGTTTGAATTGGTTAATCGACTTTGTAATACGGTTAATCATTAAGAGGCAAAATAGATGCATGTAAATTCAATTAACCAATTAACCGATTTAAACAGTTAACCCTAAAAACAAACAGTTAACCAAAATATCTATCTTCGCCATAAAAAAACACAATGATTGCACACCACGTATTATTTTGGTTAAAAGCCGATACCACTGAAGCTCAAAAAGAAGCGTTTTTAGGAGGATTAAAAAGTTTAGAAAATATTGAAGTTGTAAAAAACTTTCACATAGGCACGCCTGCGCCAATTGAGCGTGCAGTAGTTGATACAACTTACACTTTTAGCTTAATTCTATTTTTTGAAGATTTGGCGGCTCATGATGTTTATCAAGTTCATCCCATCCATAAAGCATTTCTAGAAGAATTTAGAATTTTCTTTGAAAAGGTGGTGATTTATGACACACAGTAAAAAAGAATGCCGAAGTACGGACTTCGGCATTTTTCATCCAATCTGTATCCTTATTAAGCGTTTTTATATAAGAAACTCAGAGCCTATCTAACCGAAAATAACCTAAGTGTATTTTATCGGCTGCTAAATTCTCTGCTTTCATAAGCCTTATACCATAATTTTGAACCAATTGAGGATGCCAAATATCCTCAATGCGATGGATCTCATCGACATCAATGCCGTATTTCTCATCAATGTGTGCATTGGCTCCTTTTACACCTACAACAGATGCTTGTTTAAAAAACGTCGCTTTTTTAGCTTGTTGCGTTGCTTCGGCTTTATCGGCACATACAGATAATAGCGTATGATGTTGCTCTTCTAATCTACCAGCAGTATAACCACCTAGATTGATAAAAAACAACCTTTGTTCTGGGATAGGATCATCTCCCATTTTAAGGTAAACGTCTACTTTATAACCCTCAACAGCTGTAACTTCTCGCCAACCATCAATATGCAAACTTTTCCCTGCTTCGGGCCAAAAAGCATACAACTGAGGCACCAGCTCAGCCAAGGAGCTTGCCACCCCAAAGAAAAAATCGTGCTGTTCTACATTTCTTCCTTCGGCCTTTGAGCCTAATAGTACCATGTACAGCTTCAGCGTTATTGTGGAGTTTTCATGTTCAGTCACTTGCATTACTTAATTTTGGTTGTCATTAGCCGCCCTTAGCGCTACTGCAATTCTAGTAGCGGCAGTTTCACAGAAATCTAAGCCAGAATAATCTGGATTGTATCCGCCAATAAACGGCACGGCCATTACATAAATCCTGGGGTTTAGCGCAAAATAATGGTCTACCACTTGGAAGCAATCGTTAATTGCCAAGCCTGGAACCCTAAGATAGTAGTTACCTTGGTGATCTAATTCAATATCTTGATTTTCGGAAGCCATTTTTACTGCCAATTCTTGATTTCGGAATGAAAGCCTTGCCGGAGCAACAGTGTGATTTTCCTTTAAACCTGCATGAGGTATCGCATCGAAAGACAAGTGAGGTTGACCGATGCAATCAATAAATGTGAGATAACGGGTGGTTTTATTAACCCCATTTCCATCCTCAATATCATATTCAATACCACCTTCTTCAAGCGGCCTTACTTCACTCGAATTGCCAACAGCTATCAACTCTAAGACGCTTGCATCGTGTAGCGCTAACAGTTCTTCGGCCGAACTTTGCGGTACAAAAGCAATGATTAGCGAAATTAGTGGCATGAGTGTGCGTTTCAGTCTAATCATGTCTTCGGCAGAAAAGTATTTAGCTGGATAATTTAAGGTGTAACTTAAACCGCAGAGCATTTCTTTCCAATGCACAGATTTATGTTGGCGGATGGATTTTGCCGCTTCTTTATATTCGGCCCTAAAAAGTTGAAAAGGGTCTAACCTTTCCCGCAACGACATCATCCGATCTATAAATTCTTCAATATTTAACGAAGCAATTTTATTATAAAACTCAGGATCTACCTCTGCCAATGGCTTCTTAAATTTTTCTTCAAAAACCAAATCAAGCGGTACAAAGCCTTCATTATCTTCTCTTATCTTATGAATTTCATCCAAATCAAATAAACTATCCTTCCCCAATATGGGCTCATCCAAATGAAAACGTATGCCCGGAAGAAGCCCCTCCCTTGAATGCATCACTATGCTAAAGTCAGCATTCTCTTTATTACGCATGTATTGAAGCACACCGTCGGCAGATCGCTCATAATGACCATGTTGCCTAGCTAAAGTGCGCAGAGCATCAATTGCAGTTAACGAAGCACCACGTATGGCTACAGCGTGGTTAAATATTTGCTTTAATTTTACTGGCGGATAAGGGGAATCGAAATAGCCAGGGATCTTGCCTTCGTGTTGCTTAGGCCAAAAATGTCCGGTGCAAAGAATAACCCTTTCAAATCTAATTTTCTGTCCATCAGCAAACTTGAGTTCTACTTGCTCAACATTAGGTATATCTAAGATATCAACCACTTCTACCCCATAAGTTACTTGAAGAGCTATGCCAGCTTCGATTGCTTTTTTTTGAAGTAAACGAAACTGATCGGAAAGATATTGTCCGAAAAGTAATCTGGGTAAAACCTGATATTCGTGGAAGCGGTCTAAATCAATACTGAAACGGGCAAGCGTATCTGGGTGTACTTTTACAATCCACTCAGTAATTGATTGCTCTAGTTTCGGAATTTCGTTAGCTGAGACATTAGTAACATGCTCCTCATTAGCCCCCTGCGTGCTATAGGGCATTCCCGCACCTAGCTGTTGGCTCTTCTCAAAAATATGTACCGCAAGCTTGCTGCCTTCGTCAATCAATTTTTTTAACATGAACAGCCCACTAGGGCCACCACCTATGATGGCTACCTCATTTACTGCCGCTTCGTTCTGGATCATAAGTTATTTTTTAGCATCATATTGCAAAAAGAAGCCACCTCAAATGAGGTGGCTACCTAAATATTTATTTCTAATTACAACTTTGCTGCGTCTCTTAAAGCCTTGATGCTGTCGTGAGCTGCTAAAATATCTTGCGACTGCTTAGAAACAGTTTCCAATACCTCGCCCTGCAAACCACCTTCGGTTAGCGCAGTTTTATAAGCCTTTTTTATGGCATCCTCTCCTCTTTCTGCTTCCGAAAGAATACTCTCTCTATCAGAACCGCCAAACAATGCTTTTACATCAATCCATACTCTGTGCAAAGTGCCCGCAACACTGTTTCCAGTTTCTGGTTCGCCAGCCCTTACCGCTACCAAAGCAGTTAGTTCTTGACTAAATTTACGGCTTTGCGTAGCATATTCTTGAAATAACGCTTTTAGATCAATGTTTTCATCGTTAATATCTGCTAACGCTTTTTCAAAACCTGCAATTCTATCATTATTAATCTCTATTAGCTCGTTGAGCACCTGATTTGTTGTTGACATATATTTATACGTTTTAGTTCTAAAAATTGGTTATTCAACCAATATTAATTACTGGATTTTGACCAATAGAACACGGTAGTATGAGTTTTGTTTCAGGTAGTATGCGAAAAAAATTACTTTGATAGGTTCAGTAGGAAGCTGATAGTTAAGCTACCAAATGATTTACAAAAACTAGGCTAAACTAATGCTAATGTAAAGCAATCGAAATGAAACAAAGTGATTTTTAATACACTGTATTCTCCAATATATATTTAATTTCATATTTTACATTCTCTATGCGCATTACATTAAAACACGTTCTACTAAGTTTTTTATATTTAAAAACAACCACAGTTTTATTTGCACAGGAAACACAAATTGATACGATCCGCAAAATAAGCCCAGCATACCAGCAGTTTTATGCTAAACTTCTTTATAACGAAAGTATTCCTATACGTTCATCGATAGCTGTTAGTGACAGTGCTTTAATTGTTGCATCGGAAAAGATGACAATGATGCTGAAGTATACTGAAAATGTTAGAAAAAATTTGATCACCAATGGTGCAGAATTTCATATTATAGGAAAAAATGAACAGACATCTGATCTCCCAGAGTTTAGACATATGAAAGGAGTATCTTATCAAGACCATGGAATAACTACTGATATAGATAAGCGAACAAGAGGAATGGGTGGTATTTATGCTTCTTGTGGAGAGGAAAATCTATTAAAACTACCCTTGGACCAATACGCAGGATACGACATATTTGTTCATGAGTTTGCACATACTTTTATGGATTTTGGAATAGACAGCAATCTCCGGCAAAAGATTGTACATCAATATAAAACTTCTATTGGCAGCGGTCTTTGGAAAGGAGTATATGCGGCCTCTAACGCACAGGAATACTGGGCTGAACTTTCCAGTTGGTATTTTGGCGCCCATGGCGATATGCTACCCAACAGAATGTCTAGTCCTGGTAGAGCATGGTTGAGGAAATACGACCCAAAGGGATATTCTCTACTGGATTCGATCTATAGTGGAAAATTAGAAAGTGGTCTCATCGAAAAAAAATCTCATCTTGTTGCTAAAGGCACACCTTCTGGCAAATCCAACAAAGCAGCGAAATTGGCTATAATCAACGATTCTAACAAGAAACTGATGATATCCAAAATTGACCAAAACGGAACAGCCGTGTTCTTTGCTGAGGTACTCCCGTCTACTAGTTTATTCGAAGATACATTTTATACTTCAGTTTGGTTAATAGACGATGGAAAGATGCAGTTTTATTTACAAGTTCATGACCCACTCTGCAAGATGGAATTTAGTAGAGCTTACTGAATAGTTTAAAAAGCTCCAGCGTGTGACAGCTACAAATAAATTCTTTGGTTTTAAAGTACCCGGAAGCAGATTCGAACTGCCACGCCGTTGCCAGCGCCACCCCCTCAAGATGGTGCGTCTACCAATTTCGCCACCCGGGTATTTTGTGCTGCAAATATATCATTTGAATTGATAAATTGCTGTATTGTTCAATTGTTTTTGATAATACTATTTACAAGTCAATTGTAAGTCCATCATAAGCTAACTGGATAGTAGCGGGTAATTCTTTATTTATCTCTTCATGCAAGCCTAAATTATGGCTAATGTGCGTAAAATAAGTCATCTCCGCTCCTACTTTTTCTGCCATTGCAATCGCCTCGTCGAAGGTTAAATGAGAAATATGACTTTCCTTCTGCAAAGCATTTAACACTAGCACCTTTGTACCCCTTATCTTTTCTAGAGAAGCTTCAGTAATGGTTTTCGCATCCGTTATATATGTAAAATCGCCAATTCGATAACCTAAAATAGGGAGTTTATAGTGCATTACTTCAAAAGGTACAACTTCAATATGGCCTACATTAAAGTTTTCATCAGTAATTGTATACAAGTTAATCTGTGGCAAGCCATGGTATTTTACATCTGCAAAAATATATTGAAACTCCCGTCGTAAAGCTTCCTGAACTCTCTCCGTTGCGTAAATATCTATCCGCTTTTTAAGGATGTAATTAAAAGGTCGAATATCATCTAAACCTGCTACGTGATCTTTATGTTCGTGAGTGTATAATATGGCATCCAAATCATCTACTCCGGCCCTTAACATTTGGTAACGAAAATCTGGACCGCTATCTATCACGATACTTTTATCATCAGTTTGTATCCAGACAGAAACCCTTAACCGTTTATCTTTTTTATCGGCAGATTTACACACTACACAGCCACACCCTATTACTGGAATGCCTTGCGATGTACCCGTACCTAAAAAAGTTACTTTCAAAATAGAGTAAATGAATTTGATGAATTCCAAATCTAATAAAAAAGGGCTTAAGCTAATAGCCTAAACCCTTTTTGATGTATAATTAATTTTATTAATCTGTTGTTAACGTAAGTCTACTACTTCTACACCTGGATATTTCTTTGCATCAAACGCAAAAGTAGCATCTGGCACTTTTACATTAGGAGAAAATGTCTTTACATTATAAGTATAAGTATTACCATTTTTCTCAAACACCACAATGTTGGCAATTTGCTTAGCAACTTTATCAACACTTAAACGAACTTTAAATACATTCTTCTTAGCATCTGTGGGAGATAAATCGATCATTTGATAAACCTTATTTCCAACTTTTTGCTCGCCAGTGTAAATATATTTGAAGCCTTTTTCGTAAATAGTAAAGATCTTTGCTGGATTTAATGCTTCACCACTCGGATCTACATTGGAAACTTGTACCTCCTTATCGTTTTTTAAATAAGTCCATTGCACTTTACCATCACTAATTAGCTCTTGATTGGTCATAGCTACTTTATATTTATTAGCATTCGCTTTTACATATAAAGTACCTTGTTGCGTTTCTTTAACTTTTGCTTGTTTATTATCCAAGGTAAAAGTAAAATCTGTCTTTACTACATCGTACGAACGGTATTTCTTACTTACTTCGGCTAAAATTGCTTTAGCTTTAGGATCTGTTTGTGCCGAAGCTACCGAACCAAAAATGCCTAGTGCTAAAAACGCTAATATTACTCTCTTCATGTTATTTTAATCTTAAGTTCTTTTCTATTTATTGTTCAGGTTACTCAAGAACTGTTCCAAAGCATATTCATCTGGAATTAAAACTTCACGAGCTTTACTACCTTCAAATGGTCCAACGATACCAGCCCCTTCCAATTGATCGATGATTCTACCAGCTCTGTTGTATCCTAACTTCATTTTACGTTGAATTAATGAAGTAGAGCCTTGTTGATGCATTACAATCAGCCTTGCTGCATCTTCAAATAATGGATCTTTATCATCCGGATCAAAGTCTTTTGTGCTTCCTTCACCATTTTCATCAATGTATTCTGGCAGTAAATAAGCATCTGGATAGCCGCGTTGGTTCCCGATGAAGTCAGAAATCCTATCCACCTCTGGTGTATCTACAAAGGCACACTGTAGCCTAATCAAGTCACTGCCAGTGGCTAAAAGCATATCGCCCCTACCAATTAACTGATCTGCACCGCCGCTGTCTAAAATGGTACGTGAATCTATTTTCGACAACACCCTAAACGCCAATCTGGCAGGGAAGTTTGCCTTAATAGTACCTGTAATTACGTTTACCGACGGACGTTGGGTAGCTAAAACCAAGTGAATACCGATGGCACGGGCTAATTGTGCTAAACGGGCAATTGGGGTTTCTACCTCTTTACCAGCCGTCATGATCAAATCGGCAAACTCATCTACCACTAAAACGATATAAGGTAAGAAACGGTGACCATTATTTGGGTTTAGCTTACGCTTGATGAATTTTTCGTTGTATTCTTTCAAGTTCCTCACCATTGCATCTTTCAACAGATCGTAACGCTGATCCATCTCGATACAAAGTGAATTTAAAGTGTGCACTACCTTTTTGGTATCGGTAATGATGGCGTCTTCGCCACCTGGCAATTTGGCTAAGAAGTGACGCTCGATTTTGTTGAACAAAGTTAATTCTACCTTTTTTGGATCTACTAGTACAAACTTCAACTGCGAAGGGTGTTTTTTGTAAAGTAGTGAAACCAAAATAGAGTTAATGCCCACCGATTTACCTTGGCCAGTTGCTCCAGCTACTAATAAGTGAGGCATTTTGGCCAAATCGGCAATGTAAACTTCGTTACTAATTGTTTTACCCAAAGCAATAGGCAAATCCATGGTATTTGCAGCCCACTTTTCAGTGCTGAGTACGCTTCGCATAGCTACCATTTCTGGATGCGAATTTGGCACCTCAATACCAATGGTACCTTTACCTGGCATTGGTGCAATGATACGAATACCTAGTGCCGCCAAACTTAAAGCAATATCATCTTCTAAGTTTTTAATCTTAGAAATACGAACACCTGGCGCTGGAATAATCTCATAAAGCGTTACGGTTGGACCTATAGTCGCTTTAATTTTATCAATTTCGATATTGTAGTGATTTAAAGTCTCTACAATTTTGTTTTTGTTAGCTTCCAGCTCATCAGAATTTACAGAAATTTTATTGGTTCCGTAATTCTCCATTAAATCTAAGTGAGGATATTTGTAACCCGACAAATCTAAAGTTGGATCGTAATTACCAAACTGCTCTACCAGCTCGTCAGATTTCACCTCCTCTTCCGTTTTTTCGATAGTAAACGCTGGCTCTTCTACCTTCTCAGCTACTCTTTCTTCTGCCTTCGGAGCAGGAGTAATTTCCATAGGCATTACCGGAGCTAAAGTTTCGGCAACTGCAGCCGCAGCTATTGGCGCTGCAACCGTTGGTGTCAACAAAATGTTTGTTCCTAAAGGAAGTGATGTCTTTTCTTCTTCGGGCTCGTTTCTTTCAAACCTGCTTGGCGTTAAAACAATATTTTGCTCTTGCTTCTGCTGATTTTTGTATTTGTCATTGATGCTAAAATCAACAGGACCAACAATTTCTTCCTCCTCTTCCTCAAGCTCATTATTTTCAGGCATTTCTGGATCTATAATCCGTCTCGGATTTGGTGCAGGCTGCTTCTCAGGAAATTTAAAATCGATATTATAAGCTACAATAAGCACAGATAAACCTAAAAAAACTAACAACCCTCCAACTCCCGTTCTGCCTATTTGTACTTCTAACAACTTATTAGTCCAGTAACCAAACTCACCTTCTAAAAAGTGAGGTGTTTTTGCAAAAAATGAATGACCGAAACCAAAAGCAAGCGAGATAAATAATAGGAAAAAGAAACTGTAGGCCAATACTTTCTCCACTGGAAAAATCTTCACTTTAAAAAGCATTCTGTATCCGATCACAAAAAATACAAACACAAAAAGGAAAGAGGCCACACCAAACCATTCGTAAATAAACTGGTGCGATAATAAAGCACCAACTTTACCCAACCAGTTCTGTACAACTGGGTCTTCTACCCCACTTTGCTTTAATTCTTCGATACTTTTGAAAAGATTACTCCAGCCGCCATTAGCATCAATTACATAGCTTTGGTCTTCTTCCCAAGTAAAGATATATGAGGTAAAAGCAACCAAAAAGTAAATAGAAAGAATGACGAAAAACAGACCGATAATTTTTACCAGTCGCCCATCTTGAAGATTAAATGTTGGCAGATACTCGGCTTTTATGCGAGGTTCTCTCGGGCTGGTCTTTTGCCCACCTTTAGTTGGCTCCGCATTTTGTTTAAAAGAATTGGATTTGAATGAATTTCCCCTTACCGACATCGTATCGTTTAAATTTTAATGAACAAATATAAGAAACTGTTTAAATTCTTTTACTGCACTGTTCATTTAGCTACTCCTATTTGATTTGGCATTAAACCTTTTGCAAGCTTCATAGTCTGAAACTACATAAGCAATTAATTATTGTATAGGTTTTTTATTTTAGTTTAATCCTGCGGAGTGACAACTGTGCAGGATTTTTTGTTTTATTATGATTAGCCACAAATACACGGATTTAAATTTAATGTAAACTATTCGTTGGCGAGGACGCAACGTAAGAACGTTATTAGTTTGCTTCACACCAACGTCAGCATTTCAACAGTTGGCGTCCCCGCCAACTGAACTTTGCCAGAATTTTTATTGAATTACGATTAGCCACAGATGCACAGATTTTGATTAAATTTTAAATTGATTGGCTTAATAGCAAAATCTGTGCATCCCTCACTCGGGACAAGTGCTGTGGCTAAGCCTTATTTGTTAGCTATTTTCTAAATGTTAATTTAATTTCGTTAATTTAACCTATTAGCGAAAACTAATTTAAAAATGGATATTACGCAGCTAGAAACGCTCATAGAGAATAATCAGTTAGATGAAATAGTGGCCTTATTGTCGCAAAAACCGCAATTAGCTACACAAACTACATCACATCAAATTTCGCCGATGTTGTTGGCATGCTACTATAAAAAAATGGATATTGCCAATGCCATTGCCGAATTTATGCCCGAACTGACCATTTTTGATGCCTGTGCTATTGGTAAGTTTGACGAAGTAACCCTTTTAGTTTTCAAAGATCCACGTGCTGTTAACGAATATTCTGCCGATGGTTTTACACCACTAGGC
This sequence comes from Pedobacter sp., assembly GCF_031119335.1. GTDB lineage: Bacteria > Bacteroidota > Bacteroidia > Sphingobacteriales > Sphingobacteriaceae > Pedobacter. Next base: position 118,514 of record NZ_JAVHXT010000012.1, read on the forward strand.
CTAGCCTGCTATTTTGGGCACGAAGAAATTGCCCGCTTTTTGGTACTGAAGGGTGCTGAGGTGAATTTACCTAGCAAAAACGGATTTAATGTATTCCCAATTCATTCTGCAGTAGCCAACAATAATTATGGCATTGTTAAAATGTTGCTAGATGCAGGAGCCTACCCAAATGTTTGTCAAAAATCTGGCGTAGCTCCTTTGCATAGCGCTGCACAATTGGGTAATATCGAAATGATTATCTTGCTGCTAGAGCACGGCGCTGAAGTAACACTACGCATGGAAGGTGGTAAACTACCTGCAGATTTAGCTGCAGAAAAAGGTTTTGCAGAAATTGCTGAGATTTTGAGAGACGACGATTAACCCCTAAATCCCCTAAAGGGGACTTGCCTTTCTATCGAACTATAATAAAAGTCCCCTTTAGGGGATTTAGGGGTTTATTCCCAAATTTTAGACCTTACCCGTTTCATATAGCTTCTTATATCTAACACAATAGCCGCCAATACGTAAAAAAGAATAGGAAACCCTACAGCCAAAAAAGACGAATAGATAAAGAATAACCTAACTTTATTTGTGCTCATATCTAATTTATTAGCTAAATACTCAGATACGCCAAAACTACGTTGTTCGAAAAAAGTAACTATACGCTGAAACATCTTCTACGTTGATTTTAATCTAATTTACAAAATTAATAGATAAACAACACATTTATTAATTTTTGGTTTAGCCACGAACAGATTAAATTTCAGTATTGGTAATTTAAATATTAAGCAACTAACGTGAGTTTGGAATATTTAATACTGATTATCAATATGTTATTTGCTTTTAGCTCAAAAAAAAAAAAAAAAATCGTCATTGCGAGGCACGAAGCAATCTTAAAGCGTAAGTTTTGTGGCTCAACCATAGTTGTAGGATTGCTTCGTGCCTCGCAATGACGGGTTAACACCCAAAATACATTAATTAAGATGCACTCAGGTTTCAATTCCCTTAACTTCTTCACGGTTTTAAATCAACTTTCTTTAAAATCTTTAAGCCTATCCCACAATTCAAACATCTTTTCTCATTGCAATAACTTTTACGCAACTGTAAAAAGGCTTGTGTTTGATAAGCGTTTTCTACTACTGCGCCTGCATCTAAATATTGAGAGATGATATTATTTTTCTCTGCTGCTATACTTTCCAATAGATAAAACGCTCTAGTTTGGAAGTTAGCTTGTCCGGTGTATTTTCCATAAGCAAATAGGAACAAGCTAACTGTATTGATTAAGATATTATCGATAGAGCTTCTGCCCAACGTTGTATTTACCTTCTCAGCTTCCTTATTAAAGGGATAATGTGTTTCCCAAAATGGATTTACGGGCAGCTCATCGAATAGCAAATGTAATTCCTTCACATTTTTAACTTCCAGTACTTTAGAAAATAAATGGCTCGATTTAACTATCAGTGCTGCAAATTGTGCCAATCGTAAAGTCGGGAAATTTTGTGGGCGCATTCTTAAGAACTTCCAAAGTGAAATATCAACGGCAGCTAAACCATATTTCTTCTGTAAAAAAGCATACTCGGTTTTTAATTGATTGGGATAATGGTCATCAAAACTTTGATTTAAGAAGCCGGCCTGCCCAAAAATTAAAGCTTCTATTTGCAGAGGCTGATCTTTATGTTTGGCAAAAAGTGTTTGGGGCAAACTTTGAGCGAGCACCTGCATTGGGAGGGAATTAACTTTAAAACCGAAGTTTTTTGCCATAAAATGATAAAAGCTCTCATCCCAATTACCGTTTAGCTGCTCCAAACGTTCAAAAACCTCCTCAGATTTTTGCTCTAAACGCTCTACCAAAATCCTCGAAAGGAAGCTATTAATCACAAATCCATCTATATCTTTCAACTGGTTTTCGCAGGGAAAACTGGCTGCCGACTGAAAAAGATTTTGATAGTTCTCAAATAGGTATTCCTTAATCTTGCCATTTAACACCAATGTAGGCAGTACTGTACCATCCTTGGTTAAAATTTCGGTATCGTGCTCCCAAACCACATGCAAAATAACATTCTCATAAGCACTATCGGTTTGATGCTGGTGGGCATTCCAATCTGAAGATTTTAAATGTACTTCTACCTGCCCTACCCAAGTGGTTTCATCTATAATGACTTTGGCTGTGGTAAAATCTGGTCCTGCGTGTTTATTCGGAAAACCACAATTAAGAATTTTCAAAGGTTTTCCATCAACAGTTTGCAGCTGCAGGACATCGTACAACCGAAACTGCCAAACAAAATGTAAAAATTCTTCGGGGAAGCGCATGGTTGAATTTAGCAATAAATTGCTTCAATCAGCTTTTCTAAAACTATTAGATGTGAAATAATTAAGACTTACGAAATTTGCGAAACTTCGTAAGTCCATATCAATTTATTTTACTTCCTTCTTTTTATAGTTGGTAATAAACACGCCAAGAATAATCAACACGGTAGCAATCAATAAATCGTAAGTAACGGTTTCGTTTAGTACCAACCAACCGAGAAAAATAGCAATAATGGTATTGAAATAAGAAAGAATAGAAACCTCTGTAGCACTAACCTTCTTTAAGGCATAGTTATAACAAAAGAAACCAACCACCGAACCAAAAACGCCCAAATAAACTATAGCTCCTAAACTTTCTAAGCTCCAATCATTAAAACTTGTATTTGGAGAAACTACAGCCGCAATAATTAATTGTGCAACCGCAGCATAAGCAAATTGGTAGAATAGATCGAGAAAAATATTACTGCTTTTATGAGTATATTTCTTTGTGTAGATTGTACCAGCCGCCCAACCCAATATGGCAATGGCTAAATAAGTAATTCCAGTTTTGTAATTCGGGTCAAGAATATCGCCAATACCATCCCTAAATATAAATGCTACACCACTAAAGCCGATAATCACTCCAACAAACCCTTTTAAACTAGGTTTCTGTAATCCGAAAACCAAACTCCCTAAAAACACTACAATTGGCGAAAGTGCAGTTAATAAAGATGTTAACCCACTAGGAATGGTTTCTTCCGCCACGGTTGTCATTCCGTTAGCAATGATAATCATTAAACTGGCAACAAGAATTTGTCGCCCAAGACTTTTCCAGCCTATCCACTTAAATTCTCTTCTATAAAGTAGAATGCCCAATAATAAAGAAGAAGCAACAACTTGGCGTAAACCCGCTACAAACCAAGCCGGAATGGTATGTACCGCTATTCTGATGCCCAAATAGGTTGTACCCCAAACTATTGCGATAGCAAATAACGCAACAATTAACTTGACGTCTTTTTTCGGCTTCATATCAAATTGGCAGCCTTCAAAATCTGCTCCATTTCTTGCTGTAAGGCCAAGGCTTCTTCTCTTGCTTTTTCTGCAAAATCTTCGCCATTGCTTGCATAGATAATGCTACGGGCGGCATTTACCAATAAACCGCATTCGCTATTTAAGCCATGCTCGCAAACCGCACTTAAACTGCCTCCTTGTGCACCAACACCTGGTACTAGCAAGAAATTATCGGGTGCCAAACTGCGGATATTTTGAAACTCTTCTGGTTTAGTGGCACCAACTACATACATCATTTGATTAGCATCTGCCCATTTCTGAGAAGTGGTGATTACCTGCTCATACAATTTTTGGTTATCACTTTGCTTAGCCTGAAAATCCTGGCTTCCGGCATTTGAGGTCAATGCCAAAAGAATTACCCATTTATCTTCGTAAGCTAAAAAAGGAGAAACAGAATCTTTTCCCATGTAAGGCGCTACCGTTACCGAGTCGAAACTCATCTCAGAACTTTCTTCTTTAAAAAAAGCTTCTGCATACATTGCAGACGTGTTACCAATATCACCACGTTTTGCATCAGCAATAGTAAATACATCTTTCGGGAAATGCTTCCAAGTTTTTACCAAGGTATCCCAACCTTTTACACCGCGAGTTTCATAAAATGCTGTATTAGGTTTATAAGCTACACAAAGATCATGTGTTGCATCAATCAGCTGTTTGTTAAATTCAAGAATTGGATCTTCATATTTTAATAAATGCTTAGGCAGTTTATCTAAAACGGGATCTAAGCCTATACATAAGAATGATTTTTTTAGTTGAATTTGTTTAAAAAGCTGCTGCTTGTTCATTTCTGATAAGAATTTAAAGGATGTGCAAAGATGGGGATTTAAAGGACAAAAGACTATATATTTTTTGGGATTTTAGTTATTTCGATATACAAATCACTTTTAGAACATTATTATTTTACAACTATAAGGTTTAGGATTTTCATTCTAGTATATCCCTTATTGTTTTTTTGTTTTCTACTTTCGTCAATGAATTAATTTACATCTAATTATCTACCCTAAAACAATATCTCCTATGAAATTACTATTGCAAATAGACACTAACTTACTGGCAAATTCTAACAAGGTTTTAGATAGCAGCCAAGTTTGGCTAGACAAAATTAAAAATATGGCTTTAGATTATGCTCCGAAAGTACTAGGTGCTATCTTGGTTTATCTTATTGGTCAATGGATTATCGGCCGTATCGCTAGCTTATCCAGAAAGATGATGTCACTTCGTGGTTTCGATATTTCATTACAAAAATTCTTAGTATCTGTAATCAAAGTAATGCTAACGGTAATGATGTTCTTAGCTATCGTGGGGATGTTGGGCGTAAACATTACTAGCTTCGCGGCATTATTGGCCGGTGCGGGGCTGGCAATTGGTGCGGCACTCAATGGATCTTTAGGCAACCTTGCTGGTGGCGTAATGCTGATGATCTTCAAACCCTTTAAAGTTAATGACATGATAGAGGCGCAAGGTATAATTGGTATCGTCACCGAAATCGGAATTTTTAACACCACCGTGCTTTCTCCCGAAAATAAAACTATCATATTACCAAATGGAGCACTATCTACAGGAGTGATCACAAACTATAATACTCATGGTAATCTTCGAGTAGATTTAACTATAGCCATCGCGTTAGATGTAGATATAGAAAAAGCTAGGCAGGTAGCAATTATGGCAATGAAACAGCATGACAAAGTATTAGAAACACCAGCTCCCGAAGTAAGCGTATTAAATGTTGGTAATGGGATGACTACCTTGGCCATCCGCCCGTACACTACTCAAGCAGACTATTGGAGCGTATATTTTGGCGTACAGGAAAAGGTGAAGAAAGCATTTGATCAAAACGAAATTGCAGGTCCAATTCCAACAAGGGTTATTATCAATAAAGCTAATTAAGGCTAGCTATAGAATTTAAAAGAAGGTTATTTTAGCAACGGAAATAACCTTTTAACATAAATTCAAATTACATTTCATTTGGCAATCAAACTTTTTAGTTATTTTTTTTCGAAATCTCTTGCAGATTAAAATCCAATTCCCTACAATTGTGGCATAATTCTCAGAACGTTTATCTGAATACCTCCCGAAAAACCTTAGCAAGAAAAATTTCTTAAATCTTTTAAGCCCTTTTTTGGTTGTACTATTTGGTTAAACTCAAAAATAAAATTCTCGACAAAATATAAATGTTTAGTAAAACAGAACTAACTGAAAAGCTAACTGCCGAACTGCGTGAGTTAGCAAAAGCGAATGGTGTTGATAATGCTGGCGATTTACGCAAAAATGACTTAATCGAACAAATTCTTCAAAAACAAACTGAAACTGCAAAAGCATCTGTAACACCAGAGCCGGCAGCAGAGGTAGCTTCTACAGAAAAACCTGCTAGAAAAAGAACGCGTATACCAAAAGAAGTTGCTCCTATTGCAGAAGAGAAAAAAGAAGACAGAGCTCCAGAGCCTACACTTTTTGATAAGGCTGAAGAAATAGAAATTCCTTCACCAGATTTTGAAGCGATTGCCTTAGTAACTGGCCAAGACCTTTCAAAACAAGAAAGCATTGCTGATAAATTAAAGAACCAAAAATCTAAAAGAGACCGCGTTTCTAAAGATAAAGCTTCTGCTAACGAAGGCAGCGAAGTAATAGTGGTTGAAAATAAACCTGCTCAAGAAGAAAAGCCACAAAGAGAGGAAAATAAAAACCGTCAGCAGAAAAATCAAAATCAGAACCAAAACCAGAATAACAATAATGGTGGCGGTAACCATAAACAAAATGAAACAAGCTATTCTAACTTAGATTTCGACAACACAATTACCAACGAAGGTGTGTTAGAAATTATGCCTGATGGTTATGGTTTCTTGCGTTCGGCAGATTACAATTACTTGTCTTCTCCTGATGATATTTATGTATCGCAATCGCAAATCAAATTATTTGGTTTAAAAACTGGCGATACCGTTAACGGAAGTATTCGCCCACCAAAAGAAGGCGAGAAATATTTTCCATTGGTAAAAGTAATCAGCATTAATGGTCGTGTACCTGCTGATGTAAGAGATAGAGTTCCTTTCGATTACTTAACACCGCTTTTCCCTACAGAAAAGTTAAACCTTTTCACCGAAAGCAACAACTATTCTACCCGTATCATGGACTTATTTACCCCAATTGGTAAAGGTCAGCGTGGTTTAATTGTAGCACAGCCTAAAACGGGTAAAACCAATTTATTAAAAGAAGTTGCTAACGCAATTGCTAAAAACCATCCAGAGGTTTATTTAATTATCTTATTAATTGATGAACGTCCGGAAGAGGTTACCGATATGGCTCGTAGTGTAAGAGCAGAAGTTGTTTCTTCAACTTTTGATGAGCCAGCTGAGCGTCACGTAAAAATTGCGAATATTGTTCTAGAAAAATCTAAACGTTTGGTAGAATGTGGTCATGATGTGGTGATCTTGTTAGATTCGATTACACGTTTAGCGAGAGCTTACAATACAACTGCTCCAGCTTCTGGTAAAATTCTTTCGGGTGGTGTAGATGCTAATGCCTTACACAAACCAAAACGTTTCTTCGGTGCTGCCCGTAACATCGAAAAAGGTGGTTCTTTAACTATTTTAGCAACAGCTTTAACAGAAACTGGCTCTAAAATGGACGAAGTAATTTTTGAAGAATTTAAAGGTACAGGTAACATGGAGTTACAATTAGATCGTAAATTATCTAACAAACGTATCTTCCCTGCAATTGATATTACTGCATCTAGCACACGTAGAGACGATCTATTGTTAGATAGAGAAAACTTACAGCGTATATGGGTATTACGTAACCACTTAGCCGACATGAATAGTCAGGAAGCTATGGAACTGGTACAGGCCCAAATTAAAGGCACTAAGAGCAACGAAGAATTCCTTATGGGAATGAACGGATAAACTAGTTTAGCGATTGGCGTATTGCGTTATTGAGACTAATCGCAATACGCTTTACGCTTTACGCAATACTATATTCAAATGCTAAACCTCCCTAATGCTTTAACCTGCGCCAATCTGTTCTCTGGCTGTATAGGTATTGTATTTTGTTTTAACGGCGATTTAAAATCTGCTGCCTATTTTGTAATCCTATCGGGAATATTTGATTTCTTTGATGGAATGGCTGCTAGAGCGCTGAAAATTAAAAACAACATTGGAAAGGATTTAGATTCTTTAGCAGATGTAGTTAGCTTCGGATTTCTGCCCGGCGCCATTATGTATCATCTATTTAAGGCTAGTAATGCACCACATGAATATCTACCTTATTTCGCTTTCATCATCACCTTATTTTCTGCTTTAAGGCTGGCTAAGTTTAATAATGATACTCGTCAAACAGTTGATTTTATTGGTTTAAACACCCCAATGAATACACTGTTCATTGTATCGTTACCTTACGTAGCAGACTATCATCCTCAAATTATTGGAAATTGGATGGTTTTAGCTGCAATTACACTGATAAGTAGCTATCTCTTAGTAAGCGAAATCAGGATATTCTCTATAAAATTTAGCAATTTAAAGTGGAGCGAAAACAAAATCAAGTTTATATTTATGATTTTATCGCTAGTTCTTTTTGTTTGGCAACAATTCGTAGCATTACCACTAATACTATTACTTTACATAGGGTTGTCTTTTGTTTATTTTAGGAAAAAATAGGCTTATAGTTTTCGGGTCGTCATTGCGAGGTACAGTCTATCCCGACCCTTAAGGAAAGCAATCCTAAAACTATTCATAATTTAAGACATTATAAGATTGCTTCGTCGTTCCTCCTCGCAATGACGCAAAGTGCTTACAACTGCGCTTCTAATTCAGCCTTAGATTTAGCCACCTGCTGAAGAATAACATTCAATTCAGTTTTAATTTCTGCAAGTGCTGAAGGAATGCTATCAACATCCACCTCCTCTTTAGCATTACGCTCAATTACCTGCATATAGTCTCTAATATCTTCCCTACCTACATAATAAAATGTCGGTTTCACCTTATGCGCAAATTCAGACGCAGCTTTCCACTCTTTTGCATCAACCGCTCGTTGTAAGTCGTCTAAATAAACAGGTATCTGTTCTACCAAAGTATCTAACATTTCTATCATAAATTCTGCGCTATCGCCAGACATCTCTCTCAAATATGATAAATCTAAATCTTCTTTACTTTTCGCCGGGTTGATCATCGTTATATTTAGTTAGTTTTTAATTTTTCGACTGTTAATTCATCGGTCAAGTTACTTAAAATGCTCGAAACTTTCTTCTTAAATATTGGATGAACAAAATTTCCAGCAATTTCATTTAATGGTTCAAGAACAAATCTTCGTTTGTGCATCTCTGGATGAGGCAACTGTAAATCACTATCATCCAAACAGATAACATCTTCATAAAAAATAATATCAATATCTATCAAACGCTGTCCCCATCTTTCTAACCTTACCCTTCCCATCTTTTGCTCAATTGCTAACAAGGCCCTCAGCATTTGCAGTGGCTGTAAATCAGTTCTCACACCAATAGCTTGATTTAAAAATCCAGGTTGGTCTGTTTTGCCCCAAGCAGCTGTTTCATAAATACTCGATTTTACAAAAACGCTCCCTACTTGTCTCTCTATAAACGCAATAGCAGTAATTAAGTTTTGAGCTCTATCGCCCATATTAGTTCCCAGTAACAAATAAGCCTCTTGTTGCTCTAATTTCATATCGTATACATTCAGCTTAGCATAATTTGCAATTGCTTAGCTTGCTTAATTTCGGTATAACAATGCATTTTTTATCTTTACAAAATAAACGTTATTATAACTTATGAAAGAATTTTTCAAGTATGTTTTTGCTACCGTAGTGGGTATTGTTATTTCATCAGTGGTGATTGGAATTCTGTTTTTTATTGTATTTGTTGGGATGATCTCTTCAATTGGCAGCGAAAAAGAAACAGTAGTGAAGAAAAACTCTGTACTTTACCTCAACCTAGACCAAATAATTACCGAACGAACACCAGAGGATTCATTTGGCAGCCTTTTTGGCAGTTCTTCTGATAAAACCATTGGCTTTAACGATGTGATTAGAGCTTTAAAAAAAGCAGAAACTGATGAGAAGATCCAAGCTGTCTACATCAATGTTAGTGCACCAAATGCTGGTATGGCAACAATGTTGGAAGTTAGGAATGCCATCATCGACTTTAAGAAAAGTAAAAAACCTGTAATTGCCTACAGCGAAATATATACACAGGGTGCCTATTATCTGGCATCGGCGGCTGGTAAAGTTTATTTAAACCCAGAGGGAGATTTAGAATTTAAAGGCTTCAATTCAAATTTGATTTTCTTTAAAGGTGCTTTAGAAAAACTAGGTATCGAAGCTCAAATTATCCGTGTAGGAAACTACAAAAGTGCCGTTGAACCATTGATCAATACTAAAATGAGTGATTATAACCGTCAGCAAGTAACAGCTTACGTTAATGGCTTGTACGATACTTTCTTAACAGGAATTTCGCAAACCCGTAAAATTGAGAAAGACAGCCTTTTCCAAATTGCTAATCAGTACAAAATTCAATATCCGAAGGATGCCTTGGCTTACAAAATGGTGGATGGACTGAAATACAAAGATGAGATTTTGGATGAGCTGAGAAATATTACCGGCATCGAAAAGAAAAAGGATATCAACAGTGTAAGTATCAACGATTACATCAAGAGCTTACCATCAGAAGGCGATATTAGTTCTAAAAACAAAGTTGCCGTAATTTATGCCAATGGCGATATTGTTGGCGGTGAAGGTTCTGACAGCCAAATCGGTTCTGAGCGCATCTCTCGTGCCATCAGGAAAGCTCGTTTAGATGATGATGTAAAAGCTATTGTGCTTCGCGTTAATTCTGGCGGTGGTAGTGCTTTAGCTTCAGATGTGATTTGGAGAGAGATGGTGCTGAGTAAAAAAGTAAAACCTGTAATGGCTTCTTTTGGTGATGTTGCCGCATCTGGCGGATATTACATTGGTTGTGCTGCCGACAGTATTTTCGTACAACCAAATACCATCACTGGATCTATTGGTGTTTTCGGTGTTATTTTCAACTTCCAAAACCTGTTCAACAATAAATTAGGTTTAACCTTCGACGGGGTAAAAACTGGCGAATACGCAGATATTATGAGTGCGGACAGACCGCTAACTCCTGCGGAAAGAGCGATTATCCAAAAAGGCGTTAACAGAATTTACGATACTTTCATTACTAAAGTAGCTGATGGCAGAAAAATAACCAAAACTCAGGTAGACAGCTTAGGTGGCGGCCGTGTTTGGATTGGTACCGAAGCAGTGAAAAATGGACTTGCCGACAGATTGGGAAGCTTTGGTGATGCTGTTGCTTCTGCGGCTAAAAAAGCAAAGCTGAAAGACTACAGGGTGGTAGAATATCCTGAAAAAATTGATCCTTTGAAAGAGTTTTTAGGTTCTGCAAAAGATAATGTAAGTGCTTATTACGCTAAAAAAGAGTTTGGCGAAAACTATGTTTTATACCAACAAATGAAAAAAGCAATGAGCAATGCAGGTATGCAAGCTAGAATGGATTACGAGATTAGAATAAAGTAATATTACAGTTGAGCGTTTGGCGTTATGCGAACAAATCGCAAATCGCAAATCGCAAATCGCAATACACAATAATGGAAAACAAACCCATAGCTCGTACACTCAGATTATTATCCCAGCTAATGGAACTTCATAACGAAAATCCATTCAAGATAAAATCTGTAGCTAACGCTGCTTTTAAAATAGATAAATTACCTTTTGCCATTGCCAGCAAACCAATTACCGAAATTGATAAAATTGATGGCATAGGCAAAAGTATTGCCTCAAAAGTAGTTGAGCTTTTGGAAACTGGTACAATGAGCGAGCTCGAAACGCTGTTGAGCCAAACTCCTCCAGGCATTGTAGAAATGTTAGCGATTAAAGGAATCGGTCCTAAAAAAATTGCCACTATTTGGAACGATTTACACATCGAAAGTATTGGAGAACTCTATTATGCTTGTAACGAAAATCGTTTGATCGAGGCCAAAGGATTCGGCTTAAAAACCCAAGAAGAAATTAAGAAAGTTCTGGAGTTCAAAATGGCTGCCGACGGGAAGTTTCTGTTTGCAAAAGCTGAACCTTTGGTAAACGAAATCCACGAAAAAATTTCTATTTGGCTTACACAAGTTGAACACGACGCTTTGTTTGCTGTTGCTGGAGAGTACCGTAGGTTATGTGAAATTATTGAGGAAGCAGTATTTGTTATTGGTACCGAAAATCCAGAAGTGTTGGTTACACAGCTGATTAACTTCGAACTTGGCTTTGTAGAAACTAGTTCAAATATTTTTGCGGCAGAAACAGAAAGTGGTCTGAATATAAAGCTATTCATTGTACCACGAAGCAACTTCTATCTAGATTATTTCAGGCTAACTGGCAATGAAAACCACGTCAATCAAGTACTGGCATTAGCTGGGAACCAGATTTTCAAAACAGAAGAAGAGATTTACGAAAAGGCAGGTTTAGATTTTGTAGTTCCAGAACTACGTGAGGACTTCGGCGAAATTGAACTTGCAAAAGACCATCAGCTACCCATTTTAATTAATGATAATAATTTAAAGGGAAGTTTGCACAACCACTCTGATTGGAGCGACGGTGTACATAGCTTAGAAGAAATGGCGCTTTATTGTCGAGATGTGCTCAAACTCGAATACCTAGGCATCTGCGATCACTCAAAATCGGCGTTTTACGCTAAAGGCTTGAATGAGCAACGAGTATTTGCACAACATCAACAGATCGATGAACTCAATGCAAAGTTCGCTCCCTTTAAGATCTTCAAGGGCATTGAGAGCGATATTCTATATGATGGTTCTTTAGATTATAGTGAGGATGTCCTTAAAACATTCGATTTTGTGGTGGCTTCGGTGCACAGTCAACTGAAAATGACGGAAGAAAAAGCAACGGAACGTTTAATTAAAGCCATCGAAAATCCTTACACTACTATTTTAGGTCACCCAACAGGAAGATTGTTACTAAGTAGAAAGGGTTATGATATCGATTATAAAAAAGTGATTGATGCTTGTGCTGCTAATGGCGTGGTGATAGAAATTAATGCTAATCCACTACGTTTAGACTTAGATTGGCGTTGGCATCGTTATGCTTTAGAAAAAGGTGTGTTGCTTTCTGTTAATCCAGATGCACATCGTAAAGAAGGTTTCTTAGATATGCGTTACGGCGTTATGGTTGGTCGCAAAGGCGGATTGACCGCAGAAAAGTGTTTGAACGCTTTTTCATTAAATCAGATCAGCGATTTTTTCGCCAACAAAAAACCTTAAAGCTATGAAGCAACTGATTATTGTAAGACACGCAAAGTCTGATTGGGGCGATTTCAACCTTAAAGATTTTGATCGACCTTTAAATCATCGTGGACACAAAAATGCACCAGAAATGGCAGAACGATTAGTTTCGAAAGACATTAAACCCGATGCGATTGTCAGTAGTCCAGCTTTACGGGCAATAACTACTGCGAAATATTTTGCTTCGGGCTGGAGTTTAAATGCCGATCAACTGACAACAAAGGCAAATATTTACGAAGCGAACACCAAAACCCTTCTTAACGTCATCAATGGATTGGATGATCAGTTTAATTGTATAGCCTTATTTGGGCACAACCCTGGCTTAACCGATCTGTTGAATTACCTAACCGATGAATATATTGCTAATATGCCAACGTGCAGCGTAGCAATTATCGAATTTCCTTTTGATGAATGGAAATTGATAAGTGGTGATACTGGGAAATTGATTTTATTTGATTTCCCGAAAAGTGGGTTGGATTAACCCCTCTCTGTCCTTTGGACATCTCTCCCCTAAAGGGGCGAGAGTCTAATTAGGAACATGTGTTGCAAAGTGCAAACGGGTTGATTAAAACTGAAGGTGCTTTACAGTTTGGCCTCCGTTAATCAATTGTTTTAATGAATCGATACCGATTCTTAAGTGAGTTTCTACATAGTTCGCAGTAACCGTACTATCACTTTCAGATGTTTTTACACCTTCTGGGATCATCGGCTGATCTGATACTAGCAATAAAGCCCCTGTAGGAATTTTGTTAGCAAAACCAGTAGTAAAAACTGTCGCTGTTTCCATATCTACAGCCATGGCACGCAAGCTTTTTAGGTACTTTTTAAACTCTTTGTCGTGCTCCCAAACTCTGCGGTTGGTAGTGTAGCAGGTTCCAGTCCAATAATCTCTAGAATGATCTCTAATAGTGGTAGAAATTGCTTTCTGTAATGCGAAGGCGGGCAATGCTGGCACTTCGGCAGGTAAATAATCATTAGAAGTTCCCTCTCCCCTAATTGCTGCAATTGGAAGAATAAGGTCGCCAATTTGGTTTTTCTTCTTTAAACCACCGCATTTACCTAAAAACAATACTGCTTTAGGTTGGATGGCAGTTAACAAATCCATCATAGTTGCTGCAAGTGGGCTACCCATACCAAAGTTGATGATGGTAATACCGTTTGCCGTTACGCTTTGCATAGGTTTGTCTAAACCGTAAATAGGAGCATTATCATTCCACTCAGAGAATAAGGCTACGTATTTACTAAAGTTAGTCAACAGAATATATTGACCAAACTCTTCCAGCGGCCTGCCTGTATAGCGAGGCAACCAGTTTTTTACGATCTCCTCTTTGGTTTTTAAACCTTTCCTAACTGGGGTTTCAACCTCTTTTGCTTTTTTCGCTTTCTTAGCAATTTTTACTACTTCTTCGTCTTTTTTTACATCTTTTTCTTCATTCATATATTTTCTCCTTTCTTTAAATTTATAAATTTTTGTTTCTCATTATTCATAAAAATCAAATACATATTCGTCTTTAAATTCTACTTCAAATTTCTTTAACATCTCTAAATACTCTTCTCTAAATGTTTTACCTCTGTGGTGTTCCTCTTGGTTAATGATATAGTTTATAACATCATTTCTTTGCGAACGCGAATAAGAAAACGCCCCATAACCTTCTTGCCATTGAAATTTACTCAATACAAAATGATTATCATTTATCCATTTTGATGATACTGATTTTAAATTACGTATTATATCAGATATTTTTAGATTTGGCAACAATTCAAAAAATACATGAACGTGATCTTTCCATCCTCCAACTGCCAAAGGGAAAACATTATCATTTTTTAACACACCACTCATGTACTTATGTAAATCATCCCTAAAGTTTTGGGTAATGATGTTCTCACGACCTTTAACGGCAAACACGCAATGTATGTTTATTTGAGAATAGGTATTTGCCATAATACATTTTTTATCTATTGTGAATATAACTATTTTCCAAAATCTACATAAGTTCGTCCCTATGGGACTTTGTTGATGTGTAATCGATAATTTTACCAAATGGTCGTCCCTATAGGACTTCTTTATATTTATAATCCCTTTCTACTACCATAAGGTCGTCCCTACGGGACTTTCTAATATCATAATCCATTATCTACTACTACCATAAAGTCATCCCTGCGGGACTTTGAAATTAGCAATTGATATTATTAATCCCTGTTAGATACCCCAATTAACTATAAACAAAATTAGCTCAAACTGAAAACCTCTATATATTCATACCAATAGCTCCAGAGGAGCTCACCTTTGGTAGCTTCATCCAACATCTCCAGTAAAGCGCCGTAGGTGCGACCTTTTAACTAATCCAATCATAAGTTTCGTATCTACGGGACTTAGCTAGAAGCTCCAGAGGAGCTCACCTTTGGTAGCTTCATCCGACATCTCTAGTAAAGCGCCGTAGGTGCGACCTTTCCTTAATGAGTAATTCGATAAATAATCGTCCTATGGAACCTAATAACACAAGATCTCACTTTTGGTAGCTTATACAAAAAATCCCGAACAAGTCGGGATTTTATCTTTTTATGCTGCCTTTAGTTTTTTGAAATCAGATTTCTCAAATTTCTCTCTGGCATATTCAAGTGTGATTTCCAACTCTTTCACATCATTTACAGATGGCGTTTCGTACATGGCATCTAACATGATCGATTCACATATCGATCTTAAACCCCTAGCGCCTAGTTTATATTCCATTGCCTTATCTACAATGAAATCTAATACATCCTCATCAAATTTCAAGGTTACATTCTCGTAATTAAACAACTTCATGTACTGCTTAACCAATGAGTTTTTAGGTGCAATAAGAATATTCCTCAAAGCCTCTCTGTCTAATGGATCTAAGTGCGTTAAAACTGGCACACGTCCAATAAGCTCGGGAATTAAACCAAAAGATTTCAAATCTTGCGGAGTGATGTACTTATACAAGTTTTTCAAGTCTAAGTCTACATCGTCTTTCTTCACTTTGTAACCTACGGCAGTAGTACGCAAACGATTAGCAATTTTTCTTTCGATACCATCAAAAGCACCACCGCAGATAAACAAAATGTTGTTTGTGGTTACCGCAATCATCTTTTGGTCTGGATGCTTCCTACCCCCTTGTGGTGGTACATTCACAATCGTTCCTTCCAAAATCTTAAGCAATGCCTGCTGCACACCTTCGCCACTTACATCTCTGGTAATAGACGGGTTATCGCTCTTGCGGGCAACCTTATCTACCTCATCGATGTAAACAATACCACGTTCTGCAGAAGCCACATCGTAATCTGCTGCTTGCAACAAGCGGGTTAAGATACTCTCAACGTCCTCTCCTACATATCCCGCTTCGGTTAGAACTGTCGCATCTACAATACAAAACGGAACGTGTAAAATCTTCGCAATGGTTTTTGCCAAAAGTGTTTTTCCTGTTCCAGTTTCGCCAACTAGCATGATATTCGATTTTTCGATCTCTACTTCATCTTTATCTACCTTTTGGCTAAGGCGTTTGTAATGGTTATAAACTGCAACCGACAATACCTTCTTGGCATCGTACTGACCAATTACATATTGATCTAAATGCTCCTTAATCTCTGCAGGCTTTAAGAGTTTAAACGACTCATCAAAAGCCTTTCCCTTTTTGTTTCCTAGTTCTTGTGCCAGTAAAACATTGGCCTGATTAACACACTTATCGCAGATATAAGCATCCAACCCCTCAATTAACATTAAGGTTTCATTTTTTGGAGTGCCGCAAAACGAGCAATGTGAATCTTTACTTTGTCTAGCCATTTTTTTCAGTTCTCAGTTCGTAGTTCACAGTTCACAGTTGCCACGCCTAGTGCCTACCGAAAACTGCCTACTGCCAACTATTATTTTGTTCCGCCTAATACTTCATCAATCATTCCAAACTCTTTCGCTTCAGCAGAAGTCATCCAATAATCTCTGTCAGATGCTTTTTCTACCCACTCGTAAGATTGTCCAGAATGCGATGAAATGATGTCATATAATTCTTTTTTCAATTTAAGCATCTCTCTTAAATTGATTTCCATATCTGATGCCACACCTTGCGCACCGCCTGATGGTTGGTGGATCATCACTCTAGAGTGTTTTAACGCCGCACGCTTGCCTTTAGCGCCTGCCACCAATAAAACTGCACCCATTGATGCTGCCATACCGGTACAAATTGTTGCCACATCTGGTGTTATGTACTGCATGGTATCATAAATACCTAAACCTGCATAAACAGAACCACCTGGCGAGTTAATGTAGATTTGGATATCTCTGTGCGCATCTACCGATTGCAAGAACAATAACTGCGCTTGAATGATGTTTGCATTTTGGTCGTAAACAGCATCGCCTAAGAAAATGATACGATCCATCATTAAACGAGAGAAAACGTCCATTTGAGCTACGTTTAACTGACGCTCTTCGATGATGTAAGGTGTCATCCCTTTTGGCGAATTATTAGTTGCACCAATAAATCTATCTACGTTTAATCCGTTAATTCTATGATGTTTAACGGCATATTTTCTAAATTCGTCTTTGTCTATTTTCATCTTGCGATTAGGTTTTAGCGTTTTAAGATTAGCATTTATTATACTCTCAAAACTAATTATTTCAGCAATTATTTTATAAGGTTCGTTAATTTTCGTGCCAATTTAGGCACTCCGCTAAATTAGCAGATTATCTGATAAAACGAAACTACTTAACTTTTTAATCAATGGGCAATTACATCTTCTTTAATTTAAAAAAACATACACCAATTATCTTAAAAAGAAACTGATAGAAAAAAACCAAAGGCTTTTATATTACAAGAGTTCCGATTTTATGTCGGAACTCTTGCTAATTTTATTTACTGACAAACGGTCAGTTTAACTATTTGTCGTCATTGCGAGGTACGAAGCAATCTTACAACGTTGTAGAGAAAAACAATCGCTTTAGGATTGCTTCGTGCCTCGCAATGACGTATCGATTATTTCGAACCGCTTAACTCCTTACTTCAACTCAGTAAACTTGTTATAAGCAATTTCTTTTTCGTTCAATGTAGCTACCGATTTAATATAATCGAAAACTTTCAATGCTTTTACCTCTTCGAAAATACGGTTAGCATTTTCTTTTTCTTGCAAGAAATTAGCAGCGTATTGCGCTAATTGATCTTCTGGAAGTGGAGTTGGGCTATACATTCTGAACTGAGCATCTAAACGTTGTTTTGCCGCTTCAAAAACATCAGTATATTCAATTTTGATATCGTTGTCTTTAATGATTTTATTCTCAATTAAAGTCCATTTCAAGTTTTTAGCGAAATCATCATAACCTTGAGCTAACTCTTCGTCAGTTAATTTCTCGTTAGTAGCTTTTAACCACTTACGTAAAAACTCATCTGGCAATTGCATTTTAGTTTGCTCAGTTAACTGCGCATAGATGTCGTTTTGCAATTTACGGTCAGCATCTTGCTTAAACATTCCTTCAATTTCTTCAGTAATTTTAGCAGTGAAACCAGCTTCGTCTTTTACCGCATCAGCCCCGAAAATTTTATCAAAAAACTCTTGGTTTAAATCAGCTTCTTCTAAACGATTTACGTTTTTTACAGATACCGAGAATTTAGATTTCAACTCAGCTGCATCTTCTTCGCTAATGTTTAACAATTTAGCAATTGCAGCAGCATCACCACCAAAAGCTTTGTTCACATCAAGCTCTAAAGTATCGTCTTTCTTAACACCAACTAAGGTCTTCAAGATTTTTTTGTCAGTAACTTGATCTAAACGGATAGAACCAGTAGCCACAATACCGCCTTCAAATTCAGAACCGTCGTGAGCTAACTGCTTCAATTCAGCGTAAAGTACATCACCTTCAGCAGAAACCTCTGGGTTTGTCATTTTACCATAGCTCTTACGTATATTTTTTACACGCTCGTTTAAAGTCTCTTCGTCAGCTTTAACGTTGTATTGCGTAAATTTATCTTTAGACGAAACCTCGATATCAACTGCCGGAGCTAAACCTAACTCGTAAGAAAAATTGAAAGTATCATTGTAATCCCAATTGTACTCACCATCTTCTTCTAATACCGGTAATGGCTGACCTAAAATCTCAATTTTGCTATTTGTAAGATATTTTGAGATGTTATCGTTCAACATATTGTTGATTTCCTCTACCAAGATGCTTTTACCATACATTCTTTTAATGTGCGATGCTGGCACCATTCCTTTACGGAAACCTGGTAAATTAGCTTTTTTAGCCTGCTCCTTAATAGCTTTCTCTACATTTGGAGTGTAATCTTCAGGGGCTAAAGTAATTTTTACTAAAGCGTTTAAATCGTCAATTTTTTCCTGTGTAATATTCATTCAGATATGAGTATTGAGATATGAGATTTGAGACAAAAAGGCTAGTCCAAACGCACACATCGATTCATGTTTAATTCTTTATCAATGTCTTTTTAAAATAAAACCGTTCCAATTTGCATTGGAACGGCCTTTATCTTTAGTGCGGAAGAAGGGACTCGAACCCCCACGCCGTGAAGCGCCAGATCCTAAGTCTGGTGCGGCTACCAATTACGCCACTTCCGCAGTTAGGATTTATTTAGGACTGCAAAGATAGAAATCCAATTGATTATTTCACAATAATTGAGAAAAAATTTTTCAAATTAAATCCTATCAAAATTATAAATCATTCATATTCAATGGAAATAAAATCTATTTAAAAGCAACCCCGCTTATCGAAAGTCGCTCGGCACCCACAGCAGCTTGCGAGGTGCTTGCTTTAACATCGAAATAACCTACCGCAGGGCACATCATCTCTGTATATCTAGCTTTCTTAAATGGCACCGAAACAATATTATCGTCTACCAATCTGAAAAGACTTGTATTCTTCCATTCGGCATTAAGCACTTTGGTTTTGGTAGCTTGAACAGGCTTACCTTCGTTAGCTACTTGGTCAATCGCATTTACACGTTTAAACTCTCCCACGTCACTTAATAGATAACCATCGCAATCGAAATCCCGCTCAAATTTCTTCCCTGCACCCTCAACCACGAAACGCACTCTTTTATCAGCTATCAAAACAAGTGACATTTTCACTTCCTCTCCCGGATACCAATAATATTCCTTTTGAGCGGGTGCATTTTCAAAAATTGCCAATTGGCCACTTGCGTGTTCTGTCCTACGCAGAAACGGTCTAAAAGCCTTGCGTTGTTTAGAAACTTGTCCGTTTTCCTCTTTAACCACTTCCCAAGTTAAACCAATGTCTGTTTCTTGGTTGCCCATACTACCACCCAAATAAATAGAAGGATTATCTAAATACTGCCCAGGTTTTTTAGGATGTTTTCTGTCTTCATCAAAAGCAATAGTTGGCAAAATTACCGTGCCTTCTATTCCTCTCCAATAATCGTGACTAGAAACTAATTTACGATAATAAGCCCCTTCGAAACAAGGTTTTTGAGCCACTGGCAATATTTCGTTAGCAATAACGATATCCTTTGCTACGGTTAAATTTCCAGACTTGTTTACACCGCAAGCAACTAAACCGCTTAGGCCAACAACAGCTAATCCAAATAATAAATGACGCATAATTTTCAAAAATTTAAAAACTAAATTATAATTTTTAAATTATTTTAAAAACTTAAAATTGATTTATTTGCTAATTAGCTGATTTTGAAACTCGAAAAAGTACTGTACTGCTTTTACTAATCTGCTTCCATACCAAGAAAACATCTCTCCATCTACCAACATTACTTTGGCATTTGGCATAGCAGACTGAATTTCTTCTATGTGTTTTTCCTTAAACGGATATGGTTCCGAAGAAAGAAAGACCAAATTACAGTTCTTGGCTTCCAACTGCGAGAGTTCAATTTCTGGATACCTACTTTCCAAAATCACATTTTGCAATCCGATCTTCCTTAAAATATCATCAATAAAAGTATGCCTACCAGCCAACATATACGGATCTTTCCAAATTACGTAAGCAACCGTTTTATCAATAGCTTTTTCGACCGCCAAAGTTTGTAAATCCCTAAAGCCAGCATTAATTAAATGATTTAAATAAGTCGCTTCTGGTTGCCTATCTACCAAATTTCCGATATCGGTAATGGTCTGTATGGCATCTTCCAAATTATAGATATCGCTCATCCAAACTGGAAATTCTTGTTGCAATAATTCGATATCAGCTCTGCTATTTTCTTCTTTGTTGCCAATAATCAGATCAGGCTTTAAATCCCTAATCCTCTCGATCAGCAACTTTTTTGTACCACCAACTTTAGCTTTGGCAGCAAATTTTTCAATGGGATGTATGCAAAACTTCGTTAGCCCAACAATTTCTTCATCTAAACCCAAATCAAAAAGTAATTCGGTTTGCGAAGGCACCAAAGAAACAATCCTTTTAAGAGGATAATTGATGGTAATTTCATTGCCTAGCTGATCTGTGAAAGATTTTTGCATTGTACAAAGATAATTTTTATTTGAAAGTGAAGGTGCAGTAGTTCTTTCACTCTATAGCCCTGCTATCCAGTACTCCCGATGAAGAATCGGGATACCTTTCTATCAGGCTTATTTAACTACGTTAAGCATTAACTGTTCAAGTATTTGCTCTTTTTAAAGGTAATGCCTTTTCTAATCAAAATTGCATGGTAAAAACTTGGAATATCGTGTGCCCATTTAGGTAAAAACAAAATAATTAAAATCACATCGAACTGAGAAATTAAACCTAAGACAATACAAAATTTCAAGATCCAACCACCGTAGCCAAAACCTAGCATGCTAGTAAATGTAATCAAAAGTGTCAATCCCCACATCTTAGATAAAAATGCATGCGTACAGGTTTCTTTACCAAATTTCAGCAGACTAGTCGCATAGCAAGTGGCTTCCATCACCAACAAAGCAATAATTCCAAATAAATTATCCTTAATCAAATGAGGATAAATCAAGTAGCAGCTCCAAGCAATGCACAACCAAAAAATCAAGTCGGTCTGACTGTCCATACGTCTCATTTTCTCCGTATCTATCTTCATTTTACGTGCAATAATGCCGTCAAAAATATCCGACAGCAAACCTAAGAACATGAAAGACAGCACCCAATATGCGGCTTGTTCTCTCATCAGAAAAGACATAGATACAACAATAGGTGCCAATAAAAACCTGAAAAGAATTAGTAGATATGGGATACTCATTACCTCTAAGGTAAATCATTTCAATATATAAAAATCAAATTATGGCATTTAATAGATGAAAATATCCTATCAAAACAAACAAAAACCTTCATTTTGCCTTTTTATATGTAGGATACTTAAGTTAAAAGCATGAGCAGAACAATTATTATTTCGAATAGACTACCCGTTAAAATCAGTAAAAACAATGGAAAATACGTTCTTAAAAAAAGTGAAGGCGGTTTAGCCACCGGACTTGGCGACGTATACAAAAATGGAAGTATGCTTTGGGTTGGTTGGCCGGGCATTGATATTCCGAAAGAAGACCAACCAGAAATAGCAAAAAAATTAGCTTCACTTAACCTCATCCCAGTATTTCTAACACAAGAAGAAATCAACCTATATTACGAAGGTTTTTCTAATGAGGTACTTTGGCCAGTTTTCCACTATTTGGTAACCTACGCTCGCTTTGAGCAGGTTTATTGGGATAGCTACACAAGTGTAAACGAAAAATTTGCAGCAGCAACACAAAGCGTTTTTAGTGAAGGCGATAAAATATGGATACAAGATTATCAGCTACTTTGCCTTCCATCGTTGTTAAGAGAAAGACTAATCAACACTACGATTGGATTTTTCCAGCACATCCCCTTTCCATCATTCGAGATTTTTAGGTTAATACCTTGGCGAGATAAATTAATTGAAGGTATGCTGGGCGCAGATTTAATAGGCTTCCACACCTATGATGATGTTCGTCATTTTTTAAGTGCAGCATCTAGACTTACGCCTGTCACTTTCTCTTCAAATATCATTTCTATAGGCAATAGGCAAATTATAGTAGAGCCTTTCCCAATGGGAATTGATTTTGACAAGTTTGAAAAATTACCGCTTCAACGGCAAGTGCTAGCAGAAATAGACAATCTTAATAGCGAGAAACGCGGAAGAATTGCCTTAACCATAGATCGGTTAGATTACAGCAAAGGTATTTTAGAACGTATCAGAGCTTTTGAGCTTCTACTACAACTGCATCCAAAATTCATTGGAGAAATAAGCTTGTTTATGATTGTAGTACCTTCTAGAGATACAGTACCGCAATACAAGGATCTGAAGGAAAAAATAGACCAATTGGTAGGCAATATCAATGCGAAATACAGGACCCTAGATTGGGTGCCGATCAATTACTTTTACCGTTCATTTTCTATTGAAACACTTTCGGCCATGTACAGCGTAGCTGATATCTGTTTGGTAACGCCAATGAGAGATGGCATGAACCTAGTTAGCAAAGAATATGTAGCCAGTAGAAGAGATGAAACAGGGGTTTTAATCTTGAGCGAAATGGCAGGCGCATCAAAAGAGCTAAATGACGCGATTATTGTAAACCCAAACAACATAGGCGACATTATGAATGCTGTTGTTGAGGCGCTCACCATGCCAGTTGAAGAGCAAAAAAGAAGAATGCAAATTATGCGTGCTTTGGTAAGCAAATTCAATGTAAAAAGATGGGTAAGCAATTTTCTAAATCGTATGGACGACGCTAAGCTTTTGCAGCATTCTCTGAAAACAAAACATGCCGTAAATAAAGTTAGTGATGGGATCATGAGCAGGTATGCCGCTACCCAAAAACGTATTATCTTTTTAGATTACGACGGAACTTTAGTGGGCTTTAAGGCAAATATAGACGAAGCAAGTCCTGATGAAGAACTACTGAAATTACTGAGCAACTTTACTGAAGACCCGAATAATACTGTAGTGATTATTAGTGGCAGGAAACATGAGACTTTGGAGCAGTGGTTCGGACATTTAAATCTAGGTATCATTGCAGAACATGGCGCTTGGCAGAAAAGGCAAAATGAAGAATGGCACTCGTTACCCCTACTAAACGACCAATGGAAAGGCGAAATCAAGAGCATTCTAGAAACCTACACCGACCGCACTCCAGGTTCGTTTATTGAGGAGAAAAGCTTCTCGTTAGTTTGGCATTACCGTAAAACGGAAAGCGGTTTGGGTGAGTTAAGAGCCAATGAAATTATCAATAACTTAAGAGTTTTGGCTGCAGACAAAGGCTTACAGATTATGCCCGGCAACAAGGTAATTGAATTTAGAAACATGGAAGTGAACAAAGGCAAAGCTGCCCTTAATTGGATGCATGAAACTGCCTATGATTTTATTTTGGCGATGGGCGACGACCATACGGACGAGGATATCTTCAAAGCAATGCCGAGCAATGGCATTACCATTAAAGTTGGTAGCGAAGTTTCGGAGGCAAAGTTCTATTTAAATGATCATTTAGAAGTGAGGGAATTGTTGCGATCGATATTGGATGGAGATAAAGTGTCTAAGGATATTTCTGTTTAATTATTTACCCGCAGATTTTCTAAGATTTCTCCGCAGATGGAAAGGTTATAGCTACAACTTCGCCATTTCGACCGCAGCTCAGCGAAAGAAAAACTGTTAGAAAGATTGGCTAAATCTTTGAACAGAGTTTATTCAATACAAGTACAAAGATTTCTCGACTACGCTCGAAATGACGGCAATGTCATGATAATCGTATTATAAACCTTGTCAAAATTGTAGACTTACGAAGTTTTAAAAACTTCGTAAGTCTTTAACCAACCTATTACAAAAACACAGGTCTGTCCAACTTTGTTGCTATACGATAAGCGGCATTCATTAAACCTACGTGGCTATACGCTTGTGGGAAATTACCCCACTGGCTGCCCGTTTTAGCATCTACATCTTCACTAAATAGCAATAAATGGTTACAATATTTGATGATATTTTCAAAGGCCTCGATTGCCTCATCTACCCTACCCACACAAGCCAATGCTTCTACATACCAAAATGCGCAGATTAAAAAGGTAGTCTTCGGCTTGCCAAAATCATCTGCATGAAGATAACGGTAGAAAAGTCCGTCTTCGGTTTTCAGTTCTTTTTCTAAGCCAATCAGATGGTCTTTTGCACGTTGCGATGACGGATCTAGGTAGTTCATCATGATCAGCTGCAACGTACTTGCATCCAGATGTTTGCTCCCAACGGCATTGGTATACACTTTTCGTTCCTCATCATAACAGGCTTCAATATGGGCGGCAGCTTTATCAATAAGGACTTTGGCTCGTTCTTCTAAGGCTACGTTGCCAACAGTCTTTGCCATTTTTAAAGCAGCATTTGCCCCAGCCCACTGGAACAGGTTACTGTAACAGTGCATGTTCGCAATGTTCCTAAACTCCCAAATACCAGCATCTTTTTCATCAATGGTCATTTCGATTTTCTCTAACACACTTTCTATCCAACGTAAAGAATCTCCACGTTCAGAGAAAACAAAACGATGGTCTGTGTAAAGGGGCAACATCGAAATCAACACCTGGCCGTTAATGTCATTCTGGATATGTTCATAAGCCTGGTTACCAACCCTGATTGGCTTTTCGCCCATGTACCCGTGCAAATGTTCGAGTGTTCGTTCTACAATATTTCGCTTGCCCGTAATACCATAAAGTGGTTGGTAACGTATATCCGAATCAAAGGTAATATCTGAGATGTAGTTAAAATACTTCTCCATCTCCTCAAAATGACCAATATGGTTCAAGGAAGTTAACACGTAAAAGGAATCGCGAAGCCAACAATAGCGGTAGTCCCAATTTCTGGTACTACCCGGAGATTCGGGCAAACTCGTGGTACTTGCTGCTATAATTGCCCCCGTATCTTCGTACTGATGTATTTTTAAAACCAACGCAGAACGAATTACCAAAGGCTGGTAAAAACCTGCTATTGATGAATGTTTGATCCAAGTACGCCAATAAGCAGTGGTTTCTCGCAAAAAATCTTCTGCAGTAGCTACAAGAGGTGCATCTAAAGCATAACCATAAGTAAAGACCAAGTATTTGGCTTCGGTTAGCACAAAATCTTGTTCTTCTAAAATATAGTTTAGGGACACGTTTGTAGTTAAGCGCATTTCTTCCTCACAACCTAAATAGTCGATATGGTTACTACCAATGGCTGTGCGCATCTTGTTTTTTCCGTAGTCGCACACTGGCTCGCAAGCAACCTTAATTCTCGGTGTTCCTTCCAGCGGTTCTATCTTACGCACCAACATTAAAGGTTTAAAGTAACGTTCGTGCAGGTGAAAACGAGGCGCAAAATCGGTGATCCTATATTTGCCATCCACTGCTGTAATTTCTGTTCTTAATACATTGGTATTTTCGATATAGTATTGATGCGAAGTATACGCTGAGGTAGGCAAGATGGTACATTTACCGCCCTTTTGCTCATCGAGCATACTGCCGAAAATGAAAGAGCTATCGAATTTGGGCCAACAGAGCCAACTGATATTAGTGTTTTTATGAATGTGAGCGATGTAAGAGCAGTTTCCGATAATTCCGGTTTGGTATAAATGCGTAGCTGTCATATAAAAATGGGATGTTTATCTTAGTACAACAGCAAAAATTAGGGATGGTTTAGAAAGACTGAAATTACAGGCGGCTACCTAAAGGGCAATTATTCTTATTGATATCCAGAAAATCGATTTCATTTCAGTTTCTTTTTTATCTTTATGGTTAAGGTAGTTGAGTAAAGCCATCTGTTATGGAGATATTGGTGCGACTTTATGGCGCATATATACAAGTTAGGTACAATACTATGAAGACAGACAAACTATCTGCAGACATCAAAGAATTTTTAGGAAGGCAAGCTACCGTTATTTTCCTTGATACCTCTCGTAAGTTTGTAGGACTTTTAGAAACAGAGGACATCAGCAAAGAGGAATTTTACTCTAAAGCTCATATTGCAATTTTAGAACTCTACTTAGCTGGGCATAAACTGGAACAAATCGAATTAAAATATTCACCAGACGATAGAGACTTCGACAGAGACGCAATTTTTGAACACAAAAATGTTGGACAAATTTCCGAACTCGGAGCAGAAGCTTTTTACTGGGAAGTTTTCGACCCCAGATATTCAGAAAAAGATGGACAACCAGATACAGGGTGGGTAGTTACAGATAGAGAAGCATCACAAGGTTGGCTTATTGACGACTTTGAAGACATCTACCGTGACCTAAAAATTGAATTATTAAAAATTGACAGCATCGGAACTGATGAAGCAGTTGAAGATGCTTTATGGAACTTTAAATGGAGCTTCGTCAATCATTGGGGACAGCACGCAGTTAATGCAATAAGATATTTTCATTATTTAACTTATGACGGCAAACCAACTATCTAGAAAATGTACTGTACCTAACAACAGGTTTAAGTTAAGCCTCGGGCGAAGCAAGAACACGAAAATTTGAAGTTATTTATTTAGATTAGTGCTGTAGGTAGTTAGTGCAAGCAAATTAGGCTCAACTTAAACCTGCAAAACGTTACCTGCTATTATAAAGCGATACACCAAAACAGACAATGGGACTATTTAATAAAGTATTTGGAACAAGCAACAAAATAAAAGTTCAGTTCATTGACAATTTCAACGGAGAGACAATCGGTGTTTCAGAAATGACATCCGACCAATTACCCGAAACTTTTTCTGTGCAGACAACAATGCACATTCGAGACAATGATTGGACTATTGAAGAAGCAATACCTGAAAACGCAATTGATTTTATTAAAACAAAAAGCCTTGTTTTAAAAATGAGAAAAGTTGAGAAAATGAACCCAAATGATATTTGGTTCACAACTCCGACTATTTCAAACGAATTTCCACAGTTGACAGAAAAGACAAAAGAAACCGAGTTTGACATTTTTATTCACGAAGACGATTATAGACAAAACGAGTTTTTAGATGTAAGGTCTTTAACACTAGTTCGAGAAGAGTTCAAAGCGATTAACGATATTTGGACAAACCACAGTAAAAAGAGTGAAAAATATACTTTATTCAAAAATTGCCACGTTAGGAAAATTATTGGGTTACCAAATTTGAATATAAAATTCAATGAACTTAAAGCACTATTGAAGTTTAATTCTATTGGTCAAGTAACAATCAATGGAGAAGTTCTTGTAAATGGCTTTGCTTTTAAAACTGACAACACAACTTATTTTGGAACTCTTTTGGACGAGACAATAATTGAGTTTTGTATTGCTGAATGGAACGACAACTCAAGAAACGAAATTTTAGAAATTAACAAAACCTTCAATTTGTTATTGGTAGATTGGTATAACTGTGATTTAATAGAAAATGATTAGCAACAAGCAACTAACACATATCAGCAAATTTTTAAGTTTGGTATTGCGGCACCAACCTGAAACAATTGGCATTCAACTTGACCAAAATGGTTGGACTGACATTAAAGAATTAATCGAAAAAGCAAACAACAACGGAATAAAGTTCGACCGAGAAACACTTAACCACATTGTTGCGACAAATCCAAAGAAAAGATTTGCTTTTAATGAAACGCTTGATAAAATAAGAGCAAGTCAAGGACATTCAATAGAGATAGAATTGGGTTACACGAACCAAAAACCGCCGGAATTTTTGTATCACGGAACAAGCGAAAAATCAGTTCAATCAATAAATGAAACTGGACTTGAAAAACGAAGCAGACAACACGTTCATTTGAGTAGCGACATTGAGACAGCAATTAAGGTTGGACAAAGACACGGAAAACCTTTTGTATTTAAAGTACTTGCCGAACAGATGTATAATGACAATTTTCCGTTTTTCATTTCAGACAATGGAGTTTGGCTAACCGACAATGTGCCGACAAAATACTTGAAACAAAATGACGAATAAAAAATAACAGCAGGTAACAAGGTTCCTATGTAAAGCAGTTTTCCTTGAACCAAGTTAATCATTCCTTTTAAATATTCCAATAAATGGACATCCGGGGGCTAGATTAATGCTCCTCAAACACCTCGATAATCATTAAGCTCAGGCTCCTATGTGTGGCTGCTCATTTTATGAACACCACAAGCACCCATATGGTTATATTGAATGGCCTTCAGTTCACCCAAAGATAGTTGCCTGCTAAGGTTGCGGCAATCAAGTTTATCGGTCTTCTGGTAAGATTGCTTGTTGCTCGTGGGCACATCAGCTGGGTTTACAACCGTTACATCCCAGCCTATCTGCATAAAATAACGTGCCGCACTAAAGCCACAACACCCTGCCTCGTAGGCAAGTGCTATCTCGTAACCGGGAAAGTTCCGCTCTACGTAACCATAGACCACTGCAGGGTCTGCCGGAACGGTAAAACTTTTATGATCGCTGATATCGCTACGGATATGAACCGACCAGCTTTTCTTGTGAATGTCGATACCAATGTATAACTTCGGTAAAGCAGTGATTTCTGTTGCCATATTTCAATTGTTTTGGTAGCTAATTAACGTTAGGCTACATCTTTTTTGGATGGAACAGGAGTACTGCTTTTACATGGGTGCTTTGCGATAGTGGGGCGGAACTGCAAAGTTCAACAGCAGTTCTTCGGTTCAACTTTTGTGCAAAATTGAAGATTTTCGCTTCGACTGCCCCACCATAGCAAAGCCCCGAAACGTTATCCTCAAACTTAGATACACCCACAACAAAAACAATTTTACAAATGAAAAATTTTATAATTCTCGCACTAACCTTGTTAACCTTCGCTTCTTACAGTCAAGACAAATACAATTATACCAATAAATTAACTGAAGTGGAAGGCACCAGTTTTGTAGTTGCGACCGCTGAAAATCGAGATAAAATGAATGGCGTTAAAAATCGCTATTTGCTTTTTATCGATACCAAAACTGGACAAACTAACCAAGTTGAATTTCCAGGTGAAGGCTACCTTCAAAAAATTGAACAAGTAAAAATTGACGACTTGGGCATAAACCAAATTATTGTAGCTGCCCAAACCGTTGACTTAAATGGAAAGAAAGGGATTGATTGGAACGACCCAAAACAAATCATCGTTTTATCGACAGATGGCAAACAAAGAACTCAACTTACAGACAATAAGTTATTTGTTCGAACTTGGGTAGTTAATAAAAAGACCGGAACTATTGTAATTACTGGACATTATGATACAAATAATAATGGCAAGTATGACAACACAGATAAAAATGAAATAGGGATCTACGATTTGAAAACATTGAAACTCATTAGCAAGCTATAATAGAAAGCCGACCGCAACCACGATTCCATCTGGTCTAAACGTAAGTAACCGCAAAAAAAGCAAATAATAACCCACAAAAAAGCCTTTCAGAGATATCCCGAAAGGCTTATATTTTTATTGTGGCTATACTATATCACCGTTCCGCTTGCTAACGTAGCTCCTTTTTTCACCACCACAATTCCATCCTTCACCACA
Organism: Pedobacter sp.; assembly: GCF_031119335.1. GTDB lineage: Bacteria > Bacteroidota > Bacteroidia > Sphingobacteriales > Sphingobacteriaceae > Pedobacter. The sequence continues at coordinate 148,564 of NZ_JAVHXT010000012.1, forward strand.
TACAAGCCATAATCGCCTTCTGCTAAATGCGGACCGCCATTAATGCGTACATCATTACCAATTTTAGAGTTTTTATCGATGATTGCATTGTTGATGTAGCATCTATCGCCGATACCTAATAACGGCGTACCGTTTCTGTTGGCTTCGTTAATTTCTTCAAGAGTTTGATAACGGTCACTACCCATTACGTAGCAATTTACAATGGTAGTTCCACGTCCAATACGTGATCTGATACCCAGTACCGAATGCTCTACCCTACTTGCCTGCAAAATACAACCTTCGGCAATAATAGCCTTTTCTAAGGTAGTGCCCGAAATTTTTGACGGTGGCAACATCCTAGCTCTGGTGAAAATTGTATGAGCCGTATCGAACATGTTAAAGTGAGGCAAATCATCTGTTAAGCCTAAGTTTGCTTCAAAAAAAGATGAAATATTACCGATATCTGTCCAATAACCTTCGTACTGATAGCTTAACACCCGGTTATTTTCTAGCGCTCTTGGTATAATTTCCTTGCCAAAATCCTTTTCTTCTGGATTTTCGTTCAGCATTTTGATAAGCACATCTCTATTAAAGACATAAATCCCCATTGATGCTAAGAAATTTTTGCCTTCGCGTTGCATTTCTTCTCCGGTATCCGAAGTCCAATCTGGCAATAATTCGTCTTTAGGTTTTTCGATGAATGAAGTGATGATGTTTTCCTCATCAGTCTTCATGATACCAAAATCGTTGGCATCTTTTGCCGTTACCGGAATGGTAGCTATGGAAATTTCTGCGCCTGCATCAATATGCGCTTGCAGCATATCCTTAAAATCCATTTGGTAAAGCTGATCACCAGATAAAATCAAAATATAATCAAACTCGTGACTTACAATATGGTGCATACATTGGCGCACCGCATCTGCAGTACCCTGAAACCAAGCCGGATTATCTGGTGTTTGCTCTGCAGCCAGAATATCTACAAAAGCTTTAGAAAAATGACTGAAATGATAAGTATTCTTGATGTGCTTATTTAGCGAGGCCGAGTTAAACTGCGTAAGCACGAACATACGATGAATGCCCGAGTTTAGACAGTTAGAAATTGGAATATCTACCAAGCGGTACTTGCCCGCAATAGGCACCGCTGGCTTAGATCTAGTTAATGTTAATGGTGCTAACCTGGAACCTTGACCACCGCCAAGAATTACGCCTAATACTTTGTCCGTCATCGTTTAATTTATTGTTTTACATTTGGTATATATCTATGTATTGCTGTGCCGAATTATCCCACGAATGGTCTATCGACATCATATATTTTCTTATCTCTTTCATTTTTTGCTGATCGAGATAAAGTTCGTATGCCCTTCCAATGGCATGATTAACATCCCATACACTGGTTTGATCGTGGCAAATGCCAAAACCACCATCACCAATATCAATCACCGTATCTTTTAATCCGCCTATGCGACGAACAATAGGAATGGTTCCGTATCTTAAGGCATACATTTGGTTCAATCCGCAAGGTTCTACCCTCGATGGCATTAACAAAAAATCTGCCCCTGCATAAATTTGGTGAGATAAAGCCTCGTTGTAACCAATATAAGCATTGTACTTACCTGGATAGCGGTGCGTAATTTCATTCAACCTATCTTCTACATGAGAATCGCCAGAGCCTAAAACCAAAATATTGATCTCGCCATCACTTTGTGCTAAAGCATTATAAAAAATATCAGGTAACAAATCAGCTCCTTTTTCTCCCACTAAACGCCCAATAAAAGTATATAGAGGCTTGCTCGGATCGAGATTAAAAACACGGCAAAGTTCTTCTTTGTTTGCTTTTTTTCCACTTTCTATGGTCCGGGCATTATAGCTTTTCGCTATCATTTTGTCTTTCTGCGGGTTCCATACTTCGCTGTCTATCCCATTTAGCACTCCGAACGACTTCCAACGTTCTTGTGCCAGCAAAGCTTCCAGTCCGTTGGCATTGTGGCTAATCTCTTCAAGGTAACTTGGAGAAACCGTAGTCACACGCCAAGCGCATTTAATTGCCGCAGCCAATGGATTAATCGCATTTGCCCAATCTAACTTGCTGGTATTGATTAAGTCGAAAGCTGGCAAATAATGTAATTTATCCCAACCGAACTGGCCTTGGTATTGCGCATTGTGGATGCTTAGCACCGTTGGCACTTGGTTTAAATGCGCATATTGATAGCAATTGCTCATCATAAAAGGCACTAACCCGGCATGATGATCGTGCACATGTACAACATCTGGGCGGTGCTCCCATTGCGCAATCCAATCTAAAGCCGCAATCTGAAATGCGATGAAACGTTCGGTATCATCATTAAATCCATAAACGCCATCCCTATCAAATAAGCCAGCAATGTGTACCAAAAAAATATCGAAGCCTAGCTTATTCGTTTTCTCTCTAATAATTCTAGCCTGATAATTCGTAGAACCTACTTTTACCCAACCATCGTACACAGTTTCGAACTCGTTTTCGTATAAAAATTTAGAATTATAGGCAGGCATAACCACCTTGGCAACATGACCAAGCTTGTTCTGATATTTTGGCAGAGCGCCAACAACATCGCCCAACCCACCTACTTTAGCAACGGGATAGCATTCTGCACTTAGATGTATGATCTCCATAAAATAATACTCGGATAGAAATTGTTTTAAATTACCTAAATCATCGAGTATTGCAAACTTTTACTCCAAATTATTTTAGAAAACTAAGGAAAATCAATTTTGCCACAGATGCACAGATAGATTTTTATATCTGGACCCGTAGTGCATTATACTTTTTTTAATTTGAAAAACATAACATTCTTACCTATAAGTATTTAAACAAATTAACCACTTT
>NZ_JAVHXT010000013.1 GCF_031119335.1 Pedobacter sp.
TCAGCTGGTTAGAGCATCTGACTGTTAATCAGAGGGTCGCTGGTTCGAGCCCAGCAGAGGGAGCTTCAGTGGGCAAGCACGAAAATTCGGTCGCTTGCCTTTTTTTTGCCTTGTAATTTGCTGTTAATCTGATAGATAATCGAAAAAATATATCTGCGTTTAACGGTTCCGGAGGATATTCGAAAAGTGGCGACCTGTTTTTTCAAAGTGGCCATTTTTTTCGGTAAGAGTTCAGCTGATTTCGTTTAAAAGTGTTTATTTGGCTGATTTTAATGTTTTTTAAGGACTATTGGATTCATTTCGGGTGTTTGTCTTTGCTAAGGTTGTATTTTGCCTAGCATCTTAAAATAACTGTGGTGCTTTATATAAGATTTGTTGCGAAGCCAACTTCTCCGATCAGTAAAAATGGGTATCTTAAATTGCCTTTTGCATAGCAAAAGGAATCCTTGACAGCTTGAAAAAAACTAAAGTCTCAATCAGGAAAACAGGTATTACTCGCTAGCAGAATATACTAAGAAATTTGGACAGTTTGGAGCGAAGGAGACTAGCTACTTTTACTGGAATAAACATGAGGAACGAAGGACTGAAAATCCAGAGATTTTTTTTAACAAGTATACAGTTTGTCGGGTATTATTGAATTATTTATCCTGCATCTATCAGAATTAATAGTTATATTTTAGGTGAATTAACCGAATAGAAATGACTAAAACTATCTTTTTTCTAGTATCACTATTATTATTGGGAGTAAATGTTAAAGCAGAAATTAAATTACCCTCAATCTTTAGCAACAACATGGTATTGCAACAACAAGCTGACGTAGCTATTTGGGGTAAAGCAAATAAAGATGCCAAGGTTTATATTGTAACTTCCTGGGATAAGAAAAAATATAGTACAATAGCTGCTAATAATGGTAATTGGAAGCTAAAAATAGCTACACCAACTGCAGGAGGCCCATATGAAATTAGCATCAGCGATGGTAAAGAGTTGATACTTAAAAACGTACTTATAGGCGAAGTATGGGTTTGCTCGGGCCAATCTAATATGGAAATGACATTGCGTGGTAACTCATCACCAATTCTTAATGCAAATCAAATCATACTTAATGCCGAAAACCCTAAAATTAGGTTGTTTACTGTGAAGAGAGCTTCGTCATTAACTGCCGTAGAAGACACAAAAAGCGAATGGAAAGAAACAACTTCTGAAACTGCTAGAGAATTTAGTGCATTGGCGTTTCAGTACGGTCAAATTTTGCAGCAGAAATTGAAAGTTCCCGTGGGCTTAATTTTATCTTCGTTAGGCGGTACAAAAATTCAGTCATGGATGAACGCAGAAAGTTTAAAACCTTTTCCAGAAGTAGAAATAGTAAAAACATTAAACGGATTGGCTTCGCCCCATAAAGAAGCCACGGTATTATATAATGGTATGATTGCTCCAATAGCTGGTTATGGGATAAAAGGTTTTCTGTGGTATCAGGGAGAAAGTAATAGGCATGAACCTGAATTATATGGCAAATTATTTCCTGCAATGGTAGCAGATTGGAGAAAACAATGGGGTTTGGGCGAAATCCCTTTTTATTACGTGCAAATTGCACCTTTTGGATTAGACAGCGAAGGCCGTAGTGGACCTAAATTACGTGAAGCTCAACTTAATGCCATGAAGCTTATTCCAAACTCGGGAATGGCTTGTGCCATTGATGCTGGCATGGAGAAAGATATTCATCCTATGGACAAAACCATTCTTGCGCAACGTTTGGCCTATTGGGCTTTGGCAAAAACCTATAATATAAAAGGAATTGGCTATAACGGACCGGTTTACAATAGTATGAAAATAGAGGGAAACAAGGCCGTATTGACTTTTGATAATGCTCCTTATCTTACATCTTATAAAAAAGACTTAACACTTTTTGAAGTTGCTGGAGCAGATAAGGTTTTTTATCCAGCAGAAGCAAAATTGAGCAAGAATGAGGTTACTGTACAGAGTAGCAAAGTTCAAAATCCAGTGGCTGTTAGGTATGCATTTAAAGAGTGGGTAATGGGCGAATTGTATAATAATGATGGATTACCTGCCTCATCTTTTAGAACAGATAATTGGTAGCTTGTCTTCAGTAGTTTATTTCATTCTGATAAGTTATTGTGTTTACTTTTTTGATTTTAATAAATTACCTTTAAGTGTAAAACTAAACTATAATTGGTGAAATTTTCTTTTATTAAAGTACTGCTTTTTTTTCTGTTCCTGTTTTCATCAATCGGGATATACGCACAGTCTCCCAAAATAAACTTTAAAAATTATTCTATTAACGAAGGTCTGTCTCAAAACACGGTTCTTTGTTTGTTGCAAGACAAATATGGCTTTATTTGGATAGGTACAGAAGATGGTTTAAATAAATTTGATGGTTACGAGTTTACCATTTATAAGCATGATAATGCAGATTCTACCAGTATTAGTCATAACCAAATCAATGCGCTTTATGAAGATACGGATGGAAAAATATGGGTAGCAACATCTAAAGGTCTAAATGTATTTGATAGAGAAAAAGAGACTTTTACAAAGGTGATTTATGCTGATGATAAATCGGATGGTTCAAATTATATCATCTCTATTTATAAGGATAAACGTGGCGATTTTTGGATTGGTAGCTTATTAGATTTAAAACAATATCGACCAAAAGACAAAAAAATAAACAGTTACCGACTTTCTAACGAGAAGCAGACTGAACTGAATAAAGTCAACTATATTTTTGGCGATAAAAAAGGTTTGTTATGGGTAAGCATTGGTAGCGATATTAGGCGCTTTAATCCAGTTACTAAAAAATTCATGGCATTGCCTGCACTTTTGGAGGAGAATAAAACTTTAAGGGGTTCAACCATTCGTGTAATTAAGCAAGATAACTGGGGACGGATTTGGATAGCAACAGAAAATAATGGTGTTTTCCTTTTCAATGAAGCTAAAAATACACTTACCCACCTGCAACATCAACCAAATAATAAGAATAGTCTACCCATCAATATTATTAGGGAAATTTATATTGCCAATGAGAATGAAGTTTGGTTTGGTACACGAGATGGCCTATCGATATATCATCTGTTAAGCCAAACATTTATCAATTATCGTAATGATATTTATGATACCCAATCGTTAAGCCACAATTCTATCAGAGCTATTTTAAAAGATAGAACCGGCAACATTTGGTTGGGTACGTATGCCGGCGGAGTAAATATAATTACCCCTGGTAGTAGTATGTTTTCGCTAATAAAAGAACAGATTGGAAACAAAGCTGGTTTAAGTTATCGGGTGGTTAGTTCTATCATCAACAGTGATAATAATTCGCTTTGGGTAGGCACAGAGGGCGGAGGTTTGAACTTTATAGCGAATGATAATTCATTTTATAAGAGATATCCGTTGTTGGAAAATAGTACTGATGTTTCTGCGAATACAGTAAAATCTTTATTGAACGATGGCAAGAATATTTGGATTGGCACTTTTAAAGGGCTTTGGCATTTAGATAACAATACTAAAAAGTTGACAGGCTATCCTGTTCCGGAGAAAAAAGGTGTTTATTCTTTAGCGAAAACAAAAGAAGGGATATGGATGGGGACCAATGGTGCAGGAATTATCTTGCGGAAGCCAGACGGAAGCTATCAGATTTTTAAGCATGACCCTAAAAATCCTAATAGTATTTGTGGTAATAGCATTACAAAAATTTTAAAAGACGGTAAGGACAATTTATGGATTGGGACAGACAGGGGCTTAAATTATTATAATGGCAAAACCTTTAAGCAATATTTTTATAATGCCAAAGATAGCTTTAGCTTAAGCAGTAGCAGTATTCTTTCTGTTTTTATTGATAGTAAAAATGGAATATGGATAGGCACCAAAGGTGGAGGATTGAACTTTTTTGACGAGAAGAATGGTAAATTCTATAACATTTCTACAAAAAATGGCTTGGGAAATAATGTTGTACAGGCTATACAAGAAGATGATAAAGGGAATTTATGGGTAAGTTCAAACAAAGGTTTGGCAAAAATATCTTTTGATAGAAAGAAACTGCCATTGGCCAATCATAACTATACTATTTTCAATTATTACGTGGAAGATGGTTTGCAAAGCAATCAGTTTTTAACCAATGCTAGCAATAAAAATAGTAAGGGAGAACTTTTTTTTGGTGGTATTAACGGGATAAGTTATTTCAATCCCGAAAAAATTAAAAGTAATAACCATAAACCAACGGTAGTATTTACCGATTTTTTGATTAGAAATAAAGTTGTTGACCTTAAGGAAGAGAATTCGCCATTAACCACAACCATTAACGAAACCAAGGAAATTGTTTTAACCTATGACCAGGCTTTCATCACTCTAAAATTTGCGGCACTTAATTACACTAATCCCAATAAAAACCAATATGCCTATAAATTAGAAGGGTTAACAAACGATGATGAGTGGCATTATGTTGGCAATCAAAGAACGGCCACATACACCAATCTTGATGCAGGAACTTACGTTTTTAAAGTAAAAGCAGCCAATAACGATGGCGTTTGGAACGAGGCTCCCAAAATTTTGAAGATAAAGGTGCTGCCTCCGTGGTGGAAAAGCTGGTGGGCATTTGTTATTTACAGTTTAATTATTGCATTACTGTTATACCTCTACTATTCGTATTCATTAAGAACGGCAAAACTTAAGAACGATTTGGTTTACGAATCGCTCATTAGAGAAAAAGATCAAGAACTTTATCAGCGAAAGCTAAATTTCTTTACCAATATTTCTCACGAGATCAAAACGCCGCTTACGCTCATATTGGCTCCTTTAGAGAAATTGGTTGCGTTTAACGATGGCAATAATAAGATTCAAAATCAGCTGATGCTGATGAAGAGAAATGGCGAAAGATTAACAAGATTAATTAACCAGTTACTCGATTTTAGGAAGTTTGAAAGTGGAAATATGCATTTACAAGCTGCTGAAGGTAACATAGTAAGATTTTTAAGAGAAGTAGTATTAGCTTTTGATTCTTATGCACAATACCTAGAAATTAAATTAAACCTGGAAACCGATAAAAAAAGTATTCGCCTGTATTTTGACAGAGATAAATTCGAGAAAATTCTTTATAACCTTTTATCTAATGCCTTAAAGTTCACTAAAAAAGGCGGCGAAATAATAGTTAAGGTAAAAGAAGAAACTGAGAATGGCTACGCTGTTATAGAAATTATAGACAATGGAATTGGCATAGCTGCTCATCATGTTCCGCATATATTTGATCAATTTAAGCACTATAATGAAGAGGGAGTAAATGCCAGTGGTACAGGTATTGGCTTAGCATTTACGAAGGGGCTTGTAGAATTGCACCACGGTGAAATATATGTTTCTAGTCAAGAGCATAAAGAAAATCAACAAGGTTATACCTGTTTTACCATTAAAATCCCGACAGGGAAAAATCACCTAAAGGAGCATGAGATTATTGCAGATTATAAAGACAGTGAAAATATAGATGGTTATTTTGAACAGCAATCTGAGGCTAAACCTTCTGTTTCTTTAGAAAGTAAGCGGGAATTGATTCTAGAAAAAAATGAAGGCGAAACTCCTGTGATGTTACTGGTAGAAGATAATGCGGATGTAATGGAATTCCTAGTCTCTCATTTTCAAGATAAATTTATTATACACCAGGCTGTAAATGGAAAAGATGGGATAGATAAAGCTTTAGAAATTATGCCTGATATTATCATAAGTGACGTAATGATGCCCATAATGAGTGGCACGACGCTTTGTAATACTTTAAAAAATGATAACCGAACCAGTCATATCCCTATTATTTTGCTTACCGCCAGAACACCAATAATTTACAAGATAGAAGGATTGGAAACTGGTGCCGATGATTACATTACGAAGCCTTTTAGCATTAATATTGTAGAAACCAGGGTTTGGAACTTGCTAGAGCTTCGCCAAAAACTTCGTGAAAGATATAAGAAGGAGGTAACACTACAGCCAAAAAACATTGCCATTACCTCTCCAGATGAGATATTTTTAGAAAAGGTAATGAATTTTATAGAAGCAAATATGACGGAGCCTACACTAAATGTGGAAGAGTTAGGCAAGGAAGTTGCAATGAGTAGGGTGACGTTGTATAGAAAAATTAAAGCGCTTACTAGCCAAACCACCATAGAATTTATCAGGTCGGTTAGGTTAAAAAGAGCTGCACAACTGCTAGAGACACAGAATTACAATGTTAGCGAGGTGGCTTATATGGTTGGGTTTACGGATGTAGATTATTTTAGGAAATGCTTTAAGGAGCAATTTAAACTTACTCCGAAAGAGTTTGGGAATGATAAAAAATAAAAGTACTTGGCTATTTCTTGTTGAAAGGAATTATAACTCGCCAGCATTTAATTTTTTATATCTCAATAAAGCTTCTAAAAAATAGTAATCAGCATATACCAAAGGCGCATTTACTTCGCTATTTTTCTGCATGTGACCTACACTATTTTTCAGGATAAAGTTTCCATTTGTGCCTGGTTTGGCCAAGTATTCTTCACCACCCAGCGTATTAATGATATTTACAGCTGCATTATAATATTTGGCTTTTAGTCTCTTGCTAGAAAAGGTACTTAGCTCAAATAGGGCAGAAGCGGTTAATGCTGCTGCAGAAGCATCCCTAGATACAGGGTTGTTTTTGCTGGGGTCAAATGCCCACTTTGGATGATATCCTGCTTGTCCTACATTAAAGTCCCAAAAAGGAACTTTATCTTCTGGAAGATTTTTATGGTCTAGAAAGAAGTTAGCCATTTTTTGTGCGGTAACTAAAAATCGTTTGTCTTTAGTGTTACGATAAACCGTTGTAAAGCCGTAAATACCCCAGCCTTGCCCACGAGACCATTGAGAATTATCTGAAAAACCTTGCACAGTTTGTTGGTGAAGTACTTCCCCAGTTGATTTATCATAATTGACAAGATGAAACGAACTGTAGTCGGCACGAAGGTGGTTCTTCATTGTAGTTTCTGCATGTTTAATAGCAATATCTTTATAAATAGGGTCTTTGGTATATCTTGATACAAAAAATAACAATTCGAGGTTCATCATGTTATCTATAATAACAGGGAATTCCCAATCTGTTTTTCCATCATTAGATTTGCGTTTATTCCACGATTGGATAGCACCAACAGTAGGAGAGTACCTCGTAATTAATGATTTTGCAGATTGCACCAAAACAGGTAGATAAGCTTCATTTTTTGTAATTCTGTATCCATTTCCATAACTATCAAACATCATAAAACCTATATCATGATGGCTGGTGTTAAATTGGTTTTTTTCAAGTGAAGCAGTCCATTTTTCGGCGGCACTTCTCCATTGCTCATCCTTGGTATACTCATAAACATACCAAAGACTTCCTGGCCAAAAACCTCCTGTCCAATCACTAATAGGAACATATTTTGTTTCTCCATTTGCTGTTGTAGTCCTGGGGTACTGGCTTAAATCTGTCGATTTTTCGAGCATTTTTGAATATTGTGTTTTGGCAACATCAAAAACTTTTTCTAAAAGTGTATTCGGATTTCCATCACTCTTAAAGCAGAAAAAAAATGGTGTTATGAATATAATGGCTAAAAAATAGCTCAATTTTTTGTTCATCGTCATTGCTTGTATGCGTTTAATTTTCTTTATAAGCTTGATCTAAGGTCACGGCGTCTCCTCGCCATATTTTGCGTGATGACCAATCTTCGTTTTTTTCTGTCCAAAAGGGATCTGTAGCAGGTAAACCCAAGACCAAAAATGCCTGAGCACATAAATAAAGGCTTCCAGTAGATACATATCCCTCGCCTAATTGTGGTTGATGCCCAAAAAATCCAATCCTTAACCAGCCTTTGTCATCGAATGTTTGAGGAGCTTCAATCTGTTTTTTTATCACATTGAAAAGGGCGAACCTAACCTGCTGCGGTGTTGTCTTTTTGGGCAATGTTTTCATCAGCGCAATTTTGGATAACAAATGAAATGCCCCAAACCGGTATACTATTGAACGGCCTATTGCAGGGTAAGTAGCTTCTGGAGAAATTAACATCTCTTGGATTTCTGCATAACGTTGTGCCCGTTTTACTTCTACGGCATAGGTTTCATCGTAGTTAATTTTTTGGACAACGTTAGCGTCTTTCATCACTTTTAGCACTTCTATAAACATAGGATGTATGACATAACTATTGTAGTAATCAAAATGAAATTCGGGCCCATCGCCATAAATTCCATCTCCCTTATACCAAGCAAGGTGCTGTCTTACCGCATAGTCAACACGGGTCATGTCACATTCTCCTTCAAACTTTAATAGGGCTGCTTCTATCATGGCACTGAATAGTAACCAGTTGTTGAAGCCAGGAGTAACCGATCTTGTAGCTTTAAAGGAGAGTAGTACGTTCTTTTTAGTTTGTTCATCAAGTGGCTCCCAAAGCTGATTAGGCGCTCTCAAAAGTGCTTCGGCTAAAAAGGCTGCATCTACCAATGGTTGCCTGCCTTCACTAAAATTCATATAATCTGCCGCATTTTCATCTGTTGCATTTTTAATACAGATAAGTGCAAGGTTTGTGTATTTCTTCCGAAGTTTTCCTTCTTCGGTTTTGTCTTCACCAAGCTCAATCCACGGAGCCATGCCTGCCATTAAACGTCCAAAACCTTCTAAATGAGTATAGTTTTTGGTGTCTTCCGACTTAAATTCTACGGGCATATTCTTTTTTAATTCATTCTTGCTAAGATTGGTTAAAATAGGGTCTGCCATTTTCAGCATTACATCTACCATGTATTTTCGTTGTTTGGCAGGAGTTTCTTCAGCAATTTTTTGAGCAAAGGTATAGGTGCTTAAAAAAATGGATAGGGTTAGTGCAAGACCTAATTTGCCGTTAACTTTAAAAGTGGCTATGTTTATCATCTTATTTTTCTCAATTGAATTCCGTTTAAAATAGCTTCTCCTTTTATAGGGTTAAAATCTATCGCTATTCCCTGCTTGTCTCTAACGTTCACTCTTGTTTTAACAGATATGGCTCTTTCTGGTTCCAAATCTTCCAAGTTGTTAAAACCTTTCAGAAAATCTATATCGTTTATCTTAATGTCAAAAATTCTTTCCCTAAATTCATCATCATTGCTCTTGTCGGTACTTAAATTGTAGGCTAACTCTTCTCTTTTAACCTTTGAGAGCAATTCAGCAAAGTGTAGATATACTTCATAATCGCCATTTGGTACATCAAACTTAAACTGTTTAATACCTGTTCGTTGTGTTTCAAAAATCGGGTCTAGGTCTGTACCCAAAATGTTTTTGTCGGAACCATAGCTATGTCTGCCCTTTTTTGCCATTTTGAAGACGTTACCACCAATATATCCCCAAGATCCAGGTTGATATTCTTGTTCTGGCAACCACACCTCGTGGTTAATCTCATCATAGAAAAAGCGATTATCTCCCAAACTGATACTCATTTGCTGGAAAGGAAGTGTTTTGCTGTTAAGATTTTGAGATAATAGCTTAAAGTTGATATCAGCCTGATCTGAAATTTCGGTATCGTTTAACGTTGACAGTGCAACCAGTCTGTTTATTCCATTACTAAAAGGTACATTAAAAGAAGCTATGCCGTCTTTTGCTTCGGCACTGCCAATAATTTTACCATTTAATTTAAGGGTAATGTTTTTTTGGTTGGTAAATATTTGAACGGGTTGTACACAAGTTAAATTATCATCTGATATTGCAAAACCAGTTCTCAAATTCCATTCTTTTGAGCCTATTTGAAGGTAAGGTATTTTAAGCAGGTTGGCCTGATAGAAACGATAGGCATCCTTTGGTTTTCGGTCGAGTGTTAAAATACCTTTATTGTTGATATGGGGAACAGCTTCAGCTCTCTCTTCCGAATTAAATTCGGCCAAATTCCAAATCATCCCGGCAGCAACAAATGGTCGTTCGTTTATTGCTTTAAGATAAGCCTGATGGTAGATGGTGGTATATTCTACCGTTTTATCGAACCTTACAGGATTAAAATCATGTAATCGATTGTCTGCATCGGCACCATATTCTGTTACCAATAGTGGTTTGTTTGGTAAAAATTTTCTGTGCTGATCAAGAAAGTCTCCAAAGCCTGCGAGATTTGCACCATACCAGCCATGATATAAATTCCAGCCGACTAGTTTGGGTATCGAGGTAAGCTGTACTTTCCTGTAAAGATCAAAATTTCCATGGTTGGGAATGAGCGTGTAACGGTAAGGATCTTCTTCACGGGTAATATCCTCTAATTCTTGCGCTAATTTGGTAATGGCATTAAAATACTTTTCTTGTTCAGCAGAATCCTTTTCATATCTAGGTCTTAGTAAAATCTCATTCATGTAAGCCCAAATAATTAGGCTTGGATGATTGTAATTTTGCCTGATCATTTCCAAATGCATTTGATGCGCATTTTTAGAAAAAGCTTCAGTTTCTGTAATTCTGTTTACCAATGGTGTTTCTACAGAAGCTAAAATCCCCAGTCTATCGCAAGCTTCGAGTATAGCAGGGTCTTGAGGATAATGCGCAATGCGGAGAAAATTACCGCCCATTTCCTTTAAAAGCTCAACATCACGTATGTGCATGGCATCACTAAGTGCGTTGCCTTTATTTTTAAAATCTTGATGACGGCTTGCGCCGATAAGTTTTACAGGTTTTCCGTTTAAAAGGAAGCCTTTTTCCGAATCAAAATTGAACCACCTAAACCCTAATGGATTACTGATTTCGTCTATTTGTGAATTTGTTTCGGTGTCGGTAAGGGTAGAAATTACCTGATATAAATAGGGATTTTCTATAGACCATAATATGGGATTGCTGATGCTTTTAAAATCCTGATTGAAATTTATTTTTTGCTTTGGGCCTGTTTTGAAATTCTTACTTTGTGATGCGACAATTGTACCATCCGCATTTAAAATGGTATGCGTAACGGATATGTTTTTTTCAGTATTTGTGTTATTGATAAAGGACCCTTTAACATTTACAGATGCCTTAGAAGTATTGACGGTAGGTGTGGTGATAAAAACTCCGTTAGAGGCGTAGTTGTCCATATCAAAATGCACCTTGTTCAAAGCTTTTAGATGCACATCTCTATATAGGCCTCCAAAAAATGTAAAATCTGCAGAAAGAGGAGCAATGTCTTCACTGTGTGAGTTGTCTACACGAACCATGATTTGGTTAGCTGCGTTCCCTTTTTCTACGAATTTTAAATGCTCATTTATTTTGAAATTGAAGAAGTTATAGCCCCCAATGTGTTTACCAATTGATTTGCCATTGATAAACACTTCGGCAACTTGTGCAGCACCTTCAAAATAGATGTAAATGTCTTTGTCTTTCCAATCTGAGGGTATAAAGATTGATTTTTTATACCACCCAGCACCACGGTAATAACCAGGTTCATCGTCCATCACATCTAAAGTATTCCAGCTATGTGGTACAGAAACTTGTTCCCAAGTTACATTATCTTGATTTGGTTTGATATCTCCCTTATGGAAATTCCAATTACTGTTTATGGTTTTAGAAAGTCTATTTTGTGCAAGTAAATGAGGAGAAATGCCAAAAGAAACCAGTAGTAAAATTAATGCACAACAAGTTGTTCTTTTCATTATTTAGTAAGTTTATCAAAGTAATTTATTAACTCATATCTGTTGATATTGAGTTGCTTCATTTTCTCTGCCAATGGCAAATAGATATTATAGTTATTATCGAAAAGCCCCTTGTTTGCATCTGTATTTGATAGTTCTGCCTTGCCATTTGTTGGGTCGTTGTCTTGGTATTTGAACCAATGCCAGCCCACACAGTTTTTAGATTCTAATAAAGCCATGCAAAAGTTTTGATAGAAATTTCCACGGTCTTCCTGTGTTTTAACCTGCCAACCCGCACCAGAAATATTAGGTAAGCCAGAGTCCATTCCTTTGGTGTAAAATTCGGTTACAATAAATGGTTTTCCCGACCATTTAGACCAGTTGCTCATGTTTACTTTTGATGGTGTCCAGGAGCCATAATAATTGATTGAAATAATATCTAGGTATTTGCCTGCCACCTTCATAAATGCTGGTACGCTCTTTTCTCCAGAATAAAACCTACTGCCAATGTAAAGATGGTTCGGGTCGTACTTTTTAATGGCTTTAGCAACTATAGACAAGTATCTTTCGCCCACAAAGGCCAAAAATTCTTCTTGATGCTGTTTTGTAATTTGGGTTTCATCTATACCTTTTTCCTCAATCCATTTTTTAGCAGCAAGATATCCATAGTCGTTTTTATCCTTTAAATCTAGATAGCCTTTTAAGTTATTTATATTAAGAGGCATTTCGTTGTCAGAGAAGTAACCGAATAAATTTGGGTCATTTTTGTATTTGGATAACTGTTTAGCATGTTCATCACAAAATGCCTCAAAACCAGGGTCAAATGCAAAAATTACTCCCCCTGGATAACCAGTATGACCAGGTACGCTATAAGTGCCACCACGTTTTTTTCCGTAAGCCGACATGAAATTCCAATTGATGGTATAAGTTAATGGACGAGAAGATTTTAGGTTTTCTTTTATAAATAAATCATGTTCAGACCAGGAACCTATGCCATTAAAACCAAGTGCTAATAGTTGCTGTTGGGTATTTGAAATCCACTCTTCATCATTTTTAAATTTGCCTTTAAATTCCTTGATGTTGTTTTGTGATTTGCCTTTGTTGATGCTATTTACCGATACATTGATACCAGCATAACCTTCTGGGTCTATGATCCACCAGCGACCATCAATTTTTTCAGTCCTGAAAAAGCCTGACGCATTATATTTCTTCACCAACTGACTACCGTATTTATTAAAGTTGGCTTCTTTTAATGGAGCGAAATCTTTGGTGTTGTCTATAATTCTGGTTTCGTAGGGTTTCCAATCAGAGAATTTTGAACTTCCAGAAGCATCTTTACTTCTGGTTTTTGCATCTATATAAATAGATTGATAATTGCCACTTTGCTGCGCTAACAAAATGTAGGGGTAAAGAAATAAGGACATCAGTATTAACGCAAATGGGCTCCAATTCCTTTTCTTAATGGCAACAACAAATCTTACAAAACGGATGATATACATGAGGTAATTATATTGGTTGTGAGTTGCTACTAAAGTAGGTGGTGTAGCTAACTTGTTTACGCTATTAATAGTTCAAAAACACCCGATAAATGTATAGAACGAATGAAATACCGACGCTTTTGTTGAAATGAGACGCTATTGCGTAATATGTTGGTTGTTTATGAAACATAAGTCATGTATGAAGTGCCTTTAAAAGGGTAAATTAGCATAATCATAACTTTTAGCTATAACAATATGCGTTTATTAAATTCATTCATTTTATTTCTGTTGTTTTTCTGTTTTAAAGATGTTGCCGTTGCGCAAACTGGTAAAAAGCAATTACACCTATATATTTTAATGGGTCAATCAAATATGGCGGGCAGAGGAAAGGTTACTGGAGAACTGGAAACACTTTCGCACCCTAGAGTTTTTATGCTTGATGCGAATGGGGAATGGCAGCCTGCTAAAAATCCAGTTCATTTTGATAAACCAAAGGTCGCTGGCGTTGGCCCAGGTTTATCATTTGGTATAGAGATGGCGCAATTAGATTCGACGGTTGAAGTAGGCTTGGTACCTTGTGCGGTTGGTGGGACATCCATAGAAAAATGGCAATCTGGCGCTTACGATGCAGCCACTAAAACCCATCCTTATGACGATGCAGTAGTAAGAATTAAGAAAGCAATGGAAA
This sequence comes from Pedobacter sp., assembly GCF_031119335.1. Classification (GTDB taxonomy): domain Bacteria; phylum Bacteroidota; class Bacteroidia; order Sphingobacteriales; family Sphingobacteriaceae; genus Pedobacter. Next base: position 13,735 of record NZ_JAVHXT010000013.1, read on the forward strand.
ATGGTGTGGTTAAAGGAATGATTTGGCATCAAGGTGAAGCCAACAGTTCTTCAAAAGACAGCACCGCTTATATCAATAAGCTTAAAGATGTGATTGATAGGGTGAGGACTTTAACGAACAATTCTAAACTTCCGGTAGTGATTGGCGAGTTGGGGCAATACAAAGAGCAATACCAACAGTTCAATAAAATTTTGGCTCAAGTACCGGGTAAAATACCATTTACTGCTTTGGCTACGTCAGAAGGTTTGATACACAATGGAGACAATACTCATTTTGATGGTAACTCTGCTAATGAGTATGGCAAAAGATATGCAGTGGAAATGAAAAAACTACAAAAAGCAACAGCTAGAAAGTAAGCATTCTTAATAGAAAGCTCATGTAACATTTGTGCAGTGAAATTGAACCATTAGTCCTTTATGAAGGGGATTGTTAAAAGGTAGATTTATTTAATAATCAATAACCATCTTTTACAATTTAAACCTTATTAAAATGGAAAAATTTTACTGTAATGATCTGTATGACAAGTTCCTCTTTGCAACTAAGCAAGAAGGAAGTGTTTATAGTTTTAAGACGCTCAAGAAGCTACTGCTCTGTTTAATGTTGTTTTTTATAACGACGCCAATTTTTGCTCAAGATGCTTTTACCGCAACTTGGCCTTTAACCGCAGACATAGTTGCGAGTAAATCTGGCGCTGGTGCTGCAGATGTTACTGCCAATGATTTGCTTATTGGCGCAGGATATGCCTCAAACGTGTTTAGCAGTGGTGGACTTGGCATTAGAGAAGCCTCTTCGGCACCCTTTTGGGCTGGAAGAAATTTTAATGTAAATGCAGGTTTTTCTGGTCCGGGTACTGTAACTAATCAGTATTTAGAGTTTTCTATAAAAGCAGGCACTGGAAAGGATTTAAAAATTAACCAGATAAACATCCCTCTTTCACGTTCTGGCAATGGTGCGAGCCTTGTTTATAACATTGCCTATTCTTTAGATGGCTTTGCTACTGCTCCAGTTTTCATAGAGGGTACGTTGTCTACACCTACGCCTACTGCTGCTACCATCACTTCCTTTAATTACACCAATGAAATTGTGGTGCCAGAAGGTAAAACGTTAGCAGTTCGTTTTATTATATGGAGAAAAAACACAGGTGCCGTAAACACTTCAAATACTATTACGTTAGGCAGTAATGTAACTATTAGTGGTACAAGTAATCCTGCGGTGCCCGTAGCGAATTTTACATGGATAGATGCTTTGGTGAAATATCAGGGCGCAGCAGATTTTACTATTCAGGCACCAGTTAGCCAAAATACCAGTCCGTTTGTTTATAGTAGCTCTGAAGCTGCTGTGGCTACCGTGAGCAATAATGTAATAAGTGTACATGGTGCCGGAACCATAAATATTACTGTACAACAAGCTGCCGATGGTACTTATCAGGCAGTTTCAAGAACAATCGTTCTAACTGTATATGGCGTTCCACTTATTCAATCTGCCACTTTAACCGCTTCAGAAACAAGTGCAGGAGCATTAGATATCAGATGGACAAAACCAAACCCCGACAATGGATATGGTGCGAATACAATTGTGGTGTTGTATAGAGAAGGGGCAACCGTTACGCCTCCGGTAAATGGCACCACTTACACTACACAACCAAGTAGTGATACTTTTGCTGCATCAGCTACTGGAACCATAGGATCGGGGGCTAATACAGGTTACGTAATTAGTCAAACGGGTACTAGGCCGGGTTCTCGTCCGTTAACAAATGTTCCCGCTGGTACTTATGATATTTATATTTATGAATTTAATGGTTTTAATTCTAATGGGGGAGAAGCTTACTTAACAACCAATCCCCTTAAGGTAACCGTAACTTCTACATTGGCGCCTTTACCTGTAAATTTGGTTTCTTTTTCGGGTAAGGTTACCAATAGTGGTGTTAGTTTGAATTGGGTAACGGCTTCTGAGCAAAATACGGAGAAGTTTGAATTAGAACGAAAAGTGGGAGCAGCTGAATTTGTTAAAATAGGAGAAAAGAAAGCTGCTGGTGATAGTAAAACTACTTTGAGCTATAACTATATCGATAATCAGTTTGTAAATAACGGAAACGTAAATTACTATCGTTTAAAAATGATAGATAACGATGGCACCTTTAAATACAGTAATATAGAAGCCGTAAAAACAGCACTATCTGAATTGGTGGTGAATGCTTTTCCAAATCCAGCAAGCAACGTGTTGAAAGTAGAAATTTTACAAAAGGATTTAGGTAATACGGATATAGCATTAGCTAATTTGGCAGGTAGTGTTGTTAGAAAAGTGACCGTTACAACGTCTGTTAACGAAATTAAGGTAGCAGACTTAGCAAAAGGGATTTATGTGCTTAGTGTAATTAAAAATGGAAAGACAATGAGCACTAAAAAAGTAATCTTGAATTAAAAGACTGTTTAAGTTTCAGTTCAAAATAAAATAGGCGGATAACTCTATCCGCCTATTTTATTGGTAATTGTTTGATATTGGAACACGAATTAAACTAATAGAGGTGTATTTCTTTCAGTAAGCTATGGTTAATTTTTACTTTGGCTGCAGTTATTTTAGCTGCAACGAGCTCTTGATATTTTTCGTCGATATAACTCGTTTCAATACGAGATTTTAGTTCTTCAAAACTCTCTTTATTATTGGCGAAAACACCCTTTTTCATTTTGTCTAAATGAAGCAAAAGTGTGCTATCTGACACATTAAAAAGGGTTTTCTTTAGTTTGTCTTTAGTTTTGATAATAGCGTTGCTAAATTGGTAATCAAAAAAGGTAAGGTCAGAAAATACAATTGGACCATAAATCACTTTGCCATCTTCAACCATCTTTTTTCTAATGTTATTTACAGCTGTCATGTCGTCAATTAAAGCCTGATGATTGAAGTAGGGCCATAAATCATTATTCTTAAATAGAGATTCCTGAACTTTGATTTTAACCAAATTCTCTAAGGCTGTTTTTCTAAGTTCATCGATGGGGCTTATGCCATTAAAATCTTTTTTCCAGAAGTTTTTTAAATCTGTAAGCTGATGGGTTTTGATAAAAATATTCATTACAGCAGCTTGAGAACGTAACATTTCTCTTTTCACTTCTGCAGTTTCGATAGTTTGCTGGTCAACAGTACCTATAACATTAGTAGTTTGCCCATGTACCGCCAGAGAACTGATAAACAACATCCGAATAAGGGCTTTGAATACCAGTTCTTTACTGATTAGGCGAAGGCAAACCATCGTTCTGTTAATGTTTGATAAATCTTGCACTGCCCATCAACTTATTTCCAACAACACTACTTACTCGCAACACGTAAACTCCGCTATTTAAGCGGTTAATATCTTGTTGGATTTCGTTAGAAGGTTTAAAGTTTAAACTGCTAACTTTTTTGCCCGTCAAATCAAAAATTTCAATTTTTACCTGTTCCTGATGGTTTCCTTTAATATTGATGTAGATCTTTTCTTTGGCAGGATTTGGATATAAAACAACTTCTAAATCATCGCCAACAGACGATACATTATAGGTTAAGGCAATTATTTTAGAACTGCTATTTTTCCCGTCGTTATCAAACTGGGTTAAGCGGTAGTAATTAGCTCCTTTGTCGGGATTGCGGTCGGTAAAACTATAACTTTTGGCAACTGAAGAATTTCCAGCCCCGTTTATTTTGCCCAAAACAATAAAAGTTTTTCCATCGGTAGAACGTTCTATGTTGAAATACGCATTATTGCTTTCGCTTGCCGTTCTCCATTGTAAAAGAGCGCCATTTGTTTTTTTGGTAGCGGTAAAGTCTAAAAGTTCTACAGGGAGTGTAGTAATCACTTCTTTCATTTTTTCAGCATATCTAATGCCTAAAGCGGTGGCAGACGAGCTGTTGAAATGAGTACCATCATTGATATCGGTAAGCCCGGTAGACGAAACCAAAGCAGTAAAAGGTACTTCGGCAACCAAACCTGGCATTACTGCTAAAATATTATCGTATTTATTAGGTTCAGCAGGGAAACGTCCCATTTCGCCAATGATAAATGGTAATTGTGGGTTATTAAATTCTGTTCTAAAATTACTGATTAATGCTTTAACGCGTGTTAGCCAAGACGTAGCTGTATTGTTGTTCGCTTCTCCTTGATGGAATAGAATTCCCTTTAATACCCCTTGTGTTCTGGCAATATTCACATATTTTATTGATTCATTATAGATACTCTTATTGGTGCGGTCGTTGGTTACACCAGGTTCAAAAGCCGTAATGCTTTGCCCACCCACAGCAGTAGGAACAAGCCCAATAGTGACATTTGGGTCTGAGTTTTCCAACATTTTTAGCGCAAAAGCTAAGCCTGGGCCAACGCCTGCTGCCGTAGGTTCTATTTCACCATGAAGCGGGTGGGTAGCTGTAGCCCAAGTACCATCCTGTTTCAGTACTTTAATTCTTGGGTTAGATACATCTACATTTGAGGCAACTGTTCCTCTACCAGACATATTAGATTGGCCAGTTAATAAGTAGATGTGGAAATTTTCATCTATAGCAGCTACATTAGTGCCTGGGCCGTTGTAAAAACCAATATTAGGTTTTACCGTTGCCGAAACTGTTATTCCAAAATAGTCTTTACCACCGTTGTTTGGTATTATTCTACCAGCATTCAACGCAGGAGAACCTGGTTTTAATTTATACCCACCCACAGAGTTTAATCCCGTGGTGGCGGTTCCCGGCGCAACAAACATAGGGTTTGACGTTAGGTTGGTCGTAAAATTAATTTGCGACGGTTGTGGTGTGTTGTAAAAGATATTGTCGACAATGGTTCTGTTTTGTATACCAGCGGAGCCAGATGGAGCAAACGCAAACCTTACGCCAGAACTGCCATTACTTGGGTTGTTTGAATTATTGGGATGGTTGTAAACAATGTTGTTATAGAAGGTGTAAGTATGGTCTCTCGTGGTGTTTTCCTGGATAATTCTTGGTCTTAAACCTTCACCTATATAAAAAGTGTTATTGTAAATTCTTATTTCACTGACATCGAAATTTAAGAATATCAGCGCATTTTTATCATTTTGGCTAATGTTGTAGCGACAAATGATACCCGTATCAATGGCATTTGTGCAAGATAAAAACAGACCATCCTGATTATCATGGCTAAAGCTGTATTGCCATATCGTACCCGGACTGCTAATATCAGGGTCGTACATACTTCCATCTAACTTTGTACCTTTATTGTTATAGCCTTCGTTATATTGAAAAATAGTATTTCTGGCACTTCTGCTAAACATAATATTTCCGCCAATATTTTCTCCGGTAGATGGGTCAATGCCATAAGAAGTATCATGACAAAGGTTTCGCTCTACCAAGCCACCATCGGCCAATCTAATAATCATTGCGTTTTTAGAAATATTGTAAATGGTATTATTTCTCACTAGCAAATTGGTTATTTTCCTTTTTTCCCAATCTACAGAGCCAGGATAATCGGATACCGTCACTTCGTTACTAGTTACAATGCCTTGGTTTTCTATATTGTAAATAAGACAATTTTCTACCTTGATATCGTGGTAACGCGTAGGTACGGTGCTGTCATCTGTTACTGTAAAATAGATAGCTGCAGATTTTTTGTCGCTTAGCGCATTTCCAACAGTTCCGTTTACGTCGTGAATAACAAGGTTATTTAGGTAGATATGTTCCATCAGCCCAAAGTTTGCACCATTTATTTCAACACCTCTTCTTTCTTGTGGAGTAGCCGAGGTGTTGGTAATTTCGAGATTGTTGATTTCCCAAAAAGACTGATTGTATAGTTTAATTGTGCCAGTGCCTACAAGTCCGTTTCCATGGATAATCGGTTTGGGGCCGGTTCCGTATTGGTCTATAATGATAGGATTTCCTGCAACGCCCGAACCAGAAGGTGCCAGTTGACCAATCCATGAACTTCCAGCTTTGAATAATAATTTAGAACCCGCCACTAAATTAACAGCATTTACTTTGGTAAGCGATTGCCAAGCAGTAGTTGTAGATAAGCCGTCGTTATTATCACTTCCATTATCTGCATCGATGTAATAGGTGTTAGCGACATCAGCATTTTGGCTAATTACCAATTGTGGTGGTGTAGCGCCACTTGCAGCTTCTTTAGAACGAAAAGTGATGGTGCTGTTGGAAGTGTTACCGTCGGACACTACAAAACTTACAATGGTATTGCTGCTCGAAGAAACGTTTAATGATTGAATATAACTGGTAATATCCCATTCATAATATTTTCCCGCCTCGGTAATTGTATTGCTGCCCACTATTGGCGCACCTGTTCTCGATGGTGCATTAGACCATGAAAGTGTGCTTTCCTGCCAGCCGTTATCTACAGGTAATAGATTTATAGTGTTATTAGCCGTTTCTTTAGCGCTGCAGTACAGTTTTATGATAGCTTTTCCGGTAGCATTTAGGTTAAAAGATGATAGGTTAAACTTGATATAAGAATATCGTGTTTGACCATTTTGAATTTTAACCAATAAGCTTTGGTTAGTGCCATAATTATTTGATTGGCTAGCCTGATAAATCATTGCATCGTCTGTAGCTGTAAAAGTTTGAGATTGTGCAAAAGCATCAAATTGAAGAAATAACAGTAGGCCGGCTAATTTTAACAGGCAATTTTTTTTAAAGAATTGGGTAGAAAAAATCATAATCATGGATGTTTCTATTGAATAATTATTTTTTGCCTTTTTAAAAGCGAATTGTTTTTGTTGTTGATGATTTCAAGAATGTATGTGCCACGTGCTAAATCGGAAACATTCAGGTAATCCTGGGCTGAGGCAGTCGAAGTTTTTGATTTTAATAAGCTCCCTGCTGATGAGTATAGTTTTAGCTTGATGTGTTCGGTGCTATCTTTTGATAAGCGTACAAATAGCTTGTCGGATGTAGGATTTGGATAAATGCTGGCTGCTTTTACCAACAACCTGTAATTTAAAACAATAGGATTTGAGAGGCTACTATCGCCATTAAAATCTATTTGTTTCAGCTGATAGTAGTTAATTCCTAAGGAAGGATTTTTATCCGTGAAGGCGTAATATTTTTTTTCGTTAGCATTTCCTGCACCTTCTAACTCTCCAATTTTTCTAAAGCTATTGCCATTTGCAGAATGTTGTATTTCAAATGCTTTATTATCGCTCTCATTAGCTGAAATCCACTCTAATAATATGCCATTAGAAATGACTTTTCCTCTAAAATCAATTAGCTTAACCGGAAGTGTAGCCTCCTCGTCCCAATTAATAGTACGAAAAGAAGAGGCCGGTAAATTGTCGCCATTATATAAATTGCCTTTTACCCAGTCTGTAAAAGCATAACGAACGGCAACTGGCTGGGCAACCTGTGTACTAGAAACGGTTATCTTATGGTCGGGAGTAATGTTGGCAATAGCCGGTTTAAAAACTTTATCAGCGCCAGCTATTTCAAATAAAGAAGAGGTATTGCCCGAAAATTTTAAACCATTTGCATGAGAAAAAGAAAGCGTGGCTACATTTCCAGAAAAAGTAACGGATTGATATTTTGGTCCCTCAAAGGGAATAGCTGTAAAGCCGTAAGTTTTATTTAAAGCGATGTAAGAAAGACGATGGGCAACAGTTGTCTTGTCTGCATAGTGAATTTCATTTTCTTCGCCAATATCCATACACAGCGCAACGGCAGAATGAGCAATGGTTTGGGCGCTATTGTACTGTACTTCTCTCATTTTGGCTCCACCACCAATAAGACTTGCTGTATTTATTCTATTGGGAGCAATTTGCACTGAATAGAATGGTAAATTTTGATTGCTCCATAGCGTTCTCCAATTGTTTACCATGGTCGAAAAAAGTTTTTGATACAGATAAGGCTCATGTCTATTGGCTTCGCCTTGATACCATAAAAATCCTTTAATTCCAAAACCAGCAATAGGATTAACCATTCCATTGAATAAAGAAGTAGTTGTTTTCCAAGGGTCTGGATTTTGTAACTGTGTAGGGATGGAGACTTCGGGAAATGCTTGCAAACTTTCTCTACTCATCCACGACTGGATAGTGGTGCCGCCAACAGCAGATACGATTATTCCGACAGGTACGTTTAGCTTATCTTTCAATGCTTTTGCATATTGATAGGCAACTGCACTAAATTCTGGCGCATTTGTGGGGTTAGCTTGTAACCAACTGCCGTTACAATCGTCTTGAGGCTTTAATGAGTAAGTATAAGGTAAGGTGAAAACGCGAATATCCAAATCGTTAGCGGCGGCAATAATGGCTGATGCATTTTGTACTGGGGAAGACGGTGGATTACCTCCAAAACCTCTCAATTTCATTTCCATGTTAGATTGCCCCGCACAAAACCAAACTTCTCCTATTTTAACATTGTTGATGGTTTCTGTATGTCCGTCTTCATCTTTCACGTTGATTTCGTAAGCGGTACTGCCACCCACAGGTGTATTTATTTTTACTTTCCATTTGCCATTAATATCGGCAGTTGTTTGATGAGGCGTACTATTCCATGATGGCGTAACAGTAATTTCAGCACCAATTCCGGCTTTGCCCCAAATTGTAACTTCAGATTGCTGTTGCAAAATCATATTGCTACTAAACAATTTTGAAAAGGTAACAGGAACTGTATTTACAGGATTAGTGCTGGCTACCGTATTAATTACCAGCTGGGGTAGGTTTGCTGTGCCATTTTCTTTGGTGTAAAAGACAATCTGATTATTTGATTTTTGTTCGTCACTTAATCCAAAACTTACCGCTGAACTGTTGGCAACCAATAACTTGATATAATTGGTTACATCCCATTCGTAATAATTATTTGCAGAAGTAATTGTGGCTGTGCTTAGTGGTGCATTAAAATCTGGTCTGTTATTATAAGTTAAACTTTGCTCTTCCCAGTCTGTACTGGTAGAAAAAGCGGTTATTTTGGTAGCAACATCTTGTTTCGTGGTACAGTATAATCTCAAAGTAGCTTTACCCACTTGAGAAGGCGTAATCGAACCTAAGTCGAATTTCAAAAATCCGTATCGTGTAATGCCGGCACTGGTAGCATTTTTAACTTGAAAAGTGGTTGCTCCATAATTTTGATTGACATTACCTACCCAAACAGAAGCATCTGCTACCGAATTATAGGTAAATACTTGCTGTGCGCTACATACGTATGAATAAACAACTCCCATAAATAAGCCCAGCATTTTGAAAAAAGATTTCTTACAGCAGATAGGAGTAGAAGTTATATTCATATGCTCGCGGCTAAAAAGTTGAAATCGCTAAAGAAGGAATACAAAATCCATAAAGGAGAGTGTAGGCAACCCTAGGTGTTTATAATTGGTTTATAATTGTAAATCTAAATTAGCGCTGAAGGGAGTTATTAATGCCCGACAAATCTTTCATAAGGGCAGGTGTTTTTTGTCAGGGTTTTGTGTCGCTTTTGATTGTTAAATTGATGGATATCTGTGTTTTATTGCTTTTTTTAACATGAAGCATGAAAGATTTAGAGCGTGCATTTGAATTAAACATCATGTTCTAGAAAATGTATTAATGTAGATATTTGAATGAAATGATAATCTCGTATTATCGAAAACACTTGGGTGCAGCGTATTTTGAAGGAAGGTTTCCTTAGTTAATATTTGTTGCTCAAGATTTGTTTAAACCAACTAACCAAATAAAAAAGTATGAATCAATTTTTACGAAATTGGCGTAGCTTACGTCTTTTGGGTGCGTTTTTCATTATTTGGAATCTGTTATCTTTCCATGTAAAGGCTCAGTCTTCATCCATTAAAATTAATGGAGTAGTGATAGATGCCAAAGGGGAGACAATTCCGGGCGTAGCTGTGAGGATAAAAGGTAGCCAAACAACTACACAGACCAATTTAAATGGAGCGTACTCCATAACAGTTCCCAATAATCAGGCAATATTAGTATTCTCTTATATAGGTTTTGTAACTCAAGAACAAAAAATAAATAACAGAACACAGATTAACGTTTCGCTTAAAGAAGAACAAACAAACTTAAACGAGGTAGTTGTAATTGGTTATGGAGCCGTTAAGAAAGGAGATTTAACTGGTTCTGTTGGTCAGGTAAACATTGCGGATTTGAATAAGGCTCCAGTAAGATCTTTTGAAGAGGCACTTGCCGGAAGGGTAGCTGGTGTGCAGGTTACTTCTCAAGATGGGCAGCCTGGTTCTGGTATAGATGTGGTTATTCGTGGAGCAGGGTCTGTTACACAAGATAATTCTCCCTTATATGTAATTGATGGATTTCCTATAGAAAATCCAGATAATAATGCCATCAATCCAGAAGATATTGAAAGCATAGATGTACTAAAGGATGCTTCTGCTACGGCAATTTATGGTGCAAGGGGTGCAAATGGTGTAATTATCATCACCACCAAGGGCGGTATAGACGGTAAAGCGGTAATCAATTATAATGGTTATTACGGCATACAGGATATTCTTCAAGAAATAGAAGTGCTAAATCCTTATGAGTTCATTAAATATCAATTAGAGCGCCAACCCGCAACCACAACTTCTTTATATCTTGGTGGAGATAAAATTTTAGAAGACTATAGAAATGTAGAGGGGGTTAACTGGCAGGATAAACTTTTTAGAACAACACCAATTCAAAGCCATACCATTTCTATAAGAGGTGGAAATAAAGATACTAAATATTCACTGTCAGGGTCTGTTTTTGGACAAGAAGGAATTGTTCGAGGTTCTGATTACGATAGGGTACAAGGACGATTTAGGTTAGACCAAACTGTAAGCAGCAAATTTAAAGTAGGCATTAATACCAACTATAGCCATACGGTAAGACGTGGCGAGCAACCTTCGGCACTATCGGGTTCAAGTAATACCAGTGCGCTAATGTTTAGTGTTTGGGGTTACAGACCAGTAAGCGGTAATCCGAATGTAGATCTATTTGATGAAGTAGATGAGGATTTGGATTTGCAAAATGATTCGCGTTTTAACCCGATATTGAATGCAGAAAATAGAATAAACAACAGAAAGACAAGTACGTTGATCGCCAATGCTTATGGCGAATATGCTTTTAATAAGTATTTAAAATTAAGAGTAAGTGGTGGTGTTACACGAGAAACCATTAAAGATGAAGTTTTTAATGGCAGCAACACCTTTTCTGGAAGTCCGTTAACAGCATCGGGACGAAATAATGGCGTAAATGGCTCTTTTGGTTATGGCGAAAGAAACAGCTATCTGAATGAAAACATCCTAACTTATAACCGCAGAATAAATAAGGACAATGATCTATCTGTGGTGGGAGGTTTTACCATTCAGGGAAGAGAAAGTACAAACTTTGGTGCAAGAGCTTTACAAATCCCCAACGAGCAACTCATTCTTTCAGGATTAGATGAAGGGATACCTACCTCTATTACTGCCAATGAAACAGATTTTACCCTAGCTTCTTTTCTAGGGAGGGTAAATTATGTATTTAAAACAAAATATACGCTAACCGCTTCTTTCAGGGCAGATGGTTCTTCGAAATTTTCGCCTTCTAATAAATGGAGTTACTTCCCTTCGGCAGCTTTCGCTTGGCGAATGAAAAACGAAAACTTTCTAAAAAATATAAAGCAACTTTCTGATGCAAAATTGAGGATCAGCTATGGTGTTACCGGTAATAATAGGGTAAACGATTTTGCCTACTTATCTGAGTTTACTTTGCCACCAAATAACTCTTACGGCTTTAATAATTCAATAGCTAAAGGATCTATTCCATTTCGTTTAGGAAATCCCGACTTAAGATGGGAAACTTCCAGACAGCTAGACATCGGTTTAGATTTAGGTTTTCTTAAAGACCGTATCTCTTTAACAGCAGATGTATATCGCAAAACCACCGTAGATCTTTTGTTAGATGCTAGTCTACCTGCTTCTTTAGGTTTTTCAAGTACATTCAAAAATATTGGAAGTGTAGAAAATAAGGGGTTAGAACTTACTATCAACACAGTGAATGTGAAGAATAAGAAATTTACTTGGAATTCGAGTTTCAATATCAGTTTTAACAGAAACAAAGTTTTGGCACTTGCACAAAACCAGGAAACGTTGTTAACCAACATTGGATGGGATAATTTTTATCGTGAAATCCCAGCTTATATAGCCAAGGTTGGGCAGCCCTTAGGCTTGTTCTATGGCTATGTTTGGGATGGAAATTATCAATATGAACATTTTAACAGAACAGCATCAGGTACTTATGAGTTAAAACCAACCGTAACGGCAAATACTTTAGATGCATCTTTGGTACAGCCAGGCGATATCAAATACAAAGATTTGAATGGCGATCTTAAAATAGATAACAATGACCTTACCATTATTGGAAATCCAAATCCCGATTTTATTGGTGGTTTTTCAAATAATTTTACCTACAAGGGATTTGACCTAAACATTTTCTTCCAATATTCTTATGGAAACGAAATTTTTAATGCCAACAGGTTGATTTTCGAAGGTGGTCCGGGCAGGCCTCAGCTTAACCAATATGCTACGGTAATTAACCGTTGGACACCAGAAAACCAAACCAATGGTATTTATAGGGCAGGGGGCGATCAAACCAGGGCGTACTCTTCTCGGGTAATAGAAGATGGTTCGTTTATTCGTCTTAAAACAGTTGCGTTGGGTTATCGTATGCCTAAAAAGCTGATGGAAAGATTGAAAGTGAACAATTTGAGATTATTCGTTTCTGCACAAAATTTATATACCTGGTCTAATTACTCAGGCTTTGATCCCGAAGTTTCATCTAGAAACTCAGCACTTACACCGGCATTTGATTATTCGGTATATCCAAGAGCTAGGACAATTACATTCGGGCTAAATTTTGATTTATAAGACAAGTTAAACAAATCATTCAGTTGATTTCAAAAGCATAGAAGATGAAAAATAAGTTTATAATATTCTTGGTTCTAGTTGCTGCCGCAATTACTTCCTGCAAAGATTATCTAAACACACAGCCAAGAGATTTTACACCTCCTGAAAATTACTTCACCACAGCCAAAGAGCTTAACGATGCACTAACGGGTGTATATGATGCACTGGGACAGGATGGTACTTTTAGTAGAAATTTAGTCATAGAGTTGGCGCATGGCAGTGATGAAGGTTTTCTTAAAAGAGATGCCATCACGGTAACTACTACGCCAATGGTTTACCTGCACACACCTTCAGACGCTGTAATTATTGCAGCTTGGAGACAGCTGTATGTGGGTATCAACAGGGCCAATTATCTATTGGCAAATATCAACAAACCCGTAATGGACGAAACAGAGCGAAATGCAATCAAGGGACAAGCATTGTTTCTCCGTGGTTTTATGTATTTCCAGTTGGCGCACCATTTTGGAGAAATTCCAATATTATTAACACCTACGGTAGATGGTAATTCCGTAGATAATCCTAAAAGGCCATTGGCAGAAGTTTATGCCCAAATATTGAAGGACATGACAGAGGCCGAAGCTCTGGTAAAAACGTATACTCAGATTGGTTTTCCCGGAAGAATTTCTAAAACTGCTGTTCAGGGTATTTTAGCTAGGGTTTGTCTTAAGATGGCAGGCGAGCCGCTAAAAGATGTAACTAAATATGCAGATGCCAAAATGTGGGCAGAAAAAGTAATTGCTTCCGGAATTCATAGCCTTAATGCAAGCTACAAACAAATCTTCATTAATCAATCTCAAGATTTATATGATACCCAAGCTAAAGAAACCATTTGGGAAATAGAGTTTTCTGGAAATAATACTACAGGGCCAGAAAGGGAAGGCGGTCGTTGGGCAAATCAGTTAGCCATAAGGAATACCGTTATGGATAGGGGATATGGCTACGCTACGGTAGGCGCAACAGCAACCCTTTACAGAAAGTACGAAGCGGGAGATCTTCGTCGTGATTGGAACATTGCCACGTTTAGATACCTAACAGGAGCATCTTCAGTTGGGCTTGGCGATACGGTAGCATTTGCCGCCACGGCTATACATGAGCGTGATCCAGGAAAATGGAGAAGATATTTAGAACTGGTTACACCTAGGGGACAAGATTGGGGGCCAACAAATTTTCCGGTACTACGATATGCAGATGTATTGCTAATGTACACCGAAGCTGTTTTGGAACTGAATGAACCAGTAGATATAGGTTCTGAAGCTTATCGTTATTACAACCTAGTAAGGAGAAGGGGGTACGGCTACACTGCAACGGCAACGGTGCCGCTGGGAGTAGAACAATTGCCAACGGTGCAAAATATCAGAGATGAAAGATCAAGAGAACTCTGTTTCGAAGCATTAAGGAAATTTGACCTCATCCGTTGGGGCAACTTTGTACAAACCATGAAAACCGTAGGTCAGGATATCAATGTAAATGCTCCGGCAACTTTAAGATATGGTGTTTTGGGTTACAACAGTGTTAGTCAGAAACATGTGCTTTTACCTATCCCCTCACAAGAATTATCATTGAATAAATCAATGAAGCAAAATCCTCTTTGGTAGACTTTAAAATTTGAATAAATGAAAAAAATATATTATTTATTAGTTCTTAGCCTCGGCTTAGCTTCATGTGCAAAAGAAGAAGTAATAGCGCCAAGTTTTGATGTTTCGGCTAAGTCATTAACTTATAAAGTAGGTGATACCATAAATTTCAACTTCAACGGACAAGCCGATATTCTTACATTTTGGTCTGGTGAAGATGGCAGAAATTACGATAACAGGGAACGAACAATTTTAACAGGTGGCGTGGTAAGAATGTCGTTTACATCTAATGTTCAGTTTGGGCAACAAGTGAGAAATTTACAGGTTTATTTATCAAATGATTTTACAGGTCAGTACACCACCACTGGGGTAGAAAGCGCTACCTGGATAGATTTAACAGATAGATTTACTTATGGTACTACCACTACTTCTGTAAATTCCGGAAACATAGACATATCAGATGTTTTAAAGCCAGGCACACCATTTTACATTGGTTTTAAGTATGATGGACAGCCAGTAACTGGTACTAATACACAAAGAACTTGGACCGTAAATGCTTTAAATATTAACAATACTTTTCCAAGCGGAAATGTGTCACAACTCATGACACAGGCAACTGCGGGTTATTTGTTTGTTAATATTTTAAATCCGAACAATTTTTGGGCGTTCAATGGTAATGCGATCATCTTTAGACCAGCTTCTTCAACAATCGCATCTTTAGATTGGGCAATTACTTCGCCAATTATAGCAGACCGTACCAAGCCCGATGTCGGTGCTGGGATCAAGAGTTTCGCAGATAATAAACTAGAATCTTATTCGTACGTGTATACTAAAGCAGGTACATATAAGGTAGTTTTTGTAGCCAGTAATGCAACAGTATCTGGTCAGAAAACCGTGTTGAAAGAGTTAAATATTACTATTCAACCTTAAAAGATAAACAGATCATGAAATATAATTTTCTTACTAAACTAAGCTCAGTTCTGCTTATTACCATAATTTTAATCACAGCCGCCTGTAAAAAAGATTCAATACAGGATAGCAGCGAAACTGCTAATCTGTATACGATGATAAAAGATGATGTGGCTAATTTCAGCTTGTTGAGGGCTGCGGTAGATAGGGCTGGTTTGGCAGATACACTCAAAGCAGCTTCTGTCAGCTTAACAATTCTAGCTCCAAGTGATGAGGCTTTTACCTCAGCGGGACTAACGCTGAGTACAATTAATGCTACCAGCCCAACAGTTTTAAAATCGATGCTACAATATCATCTTTTGCAAAATTCTTTAACCTTAGACAATTCCTTCACCAATAGGGATGTTAACACCATCAGCAATGCAACGGTAGCTATAGCAAAAACTAACGACGGCAAGTTTGCGGTAAACGGAGCAGATATTACAAACCCAAACAAAAAGGTAAGTAACGGTATGCTGCATGTTATTAATAGGGTATTGATAAGTAATGGAAATAGGTCGGTTTATCAGCAAGTAAATTCTAATCTAGATCTTTCTTTTCTTGCGGTAGCTTTAAGGAGGGCAAGTACGGGTACGCAAAATTTAGTGCAACAGCTAAGCAGCACCGGAACTTTTACACTTTTTGCACCAAATAATGCAGCTTTTATAGCAGCAGGGTATCCAGACTCTGCAACAATTAAAAGCGCTAATCCAGAAACTTTGGCAAATATCTTAACCTATCATTTGCTAAATACTAAAAAATATGCCGTTGATATGGTTGATTCTTTGGGCACACCTTCTGTAAATCAGAAAACGGTATACCTCAGCAAAAGAACGGTAGCGCCAACTCGAGTAACCTATACCCGTGGTTATTTTAACGGTGCGGCCTTTGATCGTTTTACAGCAAATATTACAGCAACTAATGGGGTCATCCATATTATTCCAGAGCTTTTTATTCCTCCGGTGCAAACAGTTAATGCTGGCATTACAGCAAATACATCATTAACATTATTGGCTGCTGCAATTGTAAGAGCTAGTCAGAGCGGTACTAATTTTACTACCATGTTAGAAGGCAATACGTTATATACACTTGTGGCACCCACAAACGCTGCTTTTAACGCCGCAGGTTATGCTAATACAACCGCCATTAACAATGCTGACCCGAATGTTCTGGCCAATATTTTAAGGGCACACCTATTTGTAGGTAACAGATTTATTTTTCAGTTCAGGAACAACACAATAGTTCAGCCTTTGTCTGGCGTAAACATTTCGGTTACCATTAATAGCAGTACGCAACAAGTATCGCTAAAGGGTAGTGGAAATATAGCAGAAATACCAGTTACAAAAACGTCGGCCTCATTTAAAACAAATGGCTTACTTTATACCGTAGGGCAATTGATATTACCTTAATTGTACTCGTTAATTTTAACGACAGTGCGGTACAATTAAATGATAACTATAGAATTAATTTAAGTAAGATAAATACATTCATTATAATCAACAATGCAATAATAAATAACCGTAAATGTGGCTTGTTTTTACCCTTAGTCTCTAATTTCATCTAAATGTATTTTAGATTAAAAGTATACTTAAAATCACCACTGTAAACATGACCTTTCTAACAGATATACGAGTTAAATCTTTCAAATCTTTTAATCATTAGGTTTTGATTTGAAGAAAAGTAAAAAACTAACAAAATGAAATATACACTAGCATCTCTGCTTCTTTTTTGTGTTTATCAAGGTTTTGCTCAGCTAAATAACGCTGCATTGCAGAAGCAGGTGATGGTAAGTTCCGAAGATAAAGCCAATCTAGCTTCTTATGCCGTAGACGGAAATTTGAATACCATTTGGAAATCTGCCAAAGATGCGAAAACGCCTCATTTCATAGAAATAGATTTGCATAAGTATCATAAAGTGATATCGGTAATGGTTACTGTGCTTAAGGGAGAAGAATTGCAAAATAGTAAAGATTTAAAGTTGCAATATTGGGATGATGCCAACTGGACCGATTTGAGTTTACAGCCGACAATCGATGGACCGAAGTCTCGACTCATTTATAAGATCGCACCCGAGCTTACCACTTTTATGGTTAGAATAAATTCTAATTCAGCTAAGGGAATTGCAATTAGGGACATTGCAGTAATGGGCAATTTGATAGAGAATCAACCGCTACCTACAGTTTCTACTGATATCAATTTGCTGGATACAACAACTAGGCACTTAAAAATCAAAGTCACTAATCAAGTTGTTGGAAAAAGCATGAAATATGTAGGTTACAATATGGGTTATTATATGCCTGGTGGAAATGTATCTTCTTGGGTAGAATATTCGCAGGTTAATGCCTTTAGGGTATGGGCCAATCTTGGCGATTACGTTCCTGTTAATGCTTTAAAAACAGCTACAGATGTAGCTACACTCGCAAGTTTCGAGCAGCAAAAAACCTTATTAAGAAAAAATCCAGAAGGCAATCAGTTTATTAACTGGGAAATGTTGAATAAAAAATTCTTCGAAACACCTGCTGGAGGAAATAATGCAATGAACCTGCAATACGTTTTTACCGAACTTGGAAAAATGAAAATCGATATTGTTTTGCAGGCCAGCGAAAAAGATTTTAAAGACACGTGGCAAGATAAGTGGCAAAAGTGGCAGCGCTACTATGCGTTAGCCTATCATGCAGCCAAACATGGTAATGTCGAGATGTACGCTATTCAAAATGAGCCCAATCATAAACATTCTGGTCCAATGAAATTGGATACCTATATGATAGGTGTGCAAATTGCAAGTGATGCTGTTCGTTGTGCGTTAGAAGATGTCAATAAAAGGTACAATAAAAAATTGAAATCACGTTTTGTAGCGCCTGTAACTGCCGGAAATAACACAGACTGGTGGGCTTATGTAGTCAAAAATATCCGTAAAGGTTATGATGGAAAAGAGTTGGACTACGATTTATTCGATATTTTTAGTACACATTCTTATAATCAACCCGCTTCAGGTTATGCAACTCGTGTAAACGATATCAGAAAGGTTATAGAAGAAAATCATCCTTTAAAAAAGCCTTTGCCAATTGTTTTTACGGAAATAGGCAGGTGGATGAATAGTATTTTGATTGATAAGTATGAGACTTACGATTCTCCCTCTGTATTTACAGAATGGGCTGGTATTTATGCCAACAACATGAAGAACGATGCTTACGGCATGTGGGCTTTTAAGTTTGCAAACACTGCAAACACAACTTTGCCTGAAGGTATAAAGTCTGGCCACCATCTTACATGGACAGGTAAACGTATTGTTGAAGATTTATATAAAAACATTGCGCTGAATGCAAAGGTAAAAGCAAGTTCAGCGAACTCAACTGCGGCTTTAGTTACAGATGGAAGTAAAGAAGATACTTCTGCATGGGTTTCCGATTCGCTATCCAAACAGCAATGGCTAGAAGTAGATTTAGGCAAGAATTATAACATTGCCAGTGCCATCGTTTACACGGGTTCATCGTATGGGGTTTTTACTGGGCCAGACAGAGTAAAAAATTATGTGCTTCAATATCAGGAAAATAATGTTTGGAAAGATATTCAGGGTACATCCATTAAAGATGGAAAGCATGTACGCTTTTTTCTACAATTTAAAAAGCCTATACTGGCCAGTAAAATTAGATTGGTAAGTACAGACCCTGGAAAATTACGTGTAAGGGAAATAAAGTTATTTGAAGAAACGGATGGTCCTGCGAAAGAAATTACTGGCGATTATAACGTTGGTGGTGTGCATAGGGTAGGAGAAGTGGTGCGTTTATTCGCAAAAGGATTTAAAGACGAACGCAACTTGTATCAGACTCAAGTAGATAAATTAGAGGCTAGGTTAGATACTTACACATCTTACGACGAAAAAAGTGGCAACTATTACATGTGGCTGGTACAACGAGGTTCATTTAATTATAATTTCGAAATTGATGTGACAGCGTTGCAAATTGCTGCAGGTACGCCAATTACCACTGAGGTGGTTAGTGAGCATTACTATGGCGAGGTTAAAGATTTGACAAGTTTGGATGCCAGCAGAAAAATAAAATTAACATTGCCAGCTCAGTCGGTTATGTTGGTTACCATACCTTCTGCTAAAATATTAAGACAACAAATGTTAGTGCCAATAGCAGATGCTACAGTTTCTGGCGGAAAAAACAGTGCTGTAAATTATGGTAGCGACAAAGAACTTAAGATATCGTTGGATGCTCAAAACCCTGAATATAACAAAGTGAGCTATCTCAAATTTGATGTTTCAAAAATTGATTTGTCTAAGAGCCAAAAAATTATTTTGAGTGTAAATGGTAAAAGTTCTGCAGATGCTATATTCCGTTTTCACGTATATGCTTTACCTGATATTTCGTGGGAGGAAGATAAAATCAACTGGAAAAATGCTCCGCTACTAGATAAAAGAGAGGCGTTGATTACAAAAGTTGCTGAAAAAGCTTTTGTTGCTGGAGAATTGGCATTTAGTGGAATAGCTGCTAATCATTATTTAGATGTAACAGATGTGCTTAAAAAACATCCTGGCAAAACCATCACATTTGCTTTGGTAAGAGAAAGTAGAGAAATGGGCGACGAAGTAGATAAAGGCAAGGTGGTAACTATACAATCTAAAGAAACAGGATTGAACCCGACATTGCGGGTATGGCAATGAATCAGATACTACCTCAACTATAAATAAACTGTAAAATGGAGCATATTTTTTCCCTAGAAAATAAAGTAATTGTACTAACAGGGGGCACCGGAATTATTGGCGAATCTTTTATTAAAGGCATAGCTGCGGCGGGTGGCACGGTATGCATTTTAGGAAGAAACGAAAAAGTGGCAAATGAACGTGCTGAGAAGATAAATAATAATGGCGGAAAGGCATTAGCTTTAATTGCAGATGTATTAGATGAAGCTTCGCTGCAAAAAGCAAAAGAGCAGATTTTAAATAAATTTGGAAAAATAGATGGTTTGGTGAATGCTGCTGGAGGTAATATGCCAGAAGCTGTTTTGCAAAATGATAAGGATGTTTTCGAAATGAGTATTGATGGTATGCGAAGAGCGTTAGACTTAAATTTGTGGGGAACATTAATCCCAACTCAAGTTTTTGGTGCGGCCATTGCGCAAAGTGGAAAAGGCAGTATCGTTAACATATCCTCTATGAGCGCTAAACGAGCTATTACCAAGGTTTTGGGTTATAGCATGGGTAAGGCCGCTGTAGATTGCTATACGCAATGGTTTGCTGTAGAATTGGCAAATCGTTATGGCGATAAAATTAGAATGAATGCAATTGCACCGGGGTTTTTCTTAACAGAACAAAACCGAACGCTTCTTACAACCGAAGATGGAGGTTACACAGATAGGGGTAATTTGGTAATTAAGCAGACGCCTTTTAAAAGGTTTGGACATCCTGATGAGTTAATTGGAGCATTACAATGGTTACTAAGTGATGCTTCGGCTTTTGTTACTGGTTCTATAGTAAATGTAGATGGTGGTTTTTTTGTTAACGGTGGAGTTTAGTAAGCATTCACAAAGCCAATAAACTAGTCAAGTTTTGCTTTAAATTCTTAATTCTCCCGGTAGCCAGTACTCCGATAATCGATTTGTTCTTGAATACGCCGGAAATCCGTCTGGTTTTGATCACTCGCTTTACAAGGATGGAGTTGCTACTGGAATTGTAATTCAAACTGTGACAAACGATAACCTGCAAAAACAAAGAAACCAATGATAAAAAAACTTTCGCTTGAAGTAAGTAATCAAAAAAGTCCTGTTTTTTTAACAATAAATGTTGTGATTATTTGAAATCTTATAAAGGATCTTCATCAATTTTTGAAATTATAGTCAAGTCGTCAAGCAAATTTTTTGAAAAGTACACAGTCTCGGGAGCATTGGTCTGCATGTCTGCAGACAACATAAAAACCCATTTCTATGCAATAGAGTGGGTTTTTTTTCTAAAAATTACGTTGACCTAATCTGCATCCCACTTTTTATTATCCAATCAACGTCGAGTTTTATAGTAAAAACTGTAGAACTTAACATAAAACCGCTACAAATATTTGACAAGGAAATCATTACGCTGGGTGGCTGCCAAATTAATTGTTCTATTTAATCCCAAATTTGAATTTTTCTTTAGGATGATATTGATCAGTCCTGAATTGCCTTCGTCAGCATATTTGGCTGGTGTAGTAATAATTTCTACTATGGATATCTGTTCGTTAGAAATGGTAAAATTAAGACTCAAAATTCACGCTGAGTAATATTTCTTTTGCTTGGGTGTGGGACTTTAACCTCAAAACTGCTCTTATATAGTACATAAGATAAAAGTGTATGACTAAGATGAATAAACTATTGGCGGTATTTATACTGCTATTGAGCAACTCTTTGTTTGCCCAGAAAACAGATTTTGTTGCTAAAAGCTTTAAAATGGCAGCTCCGTTATATGATAACTTATTAGCAAAAACTAAAGGTAATTTTATTGATTATCCGCACAGTTTGTACGCCGATGGTAGTTTGAAATACCTACAAATAGATGAATGGACAGGCGGTTTCTGGCCAGGTGCCTTATGGTATATGTACGAATACACTAAAGATAGCAAGTGGAAAGATGCCGCACTAGCTTGGACTCATTCATTAGAAAGCAACCAGTTTAACACTTCGCACCATGATATTGGCTTTATGATGTATTGCAGCTATGGCAACGCACTTCGTTTTGTGAATGACAAGAAATATCCAGAAATACTATTACAGTCGGCTAAATCATTAACTAAAAGGTATTCTGCTGTTGTTGGTAGTATCCAATCGTGGAATGAACGTAAATCAAAAGGGGATATCAATACTTGGGAATATCCAGTTATTATGGACAATATGATGAACTTGGAGCTATTATTTTATGCCAGTAAAATTAGTGGTGATACAAGCTACAGAAATATTGCCATTAAACATGCCGAGCAGACTTTGAAAAATCACCTAAGGGCAGATTATAGTTCTTATCATGTGGTAAACTATGATCCAAAAACAGGAAAAGTTCTACATAGACAAACCTTACAAGGCTTTTCTGATAATTCTACTTGGGCAAGGGGGCAGGCTTGGGGTATTTATGGTTTTACGGTGGTTTATCGAGAAACTAAAGATCCACGTTTTTTAGAGGCGGCAATAAAGATGGCTGATTTCTTTCTCGATCATCCAAACTTACCAAAAGATAAAATACCTTATTGGGATTTTAACGTTGGGCAAAAAGGCTACAAACCAGATTGGAATTTCGATCCCCAAAAATATGCCGAGGTACCAAGAGATGCTTCGGCAGCAGCCATAGCTAGTTCAGGTTTGCTGGAGATGAGTACCATGTTGAAAGGAGAGCAGGGCAAAAAGTACTACAATGCCGCTGTAACCATATTGAAATCATTGAGTAGTGACAAATACCTGAATACAGATCATCAAAATCCATACTTTTTGCTAAAGCATAGTACAGGTAACTTTCCTTCTGATAGAGAGATTGATGTGCCATTGATATATGCAGACTATTATTTTCTGGAAGCACTTTTACGATATCAAAAAATAAAGAAGTAGTTTAAATTGAGTTAAACAGCGCCTTAGACTTAGTGTCTCAAGGTGCTGTTTTTTGTTAAATCGAAAATATTAGATAGATTTGATTTGATACTTCTTCAAGTATGATTAGATCAACAGATAGTAATATAAGCGATCAATATTTATTAGAACAGATGAAAAACGATGATGAATCGGCCTTTCATTTGCTTTACGATAAGTATTGGGAGCAAGCATATAACGCAGCTTACAAACGGTTGAAGGATGCAGATTATGCCAAAGATATTACGCAAGATATCTTTTTACAACTGTGGTCTAGGCGATATGATTTGCAAGTAGCTTCTGTACCAGCATACCTTTATACGGCCATCAGAAACAATGTTTTCAAATGGATGGAGAAGGAGCAAAGATTTACAACTATCCCCGATTTACTAGATATTTTGGTACAGGAAAGAGATCAGGCAGACGTAGAGCTATTGCGAAAAGAATTCATGCAAAAATATGAAGCACTTGTAGATAGTTTACCTTCGGCACAACGCACTATCTTTAAGCTTAGGTTCAACGAAGATCTTTCTACCAAAGAAATTGCAGAAAAGCTCGACATCACTAGAAAAACTGTACAAAACCAATTAGGTAAGAGCGTAAATCAGCTCAGAGATTCACTAGATCTGCTTTACATTGTAGTTTTATTGCACCTCGGAAAATAATTTTCTTTTTTTGTGGGACTTTTTCGTTTTAGTCGGTCTTGTTAATATAGGCTGTCTATATTAAGCTGCCGTAACCAAGATGGATAAAAAAACATTTCTAGAGATTTTAGCGAAATATAACAGGGGAACTGCCAATAAGGAAGAAATAGAATTTCTAGAAGCATACTACGAATTATATGATGCCGAAGGAAATATCCTCGATAGTGTAAATTCGCAAGAAAAATTAAATATAAAGAATGAGATTTCAGCAGGTCTTTTGCTCGAAGTTTCCAGTCAGCAAAACAAGAAAATACCATTTTATTATTCTAAATGGTGGTCTGTAGCTGCAGTTTTAGCACTGCTAACTTCGCTAAGTATCTTTTATTTCAAAAGCAAAAAAACAGAGGTTTTAATTACTCAGACCGAGAAAGAAAATATCATCAAGCCTGGTGTTAATCAAGCTATATTGACTTTGGCAGACGGTTCTACCATTGGTCTAAATGACAGCTCTCATGGTGTTGTTGTAGAAGAAGATGGTTTAATAGTGACTAAAGGAACCGATGGGAAGATTAGTTACAATGTAGAAAAAGATCTAATACCAAGTATCAATACGGTTGCTACACCAAGAGGTGGACAGTATCATTTAGAATTGCCAGATGGAACAAAAGTTTGGTTAAATGCTGCTTCATCTATCAAATTTCCAACTCGATTTTCTGGAAAGAATAGGATAGTAGATGTTACCGGCGAAATCTATTTCGAAGTAGCCCGGAACAAGGAAATGCCATTTTTAGTTCGTACGCATCATCAACAGATAGAAGTATTGGGTACTCATTTTAATGTGAATGCTTACGATGATGAACTTGCCGAAAAAACAACGCTAATTGAGGGAAGTGTAAAAGTGACCAAATTAGATAAAACGGCGAACAAAAACACCCTATGGAAAGTGTTGCACCCAGGGCAAGAAGCCTCAATAAAAGCAAAAGGTGCGCAAATAGATGTTACCACAACTGATATCAATTTGGCAGTTGCATGGAAAAATGGCTACTTCAAATTTGATAGGGCAGATATTAATGCGGTGATGCGCCAGATAGCTAGGTGGTACGATGTAGAAGTAGTGTATGTTGGTGCTAAAAGTGAGGATCTTTTTGTGGGCGAAATGAAGCGCACAGAAGATATAAAAGGGGTATTGAGAATACTGGAACTAAGTAAAATAAAAACTTCCATTAAAGGAAGAACGATTATTGTAACTAATTAACTAACCAAATCAACTAACCAAACAGAAAACTAGTATGGAAAATTAACTGAAGAAAACTAGAGTTTGGCTAAACAAAAAAACCGGAGTGCGGGAACACTGCCGGCTTAATCTCCCAATGGGAGCTGTTTGGTCCAAATCAAAAAACTGTGTAAAGAACTTTCAATCAAAAACCAAACCTTACAAAAGTATGCAAATTAATTTTTACGGTAAAATCCGGATGCTTTCTGGATTCTACCCGTCCAAATTGTTTCTAACCATGAAACTTACGGTAATCATTATGATGATTAGCTGCTTTCATATAAGCGCTAAAAGTTATTCTCAAAGTCTTAACTTAACAGGGAAAGATATTCCTTTGGCCAAAGCGCTGACCATGATCAGCGAACAAAGTGGACATTACCTATTCTACAAGTATAATGAACTTAAAGATGCAGAGCCTGTAACCATCAAATTAAAGAACGCCAGTTTAACCCAAGCTTTAAAAGAGGTGTTCAAAAATCAGCCTTTTACTTTTGCTATAGAACAGAAAACTATCGTTGTTACCAAAGTGATAGGTGAAGCTCCTAAAGCACCTGTTTTTATAGATATCAAAGGGAGGGTGTTGGGAGATAAAGGAACTCCCTTGCCTGGAGCTGGCATACGCGTTAAAAATGGAAGCCAAACAGCAGTAACTGATGCCAATGGTAATTTTAGCTTAAACAATTTGCCAGAAAACTCGGTAATTGTGGTAAGTTATGTAGGATATGTAACCCAAGAAATAGCTATCGGCAACAGAACCAATATTACGGTCACTTTGTTGGAAGATGCTGCAAGTCTTAATACTCTGGTAGTTGTGGGTTACGGTAAGCAAGAACGTAAAGATATTACCGGATCAATCAGTTCCATAGATTCAAAGAAAATACAAGATCAAGCGGTAGTTAGCTTAGATAATGCAATGGCTGGCCAAATGGCTGGAGTGCAGGTTACGGCGGCAACTGGAGCACCAGGTGGTGGAGCAACGGTAAGGGTTAGGGGAGCAGGATCTTTATCTGCAGGTAACGAGCCTTTGTATGTGGTAGATGGTTTTCCTGTAACCAACGATTTTAACCAGAGGAACAACCCTTTGAACACCATCAACCCCTCAGATATAGATAATATCCAAGTACTAAAAGACGCATCTGCCACTGCTATTTATGGTTCCAGAGGATCAAATGGTGTAGTTATCATCACCACAAAATCAGGCAAAAGCGGTGTTTCTAAAATTGATTTTAGCCTAAATACCGGAGTGCAACAAGTGGAAAAAACTTTAGATGTATTAAATGCTAGAGAGTTTGCATTGTTTGTGAATGAAGCTAGAAATAATGCTTGGGTAAATTCTGGGGCGGGCAGGTCTACTACTGATCCAAACTCGGCAAGGCTTAACAACGTGATGTATTTATTACCAGCATCTTTAAGTAATCCAGATGCTTTGGGTGAAGGTACAAATTGGCAGGATGAGATTTTTAGAAGTGCGCCAATGAGTAATTACCAGATTAATTTTTCTGGAGGAAATGAAAAAACGAAATACTTTGTTTCTGGTGGATATCTTTCTCAGGATGGTGTAGTCTTGGGTTCAGATTTGAAACGTTATTCTTTCCGTGTTAACGTCGAATCGCAAGTAAATAAGGTGGTAAAAGTTGGTGCAAACATTACACCTAGCTACACTTTTTCTAACCAGACTTTGGCCGAAGGCAACTGGCAAGGTGGTGGTATTATCCAATCTGCACTTACTGCAGGACCACATATGACACCTTACAATGCCGATGGTAGCTACACTAAAATTACAGGACTTGGTATAGGAACTAGTGAAGTAGATAATCCCGTAAAAATTGCCCGAGAGTATTTTCATCAACAAAGCAATATGAGATTATTGGGTACCGCTTATGCAGAGGCAAATATCATTAGCGGTCTTACGCTTAAAGCTTTGGTGGGTGCAGATATCAGAAGTTTTAGAGAACAGATTTTTAACCCTTCCATTATCAACCCAAACAGTGTAAATGATACAAAATTGGCTACGGGAAACAGCAATACTAGCGAAAACAGAAATTGGCTGGCAGAGTTTACCTTAAACTATAACAAAAAAATTAATAAACATGCATTTGATGGTTTACTTGGTTATACCATTCAGCAAGAGAACATCGAAGCTAATGCGATAAGTGCTACCAATTTTCCAAATGATCAGATCAAAACGGTAAATGCTGCAGGTACAATTACGAGTGCGCCGGCAACTTCAGAAGCTTGGGCATTACTTTCTTATTTAGCTCGTGTTAACTATAGCTATGACAATAAATACCTGCTAACGGCAACGTTAAGAACAGACGGTTCATCTCGTTTTGGATTTGATAACAGATATGGTGTTTTTCCTTCGGTATCTCTAGGTTGGAGAATTTCTGAAGAGAATTTCATGAAGAACGTAAACTGGATATCTGATCTGAAACTGAAAACCAGCTATGGTATTACGGGTAATAATTTTATCAGTAATTACGGTGCAATTGCCTTAACTACTACCGATAACTACATTTTTGGTGCAAGCGGTGGTACGGTTAATAATGGAATTAGATTGGCAAATATTGCCAACAGTTTGCTAAGCTGGGAAAAAAATAAACAATTAGATATTGGTTTGGAATTTGGGATATTGAAAAACAGGGTATCGATGTCGTTAGATTACTATAACAAAAGAACGTCAGATTTATTACTGAATGTTCCTACACCAACTTTGACAGGTTATACCAATGCGTTACAAAATATTGGTGAAATACAGAACAAAGGATTTGAAGTAAGCGTAACCAGCAGAAATTTCGTAAATGCGTTTAAATGGACTACAGATTTTAATATTTCGACTAATAAAATCAAAGTGTTGGCATTAGGGCCAGATGGTTCAAGGATACTTTCCCGCCAAACTACTTTTGCTGCTGGCAACACCCATATAACAGAAATTGGCGCTGCACCAGGTTCATTTTTTGGCTACAAAGTAATAGGGGTTTATAGAGATCAAAATGATGTAGACAATTCTGCAGTTATCAGAAATGCAAATGGAACGGTAAGCTCGAAACCAGGACAGTTGAAATTTGCAGATATTGATGGAGATGGTGTAATTACTGCTGACGATAGGACTGGCATAGGTAGCCCATTTCCAGATTTTACTTATGGCATGACTAATAGTTTTGCTTACAAAGGGTTTGACTTTTCATTTACATTACAGGGCGTACAAGGTTTTCAAGTATTAAATGCTGCAAGAAGGTTTTATGGAAATTACGCTGGTTCATATAATGTGCTAAGAAGTACTGCTAATGGTTGGGTATCTCCAAGTAGCCCAGGCGATGGGTTTACTCCCCAAATTGACCGAAATTTTGGTGCTTTAGGTATTGCTTCAGTAGTTAATAATGCAACTTCGGCTTTCGTAGAGGACGGCTCTTTCCTTAGAATTAGAAATATCACTTTGGGCTATAATCTGCCTGCGTCAGTTGCAAAAAGTTTAAAAGTTGCCAATGCTAGGCTAAGCTTTACTATTCAAAATGCCTTCACGTTTACCAATTATGAAGGTTATAATCCAGAAGTAAGTGTTGAGGGAGCTAACCCTTTAATGCCTGGAGTTGATTCGGGTGGTTACCCGCTGGCACGCACATTTATGTTTGGTTTAAATTTTGGATTTTAAAACTGTAATGGACATGAAAAATTTTAAAACAATATACGCAACAATTCTAGTGCTTATCATTACAGCAAGTAGCTGCAGTAAAGATTTTTTAGATCGTGCACCTATTTCGCAAATGAACGGCAACAACTTTTATAAAACTGCCGAGGACATGAAAAATGCGCTTACTGCGGCTTATGGTGGTTTGCAATATGGTGGTTTATACTATTCATCTATGCATGTAATAGGCGATTTAAGGTCGGATAATACGGAAATCACCAATCCAAATGCTGGTTCTGATTTGGTAGCGATAGATAACTTTCAAAATTTAGCAACTACCTCCATCAGTAGCACTACTTGGGCGGGTCATTATCAGGCCATCCAATCGGTTAATATTGTGATAGAGAAAATAGAAGCAGTAACTATGGACGCTAACTTAAAAGCCAGATATGCTGCAGAAGCTAAGTTTTTAAGAGGCTTGATGTACTTTAATTTGGTAAGGATTTTCGGTGATGTAC
Organism: Pedobacter sp.; assembly: GCF_031119335.1. Classification (GTDB taxonomy): domain Bacteria; phylum Bacteroidota; class Bacteroidia; order Sphingobacteriales; family Sphingobacteriaceae; genus Pedobacter. Next base: position 42,742 of record NZ_JAVHXT010000013.1, read on the forward strand.
CATTGGTTACTAAGGTCATCAACAATCCGCAAGAGGGATACGAATACGGAAGAAATCCTAGTGCCGAGGTTTATGCACAGATCATCAATGATTTAACGGATGCAGAAAATGTACTGCCACACGAGTTTACCGGTGCAGATATAGGACGTGCAACAAAAGGTGCAGCGGCAGCATTGTTAGGTAAAGTTTATCTAACGCAAAAAAGATGGGATTTGGCAGTTCCTCAACTGAAAAAAGTAATAGATAACGTGGCATTGAATAAATATCAATTGCTACCAACTTATGCAAGCGTGTTTGGTATTGCCAACGAGAACGGCAGGGAGTCTATCTTCGAGGTACAGTTCAAAAAGGGCAGTGCAGGCGAGGGTAGTCCATATACCAACCAATTTGCGCCAATAGGTTCTGGAACAGCTGTGGTTGCTATTGGTAATCCGCTGGGACAAAATATTCCAACTGCTGATATGAATAATGCCTACGAAGCTAATGATGTTAGAAAAGCGGTGTCAATGAGAAATAGTTACGTGCTTGGCGCAAATACGGTACAACATAATTATATAGTAAAATATTTGGGCGCTCCGGCAGCTAACCTAGATAGCGATAACAATTGGATTGTGTTGAGGTATGCCGATGTATTGTTGATGTATGCTGAAGCTTTGAATGAGCAAGGTTACGTTGCCGATGGTCCTGCATTTACTTATTTAAATCAGATCAGAAATAGAGCTGGATTAGGAAGTAAGACCAGTAATAATTCAAATGCTTCACTTAGGGTTGCAGATCAAGTTGCTTTTAGATTGGCTATAGAGCAAGAAAGACGAGTAGAATTAGCTTTCGAAGGTCATCGTTGGTTCGATTTGGTTCGTACTGGAAGAGCACAAGCGGTAATGGGCGGTAAGGGAATGCAATCTCACCACGACTTGTTTCCAATTCCTCAAAGCCAAATCGATATCAACCCTTCTAAAATTAAACAGAATACAGGGTACGTAAATTAATAGATATAGATCATCCCACTTAAAAAGCTAACGTAAATAAGTTTAATAAGTGGGGTGATTTATCTTTTTTCTGTTCACCATTATCTCCGTTAATTAATGAAAAGATTATTAATTTCTTTCTTAGTGGCTATTGCTTGTCCTTTTTTAGCACTTGCACAAGTGCAAACCCTTAATCAAAAAGATAGTGGATATCGAGGGATTTGGTATAGCAACCAGCCATCTAACGACGAATATGTTTATAAATACAGTGGCGGTTTGGGAACTTACCCAGCCAACCATTATCCATTTTCCGTTTACGTTAAAGCAGTAAATAAAACTTTTTTTTGTTACGGAGGTGCCGATGCCGAGGGTACAACCTTGCTGCATACCGTCTCCTATTTTGATCATAACACGGGCATGGCGCCAAAACCTACCGTAGTGCTAGACAAAAAGACTAACAATGCACACGACAATCCGGTGCTCAATATCGATAAAGACGGATATATTTGGTTGTTTTCTACTGCTCACGGTACCAACAGCCCTTCTTACGTACATAAAAGCGTAAAGCCTTATGATATCGAAACCTTTGTAAAAGTTGATGTAACTAAGTTGGTAGATGGTAAAGTAGTGTCAATGGATAACTTTTCTTATCTACAAGCTTGGTATCAGTCCAATCATGGTTTCCTAAACCTTTTTACGCATTACGATAGAAAAGTAATTCCTAATCAACCATCAAAACCGAGACGAACCATTAGCTACATGACCAGTGCCAACGGCATTAATTATAGCGAATGGAAAGATTTGGCTACTATAGCCGAAGGTCACTATCAAACCAGTGGAAAATTTGGTGATAAAATAGCAACCTCCTTCAATTTTCACCCGGTAAAAGAAGGAGAGAACGGATTAAATTACCGTACCAATCTCTATTACATTCAGACCAGAGATTTTGGAAAAACTTGGCAGAATGTTAAAGGACAAAATCTTACAATTCCGTTAAAGGAGGTACAGAATGATGCTTTGGTCAAAGACTATCAATCGCTAGGACTAAATGTTTACATCAACGATCTGGCTTTTGATAACGCTGGAAATCCCATCATTTTATATATCACCAGTAAAGGTTACCAAGCAGGACCAGCTAATGCGCCTTACACTTGGAATACCGCAAGGTATACTGGTACCGATTGGGAGATTTTGCCTGTAACTACTTCCGATAATAATTACGATATGGGCTCTTTGGTAGTAGATGAAAAAGGGACTTGGTTAATTATTGGCCCCACGGCAACAGGACCGCAGGCCTTTAATACCGGTGGCGAAATGGTGTTGTGGACCAGTAGAAACCAAGGGAAAAGCTGGAAATCGAAGAAACTGACCGAAAATAGTATCTATAACCATTCGTATAGTAGAAAACCTGTAAATGTACATCCAGATTTTTTTGCTTTCTGGGCCGATGGTCATGGAAGAGAACGTTCGATTTCTCGTCTGTACTTTGCCGATAAAAAAGGAAATGTGTATCAGTTGCCAACAAAAATGGAAACGGATATGGTAAAGCCAACTAAACTAAAGCAGCCTAAAAAGTGAAGAAATATAGCATTATAGCAGCTTGTTTAATGTTTTTATTTGCTTGTAGCAAACCAGCAGAGGAGCTTGAAACAATAGATAATGTTCAGCTCAAAATCAATTTGCTAAAAGTAGAGGTTTTGGCCGATAATCTTAACGTGCCTTGGGATATTTGCTATGCTGACGATCACTCGCTGTGGTTTACCGAGCAGGAAGGTTTTGTGTCGAGAATAGACTTACAAACAGGCGAACAGAAAAAGCTTCTCAAAATTGATGAAGTTTGGCATAAACGTACCGCAGGCTTGTTGGCTTTGGCGGTACATCCAAATGTAAAAGAAAAGCCTTATGTGGTAATGAACTATACGCTAAAACGGGATAGTTCGATTTTTAACAAGTTGGTACGCTACGAATTTGATGGAGATACCTTGAAAAATCCGAAAGTACTCTTAGAGATTGATGGTTTTACTGCACACAATGGTTCTCGTATCGCTTTTGGTCCAGACCAAAAAATCTATTGGGCCACAGGCGATGCCTACAATGGAGAAAATGCTCAAAATACTACCAGTTTAAATGGCAAAATTCTCCGTTTAAATATTGATGGTAGCATACCTAAAGATAACCCTAAACCTCATAGCTATGTTTGGGCAAGTGGCTTTAGAAACATGCAAGGGCTTACTTTTTCTGATAAAGGATTATTGTACACCTCAGAGCATGGCGATGCCATTGAAGATGAAATTAATCTGATACAAAAAGGTGCCAATTATGGTTGGCCAGCTATCGAAGGTATTCATGATTTACCAATCGAAAAGCAATTTGCAGCTCAGCACAAAACTACAGAACCTATCAAATCTTGGACACCAGTAATCGCTCCTGCTGGCATAACCTATTACGGAAGTTCGGTAATAGGAGAGTGGTCTAATAGCTTATTGTTGACCACGCTAAAAGGTAAAAGTTTAAGGGTAATTAAATTGAGTAACGATGGCAAGAAAGCTATTGATGAGGAAATTTTCTTTGAAAACTATTATGGTAGACTAAGAGATGTTTGTACGGATAAAAATGGTGTAGTTTACGTAGCTACCAGTAACAAGGATTGGAACCCAACTCCCGGTTTTCCATTGGCTGGCGATGACAAAATACTAAAGATTAGTGTAACAGATAAGGCCATAGGCGAACCCTTAAAAGGTGTTAAACCTAATGAAACAAGTCTGCTTTCGGGCAAAACACTTTATAATAATTATTGTGCTTCTTGCCATAAAGAAGATGGAACAGGCTTGTCTGGTGTATTTCCAGCATTAAAAGCTTCTGCATTGGTTAAAGCTAAGCCCGATGAATTAATCAATGTTTTACTTAAAGGTATTCCCAACCAGAATGGTACGGCAGCAATGCCTGCTTTCAACTTTTTAAAAGACGAAGAAGCGGCCGTTATTCTTTCTTACATCAGGCAAAATTGGGAAAATGCAGCCAGTCCCGTATCGGCGGCTCAAATCAAACAAAATAGATAATGTCGACAACAAAAAATAAGTTGAGCACGGCACTCAAAAGCTTAGTGCCTGGTATTATTACCGCGGCAGTGGTTTTTGGACCAAGTAAAATGACCATTACTTCTCGTTTAGGAGCAGATTATGGTTATTCCATGTTATGGATAGTAGTTGTAGCCATTTTCTTTATGCTCGTATTCACAAATATGGGTGCAAGAATAGGGCTGAGCAGTTCATTAAGTTTGTTAACCCACATCAGAAATAAATGGGGTAAAGGTGCTGCCATAGCTATCGGATTGGGTGTGTTTTTGGTAACCACCTCGTTTCAGGCGGGTAACTCCATTGGGGTAGGCATTGCCATTGCCGAAGCCAGCGGCACTAAACCTTGGATTTGGGTAGTAATATTCAATGTACTTGGTTTAGCACTACTCTTTTTTAGAAGTTTCTACAAAGTTTTAGAACGTTTGATGATAGCCCTCGTAGGCTTAATGCTACTAGCTTTTGTAACTACTTTGTTCTTATCAAACCCATCTGTTTCAGCAATTGCAAAGGGATTTGTTCCGAGCTATGAACCTAGTTCCGCTGCATTGTTGATTGCTTTTGTTGCTTCCTGCTTTTCTATTGTAGGTGCTTTTTATCAATCGTATTTGGTACAGGAGAGTAAGAGCAACGGCGCTACACCATCAAATAAAAGTACCACAGGTATTTTACTGTTGGGATTTATGAGTGCGGTAGTGATTATCTGTGCTGCGGCGGTGTTACATCCTCAAGGCATAAAGGTAAATAGCGCTTCAGAAATGTCTAAAGCCTTACAACCGCTGTTTGGCGATTATGCAGCCGACTTGTTCTTGGTCGGACTTTTCGGAGCATCATTTTCATCTTTGGTAGGTAATGCAACCGTAGGAGGAAGCTTGCTTGGCGATGCCTTTGGTTATGGTAATCATTTAAATTCTAAAAAGGTTCGTCTGTTCATTGCGTTGGTCATGATTTGTGGAGCATCTATCTCCCTAATTTTTGGCAAACTACCGCTAGAACTGATTGTGTTTGCGCAAAGTGTGACCATTTTCTTGGTACCCTTTATTGGTTGGGCCATGTATAGTATCGCCAACGACGAGCAAATTATGGGTAAACATAAAAACAGTCCTTACGTGAAAATTGTGGGTAGCCTCGGTTTATTGTTATTGATTGCATTGGCAGTGTTCAATTTTTACGAGCTGTTTTTGAAATAAAATTATTGAATAAAGTTAAAAGAAATGGAAGATTTAGTAGCGTTGGAACGAAGGTTAACCACACCTTCAGCAGCTTTAATAGAAGATATTAAAAAAATTAGGGGCGATATAGTGCTGTTGGGTATAGGCGGAAAAATGGGGCCGAGTATGGGCAAATTATTAGTTGATGGAATTAGATTGGCTGGCATAAACAAACGTGTAATTGGTGTTTCCAGATTTTCTGATGAGAAAGCAAAAGCCGAATTACAAGCTAACGGAATAGAAACTATTAGTTGTGATTTGCTTAACGATGAAGAACTTTTTGCACTGCCAGATGCCAAAAATGTGATTTACTTGGCTGGCAACAAATTTGGTACTACAGGTAAGGAGAGCTTTACTTGGGCTATGAATGCTTATTTGCCAGGTCGTGTGGCCGAAAAATACAAACAGGCCAATATCGTTGCTTTTTCGTCTGGCAACGTTTTACCTTTTGTACCTGTTACTTCGGGAGGTGTTGCCGAAGATACTACACCCGAACCTATCGGCGAATATGCACAATCTTGTTTGGGCCGTGAACGTATTTTTGAGTACTTCGCCAAGAAAAACCAAACTCCAACATTAATCTACAGATTAAATTATGCAGTAGATTTTAGGTACGGAGTGGTTTTGGAAATTGCCAAGTCGGTTAAGGCAGGTAAGGCTATTGATTTAAGTACCGAAAATGTAAATGTAATATGGCAAGGCGATGCCAACGAAATAGCCATCCGATCCTTGCTGCATTGCCGTACTCCTGCTAAAATTTTAAACGTAACAGGTCCCGAAATTTTATCGATCAGATGGATTGCTCAACAGTTTGGTGTGCTTTTCGGTATCGAACCAAAATTTATTAATGAACCAGTAGGTACAGCATTGTTAAATAACGCATCAGAGAGCCATCGCTTATTCGGTTATCCAAAAGTTACCATTAGGGAGATTATTGATATTACCGCAGCATGGTTAAATGCAGGTGGCGACGAGTTTGGTAAAGCAACACATTTTCAAGAAAGGGGAGGGAAATTCTAATGAAATATTTAAGCACTGAACTAAATCAGCATTTACAACAGGGTACTGTAATACCGGCACATCCCTTAGCTTTAAAAGAAAATAGAACTATTGACGAGGAACAGCAACGTTTGCTCACCAGATATTACGTAGCCAGTGGTGCTGGTGGAATAGCAGTTGGTGTTCATTCTACGCAATTCGAAATCAGAGATCCTGGGGTAAACCTTTTTGCCACCGTGTTGCAATGGGCGGCAGAAGAAATTAGTAAAGCTAATTTAAACAGACCTTTCCTAAAAATAGCAGGTATTTGTGGGCCAACCGCACAAGCCATGACAGAAGCTAAAATAGCGGTTAGTTTAGGTTATGATATGGGCCTGTTAAGCATGGGTGGTTTACAAGGTTGGGCCGAGGCGCAAATTTTAGAGCGGGTAAAAGAGGTTGCTAACATCATTCCCGTGTTTGGTTTCTATTTACAACCCTCAGTAGGCGGTCGTATTTTTAGTTATGATTTTTGGCTGCAATTTGCGGAAATCCCGAATGTAATGGCGATTAAATGTGCTTCGTTTAACCGTTACCAAACTATTGATGTAATAAGGGCGGTTTGCAACAGCAGCAGATGTAACGAGATTGCGCTTTACACAGGCAACGATGATAATATTGTTCCAGATTTACTGACCAACTACCGTTTTATGGTAAATGGCAGTGCTGTAGAAAAGCGCTTTGTTGGTGGTTTGCTTGGACATTGGGCCGTGTGGACAAATAAAGCCGTGAGCCTGTTGCAAGAAATTAAAGCTTACGATAAAACCCCAACGGATAAAGCATTAGCAGAATTATTAACCAAAGGAATTGAGGTTACAGATGTAAATGCGGCGCTTTTTGATCCTGCAAATCATTTTCACGGTTGTATTCCTGGTATTCATGAAATGTTAAGGCAACAAGGGCTGATGAAAGGAATTTGGTGCTTAAACCCAAATGAAAAACTATCAGAAGGTCAGTTGGATGAAATAGAACGTGTTCATCGGGATTATCCCCACTTAAATGATGACGAATTTGTTCATGAATTTTTAGCTAGGGAGGTACGATAATGAAAATTGTTGGCGCAATAACTTCTGCAGTGCTTTTTTTGTTGGTGCAAATTACTTCTGCACAAGAAAAGGGCAAATTTGTAAATCATGGGCCACAACTTACTGCGGCAATGATACAGGGTAGCATTTTTGTAAAAGACAGTAAAAATAATCTATTATTATATACCGTTGTAAGGGGCGAACCTGCGCATTTGTTGGCTTTTAATGTAGCTAGTAAGGCTTTGGTCTTAGATGTTCCTTTGCCTAAAACAGATGGAGCTTGGGACTTGGCACAATCAACAGATGGTACACTTTACATTCCGGGTGCGGGAGGTAAGCTTTTTAGCCACCTGCCAGGAACTAAAACTATTAAAGATTTAGGTAATGCCCTGCCATCAGAAACGTATTTGTGGAACCTTGCTGCGGGAAATAATGGCGAAGTTTTTGGAGCCACTTATCCGGGCTGTAGGGTGTTTAGGTATCACCCAAAAGATGGATTTAGCGATTTGTTTAATGCTCCTTTAGTTGACGGCGAAAACTATGTGCGCAGTTTGGCCTTTGATAAAAAACGTAATAAGCTTTATGCAGGCGTAGGTTCTCATGCACATCTTATCGAGGTAGACCTCATTGCAAAAACCAAAAAGGAAATACTGCCCGAAAAATATCAGGATAGGGAGTTTGTTTACGGTTTGGAATTGATAACTGGTAGCGATGGCGTAGATCGTCTACTGGCTTTGCTTACCGCAGGCAACACAACTTTGGTATACAACCTTAAAACACAACAAGTAGAGCAGGAAGTAGTAGGAATGGACATGAAAGCTGTGGGTACTCATCTTAAAAATACCATCTATACCTCCAAAAATAGTTTGATGAGTTTTGATGCCGGCAAAAATATAAGTTCATCAATTCAATTGGCAACAGAGAGTGGTGCTGCACATGCCTTCTTTAATGATCAAAAAGGAAGTTTTTATTGGTTAAATGCAAAAGGTATTTTATCGAAATATCAGTTTAAAAGTAAAAAAGTAGAGCGTACAAAACTTACTATCCCAGAGCAGCCTATTCCTATCAACGCGATTATGGTGGGGCCAGACCAAAAAGTATGGACAGGTGGTTATTTAGCGGGTAGTCATGCTACATTCGATCCAAAAACAGGAAAGAATAAAAAATATCGAGGGTTAGACCAAACCGAGGGCATGACCTTTTTGGGAGATAAAATCTATTTTGGTATTTATCCCAAAGGGAAGTTTTATGTGTTTGATACGACCAAACCGTGGAACCTATCTAATAAAAACCCTAAGGAGGCCTTTGTAGAAGAGGGGCAAAGTCGATCTTTTGCCGTACATGCCATAGCTGATAAGCATCAATTATATTTTGGAACTGTTCCTGAATATGGAAAGCTGGGAGGGATATTAATTGGGTATAATGAAAAGACCAATCAGCATCAGTCTTATGGCGAAGTGCTACCGAAACAATCGGTAGTAAGTTTAACCAGTAAGGGAAATATACTCGTAGTAGGTGGTTCTATTTCTGGGGGATTGGGTATTAGACCAGAACGTAAAGAAGCAGAATTATTGATTTGGGATATTGAGAGTAATAAAGCATTGTTAAAACTTGTACCTGTTGCTGGTGCTGCGGCCATCACTTCGCTAATTAATGGACCAGACGGAAATATTTGGGGCGTGGCAGACGGACAGTTATTCATTTTGGATATTCATCAGCAAAAAGTATTAACCATCCATAAACTTTACGATTATCCCCCTTTTGGAAGTCATATCTGGAGAAGTGCTTTTATGGCTATCCATCCTTCGGGACAAATCTATGGAACGGATAATGGACTGTTGTTTAAACTAGATCCAATAACTAAAGTATGTACCGTTATTGAAAAAGGTGCTGGACTAATGTCGATGGATCCAAGCGGAAAAATTTATTTCAAGAGAGGTACAGAATTATGGTCGTACACACCTTAAACCTATAAGTATGAAAAGAAGAATAGCCTTTTTTAGTGTACTTTTCTTTATAGTGCAAGCGGCAAAAGCACAATCTTTAGAAGACTTAAACCATATCCAAATTAAATGGAAAATGGGAGCTAATGATCATTTGCAAAAAGGACAGTTCAGTGCGGCTTTCCTCATCACTAATAACGGAAACACAGCAGTTAATTTAAGTGATTGGATACTTTGTTTTTCCTACCCAAGGGAAATTAAAGAAGTCATTAGCAAAAATGCCAAATTTGAGAACAAGGGTGGCGAATTTGTGGTAATGAATGTGCTGAAAGGTTTTGGTATAATCGATGGTAAAAAGAAATTAGAGGTAAATTACTTAGCAAAAGGTAAAACCTTAAATATTACCGATGCTCCTTCAGGTTTGTATTTCGTATCCAAAACTAACCCTGGCAAGTTATTTACTGTAAAGAACTTTGCTTCGGACTTAAGTACGTTGAGTGCCGAAAATGAAATGTTGGCTGCTGCCCAGCGTTATCAAAAGTTCGCCAATACCAATGATATCAATATTGGCCAGCTTCATAAAGTAATACCCAAGCCCGTTTCTTATATAGAAAACAAAGGTTTTTTTAAGCTGAATGCTAATACGAAATTAATTGCCGATTCAGCTTTTGTAAACGAAGCAAAGCTCTTTAACCAAGAAATTTCATCCCTTTTGGGAACTAAACTTAATATAGCTAAAAGCCAAGCCAATAATGCAGTGGTAATAAAACTAGCCGCAGGTTTGTCTTTAGAAGAATATCGTTTAACTGTTGCCGATACAGGTGTACAGGTAGAAGCTTCCACGCCACAAGGAGCATTTTATGGTTTACAATCTTTAAAAATGTTGATGCCTACAAACGTTTGGGCTAAGAGAAGCAAAGAAATAGCAATCTCTAAGGTTGAAATCAACGATTATCCTCGTTTTGCTTATCGTTCCTTAATGCTAGATGTGGCTAGGAATTTTCAACCGAAAGCAGAAATATTGAAGTTGCTCGATCTTTTGGCACTGTATAAAATCAATACCTTCCATTTTCATTTAAATGATGATGAAGGTTGGCGATTGGAAATTAAGTCTTTGCCAGAACTTACAGAACTGGGCGCCAAGAGAGGTCATACTTTTGATGATGCTACACATTTAAAGCCTGCTTATGGTTCTGGTGCAGATACAACTAGCTTGCCTGGCAGCGGATATTACACACAAGAAGATTTCATAGAAATCTTGAAGTACGCTAAAGACAGGCATATCACTGTAATTCCCGAGTTGGAAACACCAGGTCATGCTAGAGCTGCGGTAAAGGCAATGGATTATCGGTATAGGAAATTGATGGCACAGAAAAAACATCAAGAAGCCATCGAATATCTTTTAAGGGATACTTCAGATCAATCCGTTTACAAATCAGTACAAGGTTATAAAGATAATGTGATGAATGTGGCACTGCCATCTACCTATCGTTTCATCAATACTGTAGTTGATGAACTGGTTTCACTCTATCAAAAAGCTGGTGCTCGGCTAAGTACGGTGCACATGGGCGGAGATGAAGTACCACAGGGGGTGTGGGAAAAATCTCCGGCCATTGCTCAATTAATGACAAATAAAAAAATCATTACTTATGATGATTTATGGTATTACTACCTCGGCAAAGTAAATCAACTACTAAAAAGTAAAAACTTACACCTTTCGGGTTGGGAAGAAGTTGCTATGCGGAAAGTAAAAGATGGCGAGAAATTGAACTACATCGCTAATCCAGACTTTTTAGGAGAAAATTTTCAGGTTTACGTATGGAACAATGTATGGGGTGGTGGTTCCGAAGATTTGGCCTATAGATTGGCTAATGCGGGTTACAAGGTGGTATTGTCGGCCGTTACCAATTATTATTTCGATTTGGCCTATCAGAAAGATACGCATGAACCGGGTTTGTACTGGGGATCTTATGTAGATACAGATAAACCATTTTATTTCTCACCTTTTGATTATTACAAAACAGCAAGGGAAGCACTTGATGGCACTTTGCTGAACAGAGATGTTGTAAAAGGCAAGGAGAGACTAACCGAAGAGGGTAAGAAAAATATTGTCGGCATACAAAGTCAATTATGGTCGGAAAAAATATATAACGCTCAAAGTATGCAGTATATGTTGCTGCCTAAATTAATTGCCTATGCCGAAAGGGCTTGGACTACCGAACCCGATTGGTCTAAAGAGGTCGATAGTGTAAAATCATGGCAGTTATACCTTGACGATTGGAGCCGCTTTGCCAATGTAGTAGGTAAAAGAGAGCTAAACCGTCTATCCTATTATCATGATGGATTTAACTTTCGGGTACCACCACCAGGTGTTATCATAGATCAAGGTAAAATAAAAGCCAACGTGCAGTTTCCAGAATTGGTTATTAGATATACTGCCGATGGTGCTGAGCCTCATGCTAAAAGCGAAATCTATCGTAAAGAAATCTCAGCTAAAGGCATCATTAAATTTAAAGCTTTTACTACGAGTGGAGCAGCCAGCAGAACAATAATGGTACAAAATCCTAAAATGTAAAATCTGCTTCATTCAGTTTATGGTATTATATGGCGCAGAAAAAACAACACTTTTGCTATTTGCGAAAGAGAAACTATCTGCTCAGGGTTATGGGCTAAAATATTAAGGTTTCAATAACGTTTCTAAAACCTTTTTTCCATGTTCGTTATCGGGGCTTAACGCAATAGATTTTTGATAAGCCTTTATCGCTTCTTCCTTTTTACCATCTTTCAATAAAGCCTCTCCATAACTATCGAAAGCATTGCCGCTCGTAGGAAAAAGGTGTGTATTTAGTTTGAAGATTTCTACAGCATTTTTTAAAATGCCGTTTGCCATTATTCTGTAGCCCCATTCGTTTATTTCAAATTCATTAGGCATAAACAATGGATTGTTCTTTTTCTGCGCTTCAGCAAAAGGAATTGCTTTATCAAAGCCAATCTTTCTAAGCGAAACCTTCATTAAAGTAATTGGGTCTGCCTTTGGGATATCTGGGTTGTAGCATCCAGCTAGTTCCTCTAAAAAATCTTCGGGGTAACTGCCGCCTAAATTGGTCAACACAATCACTGACAAGTCATCATCAGGATAGATTAGAAATGCAGACCTGCCACCACCAGACATGCCCACTGCTTTGTGTTTAGTTCTAAACTTGTTCATTCCCCAACCCATTGCCCAAGGTGTATTTTTGCCATTATTAAATTTTCCAGGAGACCACATCGTATCCAAGCTAGATTTAGATGTAAGTAATTTCCCACTTTGCAAGGCGATAACCCAATTTGCTAAATCAGTTGCTGTACTATTTAATCCCGCAGCTGTTTGTCTGAAATAAGGAAACTCATAATAGTTGTTAACTAGTTTAGGCGAACTAAGTTGTTGACCATCAATATTTTTTCGGTAGAAGTAAGTTGGTGCAAAATGAGAGATAACATCACGTGAGTCGCCAAAAAGTGTGTGTTTTAAGTTAGCTGGTTCAAACTGCAGTTTTTTAAAAGTTTCTTGAAATGTCTGTCCGGAGAGTTTATTAATGATTTTACCTAAAAGATAGGCATTGGTTTGGTTGTAACTGAACTTTTCGCCAGCAGCAAAATCTAGCGGAACAATTTTAATTTTTTCCCAAAGGGATGCTTCTGTGTTGTTGCCCAATCCGCCGGTTTTAGCGTCAAGCAACTTAAGTTCATCGGGTAAGCCTGATGTATGCGTAAGTAATTGTTTAATAGTTACACCAGACCAAGATGCTGGTAAATCATTAAGGTAGGCAGAAACTGGGGTAGAAAGATTTAATTTACCTTGTTCTACCAACTGCATTATTGCTACTGCGGTAAAAACCTTTGTGCAAGAATTGATAGCAAAAATAGATTTTTCGGTCACGGGAACGCTGTCTTGCACATTTGCAATGCCGTAAGATTTGCTCAGCACAATCTTCCCTTTGCTTACAATGGCAACCTGTAGTCCGGGAATTTTTCTTTCCGTCATTTCTCTTCTGATAATGTTGTCAACCTGTGAGCTAGACTGACCAAAAACGTATTGTAAAGAAATTAATGTGGTTAAGAATAGAAGTGTCGTTTTCATTATTGCTCTTTAATGGAATGACAAAGAAAAAGCGCTAACGTTGCACAATGCCAGAAATAATTGAACACAAGTTAAAAGGTCTAGCTAGATTACATTAATTTTATCATTGGATAAGTATATCTTCATATTTTGGTGTCATTGATAAAGAACCAAACATTTGCAAGCCTCATTTAATGTCAGAAAAAGAAAAGATTAAGCTATTGTTTCAAGAAATCCAACAGGGAAATAAGGAGGCGTTTAATCATTTTTTTACTATTTATTATTGGAGATTGGTTGCCTTCGCCAAGCAATACACTAAACATTTGGAAAGTGCCGAAGAAATCAGCTCTGAGCTTTTTGTGAAGCTTTGGCTAAAGCGGAGCGAATTTTCAAGCATCCTAAATCCAGAAGTTTACCTGTATGTTTCCGTTAAAAATGCTTGCTTAAATTTAATTAGAAGTGGGAAAAGACAGCTTGCAGTTATTGAAGATGAAAACAATTTGGAAGTTAGTTCAGCAAACTATTCCCATCTGGAAGATAAGGAATTGGTTAAGCTATTGGATGCTGCGGTATCATCGCTTCCTGAGCAAAGAAAAATCATATTCAAATTAATTAAGGAAGATGGATTGAAAACCTCAACAGTTGCACAAATATTAGGGCTATCTAGAAGAACAGTCGAAAATCAGTTGTACAAAGCGGTAAAAACATTGGCAGACGAGATTAGTGGCTATTTAGGTTATCATCCGCAAGCTAAAGCAGCTAAGAAAAGCTTACCGCCTGCTTTATCCATGTTATTTTTTTAGGGATGAGTGAGTATTCATTTAAAATGAAGTGTCTTTAAGCTATAAGCATTGAACAAATGGAAAAAGATAAGTTCATCAAGTTGTTATCTAAAAAGCTTTCGGGAGAAACTTTGGAGAGCGAACAAGTGCAACTGAACCACGCCCTAGAGAATGAGGTCTATCAAAATTTGGCTGCCCAAATGGAAAGTTATTTAAGTGAAAAGACGGATGGAAAAGCTGCGCCACTAGCCCTAATTTGGGAAAAAATAGACACAGCTGAAACTCATACAGCTGTGAATAAATTCGATTTTACAGCACCGAAGCAAAGCGTGTTTTCAAGTACGTTATTTAAAGCTGCTGCGATTTTATTAGCTGTTTTTGGAGTTGGTTTGGTTGGTTATTATCTTTTCAATCACAACCAAACGGCTACACTTGCGGCTACAAACGAAAAGGTTTTTAAAGTTTTAGATGATGGCACCCGTATTTGGCTCAATAAAAAATCAACCCTTAGCTATAACAAAGATTTTGGTAAGGAAAGACGAGAAATCACCCTTGATGGGGAAGCTTATTTTGATGTGGTAAAAAATACTGCCGTTCCTTTAATTATTCACGCCGGCGGTGTTGATATTGAAGTAAAAGGAACTGCCTTTAACGTTAATGCTTATCTGGAAAATAGTAGTGTTGCGGTGGCATTAGTACGTGGTGCAATAGCAGTAACCGATAGAAAAAACACAAAAAATAGTGTGTTGCTTAAACCTAACGATAAGCTGTTTTTTTTCAATCAATCTGCCATTAAAGGAAGCTTTAACATTACTGCTTTAAAGCCAGAATTAATTTTAAATGAAGCGAGTTGGACTGCAGATACCTTAGTTTTTAATAAAGAGAAGTTAGTTGATTTAGTGCTGAGGTTAGAAAAGAAGTACGATTTGAAGATTGAAATCCGCAGCGAGAAATTAAAAGAAAGGCGTTTTAGTGGTACTTTCACAACAGAAACCATTCACCAAGCTCTGGAAGCATTGAAACTATCCTATCCTTTAACCTACACCATTACTAACCGTTTGGTAATTATCAAGGATCAAGGATGAAGAAAATATTACTCTTTACTTTCGTGTTTTTGGGTTGTTTTACGGTGTTAGCACAAGATCGAAAGTTCACTTTACAAAAGGAAAATATTCCTATACAATCGTTATTTAAGGAAATTCAAAAGCAGTGCGGTTACACCTTTGTTTACAGCGATGACGTTGTTTCTGATACGATGAACGTTGCGGTAAATGCCAATCGTTTACCAGTTTCTGAGGTGCTGAAAATGATACTTCCAAGCAAAAAACTCTTCTATCAGTTACTCTCTGAACGTATGATTGTAATTGGCGGTGAACGTGTTTTGGTTAAAGAAGACGGAGTTTCGAAAAGCTATTTAACAGGAGAAATTATAGGTGCCGATGGAGAAATTGTGCCATTTGCAACTGTTACACTTTTAGAAAATGAAGTGCAGGTAAATGGTGCAATCGCTAACGAAAAAGGGGTGTTCCAATTTTATCATCCGCTTCAGCTCAATGCTACCTATGTGTTAAAAATATCATCTATGGGTTACGAAAATGCTCAGGTTAACTTTGTCCAAACAGCAAATCAGCCGCTGCAAAAATCATTTGGGAAGTTAAAATTAAAGCATAAGGCAAGAACTTTAAAAGAAGTAAATGTAAGCGGGGCACAAAAGGTAATTGAGATGGATGGCAGCAATATTATCTTTAACGTAGCCAGAAGTTTAACGGCACAGGGTACCAACGCTTTGGATTTATTGGGCCGAGCACCTGGTGTAACCGTAGGAACCGACAATAATATTTCTCTGAACGGAAAAGGTGGAGCGGCAATTTTAATAGATGGCAAACAAACCTATCTTTCCAATCGGGAGGTTGCAGAATTGTTGAAATCTATGTCGGCTTCCGAGATAAAAGCCATAGAAATTATCAGCAGTCCAAGTGCCAAATATGACGCTGCGGGTACGGCTGGCGTAATTAACGTAAAAACGTTAAAGTCTAATGTTCAAGGCTTTTCGGCAGCGTTAACCAGTGGTTTAAGCTATGGCGTTTATCTCAGAAACAATCAGGATGTGGCATTAAACTACAGAAAAAATAGGCTCAACGTTTTCGGCAATTACAGCCATTTTATTGGTTACTACTCGTATTTATATGGTGGCGATAGAATTCAGGCTGGCAAGTTCTACAACAGTTTTACCGATGATGTAGATAAAAGGAACAAGATGGGTTCTCGCTTAGGTGCTGATTTTGCCATCGACAAGAAAAACACCATCGGTATTTTGCTGAACGGAAACTTTATTTTTGGAGGCGGAATTACTGATACCCAAACCGACATCGGCATTGCCCAAACCAACCAGATAGACCAAACACTAACCGCCATTAACGATTATTATCAGCAAAAAACACAGCGATACAATGTTAATTTAAACTATAAATACGAAGATACTTTAGGAAGGATTATCAATTTTGATGCAGATTACGGTGACTTTACCAAACGTGCTGGCAACTTGCAGACCAATAAATACACAGCAAGTGATGGAATGGTTTTAAGCGATAATTTGTATCGGTCGTTAAACGCCATTGATATTGGTTTGCGAGCCATCAAGGCTGATTATACCACCAAACTTTGGAAAGGAAAATTGGAAACTGGACTTAAGTTTTCTTCTATATCTGCAGATAACGACTCTAGATTTTTGGAGGTTTTGCCAACTGGCGAATTTCGAGATCCAGACCGTTCTAATAGGTTTGTTTACCAGGAGGAGATTGCAAATGCTTATGTGAACTATCAGAAAGCTGTAGGCAAATGGCAATTACAAGGTGGCTTAAGGGTAGAAAATACGGCTTCGAAAGGTGAATTGGATGAAATTTCTATTGTAGCAGGAAACATGAAAATGACCGAAAGAAATTACACCAATTGGTTTCCATTTTTTTCTGCAACCGTAAAACCATCAGCAAATCATAACTATTCGTTAAGTTATTCTAGAAGGATTGACCGACCAGCGTATCAAAACCTCAATCCGTTTATTTATTTGTTAGATGAGCTTTCGTTTTGGCAGGGAAATCCGTTTTTGGCACCACAGCTAAGCCATCGTTTGCTACTACAATACGTTTATAAAAGCTCGACAATTATTGGCTTAAGCTACACCCATACCGATAAGTTTAGTGTGGAAGTAACAGACAAGGTTGATGATAGCAAAATTGTGATGACACCCCGAAATTTGGGCGTGCAACAGCATTTGGCTTTAACGCTAACCCAAACATTAAGTCCTGCAAAGTGGTGGAATATCACTTTTAATGGCGTTTTATTTGGGCTTAATAATGACATTGATTTTGGAGGAGGAAGAAAGTTGGATTTGCAACAATTTGCAGGTCGACTAAATTTACAGCAAAGCTTTAAACTGCCTTACCGATTTAATGCCGAATTGGTTGGTATATACAATTCGAGGAAATTAGCTGGGGCAAACCAATTCCATAGAGCTACGGGGCAAATAGATTTGGGCTTGCAGCGTAATTTGATGAACGATAAGGCCACGATTAGATTGATATTTGCAGATATCTATAAAGGTATCCAAGGTAATTCAGTACAATCTGTTGGCGATTTGTACATTCGTAACTTTAGCTATTTCGAAACTCGACAGGTAAGGCTTAATTTTAGTTACAGGTTTAGCAGCGGCAATTCTAAAGGGCCGAGAACCCGAAGTTCGGCATTGGAGAATGAGCAGGGTAGGATTAAGTAATACTCTTTATAATTCTTGGGTTTTAAACCAAGGGGATAACTAATAGAATAAATTTAGACACGGAAAGACCTCGTGGAGGTTAAATGTTTATAGTGCAAGTTTTTAGTCGTGTTCGACCTCGACGGGGTCGTATTATGTCAAGGTTTCATGCTTTTTTTCTGTTTTTATTTTAAAGCGTATCGTCATTGCGAGGTACGAAGCACCTGCGAAGCAAGCTTGAATACCTCTGAAAACAATATATTGAGAAATGAAAAATCTTAAAGCGTAAGTTTTGTTGCCATGCCATAGTTGTAGGATTGCCTCGTTCCTGTAATGACGTATTAACGTCCATAACTTAATTTGGTTAACATACTTGGTATAGATTTTAGATGTATTTCATATAAATTAAAACTTTTTGTGGCTTTAGATGATTAGGTAATTGATAACTAATCATCATAAAAATGGAAAATCAAGATCAATATAATTCAGAACAACAAGGGGATCACGTAGATAAGCAAATCGAAAATGCGAAAGCTGAGATGGACCAAACGAAGGAAGCAACACCGAGAGTTGAAATCAGATCTCAAGAAAATGTGCTTTCGGGTTTAAGTGATAAGGAACGTGAACAAGCGGCAGAATTAGATCTCCAAGCTTTAGATCATTCAGGGAATGACATGGACACCTCGGCAAGTGGTACGGTGAGCGGTGGTTTGTCTGAAAAAGAAAGAGCAGACGCCGCAGAAGCAGATGGCAAGATAGGCGACGAAAACAAGGGCGGTTTAAGCGAAAGAGAACGTAGAGATGCTGCCGATGAAAGTTGGTAGTTTAGCCTAACTATGCTAATTGTCAGTCTGAGCTTCTCGAAGACTCTTTGAATGATGTTTCGACAAGCTCAACATGACAAGGCGCATAAGACTTACGAAGTTTTCAAAACTTCGTAAGTCTAAATCTTATAAAAACCTCTCTGCCTTTCAGGCATCTATTAATAGTTGTTTATTGATTTTTGTATTAATGAACTCGCTGTGCTTCGGTTCTCCTTAAAAAGGAGAGAGTAGCGAAACGCTAAGCTAATAGTACCTTATCTGGTGTAATTGGTAAATCTCTTAACCTTTTACCAGTAGCATTGTAAATGGCATTAGCAATTGCCGCTGCAGTGCCAATAATTCCAACTTCGCCTAAACCCTTAGAACCTTGCGGATTGATATTTGGGTCTGGTTTGTTAATGAATGCTACTTCAATAATTGGTGCATCTGCGTTAACTGGGAAGTGGTAACCTGCAAAATCATTGCCTACTAAAGTGCCCAAACGTTCATCCGTAAGTTGTTCTTCCATTAAAGCCATACCAATACCGCCAACTGCTGCGCCCGACATTTGGTTAGCGGCAGCTTTTTCGCTAATAATTTTACCGCCATCAGAAACCGTTACCAACCTTTCAATCTTCACTTTTCCAGTTTTTCGGTTAACCCTCACTTTGCAGAAATGTGCTGCCGAAGAACAGAAAGCAAATTTTTGTCGCTCTGCACCTGGGCCAGAACTGGCTTCTACTTCTAAAATATTCAGGTTGTTTTTCTCCCAAAGGGAAGTGTAACTGATGAAATGATTATTTGTCGTTTTAAATGAAACTCCGGTATCAGATAACAAAATATCAGCTGCTGCTGCATTTTTAAAAGCTTCGTTTTGCATAGTGGCGTATTCGGCTATTTTTAATTTTAATGCACTAACGGCTGCCACTACAGCACCACCAATAGAAGATAAACCATTACTTCCACCCTGACTAGGAGCTGGAGGAAGGTTCGAATTACCCAACTCAATTTTGATTTTACTTTTAGAAATACCTGTACTTTCGTGGGCTATATTCTGCATCGAGATACCAGTTCCAGTTCCAATGTCCGTCATCGCCGTTTGTACGGTAATGGTGCCATCTTTCTGCATTTGAATGCCTGCACTTGCCGTTCCTCTACCTGCGTTCCAGGCACCAACCGCCATACCGTAGCCAATGCTCCAATCGCCTTCAATAGTTTGCGAATGTGTTGCCTTTCTATCTTTCCAATTAATCATCTGCGCACCTTTCTCAATGCACTCGTTAATGTAGTTGGTAGACCAAGGCAAACCATTGTCAGGATGTTTTTCTAGTGCCAAGTTCTTCATCCTTAAAGCCACAGGGTCCATTTTAAGTTTGTAGCTTAACTCGTCGATGGCACTTTCTATGGCAAAATCACCCGTACAGTCACCCGGCCCACGCATCCATGTTGGTGTAGATAAGTTTAATGGAACTGTTGCTGCTTCTGCCTTTAGATTATTGAAATGATAAATCAGTCGGGTTACGCGGGTAATGCCTTCGTTGAAGTTTTCGTAAACAGAAGTACCGTTTTTAGCTTGATGATGGATGCCTACAAACTTGCCATCGGCATTGGCGCCTAATTTTATTTTTTGCCAAGCCGCAGGGCGATAACCCACCGAATGAAACATCTGCGGTCTGGTCAACATCAGTTTTACTGGACGTTTAACCAATTTTGCAGCCATGATACAGGCCAACGCATGAGGCCAAACTCGTAAACCAGAGCCAAAACCACCACCTACAAACTCGCTAATTACCTCGATGTTATCTACAGGAATATTAAAAAGTTTGGCAAAAGTGCGCTGTACGTTGTTTACGCCTTGGTTTTTATCGAAGAGTTTAAGTTTGTCATCAGCTTTCCATTCGGCAATGGTAGCGTGCATTTCCATAGGGTTGTGCACCTCTGCTTTAATGTTGTATTCTGCTTCTACCGAATGAGGAGCACTGTTTAACGCCTCAATATTTCCTCTGTCTTTTCCGGCCGGAGTAAGTTGGATATTTTTAAGCGCAAGTTCGAAATCTAGCTTTGCAGGTTCTTTTTCATATTCGGCAGTCACTAACGATGCCGCATAAGTGGCGTCTTCCAAAGTATCGGCAATCACCAAAGCAATGGGTTGTCCTTTAAAAAAGATTTTATCCGTATGGAAAACGGCTAAACCCAAGCGAGCTTCCTTAATTTTGGCTTCATCGGCAAGCCCGGGAACGAGCGGCTTCTCTAGATGAGTAATGATGCCCAACACGCCTGCTACTTGCTTTGCGTTATCTAAATTAAAACTTTTGATCTTGCCAGCGGCGATGGTGCTGCCCACTAAAACAGCATGGCAAAGTCCGTCAACTTTATATTCTGCTGCGTATTTGCCGCCACCAGTTACTTTGGCAACACCTTCTACACGGCCATCAGCGGCGGTCGGTAAATCATACGGTTCGTCAAAAAATCCCATATCTTTTTAATTATGGATTTAAACATTGTTGTAATGCGGTTTCAATGGCACCTTTTAGCATCAGTACTTTAAAACCATTGTGCGATAGGGGTTTTAATCCTTTAATGGCGATGTTGGCCGCAGCTTCAAAATTTGCTGCATTGGCGGTTTTGCCTTTCAAGAATTGTTCTGCTTCAAACCAACGCCAAGGCTTGTGCGCTACACCACCTGATGCCAATCTGGCTTCTACAATCTGATTTCCTTTTAGGTTAAGCGCTGCTGCTACAGAAACCAATGCAAAAGCATAACTATCTCTGTCGCGAACTTTCACATAAGCACAGTTCTTTGCAAAAGAATTTTCGGTTAACTCTATGGAATGGATGAGCGCATTTGCTGGAAGGTTATTGTCTTTTTCGGGCGTAGTTCCTGGTAGGCGATGAAAACCTTTAAATGCAATGGATTGAGTTTTGCCGCTTTTATCTTGGGTTTTTACCGTAGCATCTAGCGCAGCCAAAGCCACACATAAATCTGAAGGATGTACCGCCACGCATTGTTCGCTGTAACCTACAATGGCATTCATCCTGTTTTCACCATGAATAGCACTACATCCCGAGTCGGGTTTGCGCTTGTTGCAAGGAGTGGTTACATCGTAAAAGTACGGACAACGAGTGCGCTGCAATAAATTACCGCCAGTAGAGGCCATGTTGCGTATCTGAGGAGATGCTCCCGCTAAAATGGCTTTGGACACCAAGGGAAATTTTGCCATTACTGTTGCATCATTTGCTAATGCCGTGTTGCGCACCATTGCCCCAATTTGCAAGCCTTTGGCTGTAGGTTCAATCTTAGCAGACAAAGTCGATGTAATATCTACCAAGCTTTCTGGTTCGGCGATATTTTTCTTCATCAAATCTACCAAGTTGGTGCCGCCTGCAATGTATTGCGTAGTATTGTTTTTCTTCGCTAATGCCTGATTAATGGCCGATGATTTTGAAAATAGAAATGGTCTCATTGTGCAGCAACTTTTTGAATAGATTCTACAATTCCGTTATAAGCACCACAACGACAGAGGTTGCCACTCATAAACTCCTTTATTTCTGCTACCGATTTGGTATGACCTTCTTTTACGCAAGCCACTGCCGACATGATTTGCCCCGGCGTACAGTAACCGCACTGAAAACCATCACATTCTATAAAAGCCTGTTGCATGGGGTGAAGTTGATCGCCATTGGCCAAACCTTCTATAGTAGTTACTTCTTTCCCCGGAACGGTTGCAGCTAAAGTTAAGCAACTCAATACACGTTCGCCATCTATGTGCACGGTGCAAGCGCCACATTGCCCATGATCGCAACCTTTTTTAGCTCCCGTGAGGTTCAAATCTTCTCTAAGCAAATCCAATAGGGTTGTACGGGTATCCGCCTTGATGGCGTAACTTTTTTTATTGATGGAAATGGTTAAGGGCAATTGCTCCTTTTTAGGAACAATAAAGTTTTTGACCTCTTCATAAAATGCTTTTACACCTTTCGGGATGAAAGCCAAGGCACCAAGTGCCGACGAGGTTTTAAGGAAAAACCGTCGAGAAAAATTGTATTCCTGCTTCATAAATGATGGCTATCGTTTAAGGCAACGGATTTATTAATGAAATTGTTTTGTTTATAAAAGATGATGTTCAGGTCATCTTCTAAATAAAAGTAGTAAAAATAGTGGATTGGTTAAGATGGTTTCTTTTTGAAGGCAGAAATGTTACACTTAGCACGTCAGCTGAAAGCTGTTTTTGCTTCTTATGCTTCAAGGTTGTATCTTTCCAATGAAGGAAATCCAAAATGACAACCAAAGCTCTAGAAAAGGAAATATCAACAAAAGATAGGATCAAAGCCATAGTAGGAGGTTCTATCGGTAATTTGGTAGAATGGTACGACTGGTATGCCTACGCAGCTTTTGCTATTTATTTCTCGGGCTCATTTTTTCCAAATGATAATCAAACGGCTCAGTTACTTAATACAGCAGGCATTTTTGCAGTTGGTTTTTTAATGCGCCCCATTGGCGGCTGGCTTTTCGGTACAGTTGCAGATCGTATTGGTAGAAAAAAAGCAATGACAGTTTCCGTTTTGTTAATGTCTTTCGGTTCGTTACTTATTGCTTTAACCCCAACTTATGAAACTGTAGGTATTTTTGCTCCCGCGATGTTGCTTTTAGCCCGCTTGTTGCAAGGCTTAAGTGTAGGTGGCGAATACGGTGTTTCTGCAACCTATTTAAGTGAAATGGCCACCAAAGATAAAAGAGGTTTCTACTCTAGTTTTCAATATGTAACGTTAATTGGCGGGCAGCTTACAGCACTTGGTATACAACTCATTTTACAGAAACTTTTTTTAACCGAAGCCCAGCTACACGAGTGGGGATGGCGCATTCCTTTTGTTATTGGCGCTGCCTTATCTGTTATTGCACTCTATTTAAGGTCTAGCTTGCATGAAACAGAATCTTTCGAAAAAACTACAGCAAAAACAAGTACAGAGCAACGTAAAAAAGGTTCTATTAAAGAGCTGTTGAAACATCCGAAAGCCTTAATTACGGTTATAGGTTTAACATTGGGAGGTACTTTGGCATTTTATACCTACACCACTTACATGCAGAAGTTTTTGGTAAACACTGTGAATTTAACGAAGCAAGAAGCTACTTTAATTTCCTTTTTATCGCTATTAATCTTCGCAATTATACAGCCACTTTTTGGACTGTTGTCTGATAAAATTGGTCGCCGACCACTGTTGCTAGGCTTCGGTATTACTGGTACATTATTTACCGTTCCTTTATTGAATGGTCTTAGCGGGGCATCTAGCATGTGGGAGGCATTTGTTTACTTGATAATTGCCTTGCTTATTGTTTCGGGCTACACATCCATCAACGCTGTTGTAAAAGCCGAACTATTTCCAACGCATATTAGGGCTTTGGGCGTGGGTTTGCCTTATGCTATAACCGTAGCTGTTTTTGGTGGCTCGGCAGAGTATGTTGCGCTGCTATTTAAAAAGCAAGATGTAGAGCACTATTATTATTGGTACATCACCGCTTGTATTGCTTTTTCGCTTGTAGTTTACATCTTTATGAAGGATACAAAAAAGACTTCGATGTTAAACAAAGATTGATGTTTATTGGCAAAATAAGGCTGAAATTTAAGGTTGAGATAATATTAATTGTAAATTAGTGCAAGCTAAATTAACATGGAAGATCAATCACTAATTGCCGAAGATATAAATATTGAAAAAGACGAGCAGGTCGAAGTACAATATATTATCAGTGAAAACAAATTTATATTCTTATCCATAATCTCTGTAGGTCTATATCCGGTATGGTGGTCATTTAAAGCCTGGCGATTTTACCAACAGAAACAACGGCTAGATATTTTTCCTGCATTGAGGGCAATATTTGGCATCTTATTTTTGATTTCTCTCTTTGAAAGAATACTAAAGTTTGCAAAAACTAAAGGCTACAAATCTAGTTATTCTCCTATACTATTATTTTTAGGGATTATTGCTTTTAGCTTGTTATCATATCTTCCTGATCCGATGTGGTTAGTCTCGGTTTTAATCGTGGCTTTTTTTATACCACCGTTTAATGCGTTTAATTTTGCCAGACGTAACTCGACAGACTTAGTGGTAGTTGAACAAAAAGCATTTAATGCAAAGCAATATATCCTCATTGTAGTTGGGACAATAATATGGGGTTTGTTTCTGGTAGGAATATATCTAGAAAGATCGGGGTATTATTTAACATATTAAACTAACCATAATAAGTAAACTTAAATTGAGCGATACAGAACAAAATATCACCTTAACGAAAAAACTACTGCCCATAATTTTGGCAACCTCAATTTTTATGCAAATGTTGGATTCTACCATCCTCAATACATCATTGCCAACTATTGCCGAAGATTTGAACGAATCGCCGCTGAATATGCAAAATGCGATTATCAGCTATGTGCTTACCTTGGCGCTGTTTATGCCGGTTAGTGGTTTTTTGGCAGATAAATTCGGTACTAAAAAAATCTTCATCGCATCGTTGGTCTTGTTTGCCTTGGGATCTTTGTTCTGTTCCCTTTCGCAAAATTTAACCCAGTTGGTGTTTGCGAGAGTTTTACAAGGTATAGGTGGTAGTTTAATGACGCCGGTAGGGAAGTTGGCGCTTATTAGAACTTTCCCGAAAAACGAATTGCTCAAAGCGATGAATTTCGCTATTATTCCGGCATTGATTGGTCCAGTTTTGGGGCCTTTGGTGGGCGGTTACATGGTAGATTATTTGTCTTGGCACTGGATATTTTTAATCAACATCCCGATAGGACTATTAGGTATTATTTTGAGCATAAAGTTTATGCCCGATTATAAGTCTACCATCATAGATTTTGATTTGAAAGGTTTTCTGATTTTTGCTGCGGCATCATTGCTTTTGTCCATTGCTTTGGAGATGTTTGGTAACACAGCCCATGTGACACCGGTGCTGTTGGCATTTTTTCTAGGCTTTTTAATGCTGTACTTTTATTATCGTCATGCAAGCAGAGACAGAAACCCGATTTTTCCATTAAACCTGTTTCAG
The DNA here is from genome assembly GCF_031119335.1 of Pedobacter sp. Taxonomy (GTDB): domain Bacteria; phylum Bacteroidota; class Bacteroidia; order Sphingobacteriales; family Sphingobacteriaceae; genus Pedobacter. The sequence continues at coordinate 68,469 of NZ_JAVHXT010000013.1, forward strand.
GTACGAACTTTTAGGGTAGGTATTGTGGGGAGTTTGGCCACGAGGTTGGGAATTAGCTCGGTTCCATTATTGTTGCCTATGATGATTCAAATTGCATTTGGGCAGTCGGCAGTAACTTCTGGGTGGATTGTTGCTCCGATGGCACTTACGGCAATGTTGGCTAAATCTAACGTCATCAAAATACTAAATAGGTTTGGCTATAGGCGTACACTGATGTTCAATACTTTTATGATTGGTTTGCTGATTTGTTGCATGGCTATTCCAGTAATTGACACTTCTATTTATTGGTATATGCCAATCATCGCCATGCTAGGTTTCTTTAACTCGATACAGTTTACTGCAATGAATTCTATTTCTATAGCCGATTTGCGCCATTACCATACCAGTAGTGGCAATTCGTTAGCGTCGGTAAACCAACAATTGGCTATTGGCTTTGGTGTGGCTTTTGGTCTAATAGTTTTAAAGGTTTTTCAGGGCGATGTAAAGCTGATACACAACGAAATACACAATGCTTTTCGCTACACTTTCTTGGTTATTGGCGGTTTAACCATTCTATCGGGATTTGTTTTCCGCAGGTTACACTTTAAGGATGGGGAAAATATGAGGACGACGGATTAGTTTAGCCACACATGCACAGATGATTTTAAGATTAGATATTATAGCTTTCTCTATCTGTGCATCTGTGGCAAAAAAACCTTAGCTGTTTTTCAATGAAGCCATGTCAATTACAAAACGGTAACGCACATCGCTTTTTAGGTTACACTTTAAGGATGGGGAAAATATGAGGACGACGGATTAGTTTAGCCACAGATGCACAGATGATTTTAAGATTAGATATTATAGCTTTCTCCATCTGTGCATCTGTGGCAAAAAAAAACTTAGCTGTTTTTCAACGAAGCCATGTCAATTACAAAACGGTAACGCACATCACTTTTTAGCATACGTTCATACGCTTCGTTAATTTCCTGCATCTTGATGATTTCGATCTCAGAAACAATACCTTTTTCTCCACAGAAATCTAACATTTCCTGAGTTTCGGCAATACCGCCAATAACAGAACCAGCTACCGATTTACGTCCTAAGATCATTGGAACAGTATTCAAAATTGGTTCTAAACCTCCTAAGTAACCTACCAAAACTAAAGTTCCGTTAATGTTCAACGTAGCTACATAAGGATTTACATCGTGTACATAAGGCACAGTGTCAATAATTACATCGAACTGTCCACGTACCGCTTTCATTTGTGCTTCGTCTGTAGAAATGACTACATGGTCAGCACCCAATGCTTTTGCGTCTTCAGTTTTGTCTGGTGTTCTAGAAAACAAAGTTACATCAGCACCTAAGCCTTTAGCTAATTTGATGGCCATGTGACCAAGACCACCTAAACCAATTATTGCTACTTTGCTGCCTTCTTTTACGTTCCAGTGTTTTAATGGCGACCAAGTGGTAATACCGGCACATAACAAAGGAGCTACCGCTGCTAAATCAAGGTTTGTTGGTATAGCTAATACAAAATCCTCCTTCACCACTACTTTCTCAGAGTAACCTCCAAAGGTTTGTCCACCTAATTGTAAATCTTGCCCGTTGTAAGTGCCAGTAAAGCCGTTTAAGCAGTATTGTTCTAAATCTTGCTGACAACTGCTACAAGTTTTGCAAGAATCTACAATACAGCCAACACCTGCTAAATCGCCGACTTTAAATTTAGAAACCGCACTACCAACTGCAGTAACTTTTCCTACAATTTCGTGGCCCGGTACAGCAGGGTAAATAGAGCCGCCCCAATCGTTGCGGGCCGTATGTAAATCTGAATGGCAAACGCCACAGTATAAAATCTCGATTTCTACATCGTTTGGTTGTACTGCTCTACGGTTAATGCTCAAAGGAGCTAAATCTGCTTCGGGCGCCGTAGTACCGAAAGCTTTAACACTTGTTGTTTGCATATTATGATATCTAATAGTAATTCGAAGTAAAGGTATTTGTTATCGTAGGAATTCTACAAATTCACGTATCTTGTTTACAATAAATAAATAAACTTGGCAATGAAACAACACTTTATAATGCTTTTTGTCGTGCTCACAATTTTGATGTCGTGCAAAGAAAAATCAACTCCTCAAACAAATGCAGCAGAAGTTCCGCAAGCACTTTCTGATAAAGATACTGGAATTGAATATAGTTTGAAGAAAGGCAGATACGATTTGTTAGAGATGCTATATGATGAGTTGTTGCAGAAAGATGCCAATCTTAAGAACATAGAAGATGAAATAACGAAAGTTAAAAGCAGTAAGTTCGATTCGTTGAATAAATTTCAAGGTTTTAATGGAAAAAATGAAGCTTACTTCAGTGCTGCAAAATTCCAGGCAGATCAAATCACAGATTCGGTGCTGAAAAAGCGAGTTCAGCAACTCATCACGGAAAAACAAGCGGCGTATGAGACAAAAATAGCAGGGCATTTAGTATTGGTGGATACCATCGATGTTAAAGATAAAAAGATTTCCGACTTGCACCGTTTGTTGAAGATCACCAAAACTTTGCCGTTAATTGAGCAATATCAAAACAAATTGCCAAGTACAAAAGCGATAGAGAGCTATATAAAGAACCAGGAGAGAGTAATACAATTGCAAAACGGGGCTATCAAATAGTAATGTATGTTGAGAGAAACCTTCTTTGTGCTGGCAAATAGTTATTCCGATAATTTGTTATTGATTGAAGAACTTTGGCATGAAATTGAGCAGTCGTACAGCGGAAAAGATAGGCACTACCATAATCTGCAGCATCTTTCTCATTTGCTCACACAAATTACTGAGGTAAAAGAACAGTTTCTACAATGGAATGTGGTTTTGTTTTCGCTATACTATCATGATGTCGTTTACAAGGCGACAAAATCAGACAATGAAGCTAAAAGTGCTGCGCTGGCGGTAAAAAGGATGGGGAAATTAGGTGTGCCCAACGAAATGATCGAAAGCTGTGAGAAGCAAATATTAGCTACCAAATCGCATCAACTTAGTGACAATAGCGATACCAATTTATTTACAGATGCCGATCTATCTATCTTAGGTACGAATTGGGAAGACTATGTTACGTATTACCAGTCTGTGAGAAAAGAGTATGCGGTTTATCCAGATTTTATGTATCGTCCAGGACGAAAAAAGGTGTTAGCACATTTTTTGAAAATGCCGAAGATTTATAAAACTGATTATTTCTGTGAAAAGTTTGAATTACAGGCTCGGCAAAATATGGAAAGAGAAATAGCTGTGCTTGCGTAATGCAATTATTCGGATATTTAGAAGCTATTTAAATGATAATAATAAGGCGGGTGAGGACACCCGCCTATAATTGAAAACTTAAGTTTGGTGTACAAGGAAACTCAACCTTAACCAACGCCTAGTTGTGCCTTCGCACCAATGATATGGTTTTCATCTTGCGTTTCAATGGCGAAGAAACCATAAGCCAAAGGAGCGGCGGCGGCACGTTCTAACGTTTGCTCAAATAGTTTGTCCCAAACCTGTCCACCTTGTGTTTGATATTCCAAGATGAGTTTTTTCAAACTGTCTTCACCAAAAATGGATACGTGACCAGAAAAATCTTGGGAAATGTCGCTCACTTGTGCCGTTGACCAATCGATTAAGCCAGTAACATTACCTTCTCCGTTGGTAATAACATGACCAGCATATAAATCGCCGTGAATAAAGCGGGTGAAGTTGGGCCAAAGCAAATCGTTGTCGAGCCATTTTTGGTAGCGGTTTTCGAGCTCTTTGCTAATTCCCAATTCTGATTTTACCAATTGCAGCCTGTCGGCAATTTCACTTCTTAGATCTATTGGCTTCATCACCTTCAAATTGTTTTGTGCCGCTTGGCTCTCTGGTATACTATGTAATTGAACCAAAACTTTGGCAAGAGAAGAAACGTAGTTGGGATTATTTTTGTTCATGTTCCAAGTCACTTCGTATGTTTTTGCATCGAATGTAAGTGTAGGTTTGCCATTTAACAAAGGATAAGCGACCAGTTTTTCAGTAGCGATCTTCCAGTTTGGAACTTCTACGGAAAGATGCTTGCTAACGAGATCTAAAATACGTTTCTCCGTCGCAATTTGTTCTCCTAAATTGTCACGGCGTGGAATGCGTAAAAGCCATTGGTTTCCGTCTAAGTCGGTAGCAAAGCCAACTTTAAAATCTATACCCATTTCATTGAATTGCATTTCTTCGCTAAGCAGCAAGCCATGATCTTTGGCAAGCTGTTGAATATCTTTAATTTTCATTTTAATCTTTTTAATGTAAACATTTAACTAATTGTTTTTAATCTGCGTTTTTGTTTTTCCAAGTCGCTTTAACGAGGGGGTGCAGAAAGAGATAATGCCGATAGCGATTACTAAGCCTCCACAGATTAAGAAGGCATTATTAACGCCTATCTTCTCTGCAATTAATCCAGTAAAGAGCAGTCCGACTACGCTTGGCAAAACTGCCACGCTGAAGTAGAGAGAGAATACGCGACCTAGCATATTGGGACTTACTTCTATTTGCAATACAGTGGTAAAGCAGGCAGAAAAAATAGATAATGCAAGCCCACCAAAAGTGGTTGCCAAAACAAAACCTATAAACCATTCTGATGGGAATGCACCACATAACACGAATGTTAGCCCTAATACCAAGTGCATTGAATTGATCAGCACAATTTTTGATAATTTAACTTTAAATATCCCTAAAACACTGCCGCCAACTAGCATTCCAATTCCCCAAACTATTTCTATTAAACTCATTTCCCATTTTCCGCCTTGGTAATGCCCTATGGTAAGCAAGGGGAACATAATTGCTGCTGGCATAATGAAAAAAGTGATCAGCATAGCGTAAAGGAACAAGAAACTTAAGCCTCTGTTTTTTAGAACTGCATTACATCCATCTTTAAGTTCTTGTAAAACAACGCTAATTGAAGATTTTGTTGTTGCCTTGAGATGAGGAATGCTGACAAATAGTAAGGATGAAATTGCTACCACAGCTCCAATGATATCTAGATACAGCACATTTGAAATAGAAAGGTAGGTAATGGCTAATGTGCCAACTGCTGGTCCGCCGATGCTGCTTACCGATTGCAAAACCTGATTAATGCCTGAAAGCCTAAGCAATTGGTCTTCTGGAACGATGAGTGGGGCCACAGCTTGGAGGGCAGGTGCATGAAACGCGTTACCTACCGAGCGTAAAGCTAGCATTACATAGATCCATACGAGGTTAACTGTCTCATTTCGAAGAATAAATATCATCGCTAAAGCGCATGTGGCTATAAACGCATCAGAAAAAATCATTACTTTTTTTCTGTTCCAGCGATCTATAAATACACCTGCAAAAGGGCCAATTAGGGCTTGAGGTAGCATTCCAGCAATGCCAGCGTAAGCCAAAACCTGTGCAGATTCGTATTTTAAGCTAAGCCAAATTATAATTGCAAACTGTACAGCATAGCTGGTAAGCATTGATACGAACTGCCCAGTCCATATATACAAATAGGTTTTTAACCATTTGTTATTATCCATAAAATTTGATTGAAAAAATTATACAACAAACAAGAAGAGCAATTGAAAAATTGTCTTCGAAAAGGATGTGGAAACTATGAAGTTGCCCTTATAAGGTGAACCAAGGCTTTGCCATGTTGTACTTATTTTGATTAGTGTATGGAATAAAAGTAGCAAATTATGTTTCGTTTAAAGAATTTTGTTTTCATTTTCTAGCTGTGATACGCTCTTTTTTTGCGCCATGCTTGTTGGTTGATCGCAGTGATTTAGGTTGAATAGCCCTGATTGAACGGAATAGCCAATTGGCCTGTGCGTGGAAACTATGGAGAGAAAGCAGGACTATCGGAACTTAAAAGCTTGTGCAACTGCGCTTCAAATGCTAAGCAATGAAATGACAAAACAAAAATTACAAAACAGAAGTTATCTATAAAAAACAAATGTATTATGGATAATCGAAAACCAGCTAAAGACAAATTGCACGCTAGCGATTTGGGAGAAACCAAAGATTTTAACGAATTGTCTTACGATAAGGATAAAAATAGTTTCGAGTTTGATGTAAAGGGCGAGGAAAAGGATTACGATCATCCGCTACCTTATGATACTTCGGCGCCAAATGGCGAAGACAGCATATCTACTTACGATGAGGCCAACCGCTATGCGGGCAAGGATTATAGTGATGATGAAGAGGTTGACGAGCAGTTGGAAAGCAACGCCATGCATATTGATGAAAGTGGCGAAAGTGTGTTGCTAGACCCAGCAGATAAATTATTGGCGCAAACCGAAGAAGATTTAAGGGACGATTTGGATGAGGAAGGGTATCCGAAAAATGATTTGCCGCGTTAAGGCAGTAAATCCAAATTAAAGCGTTTGCGGAACTCTTCTAGCTGCGGATTTTTTTCTACCAAATAGGCATACTTGTCTTTGTTGGTGTAAATTCGGTCGCTTAGCTTAGGTTCTATACGTTTGGTCACAATCTGTATGTCGAAATTTTTGAGTTGCGACCTGATAAAGTTAAGCAACTCAATTTTTTCATCTTGCAAAGTACTTTCGAGTGCTATATTTTCTATAGAAACAATAATATCGAAGCCATCTAAAACAGGTTCGTTGCTGCTTAACAAGGTAAATAAATGAATTTTATCTTCATTACTTGCCTTTTGAATACACTGTTTCCAAACAGCCATAAACTGTTCTTGCGTAAAAGCTTGCTTATCGCTTCCACTAACATATTGCGGACCTTTATCGTCGCCGTCTAAATTGCCATTATTGCTAAAATCTGTTAACGAAGGAATTAACGAGCCTCCAATATTCTTAGCTAAGGGCTGTATCTTAATAGGGGAGGTAGGTGGTGCGCTAGCTGTTGGTGCTTCTACTTTGGGAGGCGCTACTTGTGTAGCTTGTGGGGCTACCACTGCTGACTTTTCTACAGGCGCTGGGCTACTAACTTTCGGGCTTTCAACTTTTGTTTCGCTTTGGTCTTTAGTCTTTAAGCTTTCAGCTTCTCCAGAACTAACTAAAGTTTTTTTTTTATCCTGATCTTGGTCAGTTGCTGTGTTGGCGAGTTGAATTACAGATGGGATGTGGCACATTTTAATGAGTGCCAACTCTACTTGCAACCGTTGATTTTTGCTGTTCTTGTAATTAAGATCGCATTGGTTGGCTAAATTCAACGCAGTTAAAATGAAACCTAAATTGGCACCGTTACTTTGTGCCAGGTATTTCTGCTTAATGTTTTCGCTTACTTCTAATAATTGTATAGTCTGGTTGTCTTTTCCAACCAATAAATTCCTAAAGTGACCAGCTAATCCGTTAATAAAGTTATTGCCATCAAATCCGTTATTCAATATTTCATTGAAAAGTAGGAGAGTATTGCTTACATCGCCGCTGGTTAAAAAATCGGTCAGCTTAAAGTAGTAATCGTAATCTAAAATATTCAGATTTGCAATTACCGCTTTGTAAGTTACATTTCTATTGGTATAGCTAACAATCTGGTCAAACATCGATAGCGCATCACGCAAACCACCATCAGCTTTTTGTGCAATGATATGCAAGCCATCGTTATCTGTAGCAATGCTTTCCCTCTCGGCAATTTTAGCCAAGTGATTAGAAATATCATCAACCTGAATTCTGTTAAAATCAAATATCTGACAACGAGATAAAATAGTAGGTAATATTTTATGTTTCTCTGTAGTTGCTAAAATGAAAATAGCGTACGGAGGTGGTTCTTCCAATGTTTTCAAAAATGCGTTAAAAGCACTTGTAGATAACATGTGAACCTCATCTATGATATAGATTTTATATTTTCCAGCTTGTGGCGGTATCCTAACTTGCTCAATCAAACTTCTGATGTCATCAACAGAGTTGTTAGATGCCGCATCTAGTTCGTGAAAGTTAAAAGAATGTCCCGATTGGAAAGATTGGCAGCTTTCACAAGTGCCGCAGGCTTCCTGTTCTGGTGTTAAGCTGGTGCAGTTAATGGTTTTCGCCAAAATACGGGCGCAGGTAGTTTTACCCACACCTCGCGGTCCGCAAAATAGAAAAGCTTGCGCCAGCTGGTTGTTTTTAATGGCATTTTTTAAAGTTCCGGTAATATGCTGCTGACCAACCACGGTTTCAAACGTAGCTGGGCGATATTTACGGGCAGAAACAATAAAATTTTCCATCGGCACGAAAATAAGGAAATTTTATGGAGTTGAAATGTGGGAAAGCTGGAATGTTGAAAAAATGGGTTAATGTGCTGTACACTAGTTTTATAGCTTATTGAAAATAAAACGCTAAATTAGTTTTACTACTTATTTGAAATAAACCCCCTATGATTTACAGAAAGTTTAATCCCTGTGATAAACTGCATTCATTTATAGAATGTTATTACCTCTGGGAAATAGATTTACCTAAAGGAGAAAGCATGGTAATCGAGTCGCCACCGAACGGATTTTGTTCTGTAGTATTTAATTTAGGCGATTGCTATTCAATTGAGAACAAAAAGTATGACAGGCTCAAGGTACCTCAGCAATTTATTGCCGGCCAATCTATTTATAGCTACAAACTTCATATTTCTGGGCATTTAAATGTAGCTGGAATTGTGTTTAAGCCTGCTGCATTGGCTTCGTTGTATCATTTGCCAATTTATGAATATACAGAAGAGCGGATGCCACTTTCAAATGTATTTGAAGAGGCCTTTTTAAAAAATTATGTTGATGGGTTGCAACAGGCAGAAACCGCAGTGCAAAAGGTAGAGCTTTTGGAGAAATTCGTTTTAGCAGAGATTAATCTTAAAGATATAAAGCCAGATATTATAGATGCCGCTGCAAACAAAATTGTTGAAGCTAATGGTATTATACAAATTAACGACTTGATGAAAACAGTTTGTATGTCTAAACGGAGTTTTGAGCGTAATTTCTTCAAGAAAGTTGGCTTAAGTCCTAAATATTTTGCCCGAATTAGACGCTTAAGTTTTTTAGCCAATTTAGTTGCGGGCAAGAAAAAAGTAGATTGGCAGCAGGTACTAACAGAATGCGATTATTATGACCAATCTCATTTTATTAAAGATTTTATTGAATTTACAGGCCGAAGTCCAGAAAAATATTTGCAGGATAATGTAGAACTGGCAAATTTCATTAGTAAACCAAAACCAGAAAATTTAACATAGATGTAATTGACGTTTTTTTACAATTAGCGCATACCTCTTTTTGCAATATTTGGTTATAAATAAATCTCTTATGGAAACAAACATTAAACAACAGCAGACCATTAGTTTTAAGAACATTTGCGTACAATTTATGCTTTCTTACCAGCAACAAAACATAGCGAAAATGCTAAATTGTTGTGATGCGGAAGGTTTGATAGATTTTATCCCTTTGGGCGAGAGTGGTAAGGGTAAAATTCATGAGCTTGGTAAAGCAATTTGGTCTATGTTGCTAGATAGTTTTCCCGATTTAGATAATACACTTGATGCAGCAGTTGCCGATGATAAAAATACAGTTCGTTGCCAGGTTGTTATTCGTGGTACGCAGGCCAAGGATTTTGCAGGTATCGAAAACAAAGGAGAAAAATTCGATAGTGACCACATTTTTATCTTTCGGATTAGTCAAAATAATCTCATCGATTACATCTCCGTAAATTGGAACCATGCAGATTTTGCAAAGCAACTAGGAACTGTCATCTAATAAAATATCTACTGATGTTTAAAAAGGCATTTATTGTGTTGGTCAATATCTTTTTGGTGTTGGCGCCAACTTTTCCAATTTTGGAAAACTTCTACTTGATTGTAGATAACACTAATTTTTCTGGTTATTTAATAGGCTGTGCTGTTATTTCTGTAATCCTTTTGTTGGGTGCTTTGGTTGTCAATGCTCAAAATCAGAAATCAGGAGTATATGATTCTGCTGTTGAACGAGCTGCCTGGCTACTATTTGCATTAGGCATTTTGGTAATGATTCCTTTGCACATGGGGCCGCCTAAAGAAGGTGCAGTGTTGTTGCAGGCTGCAGCGTTAGAGAAATTTAGATATGTGATTTTACTTGTTGCAGTAATGGTTTTTGCTGTAGGAGTAATTACATTGATCAAATCATTTTGGGCGAAGATGAGTGTGCTACAGAAAGGTATAATAGTTCCTTTATTGATAGCCATACCTATTGCAATTTGGGATTATTATGACTCTTTCACTTTCAGTGCGCAACTCAATCAATGGGTAAATGATGGCAACAATGTGAACGATTTTTTTTCTAATTATAATTTTTACCATCACTGGAGAGCAGTTGGCCGTATTTTACCCTATATAATTGCGGCTTGGCTAGGTATTGTTTTGTATCAACAGGCTATAATTAAAAAGTGGGTTGCAGTAGCATTAAGTCTGTTTTGCTTAATCGGTATCGGTTTTTGTGTGGCATGTATGGTTAAAGGCTTTCAATTCTATTTTCCTTTTATGGTTCCCGCTATTGCCTTATCGCCTGCTTATTGGTTGGGTATAGCCTTATTAAATAAATCAGTAATCACTACTAAAAAGTAATAAAATGAAAAAAATAATCATCGGAATTCTTGTATTTCTTTGTCTAGTAGGTACATCTGTTTCAGCTCAAAATAAATTATTCGAAACCCATACCGACTCTGCAAAATTAGTTGATAATGCAAACTTGTTAATTAAACAGTTTATTGTTGATGTAAATAAAATAAAGCCAGATTTAAAACTGAAAACTACAGGTGTTTTAAATACCAAACCTTTCTTAATTTTTTACAATTCAAGGCAGGATGTGGTAAATCTACCACTTTGGAGCCAAGTTATTGCCCCGCAAAAAGATTTCTTTTACAAATTAGCAGGAAGCGAAAATGAAGGCGTAAAGGTATTTGGCTTGCTATTTAATGGCTTTTATTTAGCTCACGAATTAGGTCATGCAGCCCAAACATCTGCTCAAAAAACTATAGCAGATAAATATGATAATGAGTATTTTGCTAATGTAGTTGCTGTATTGTATTGGAAAAAAATAGGGAAACGCAAAGAACTTGATGCCTGTTATAAATACGCTAAAATTATCCTCAAGCAGCTAAGCAACCCTGTACCAACTGGCGAAGATGAACGAACTTATTTTACTGCAAACTATGCTAAACTAAGTGTCGATCCTTATAAGTACGGCTACTTCCAATTTAGTCAACTGGTAAAAATTTATGAAGATAAAACGCTGCCAGATTTCGACACGTTTATAAAGGAAAAAATGTAATTGTTGTTTTTTTTGTTCGCTTTTTGTAAATGTGGTGGTGCTTGCGCAGCATGACCATGGAAACAAGCCTTCTAGTGTACAATGTGCATAGCCATAGTTTATATCAGGTTTACAAAGAAAAGGGAAATACCGCCAAAGCCAAAGAATATGCCGAAGCCTTAAATAAAACCACAGCTTTTGGAGATAAGGGGCTTTACAAGTTGTAAACTGTCAACTGAAAACTGTCTACTATATAATCGATTTCAACTCCTTCCTGTACTGCGAAGCACTCTTCCCTGTAAACTCCTTAAATATCTTATTAAAATGACTGAAATTGTGGAAGCCGCTTTCGTAGCTAATATTGGATATGCTGGTAGGTTTTTCGGCCAAAAGTTTCGAAGCATGAACCACTCTATATTCATTCACAAACTTGGTAAAAGTCTTTTTGGTCATCTTTTTAAAGTACCTACAAAAGGCAGGCACAGTCATGCTGGCCATTTCAGCAATCTGGTCTAAGCTAATTTCTTCTGTAAAATGATCTTTAACGTAATTGAAAACCATGTTAATCCTATCATTGTCTTGCGCCTGCATTTCCAAAGAAAAGTTTTGGGCATTTAAAAGTTTGTAGTCTGGCGCTTGCTCCAGTTCACGGAGCACACCTAGCAGTGCCATTAACTTTTCAAAGGGCCACATATTATTCATTTTCTCTAAAATAGGACCAACAAGTTTAATGGTGTCAGCACCAAAGGCAATTCCATACTTTGCTTTCTCAAATAAATTAGCAATGCCCTTGGTTTCTTTCAGTTTCAAAAATGAACTGCCTAAAAAATCAGGCTTCATCTGTATTACCACTTCATTAATGTTGCCTGTGGTTTCATCGGTAAATCCGCAATGCGGTAAATCGCTACCTATTAATATCAAATCACCTTCGGTAAAATAAGAGATATGACTGCCTATTTGCCTTTTGCCAGTACCTCCATTTACAAACACCATTTCAATTTCTGGATGGTAATGCCACACGTGGGCTTTGTTGTTGGCATTTTGCTGGTATTTTGAATAATAAAACGAACTGCCAAAAGACGGTTCAATTATCTCGAAACTAGGTTTAATCTTTTTCATTTGATAACGCTAAGTTAATAATAAAAATATGTGTTTTTAACTTATGTTATTATTTGTTGCTATTATTTGGTTAAAATAGCATATGTTTTAGTGAATTTGCAACATAAATATCATGAAATACTGGCTTAAATTTGCTATTGTTAAAAAGGTACTAACATTAAATACATATAATGATGAAAAATTTATTAAAATTAAGCCTAGTTGTCCTTGCTGTTTTAACAGCGAATTTTGCAAAAGCAGACGATAGCGAATTATTGGTAAAGGTTGCAAAAGAGAATAGCAAATGGGTGAGCTTTATCACCGCTGATGTCAAAGAGTTCGATGTAGTTTTATATAATGCAGATGGCGATGTGATCTATGAAGATCATATCAAAACGGTTGGTAATAAATTCCAAACTTACGACCTAAGCTCTCTTCCAGAAGGAGCTTACATGTTAAAGATGGAGTCTGACGCTAAATTGGTTGCCTATCAGATAAAAATTAATGCATTTAATGCAGTGCTTTCGCAACCAACGGTAACCGAAATCAAACGTCCTAAACTTACTAAAGAAAAGGAAATGTTAACGTTAGATTTAAATGGTACTTGCAAAGGCGAGGTGGCTATTACCATCTATAACGAGTATAACGAAAAACTTCATGATGATGTTTACAGCAGCGATGCTAAAACAATCAAAAAATTTGATGTGAGTAGAACTACATCAAAAGAGTTGACTTTTGTAATTTCTTCTAAAGGACAAGAGTTTTCTGAAACGATTAAGCTCTAAAAAGGGCAATTTGTAAGAGAGAGTAAAAGCACCGTCATTTGGCGGTGCTTTTTTTTATAAAATACCCTATTATGGGTATTTAAAATTAAAAGTTTTAAATCGTTCTTTGCACAATGAAAACGCTCCAAAATCTTTTAGTTTGTGCCAGGCTGTCTTTTGGCTTTGTAGTTTATCTTTATAAAATGGTGAGATAAGAAATAAACTTCCTTCTAAATCAAAACAACGCTTTGATTTATAGAAATATATTGCTACATTTGCAGCCCGTTTTAAGACGGAAAAATTAAAAAATTAATTAAAATACAACAATGAATCAGTACGAAACTGTTATCGTTCTTACCCCGTTGTTGTCAGAAGATGCTGCAAAAGAGGCAATTGCTAAATTTACAAGCATTCTTACTGATGGCGGAGCCGAAATTATCGCAGAAGATAATTGGGGTTTGAGAAAATTAGCGTATCCAATCGAAAAGAAAGGAAACGGATTCTTTCACCTTACAGAATATAAATCTGGTGGTGAGGTAATTAGCAAGTTAGAGTTAGAGCTTAAACGCGATGAGCGTGTTTTACGTTTCTTAACTGTAAGATTAGACCGTCACGCGGTTGCTTACAACGAGAAAAAACGTAGTGGAGCTTTTAACAAAACTAAGAAAGAGGAGGCTACAGCGTAATGGCAAGAGATCAAATCCAATATGTTACTGCTCCAAAAGTGGAGGATAACAGAAAAAAATATTGCCGTTTTAAGAAAAATGGTATTAAATATATCGATTACAAAGACGCAAACTTCTTATTGAAATTCGTTAATGAGCAAGGTAAAATTCTACCTCGTCGTTTAACTGGTACTTCTTTGAAGTTTCAACGTAAAGTGGCTCAAGCAGTAAAACGTGCTCGTCACATAGGTTTGTTGCCTTTCGTTACTGACCAATTAAAATAGGAGCTGAGCAATGGAAATTATTTTAAAGCAAGATATCAAATCACTAGGTGAAAAAGATGATATCGTTACGGTAAAACCTGGTTTTGGTCGTAACTACTTAATTCCACAAGGTTTTGCAATTTTAGCAACTCCTTCTGCGAAAAAAGTATTAGCAGAGAACTTAAAGCAAGCTGCTTTTAAACAAGAAAAAATTAAGAGAGATGCTGAAGGCATAGCTGCTCAATTAGCTGATGTTAAATTAAGCATCGGTGCTAAAGCAGGTGAAACTGGTAAAATCTTTGGTGCTGTAAACACTATCCAGGTGGCTGACGCATTAAAAGCTAAAGGTTTTGAAGTTGATCGTCGTCGTATTACTTTTGAAACTGAGCCTAAAACCTTAGGTGAATACGTAGCTAACTTAAACTTACATAAAGAAGTTAAAGTAAAAGTTCCTTTCGAAGTAGTAGCTGAGTAATTTTAGCTAAACAAAATTTAAAGCCCTCTGATGAAAATCGGAGGGCTTTGTTTTTTATAGGAGACTAAGTTTTTACAAATCAGGTCTTTTGTTATATTTGTTGCCCAATTCATTAGATTGAGTGGCTGGTCTTAAATAGTATATTGATGAAATATCTTAAACCGATAAGATTAATATTGCTTTTATGTTTGTTGGCTTTTGCGGCGCAAGCGCAGGAGATTACTGCCAAGCCTGCGGATACAATCAAAAAAACCATCTTCACTACTTACTACGCTAAGAAATTCGAAGGGAGAAAAACAACCAGTGGCGAGCGTTATCGTGCTGCTAAATTTACAGCTGCACATCGTACATTGCCTTTCGGTACCATCATTAAAGTAAAAAACCTGCGTACTGGAAAAACTGTAGAAGTGAGGGTAAACGACAGAGGACCTTTCAGTAAGAAATTTTCTTTGGATATTTCTAAGGCTGCAGCGCAAGAATTAGGTATTTATCGCTTAGGTTATGCCCGTGTAGAAATTGCTTATGTGCTCGATTAAAAGTGTATGTAATTTATACACTTTCTAAAATTATTAACACTTGTTTTGATTCTCTAAGTGCTTAAAAAGAAATAATTAGCTTTTTTTCTCCATGTTTCTGACGGAAATCTGATGAGAAATCCCCACAGATTTGGGAGCATGTTAACAACTTTAAGCCCCAAAAAATCCCTCAACTTCTATATTTGTTATACGAAGTTCTTTAATAGAAAACACCCAAATTATTGTTTAACTAATTGTTATTTAGTTTATTAAAAAGGACGGATTTTTTAAGTCTTTCCAAGCTTTAAACTAAGTGCTGCTTTTTGGGCTGTTAATCTGTATAAGAACTGAATAAAGTATTTGCTGTAAAGAATTTTTAAGAAAAAAGCGATTATGGAAGACGAATTATTACTAAGAGAAAACAAAGACCGTTTTGTGCTGTTGCCAATCAAGTTTCCCGCAATTTGGGAAATGTACAAAAAAGCTGAAGCTAGTTTTTGGACGGCAGAAGAGATTGACCTTTCTGATGATATCAAACACTGGGAGAATTTGAACAGTGGCGAACGTCATTTCATCTCACACATCTTAGCTTTCTTTGCTGCTAGTGATGGTATCGTAAATGAAAACCTAGCGGTGAATTTCATGAGCGAAGTTCAAATTCCAGAGGCACGTTGCTATTATGGTTTCCAGATCATGATGGAAAACATCCACTCGGAAACCTATGCTTTGTTAATTGATACTTACGTTAAAGATCCTGAGGAGAAAGACAGATTGTTCCACGCTATTGAAACTGTGCCAGCTGTAAAAAGGAAAGCAGAATGGGCATTACGTTGGATAGATAACGGAACCTTTGCTGAACGATTAGTGGCTTTTGCTGCTGTAGAAGGTATCTTCTTTAGCGGTAGTTTCTGCTCAATCTTTTGGTTGAAGAAACGTGGTTTAATGCCTGGTTTAACTTTCAGTAACGAGTTAATTTCTAGAGATGAAGGTTCGCACTGCGAATTTGCTTGTTTGCTTTACAGTATGTTGCAAAACAAATTGAGCGAAGAACAAGTACATACCATCATTAAAGATGCAGTAGAAATTGAGAAAGATTTCATTACTGATGCTTTGCCAGTTAAATTAATTGGTATGAATGCAGATTTGATGAAACAATACATCGAGTTTGTAGCCGACAGATGGTTAGCTGAACTTGGTTACTCGAAAGTTTATAACGCTACCAATCCATTCGATTTCATGGAGATGATTTCGCTGCAAGGCAAAACCAATTTCTTCGAAAAACGTGTGGGCGATTACCAAAAAAGCGGTGTATTGACTTCTTCGGAAGACAAAGCACAAGCTTTTTCACTTGATGAGGATTTTTAAAGGTATACGGTAGACGGGTTGAAGGTGGAAGGTTTAGGAACCCAGTCTTGATACTTGATACTAATTACTTGATACAATAAAATAGTTTGAAACCAGGTGCCGCTGTGTAAATATGCACCTAAAATTTTGTAAAGGATGTTTGTAATAAAAAGAGATGGCCGTAAAGAACCGGTAAAATTTGACAAGATTACAGCTCGTATCGAGAAGCTGTGCTATGGTTTTAATGCTGAATTAGTAGATCCTATTGATGTTGCCAGAAAGGTAATTGAAGGATTGTATGATGGTGTAACTACTTCAGAATTAGATAACTTAGCGGCAGAAACAGCAGCTTCGTTAACTACAAAACATCCAGATTATGCTTTGTTAGCTTCACGTATTGCCGTGTCTAACCTGCACAAAAACACTTTAAAATCTTTTTCTAAAACAATGGAGTTGTTGTATAAATACATCGATCCAAAAACAGGAAAAGATTCTGCTTTAATTGCTGATGATATTTGGCAAGTAATTCAAGACAACGCTGATGTTTTAGACAGTACAATTATTTATGATAGAGATTTCGGTTTCGATTACTTCGGTTTCAAAACTTTAGAAAAATCTTATCTATTAAAAGTTAATGGTGTAATTGTAGAACGTCCTCAGCATTTGTTTATGCGTGTGGCAGTTGGTATCCACAAAGAAGATATCGAAAGCGCAATTGCAACTTATAACTTAATGAGCGAGCGCTGGTTTACTCACGCAACGCCTACATTATTCAATGCGGCTACACCTAAACCTCAAATGTCGTCATGTTTCTTGTTAACTATGCAAGATGACAGCATTGAAGGTATTTATGATACCTTAAAGCAAACTGCTAAAATCTCTCAAAGCGCTGGCGGTATTGGTTTAAGCATCCACAACATCCGTGCTACGGGAGCATACATTGGCGGAACTAACGGAACAAGTAACGGTATTGTGCCGATGCTACGTGTATTTAACGATACAGCCCGTTATGTAGACCAAGGTGGTGGTAAACGTAAAGGTGCTTTTGCAATTTATTTAGAGCCTTGGCATGCCGATGTTTTCGAGTTTTTAGATTTACGTAAAAACCACGGTAAAGAAGAAATGCGTGCCCGTGATTTGTTCTATGCACTTTGGATCAATGATTTGTTTATGCAACGTGTGGAAGAAAATGGCGATTGGAGCTTATTCTCTCCTGACGAAGCACCAGGTTTAGCAGATTGCCATAGCGAAGAATTTAACAAGCTTTATGTGAAATATGAGCAAGAAGGTAGAGCTCGTAAAGTTGTAAAAGCACAAGAACTTTGGTTTGCTATTTTAGATTCACAAATTGAAACTGGTACACCTTATTTGTTGTACAAAGATGCGGCTAATGCGAAATCAAACCAACAAAATTTAGGTACAATTAAGTCATCTAACTTATGTACTGAAATTATCGAGTACACTTCTAAAGACGAAGTAGCGGTTTGTAACTTAGCTTCATTAGCATTACCTCGTTTTGTAATCAACGGTGAGTTTGATCACCAAAAATTATACGATGTAACTTATCAAGCGGCATTAAACTTGAACAAGATCATCGACTATAACTACTACCCGGTTAAAGAAGCGGAAAACTCGAACTTGCGTCATCGTCCAATTGGTTTAGGTGTACAAGGTTTGGCAGATGCGTTTATCTTGATGCGTTATCCATTCGAAAGTGATGCAGCTAAACAATTGAACAAAGATATTTTCGAAACCATCTATTTCGCTGCAATGACTGCTTCGGCTGATTTGGCAGAGAAACACGGTGCCTACAAAACTTTCAAAGGTTCGCCATTATCAAAAGGTCAGTTCCAATTTGATTTATGGAATGTAACGCCAGATAGCAACCGTTGGGATTGGGAAAGCTTGAGAAAACGTGTGGTGAAAAAAGGTGTTTACAACTCGTTATTGGTTGCACCAATGCCTACAGCTTCAACTTCTCAAATTTTGGGTAACAACGAATGTTTCGAACCATATACTTCGAATATTTACACTCGTAGAGTATTAAGTGGTGAGTTTATTGTGGTAAACAAACACTTGTTGAAAGACTTGGTAGCTTTAGGTTTGTGGTCTCCACAAATGAAAGATAGAATTATCTTAGCTAACGGGTCTATCCAAGACATCGCTGAAATTCCTGATTACATCAAAGAATTGTACAAAACAGTTTGGGAGATTAAGATGAAGAACATCATCGATATGTCGGCTGATAGAGGTGCATACATTTGTCAATCTCAATCGTTGAACTTGTTTATCAATGCACCGAATACTTCAAAACTTACTTCAATGCACTTCTATGCTTGGAAAAAAGGATTGAAAACTGGTATGTACTACCTACGTACGCAAGCAGCTTCGCAAGCGGTTAAATTCACTGTAGAAAATCAAGGTGGTAAAGCTATTGAGGCTGTAATTCCAGCAAATATTCCTCAAAACCAAGTTGCAGAGGAAATTATCGATGGACCAGTTTGTACCATGGAAGAAGGTTGTATTAGCTGTTCTGGATAATATTGGTTCAATAGTTCACTAGTCATTGGTTCATTAGTTTTGAGAAGAACTTCATGATAAAGCAATAATAATAAGGTTCTGGACATAAAGTTCAGAACCTTATTTTTTTGTCCGTACTTTTGCTCTTAGCTCAATAGTTCATTAGCCATTGGTAGATTAGTCTTAATTGCTAAGTAAAAGTGAACTAGTGAACGCGATAAACTAATGAACAAATCACTAATCCATAGCAAACACGAAATTATTGCCTGCGAGCGATGTGGAACTGCTATTGAATGCAAAGCAAATGCTTATACCAAATGTCAATGCAGCGTGGTTCAGTTGACTATTAATGAGGTGCAATACGTTAGCGAGCTTTTTGATGGCTGTTTATGTGCTAAATGTTTAATGGAGCTGCAGCAAGAATATCGAGAAGAAATAGGGATTTAGTTTATTATATGAAATCCTCCCCTGCCCCCTCAAAGAGGGGGATAAGTATATCGTATAGGCGCCAAATATCTCCCTTTGGAGGGAGAATCAAAGAGGGAGGTATAAAACCGTAATTTTAAAATTAAGGCAGATGTATCGCCACTAAAGTTCCTTTGCCTTCAGTCGAATCAATATCCACAGTACCTTTCAAAAATTCTACCCTAGAATAGATATTGCTTAGTCCAATGCCAGCTTTTATATCAACTTTGTTTTTGTCGAAACCTTTACCATTATCTTCTATGGTAACCGAAATTCCTTCTTCATCCTTGATGATTTGAATATCAAGCTTGGAAGCTTCGGCATGTTTAACCACATTGTTCACCGTTTCTTGAATAACACGATAGATTACGGTTTCTGTTTGTTCGTCCAGTCTTTCGTTTAAGCCAACCGTTTCTAAGGTAACTTTGAGTTTGTCTTGATCTAGTTTCCCAATAAATTCTTTCACTGCCGATGCTAGCCCCGATTTAATCAATGCATTTGGCATCATCTGGTGCGAGATGGAACGCATTTCATCATAACTTTCGTTTACAAGTGCTAAAGCTTGTTCTGCTTGCAGATTAATATCGGTTTGCAGCTTAAGTTTATCGAAAAGTCCATTGAGGTTCATTAACGCTGCAGATAACATTTGGCCAACGCCATCGTGTAAATCTCCGGCAATACGCCTGCGTTCCCTTTCTTCAGCATCCAAAACGGCTTTAGAGGCAATATCTTGCTGTTTAATAATTTCTGCTTGCAAATCGGCTTTTGCTTTTAGCTTGCGACGATTAATGATGAGATAAGCAAATCCTCCTCCCAAAAGTAATATGCCCAAAGCGATACCTAATCCTAAATTTCGTTGTTTAATTTCTAATTGCTGGATGGTATTTTGCTGATGTAGGGATCTTATTTGTTGTTCTTTTTTTTCGGTTTGATAACGTACTTGATAATCAGAAATCAGCGCTGTTTTATCTTTTTGAAATAACGAGTCCTTAATTTTTGTAGATGCAAGATGAAGTGCATAAGCTTCCTTAAATTTTCCTTGTTCTTGCGATATCAGTGCTAAGGTTTCTTTGGCATCCATCACTTGCTTGCTTGCACCTATCTCTTCTGCAATTGTTATAGCTTTTTTAGCATTTTCACTGGCTTCGGTAAGCTTTTTTATTTTTAGCATCAGCTTTGCTAAATGGATATAGGTAAAAGCGAGTTCCTTTCGGTTGTTGTACTTTTGATTTAAACCAACTGCTGTATTTAGCAATTCGAGGGCTTTTTGATCATCGCCTTTGGCTGCATAACCTATACCCGCATTAGTATAGGTAAGTGGTAAAAACTGTAAAATATTAAGTTCCTTAAACGCCTTTTGTGCTTTTAGTGAATAGTAAATGCAACTATCGTACTGCTTGGTATAATAATAAACTGAGCCTAAGTTGGCTTCTGTAAAAGCTGTTTCTCTAGCCTTATTTAGTTTTTTATAAATGCTGTTTGCTTCCTGGTAGTACTTGATCACATTTTTATAGTCTTCATGCGCTTTAAATAAAATGCCCAAATTGGAACTTACCATGGCAATGCCTTCAATGTGCTTCTTCTTTTTATAAGTTCGATAGGCTTCGTTGTAATACTTTAAAGACAGCGAAAAATTTCCCAATTCATCGTAAGCTACACCAATATTGTTTAATGTATTAGCAGTTTTGATCTCATCATTAAGCTGTTTCCTTAACTTGAGTGCATCTAAATTGTAAGCCAGAGATTTTTTATAATCGCCCTGCGCTTCGTAGGTAACAGCCAAATTATGTAAAGCTTCTACTTCAAAAGTGTTTTCTTTCTTTTCCCGAGCTATTTTTAGTGCTTGATAACCGAATATCCTAGCCGAATCTGGATGGTGGTAACGATATTCCCAACAAAGTTCTAGTAGTGCTTTGATATCTTTTTCATTAGCTTTTAAGGCTTTTGTGAGGCTATCTACCCTCGATTGGGCAAAGATTGATGTAGAAGTGAGAGTTATTAGCCCCAAAAAGAAGGCTTTTTTAAAAAGAGAGTTGCTTAGTGGCATATATTCAATTACTTAGCTCTAAGCTACGCATAAAAAGTTTTAAAAATCTAAGGGTTATTACTGATATTGATAAATTGAAACCGAGATGTAAGGTGGTATGTTGCAGAAGGCAGTGATTATTTACATCGAGCTTCCATCATCAATTTAAAACAAAACCGAGTTTACGAGTTCATTGATACAAAAGGAAGAAATAAACAAAGCATTAATAAAATAAATAGATGAAATAAAAATTCATCTGAATAAATAATATCACTACATTTAGCTCTATAAACTAAATTAATGAAGCTGCTACTTGTTGATGATCACGCTATTGTAACCGATGGACTGCAGGTTTTACTGCAAAATGAGGAAGGATTTAGCATTGTGGAAAAACTGGTGTCTGGAAATTTTGCCTTAGCGTATTTAAAACAAAATGAAGTGGATTTAATGATCACCGATTATTCCATGCCCGATATGGATGGGTTGACTTTGGTGAAACAAGCAAAGGCTTTACGTCCAGATTTAAAGATTATAGTTTTGAGCATGCACGATGAAGCGGCAATGATTAAAGATATGCTGAGTGCGGGGGTAGATGGTTATGTGCTTAAAAAATATGCACAACAAGAATTGTTAAACGCTATACAGGCAGTTGGCAACGGAAGGCAATTTTGGAGTGCCGAAGTAAATAGAGCTTTATTAACAGCCCTGCAGCCACAAGAAACCAATGAAAATCATATCACAGAAAGGGAGCTCGAAGTATTAAAGCTTTTGGCGCAAGAACTGACCAGTAAACAAATTGCTGAAAAACTGTTCATCAGCGAACGTACGGTAGAAACCCATAGAAAAAACTTGATGAGAAAAACAGGTGCCAACAACGCTATTGGGCTGGTTCGGTACGCTTACTCACATAAACTGCTCTAAATACCCAAAAATACGTAGCTACTTTCAGTAGAAATGCTGAAATGTTTGGCAAAGGTTCGAACTTAATTTTGGTATATAAATCTTAAAATAACCAAAATGAAAAAATTATTTACCATCGCTTTGCTTTTGACTATAATGAGCGCTAGCGCCAATGCTCAAAAAATAGTTTATTATTCTACTGTTATTAACACTCCTGATAAAACGATAGATTTCGATTTCGGGTTTTACCCAAAAACAATGCAATATGTTGAGCCGGCAGATGGGAAGGGCTATACGGTAATTAGGTGTGCGGTGATCAATCAGAAAACGGCAAAGCCCTTCGAATGGAGAGATGAAAAAGTAAACATCTATCTTAAATCGGGTAAATTAATTAGGAATTATACCACTAGAGCAGAAACCGGAGATTATGCTGTTAAATACACGGTAGATCCTGGTGTAACTCGCTATCAAGAATACTGCTTTAGCCACAAATTTGCGGTTGATGAGATAGAAAAAGTATGGCTGGTGATGGGTGATAACCAGATTTTTGAGTTGTATAAAAAAGAGGTTGATCCTAAACCAGCAACGGCAGCAAACGCAGCTAAGCAGTAGTTTTGGTTAATTGTTTGAACCGGTTAACTGATTATTAGACTAATCGCTAACTGAAAACTGTTAACTGCTAACTGAAAACTTACTTCTTAACCACGCCTTTCAATATCATTAAACTTAGCGGATTGATATTATATCCGCTAATGTTGTTTTGTAGCATAACTACAGATTGGTCGTACAAAATAGGAACCACAGAGGCGTGTTCTAGTACCATGTTATCCATTTTATGGTAAAGCTCGAAACGTTTTTCCTGATTACTTTCGTAGTAGCTCTGCTCAAAAAGTTTGTCGAATTCTTTATTGAAATAGCCAGTATAGTTAGGCCCAAAAGGAACTTTGTTTTTCGAGTAAAATACCGATAAGTAATTTTCTCCGTCTGGATAATCGGCAATCCAAGAACCCCTAAAAAAGCCTACTTCGTTTTTAGACATTAAATCTCTTAAGCTTGTACTTGGGCTTACGTCTACCTTCGCTTTAATACCAATATTGGTCAATTCACCTTGTATAAATTCAATGAGATCTTTGTAAGTGGTAGATGTACTCAGTTTAATTTCTGGCATTCCTTTGCCATTAGGGAAACCAGCTTCTGCAAGTAATTTAGCAGCTAAAACTGGATTGTAATCATAGCCTTTCACTTTTACACTGTCAAATCCGGGCATCCCTCTGGGAATAAAACCTGAAGTTGCCGGCGTACCAATGCTATTACGTAGGTATTTGATCAATTTTTTCCTATCAATAGCGTAGTTAATGGCTTGACGAACTTTTTTAAATCTCAAAGGCGAGTTCTTTACCAGTTCTTTATCTGGATCAACTAAGATGCCCACATATTCTGTACAAAGATATGCACCTTTAATGAGCTGAAACTCGCCTTTGTATTTGCTTGTCATCTGGCCGCTTTTAGTCAAGATATCATCACGATAGCTACCATCAACACTGTAAAAGAAATCTAATTCCTTTTTTAGGAAATTCATGAAGGCACTCTGTTTATCGTTGATGAACGAAACCTTAACCGCATCTAGGTGAGGTAAGGTGTTTCCTATGCTATCTTTCTCGAAGTAGTTCTCATTTTTGAGCAATACCAAAACTTCATCCTCTTTCCAGTATTTAAACTTAAAAGGGCCAGTACCAACGGGATTGTTCCTAAAATCTTTTCCATAATGTTCTACCACTTCCTTCGGTACAACAGAGCAATACTGAGCCGTTAATAGGTTCATGAAAGCAGGAAAAGGTTTTACGAGTTGAACTTGAAAAGTACTATCATTTAAAGCTTTGAAACTACCAGCATCCTTAACTTTATCACTAAAAATCCAGCCGCCAGAAGAAGCAACCTTCGGATCAATTAATCGGTTAAAACTATAAGCAAAATCTTCTGCAATTACTTTTCGCCCTTTTCCATTTTTGAAGAGGCTGTTATCATGAAAGAAAACATCATTTCGGAGGTGAAAGGTATAGGTAAGCCCATCCTCAGTGGTTTCCCAAGTTTTGGCAATACAAGGTACGGTGTTTAAATCCTTATCTACTTGTACCAAGCCGTTGAAAATTTGGTTAATCATCCAAACTGCATTTTGGTTGCGGGCAAAAGCCGGATCTAGTGAAGTAAGATTTTGATCTAGGTTAATGTTAAATACTTTCTTATCGCTATGCTGATTGTTTTTACAAGAAAACAAGATGGTTAACAGGAAAAGGCAAAATATATTGATTTTAATGGTACGCATCGCTAGCGGAAATAGTATTTTTGTGGAATTGGAAACATTAAGGAGTTAAGGTACATTAAGTTTTTGAGCTAACAAAAAGCTTTCAGCTAATATTACTTAAAGCGCTAATGTTTAATAGCATTTTATCACATACCCATAACGAAAATTTAGATGTCGTATTTTAATGAGCTTTTAAATACTGAAAATGATATCGCTTTACGTGAAGAATTACAAGAGCGTTTAGATATAGTGGAACACAAAATTAAGTTCATAGATAAGGTGCCAGTTTGTTTTTTAAATACTGATGGACAGCCTAATGTTGAACTTTCTGCAATTGCCGAGCTGGGTGGTGCCACTATCACAACAGAACCGATGGATGCAGTATATGTGATTTTTCACGAAGAAGGTAGGCTTTTAGGTGATTTGATGCGCAAAGCTCCTGTTTTGTTGGGGGAAGATTGGCCTGCTGTGAAATTTAGTAGAGTGTGCCTTTTGTCAGATGACTACCGTTTGGCTAAAGCTGAAGATGCTGTAGCTTTGGTAGAGGATATTGCCGAGATGATACATCCAGGGCATTTCATATTTGGTCATGAGGGAGATAAGTGGATTAGGTTTACAGTTTAACGATTAATTGGCTTAACATCATGAAGAGAATTTTACTGTTGCTTTTAACGATAACTTCTTTGGCTTTTGCCCAAACAGCACCAAAGTTAGACAAGGATATTGCCGAAAAACTTTCTGTGCTTCCGTTGCACTGTATGGATAAAGAATATCCAAATAAAACTGCCCACACTATCAATTCGGCGACAGATGCAAAACTTACGCCGTCAGAATTACATCCAGGTTTTTATGGTTGTTTCGATTGGCATAGCTCTGTACACGGGCATTGGATGTTGGTTCATCTTTTAAAAACTTTTCCAGATATTAAGAATAAAGCGGAAATCATCCGTAAGTTAAATGCGACTTTTACTGTTGCAAATATGCAGGCAGAAGCCGATTATTTCAAAAAGTTTGAACTGGCTAAAACTTTTGAGCGCACCTACGGTTGGGCTTGGTTATTGAAATTGGATCAAGAGCTTTTGGAGTGGAATGATCCTGTAGCAAAAAAATGGCATGCAGCTTTACAGCCATTGACTAAGCAGATTTTGGAATTATGGAAAGTGTATTTACCTAAACAAACCTATCCGAATAGGACGGGTGTACATGGCAATACGGCTTTTGCACTAGTTTTTGCTTTAGATTGGGCCAGAGCTACGAATGATAAAACCTTTGAGGCGCAGTTGTTAGAAAAAGCCAAATATTTTTATGCTGATAACGAGAAAACACCTGCGTATATGGAGCCAGATGGTTCAGATTTCTTTTCGCCGAGTTTAGAAATTGCTGATTTGATGCGTAGGGTTTTGACAAAGGAGGATTTCGTAAAATGGTTGGATAAATTCTATGAAGAGAGAAGTATCAAACGGATTAGCGATATGCCAATTGTAAGCGATTTGAACGATTACCAAACTGTGCATTTAGTAGGGCTTTCTTTTACCAGAGCTTGGTGTATGAAAGGTGTTGCTGCTCAGTTGCCCCAAAATCATCGGTTAAAAAAGCATTTTGAAACTACCGCAGATCATTTTCTGTCAAACGCACTTCCTTTAATTTTTAAAGGTAATTATGGTGGCGACCACTGGTTGGCCTCATTTGCGGTTTATGCGCTGGCGCAATGATCGAATTTTGAATGATTAGATAGTCGAATTTTGAATGATTAAATGACTAGATGATTAAATTTTGAATAGACACTTGATCTATAATTCGCCAAATAGCTCCAGAGGAGCTCGCTTTTGGTAGCCTTATGCAATATTCTAGAGAAGCTCTGTAGGTGCGACCTTTATTCTATCTATCATCGGGTTTATACCTATGGGATTTTGTTGTCATTTAATCGCTGATTTTACCTAATGGTCATCCCTACGGGATTTTATTGGTGCTAATCGCTGTTTCTAGTATAATTTGCAAATAGCTCAAATGGAGCTCACTTTTGGTAGCCTTATGCAACATTCTCGGCAAAGCTCCGTAGGTGCGACCTTTGAGTTTCCTTTGCGCATTTTCTAAATGGTCGTCCTTGTGGAAATTCGTAATTGCTGATTTTTACCATAAGTGTATCCCTAATGGATATTTATTAGAAATCACACTACTCGATTAAACAATTAACCTAATAAGCAATAAACTTACGCATTTGCTGGTCAGTAAACTTCAAAGTGTCTTCCAAATAAAGCTCGCCATTTTCGTTAAGTTCGTTTTTAATGTAAGAAATATGCAAACGTAAAGGCATCACATTAAGGTGTAGATATGCACAAACACCGTTGAAATGTTCTATACCTCTAATATTGCCATACTTTCCAGAAGAAACACCGACCAAACAAGCTTTTTTATCGTAGAAACTTTCTGGAAAAGCACAAGCATCAATCAAGGTTTTTAAAACGCCAGGGTAACTACCGTTGTATTCTGGAATAACAAATAAAAACTTACTGGTTTGGGTAAATAATTGTTGTATTTTTTCGAATGCTTCAGATTTTTTTCCGTACAAATCTTCGGCTACAAAATTAGGAGGCAAATCTTGCAGATCAAACAAAGTGGTTTGTAAGCCCTTTTTAGCCAGTTCGTTTTGATAATATTTAGCAACTTTTAGCGTATTGCTATGAGGTCTGTTAGTTCCGGCTATGATGGTTACCATTTAAAAATTGTTGATAAGATGTGTAAAACACAATTAGCCGCGATACTATTATTTAGTTTTAGTTCGTATCTTAGCTAATTGTTAAAAAATGCCTATACATCACAAAAATAGCATTTTTTAGAGATTTTTAGTTTAAAAATAAGCCCATTACATTTGTGGCGTTTTCAAGGAGAATAAATGAGTAAGATTATTGCTTTAGCAAACCAAAAAGGAGGAGTGGGAAAAACCACATCGTCTATTAATTTAGCAGCTAGTTTGGCAGTTTTAGAATATAGAACGCTTTTGGTTGATGCAGACCCTCAGGCTAACTCTACTTCGGGTATTGGTTTTGATCCTAGAAACATCAAGAACAGTATTTACGAATGCATCATCAACGATGTTGAACCAACTGATGCGATTGTAAAAACAGAAACTCCGAATTTGGACCTACTTCCTGCACATATTGATTTAGTGGGTGCCGAAATAGAAATGATCAACCTGACTAACCGCGAGTACAAAATGAAAGCGGTATTGGAAAAAGTAAAAGATCAATACGATTTTATTATCATCGATTGTTCGCCATCTTTGGGTTTAATTACCATTAACTCCCTAACTGCTGCAGATTCTGTAATTATTCCGGTACAGTGCGAGTATTTTGCGCTAGAAGGATTGGGTAAATTGTTAAATACTATCAAAATTGTACAAAACAGGTTAAATCCGGCTTTAGAAATTGAGGGTATTTTGCTAACCATGTACGATGTAAGATTACGTTTATCTAACCAAGTGGTAGAAGAGGTGAAAACGCACTTCCAAGATCTGGTTTTCGAAACCATTATACAGCGTAATACACGTTTAAGCGAGGCTCCAAGCTATGGTGTTTCGGTAATTATGCACGATGCAAACAGCAAGGGCGCAATTAACTATTTAAATTTAGCAAGAGAAATTGTTCGTAAAAACGGATTGCTTGCAGCAGAGCAGGAAGAAAAAACAGCAACTATTTAAGATATATAGATGACATCTTTTCAAAGAAAAACCGGATTAGGTAAAGGATTAAGTGCACTTTTGGATGATAACGAAACGGTTAATCCCGCTAAATCTGCCGTAGAAAATATACCAGCAACGCCTCAAATTGGAAGTATCAGCCATATTAAATTGGTTGATATTGAAACTAACCCGTACCAACCACGTACCGAGTTTGATCAAGTAGCTTTAGACGAATTGTCTGAATCGATCAAGGTACAAGGTTTAATACAACCCATCACTGTTCGTAAAAACGGAGAAAAATATCAGTTAATTTCTGGTGAACGTAGGTTTAGGGCTTCTAAACTTGCTGGTCTTACCGAAATTCCGGCTTACATTCGTACCGCCGATAACCAACAGATGTTGGAAATGGCGTTGATCGAAAATATACAACGTGAAAACTTAAATGCTATTGAAGTTGCTTTGAGTTTCCAACAAATGATAGACGAGTGTAACTTAAAAGCAGAGCAACTGGGCGAGCGTGTAGGCAAAAATAGAACTACTGTAGCCAACTATTTAAGGTTGTTAAAACTTCCACCAGCTATACAGGCTTCCATTCGCGATAACAAAATCTCGATGGGCCACGCCCGTGCTTTAATTTCTGTAGACGATGAAGCCAAACAGCTCTTCATCCACCAAGAAATTCTAGACAAAGGACTTTCGGTGCGTAAGGTAGAGGAGTTGGTGAGAGGGATCCACCATGTGCAGGTAAAAACGCCAGTTAAACAAGAAGCAGTTTCTTTCGAATATCAAAAGTTACAAAATGACTTAGCTTCTAAGTTTGCAACTAAGGTAAAATTGAAGGTGAAAGATAATGGAAAAGGAGCTATCGAAATTCCTTTTGTAAATAACGAAGATCTTAACCGTATTTTAGAACTTTTAGATTGGTAATGCGGGCATTTCTGCTTTCTGTTGTACTGTGTTTCGTTTTTACGTTGGTAAAAGCGCAAATTCCTACAATCCCAATTAGACAAGATACAACTGCCAAGTTAGATACGCTTGCACCTGCTAAATATGTTAATCAGGGCAGAATTGCAGGTAAAAAAGCAGTTTATCGTTCATTAATTTTCCCAGGTTTAGGACAAGTGTACAACTACGGTTTAGTGGTTGACGATGTTAAAGCTGGAAGAACACAAGGAAAACGCATTGGGCAAAAGCTATATCTTATCGGTAAAATTGGCGCTATTTATGCAGGTGGTACTATGTTGGTGATGTCGTACATAGATAACAACAACAATTACAATCGTTTTTTACGGGAACTGCAATATCGCCAAGTAAACGGTGTGCCAGATCCTGATAATGGTTTAACACAATATCCAGATGCAAATGCACTTACAGTAGCCAAAAATATTTACAAACGTAACCGAGAGGTGGTAATTATTTCTTTAGTTGGTTTGTACGGATTGAACGTTTTAGATGCTTATGTAACTGCCCGTTTAAAATACTTCAACGTAGACGAAACTTTGTCGTTTAAAATATCGCCAACAACTATAAATTCAAACACAATGTTCGGTTTTAATAATATTGCACCGGCATTAAAACTTACGCTTAGATTATGAGGATAGCACTTTTAGGCTATGGCAAAATGGGGCAAATTATCGAACGTTTTGCTACCGATCGTGGGCACGAAATTGTGCTTAAAATAGGAATTGAAAACTTAGAAGATTTTAACGTAGATAACTTAAAGAAGGCTGATGTTGCAATAGATTTTAGTGCGCCAGCTGCTGCGGTAGATAATATCTATAAGTGTTTTGAAGCGAAATTGCCAGTGGTTGTAGGCACTACAGGTTGGTATGGTGAGCTGCAAAAAATAAAAAACGACTGCGAGGCAAGTAACAATACCTTGCTTTATGGCTCTAACTTTAGCATTGGGGTAAATATCTTTTTCCACTTAAATAAGGTATTAGCAAAGCTGATGAATAACTATCCGGCTTATGACGTTCAGGTAGAAGAGATACACCACACACAGAAATTGGATGCGCCAAGCGGTACTGCAATGACTATTGCCGAAGGAATTATTGAGCAATTGGATGGCAAAAACGAGTGGGTTAACGAATTGGAAGGAACTCCAATGGTAGATAAGTTGAAAAACGATCAACTTTTAATCGAATCGCTTCGAATTGAAAATGTACCTGGAACACACACGGTAGTTTACAGCTCTGAAGTAGATGACATTGAAATCAAACATACTGCA
Organism: Pedobacter sp.; assembly: GCF_031119335.1. Classification (GTDB taxonomy): domain Bacteria; phylum Bacteroidota; class Bacteroidia; order Sphingobacteriales; family Sphingobacteriaceae; genus Pedobacter. The sequence continues at coordinate 98,902 of NZ_JAVHXT010000013.1, forward strand.
CATAGCAGGGCAGGTTTTGCTTTGGGTGCAGTAGTAGCTGCAGAGTGGCTGCAAAATAAAAGAGGTTTTTACAGCATAGCTGATATATTTAATTTTAAAGATTAACAATGAATTGGAAATTCTGGCAAAAGAAAACAGATTCTGATAAGCCAAAAAAGAAGAAATCTAAAACAAGAGAATGGGTTGATGCGATTGTTTTTGCGGTAGTTGCAGCAACAATTATTCGTGTATTCTTTATCGAGGCCTACACTATTCCTTCGGGTTCAATGGAGCGCTCGCTTTTAGTTGGCGATTTTCTTTTTGTAAGTAAAGTGAATTACGGTGCTCGTGTTCCTATGACACCTGTAGCTTTCCCTTTTGCACATCATACCATGCCATTCATTAATACGAAAGCTTATTGGGATGGCGTACAATGGAAATACAGAAGATTGCCTGGATTGCAAGATATTAAGCGTAATGACGTTGTGGTTTTCAATTTTCCGGAGGGAGATACCGTAGTGCTAGAAAGGCAAGACGATAACTATTACCAAATGCAGTTGCGTGGTGAAAGTAGGGAATCAATTTGGTCGGGTTACAATGTGGTAAGCAGACCTGTTGATAAGCGTGAGAATTTTATTAAACGTTGTATTGCCATTGCTGGCGACACTATTAGTATGAGAAAAGGACTAGCAGTAGTAAATGGTAAACCAGAACCATTAGTTGGTACCGGTGGTTTTACTTATAGTGTGGAGTTTACAACGGCAGATATCAACCTTAACTTATTTGTACAGATGGGCTGTAAAGGCCTAAATCCAACGGCAATTCCTACTGTTTACACATTTGAGGCTACACCAGATGTGGTTAAAGAACTTAGCAAATCAGAATATGTGAAATCTGTAAAAGAAGAAACGCTCGAGCCAGAAGATTTTGATGTAACCATCTTTCCTCATGATAAAAATAGAAAGTGGAACTTAGATAATTACGGTCCCTTTGTTGTACCTAAAAAAGGCTGGACAGTTACTTTGGATAGTTTAAATATGCCTTTGTATGAAAGAGCAATCCGCATTTACGAGGGTAATAAATTAGAGAAAGTTGGTAACGATTGGATACTGAATGGTAAAAAAGCAACTAGCTATACCTTTAAAATGAATTATTATTGGATGATGGGTGATAACCGTCATTCATCTGCAGACTCTCGTTATTGGGGTTTTGTGCCTGAAGATCATATCGTTGGTAAGGCATTGTTCATTTGGTTAAGTATCGATGGCGAAGGTTCATTCTTGAACAAAATAAGATGGAACCGAATTTTTAAAGGGATACATTAATAGCACATCTTAGTCGTCATTTCGAACGCAGAGAGAAATCTAACAGTATGCTTATGCGGTTGCTGGATTTCTCCTCATTCTTCGTCGAAATGACGAGAGCCTAAAAAAGCATCACTCAAAAAAGTGATGCTTTTTTTATTGTCTGTTTATGCAAAATGGCTTAGCCTTGCATCATAAGGTTATAAACTCAATCCACATGTATAGAAAACTACTTTTCGCTTTATTATTCTTTATAAAAGCGACTGCTTTTGCACAAGAAAATCAAATTAGCGTTAACTCCAAAATTAGCGATGTTACCGTATTTATGAATGGCGCACAGGTACAGCGCCTATCCGATAATGTGGATTTGCCACAAGGTGTTAGCCTTCTAGTTTTCTCTGGACTTTCGTCGAGTATAGAAACGCAAAGTTTACAGGCGAAAGGAGAGGGGAATTTTACTATTCTATCAGTTGCCAAACAGAACAATTTCTTGTTGGATAAGAAAAAGTCTGAACAGAAGGCTGAGCTGTTAGCTAAATCCGAAGATATTTCTGATAAGATTGTAGTGTTGAACAACGAAATGGCGGTTTACAAAGCAGAAGAAGAAATGCTAATGAAAAATCAAACCGTAATGGGACCAAATGTAAATTACGATTTGACGAAGCTGAAAGCTGCTTTAGATTTTCAGAAACTTCGTTTAAATGAAGCAAAGAATAAACAAGCTACTTTGCAAAAAGAAGTTGCTAAGTTGTATGAAGAAATCAATAAACTGAATAGACAAGCTGCGGAAGTAGACGGAAAACCCATTGGTAATTCTAATGATGTAGTGGTAAAGGTTTCGGCAAAATCAGCTACCAGAGGTAAATTTACGTTAACTTATTTAGTGAAAAATGCCAGCTGGTACCCAAGTTATGATATTAGAGCGAAAGATGTTGCCAGCCCAATTCAGTTAGTTTATAAAGCTAATGTTAGCCAAAACTCTGGCGAAGAATGGAAAAATGTAAAGTTGATTTTATCTTCTGGTAATCCATCGAATAACAATGAAAAACCAATATTGCCAACTTATAATTTAGGTTATTTAAGCGCAGGTTATTCTTTTTTTAATCCGATAGCGGCTACTTCAAATATTGTTAAGGGAAAAGTAGTTGGTGCAAGCGATAATTTAGCTTTGCCAGGTGCTTCGGTAAGAGTTAAAAATTCATCTATAGCTACAGTGACAGACGCGGATGGGAATTATTCAATACAATTGCCGGCAGGATCAAATGTGCTGGAATTTAATTTTATTGGATTTGAACCTCAAGAGTTAGTTGCTTCTTCTGGACGACAGCTAAATGTGAGGTTGAATGAAAGTATGAATGCTTTAAACGAAGTGGTGGTTACGGGTTATGGCGTTGCTAAAAAGGAAGTTACCAGCTCGTCTTCTACCATTAGAATTAGAGGTGCAAGTTCATTATCTTCTGTGCCATTAGAAGTGAAAAACATAGAAAAGCAAACCAATGTTACATTTGAAATAAGAACTCCATACACTATTTTAAGCGATGGCAAACAAGCTACGGTAGATATTGGTAATTATGATTTTAAAGCTGACTATGAATATTATGCTGTGCCGAAAGTAACCAGCGATGCCTTTTTAACAGCTAAGATTACTGACTTCAATGAGGTGAACTTCATTAGTGGCGAGGCTAGTATTTTCTTTGAGGGAACTTATTTGGGTAAATCACTATTAGATATTAGCAATACAGATACCTTGACGATTTCTTTAGGCGTGGATAAAAATGTTTCGGTTAAGCGTGAAAAGCAAAAGGGCTATACCGAAAGACAGTTTATTGGTTCATCGCAAAAAGATACCAGACATTTTGTAATTGATATAAAGAACAGGAAAAGCCAAGCAGTTAATTTAATTATTGAAGACCAATTGCCTATACCTAGCAATAATGATATTACGGTAGAAAAACAAGAGCTTTCTAAAGCTAAGCTAGATGAAACTAATGGAAAGTTGACTTGGCAATTTGTATTACAGCCGAACGAACAGAAGAAGATTGATTTAAAATATCAGGTGAAATATCCTAAGAACAGACCGATTAATATTGAGTAGTGGAAGGCTTTAATAGTCCGTCACGAACTGAAGCATTCGATTAAGCAGGAAGAGTATAAGCAATCTATACAGTCTTAGCTCTTCCGAACATTCGTAATAATTAATTGCTAACTTTTACTATAATTTCGCAAATAGCTCCAGAGGAGCTCACATTTGGTAAGCTTATGCAGCATATCGGCAAAGCGCCGTAGGTGCGACCTTTAAATCTAAATCAACCAAATGGTCGTCCCGACGGGACTTGTTGACGTTTTATAATCTTCTACCATAAGTTCATCCCTACGAGATTTGCTGGTATTTAATTACGAGTATTCTGAAGATTAAAAGGTTTGGCATGATAGATTGCCACATGGCTACTCTCTCCGGAACATCGGAGCAATCTAACGAGATGCTTAATGCATTGCTAGATTTGGCTTGGCTTTCTTTCAGTTCTCTCTGCGTTTGTGACGCGAAGAACTTAAGACTTACGAAGTTTTCGAAACTTCGTAAGTCTTTAACTAAAGCTAGAATTACTCTTCAACAACTGTAGCCTCTGGCGCATTGGTTTTAACAGATGCAATTCCGTTGTCACGTCCAGCTTCGGCTTCGTACATTTGGCTGCTGCCAATTACTTGTCCGTTAGTAGCTTTTAAATTGAAAAAGAATTTTCCGTTTGAGGCAGTTTTCTTCTCAAATTTGGTATCGTCTTGAGAGTTTTTACGTACAGACTCAATTCCATTTTCGCAGTTCGCTTTTGAGGAATAACCTTCGCTTGTTAAAATTACTTGTCCGTTTCCAGCTTTTAAGTTAAACTGAAATTCTCCATTTGTTCTTTTACTGATTACAAATTTGCTCATTGTAGTAGATATATTTATTTAATTAATTTTCAATAGGTCTTAGTTCGAGTTGCCTAAAGTTAAATAAAAGTGAGGTGAAATTGCAATAGCTTATTTTATACGTTTGGTAATTTATGCAGAGGTTGTTGTTGTCTAAACCTGATAGGAGTGGCTATACTTTTGCTTGCGTCATTTCGACGAGGAACGAGGAGAAACCTGTTAGATAGTAGTACTTAGCTGATAGATTTCTCTCTGCGTTCGAAATGACGGTGAAGAGCAAAAGATAGCAACGGATAGCAGGGCTGAAATAACCGAAGAACGACTATCTTTGCTTTTCAAAATTTCAGAGAACAAATCTGAAAATCTGCACTATTTAAAACATCTGATAAAAATTTAAAAATATTTAAAGAGGCTTGCAACCTTTGGGTACGATTGTGCATCTACCCTATACAAGCAAACAAATGAAGGTGGCAAAAACATATACGTTAAATGAGCTGATGGAAGGCTGTAAGGCCGGCAACAGGCAGATGCAGGAATTGCTGTATAGGCAAACGGCATCGAAAATGTTGGCGGTTTGTATGCGATATGCCAAAGATAGGATGGAGGCCGAAGATGTATTGCAGATGGGGTATGTGAAGATTTTTCAGAAGGTGAAGGAGTTTAAGGGAGAGGGTTCTTTTGAGGGATGGATACGCCGCATTATGGTAAATACTGCGATTGAAAGTTATAGAAAAAACCTGCGCTCGTTAAACGTAGTGCCTATTGAGGATGCTTACGAGCAACCATCGACAGGTTTTGACTTTGGTACTTTAGGTATGCAGGATTTGATGAAAGTGATACAGAAACTGGCTGATGGCTATAGAATGGTATTTAATATGTATGCGATTGAGGGATATTCGCACAAGGAAATTGCCGAAACGTTAGGAATTACAGAAGGAGCGAGCAAATCGCAGCTTTCGAGAGCGAGAGCTATTTTACAACAAGAAATTTTAAAATTGGAGGGCTTTGGTTATGCAACACATGCCGGATAAAGATTTTGATAAGCTGTTTAAAGACAGTTTTATGGATGCAGAAATTGAACCATCTGCGGATTTATGGGGCAATATTGCCGAGCAATTAGAACCTAAGAAAAAACGTTTGTTCCCAGTGATGTGGATGGCGGCTGCAAGTGTAGCGGTGGTGGCATCGGTATTACTTTTTACGCAGGGCGGAGATAAAGTTTACTTGCAAGGTGCTGCGGTAGAAACTGCTGCGGTTATACCTACTGCAGTGACTGAAACTGTGCCGGTAGCAGTTACTGAAGAGCCAACTGCGGTTACGACCTTGCCTGTCACTAAATCTGCGCATAGCGGCAAAAAATCGTCTGTGCAGAGTGTGGGTGTGGTAGAAAATTTGGAGACGCAAAAAAATATTATTGCAAGCTTGCAACCGTCTGAAAAGAATGAGCGTCTAGAATTTAAAAGAGCAGGAGTAAAACCATTGGATGTTACGCCTGTAGAAGAAGTGATTGCTGATAATCAGACTGCTACAGTTATCGCAGCAATTCCTCAGAAAGTTGAATATACCGAAGAAATAGAAGACGTTAACAACAACAAAAAGGGAATACGTAACATGGGCGATTTGATTAATTACGTGGTAGATAAGGTAGATAAGAGAGATAAGAAAATCATCAAATTTGATACGGATGATGATGATAATTCATCGATAATAGGATTGAACATTGGGTTCTTGAAATTGAATAAGAAAAATAAATAGGAACAGGATTTTAGGATTTGCAGGATTGACAGGATTATATCAGGAGCGTGATTTTTAATACCAAATAATACAAAGAACATAAATATACACCAGCACTTACCGAAGCATTTTCTCTCCCTTTTGGGGAGAACCGAAGTGAAACGGAGCTCATTGATACAAAATATAATATAAAAAATAGCCATCAATAGATGCCAAAGGCAGAGAGGGCTTATAAACACAAACACACAAATGAAACATCTAATTTTAAAAGCAGTATTGGTAAGTGGACTTACTTTTCTGGCAGCAGGAGCTTTAAAAGCACAAGAAGAAACTAAAGAGGTAAAAGATAGCGTTAAACGCAAGAAATTTGAAATTAACTATGGTGTAGGTATCACCATTGGCGAGAAAAAAGATAGCACAGGTAAGGTAGACCAAAATAAAGGCCGTTTTATTGGAGGTATCACTTTTACCCGCTTGGATATTGGTTTTACTAAATTGGTAGACAACGGTAGCTTTTCATTGTCGCCGGTTAACGATTTCTTAGACTACAAACCTTGGAAAACCAGCACTGTATCTTTTGACGTTTTGCAAATTGGCTACAGATTTAACAACCACTTTAAGGTTTATTTAGCTGGAGGTTTCGATTGGACGCTTATCCGTTTGGACAGAAACATTACCATTAAAAAAGATGCGCCTATTTTAGATTATGATGTAACTACAGATGCTACTTTCAGCAAAAACCGTTTTTCTGCTAGCTATGTGCACTTTCCTTTAAACTTCGAGTTTAGAACTAAAGAAAACGATCACGGCAAACGTTTTAGATTTATCATCGGTCCAGAGGTAGCTTTCTTGTTAGATGGAAAAGTGAAGCAAATTAGTCCAGAAAAGGGTAAAGTAAAAGTTAATGACGATTATCACTTTACTCCATTCCGTTACGGTGGTACAGTTAGAATTGGCTACGGTGGTTTAGGTTTATTCGCTAAATATAGTGCTAGCGATTTATTCGATACCGATGCCCAAAAAGGCTTAAAAACAATGTCGTTTGGTTTAACCTTTGGATTGAATTAAGCTAAAAGCATAAAGACCAAAGACTAAAGACCAAAGCTGAATTTAAGTCGGAAAATCGGGTAAGTCTGGAAGCTTTTAGAGCAGACGAATGAACCAATGAACTATTGAATAATTCACATACACAAATAAAACCAATCCTGTTTCTGTAAAAAGAGACAGGATTTTTTTTTGACCCTCTCTCCCTATCGGGTGTCTCTCCCCAAAAGGGAGAGAAGCACATTTGGAAAAGTGCAGTGGTTCGTGTCAACAATCAAACAATTCGGCAATTGGGTTTAAATCGTAAATCTAAAATCGTACTTCGTAAATCAAAAGCCTTATCTTTACCTCCGTGAGTGAACAAATCTTAAGTATCCAGCATTTAACCAAGCAGCACGTAGCCGAGCAACTATCAGGTATTTCTAATGTTAGCTTTACTATTAATAAAGGCGAAATTGTAGCCATTATTGGAGAAAGCGGAAGTGGAAAATCAACCCTGTTAAAATCTATTTACGGATTGTTAAAAGTTGATGAAGGGGAGATTGTCTTTAATGGTAAACGTGTAAAAGGACCAGACGAACAACTTATTCCTGGCCATGCGGAAATGAAAATGGTAACGCAAGATTTTTCATTGAACATTTATGCTAAAGTTTACGATAACATTGCTTCGCAGCTTTCTAATACAAACGTTGCTTTAAAACAGCAAAAAACCATAGAAGTGATGGAACATTTGCGAATTACTGCACTGAAAGATAAAAAAATTATTGCTTTAAGCGGTGGCGAGCAGCAACGTGTGGCTATTGCAAAGGCTTTAGTAAGCGATACTAAAGTTTTGTTGTTGGATGAACCTTTCTCACAAGTAGATGCCATTTTAAAAAATCAATTACGTGCCGATATTAAACGTTTGGCGAAGGAAACCGGCTTAACCATTATCATGGTATCTCACGATGCTACGGACGGTTTGTTTATGGCAGACCGTTTAGTGATTTTGAAAGAAGGTAAATTATTGCAAGAGGGAAAGCCTAGAGAGGTTTACAATCACCCAAGTAGTACCTATACCGCAAAAATGCTAGGTAATGCTGTGGTGCTTTCTAAAAAAGAAGCACAGCAATTAGATTTAAAAGTTACTCAAGAGCAAGTTTGTTTTTATCCAGAATGGGTTGAGTTGAAAGCAAGCTGGTCGGCTAAGAAATTTAATGTGAGAGATATTTATTATAAAGGTTTTTATGATGAATTGTTGTTAGAAAGAAATGGTGTTCATATTAGAGCATTGCAGTTGAATAGCGGTGAGCATAAAAAAAACGACCAAGTTTATGTAAACATTGGTCGTTTCTTGGAGTTTTAATTGTTCTGTTTTATTGAGTAGGATTTTGAGTTAGTTTTCCCGGGTACGAATTAATGGCACTTTGAGGGGTAACTCTATAATCGTTGGCTAATACCGGTGCAGTTTGATTTTGCGGTCCAGGATAAGCACGAGTAAGTGCCTTGCCGTTACGAAACACATCAAAACTGCGCTCAGCCTGATAGGCTAATTCCAATTGTCTTTCTTTATCAATTCTAGTACCTGCATTGCTAGCATCTAAAGAGGCATATCCACCATTGACAATAGAACGGTTCCTTATCACATTAAGATCAGCAAGTGCAAGTGGGTAGTTTTGTAATTTGGCATAGGCTTCGGCTCTATTAAGGTATACTTCTCCCAATCTGCTGATTACAGGAGAATGCAGTTGAGAATTTTCTCCCTCTTTAGAACATTTTACGATATAAAATTGAGGATAAACTCGGTTTAAGGTAATGAAGTAATCAATATATCCTGTGTATGTTTTACCATCTTTGTAATTGATAGAGTAGATACCTTGTGTAGCGTCAACAGCAGTTAATGTGTAAACGTCTGTACCTTCTGTACAGGTAATTGTACTTCCGTTGCGGGTGGTGTTGGCTTGTACGTAGTTTTGTACATTTCCTGCATCATCCTTAATAAATCTAAAGACCTCTGTATAGGCACCTGCGGTATTTTTAGAGTAGGTGGGTTCAATAAAAGCCGCCCTAGCATCAACTATTTTGTAGTTGTCTGGTCTCCAATCGTTTCTTCCAGTTTCATTTAATAAACTAATGTATTTGGCACTCGCATACATTTCACCCCAGCCCATACCACCAATATTAGAATACATACCGCCAACTCCATAATAATGGTCGAAACCAGAAAACTCTGATGCTACCCTTTTAATAGCAAAAATAGTTTCCTTGTTATTTTCTGGAGTAAAGGTATTGTATTTCATAAAGTCTGCTCTAGATAACAAGCTGTAGGTACTAGCAGTGTTAATTACCTTAGTAGCATAATCTACAGCTAATTGAGCATAAGTCTGATTAGGAGTTTCGTAAGTTCCACTCATGTAAAGATACACTCTTGAAAGCATGGCTTGAGCTGCGGCTTTAGAGGCAAAAACAGGTCCTCTATTCGCTGAGATTAACTCTTCCGCTTTTTTTAAGTCGGCAATAGCTTGCTCATAAGTGGCTTTAACTGTAGCTCTATCTGGAAAAGTAGCATTTTTAACATCTTCTGGTGTTCCATTTACAATTGGTACACCCAAATTTGTCTCAGGATTTTGATAATATGGGCGACCAAAAGCTCGCACTAAATAAAAATACATCATTCCGCGAACGTAGTAGCATTCTCCTAGTTTGCTATCAAGTGTTGCATTTTTACCTTGTGGTATCATATTTAAAATATTGGATGCTTGGGCTATTGCCTTATATCCACTATCCCAAAATGTAGTTAATCGTCCGTTATTTGGAGTTCTAGAGAACGAAATGAATTCATAAAAAGCATCTGTAGAAGAACCTCTTATCATCATGTTGTCGCCAGCATATTCGCCTAAGCGGTGCATAGGGTCAGACCAAGCCTTAAGCTGTGCATATACTCCATTTAATAGTGCATCTATAGATTCTTCCGGATTTCCAGTAATCTTTTCCGATCTCATCGAACCAAAAGGTTCCCTATCTACTTTACATGCCGACAGAGCGGTAATAGTAAATAATATAGCTAATATCTTTTTCATTTTTATTTTATTTAGAATGAAACATTAATTCCTAACATAAATCTCCGGGTCATCGGATAAACAGATGGTCCAGCAGAAAATAGTATCGTTCCATCATCGCTAGTAGGTATTTCTGGATCTACACCCGAATATTTTGTAATTACAAATAGATTTTCTCCCGATAAGTAGGCTCTCAGGTTTTTGATTTTGTATTTTTTCAGGTCGAAGTTATATCCTAAAGCTAGTGAACGCATTCTGAAAAAATCATTGCTTTCCAAATAACGAGAAGACATAGCGTTACCATTATTGGTATTGTTGTATCTTGCTACCGGATGGGTTGCAACATCTCCAGCTTTTTGCCACCTACTCCAACCATCCATTAGTTTCATTTGGTTACGATCGGTGTATGCACCATCAGAGTCGTATTCTCTACGCGAATAGTTGAAAAGCTTTCCTCCAATAGAATAACCAAATACTGCATTCATGTCAAAACTTTTCCATCTTAAAGAGGTACTAATTCCACCAAACAAATCAGGCGATGCCTTACCCATTTTTTCTTGGGTGGCTTGTGCATAGGTTGATGTGGTTGTTCTGCCCGTTTCATTTCCATTAGCGTCTCTGGTTACTCTGTACCACATTGGTAATCCATTGTCTGGGTTAACGCCAGCCCATTCAGGCATATAATACGTGTCTACAGGTAAGCCAATTTGTAAAAGCCTACTTGCAGATCCGGCTACGCCTAGGCGGTCGCCAATAATGATTGGTTTAGCAGTGTAAGAACCATCAACGTTTCTGGTTTTGTAGATATCGGTTAGTTTATTTCTGTTATGTCCAAGATTTATATCTAAGCTCCACGTTAAATCGTTACTACGTATAATATCTCCGCCAATGGCAACTTCGATACCCTTGTTTCTCATTTTACCAACATTTTGCCACATGCTTGTTACGCCTGTTAATCCAGAAATTGGCACATCGTATAAAATGTTATCTGTGTTTTTGATATAGTAATCAAGGTTTAATCTTAACCTATTGTTAAAAGCATTTACATCTAAGCCCAAACCTGTGGTATAAGTTTCTTCCCAGGTTAGGTCTTTGTTTCCTACTTGGCCAATTAAAAGTCCCGGAACACCGTTGTAGCCTGCAGCTGGGTTTACTGCATATAAATCGTATTGGGGATATAGAGAGCTAGGACGATTACCTACCGTACCGTAAGCTGCTCGAAGTTTAAGATTGTTAATGTAATTAGCCTTGAACCAATCTTCTTTGTGGATATTCCAGCCAGCACTAATAGAGAAGAAATCTCCATATTTTTTACCAAAATTTGAAGCACCATCTCTACGTAAGGATAATTGTGCTAGGTATTTATCCGCGTAAGCATAATTTGCGTTGAACAGATAAGATTGTACTGCCCATTCGCTTATTCCTCCTTTGGTTCGTTCTGGTAAAGATACTACATCTAATACCTGAAACCCTCTTGATAGACCTGTACCGTAAACATCTAATGTTTTAGCTCTGTAGTCGTTAAATTCATAACCTGCCAAGGCATTTACGTTATGTTTGCCCCAGGTATTGTTGTAACGTAAAATCTGATTGGTATAACGGCGGGCGTATTCCGATCTATATTCCGTAATACGTCCGTTTACACTTTGAGCGGCACTCGAAAGAGGATCTGAGTAACTGTTAGACGTGTATGTGTTAAATCTGTAATTGTTAACTGATGAAAATGTGAAATTTTTGTTGATTTTGATATCAAAATCAAGATTTCCCATAAACTCGTAATTGGTATTGGCAGAATGGTTCCATTGCAAATCGTACAAATAGTTGGTGCCAACGCTGTTTACCCATGTACTAGACCTATGCCCAACTAGGTTTCCATTGGTGTCGTAAGGACTATCCCATGGTAGGTTAGAATACATCGAGGTTACAGAATATTGCTTATCAACAACACCCCTGCGAGAGCCAACTAGGGCAGGTTTGATGCTCAGCCATTCGAAAGGTTTGTATGTTGTGTTCAATCTAAAATTGTAACGCTCATAGTCGTAACCTTTTACAGTTCCAGCTTCATCGTAAAATCCAACAGAAAAAAATGACTGCAGCTTTTCAGTTCCACTCTGTATAGAAATGTTATGGTTTTGATTAAAGCCAGTTCTTGTAGCTAAATCCCACCAGCTAAAATTACTGTTACGTAGTTCTGGTTTCCAGCGAGGGAAGGCAATTGTGTTAGCGTTAGCAAAAGATGCATAGTAGTCGTACAGTTCTGCGCCATTCATTACCTGTAAATTACCATTAGTTAGTGTGGTAAAACCAGTTCTCGAAGCAATATCTAATGTTGTTTGACCAGTTTTGGCTCTTTTGGTAGTAACAATAACTTACAATGCCCAGAGGAGGAGATTTCTAAGTCGTACAGAAGACGTTGGGAGATAAAAATCTTTCTCCACTTCATCGACGGAACACAATACAAATCCTCTTGTTTCGCTTAACAAAAACGAGTTACGAACAGTACTGTGAATGATACTGACAGATACAATGATGATGTATAAGAAAGTAAATCACATCGGTTAAAGGACTGCTAAAAGACGTTTCTCTTTGGAGAAATAAGAGACCTAGCAATTGCAATGATTGTCATGTAATCTGGTGGAGACACAAGCTTATTTTTAAAACATAAAAAATGGCCGGAATTTTTTCCGACCATGACTAGTCTCGATACAGACTCTTTTCTGCTTATTTTTGTTAGTGCCTTGATTTTCCACAATCAATGCAAATTGAAGTACTTGTTGAATTAATCATGTGACAACCCTTACAGACCCAATGATAACTACTACTTCCAGCCATTTCTTGTAGTTCACTTTGAGCCTGTATAATTAAGTCAACAAAACCGATTTCATTTCCTGAAGTAACTCCATCTATTTGGTCGATTTTTAGCCCCGCATACCCGAACTGAGAAGCTCCGTTAAAATTTAAAATTACACTGAAGTGATTTACTCCAGGACTTAGGTTCATTGTAACCTTTCTGACTGCTCGCCCATTCGTAATAAACAAATTTGTATTGCTCCCAGGAGTAATAACTGTATAACTCCCACCATTACCATCATAAACGAAATCAAAGGTGTAAACTGAACTGTTAATACAGTAGATTTCCCCCTCAATTGTAGCACTAGCGGGTGTAATGTAGGTTTGAACATTTTGAAACAAAGTATTTCCACTACGGAATTGGAAAAATGGTTTCAAGGTATCTTTAAAAAAGATAGGTTTAGGATTATAAGCAGTAGATGCAAAAGAATAATTTATTTGGGACGAAATGCAAACGTAAACCAAATAAAACAAAAAGATTTTAAAATTAAATTTCATAGTTAAGTGTTTAAGGTAAGATTTATTAACGTTTATATAAATATTTTTATAATAGTAAATATATTAACTGCTAGGGTAAGATTTTTGGTAGAACTTAGCGCAAACGCTTGCGTGGACTATACCATTTATATTGGTAGATTACCAACTAACATGTTGTTTTGCAGGATTATAAAAGAAAGGCAAACGTTAAAATGGTTTTTTCATTTATGTTTTATAGCGCAAACGTTTGACGTGGTTGAGAAAGCCGATTTTTGAGGTAAGGACTTCCTGTAAGATATCGGATTGAAGTATAGGAAAGTGGGATAATCAGTATTAGTTTTTAAAGGAAATATATTAAAATAGGGAGGCAGAAAAAAGGAAATAGGGTTATGATAGCACAAAAAAAACGACCATTGTATGTGAACATTGGTCGTTTCTTGGAGTTTTAAATTTTTTTACGTTACGTTCTCTGCAGCTATCAAAACTACCTTGACACGAATTGTCGTAGTTGGACGGTAAGCACAACTAATTGAAATTCCACCAATGTGGGCTTCGTAGTCAAAATCTCCGTATGGCAATTGATAGTAGCTTGTGAAATTTGGAGTAGCTGTGTATACTAATACACCTTCGTCGTAAAAATTGATATCATCAAGTTCAGGAATATTTAAATCTAAGAAATACTCGCCATTACTTAATACCCATTGATTTGGCGCCATATCAAATACGATTGTTCTATTGGGTGTTGTTTGGTTAATAATAGTGTCTTTCTGGCATGATACCAAACCTAGTGTGGTAATGCAAAGTAGGAGTAGGGTTAGTCTTTTCATCTTGTGTTGGTTTAAATGTTTTGCGAAACTCCTTCTTATGTTATTAAGGATATTTCAAATTCAGGTTTCATTTTGTGTGTTGTTAAGCATATATCAAAACCGTTGCCAAAAAATCATAAAATTTATTCGCTGAATAAAAAAATGATAAACAAAATTTAAAATGTTTTGTTGTTAGCTTTTTAAGGCGGTTTTTTAATCGTTTGTAACAAAAAAATGCTCCAATATTTTTTTGATGTTAGCACTTTTTGGTTTGAAAATGAATAGTTTTTTGGAGAGCATATTTATTGTAAAACAAAATAGGAGACAATTTCTTGCCTCCTATTTACGTAGTATATAATTATGGAAAAGTTTTGTTATTTTTCTCGTCATTGCGAGGCACGAAGCAATCTTAAAGCGATTAGTTTTTTTGTTAACAAAAGTTGTAAGATTGCTTCGTCGTTCCTCCTCGCAATGACGATATAATGCTTAAACCAAATACTCAAACAGCGTTGCATCTTGGTTTAGTTCAATCACATCAAACTTAAAATCCTTCATACGTTGTAAAATACCTGCATAATCTTCCTTCTTCGTAAGCTCAATACCTACTAAAGCTGGTCCGTTTTCTTTATTCGTTTTTTTAATGAACTCAAAACGAGTAATATCATCATGTGGACCTAAAACTTCGTTCACAAATAACTTTAAAGCTCCTGGACGCTGCGGGAAACGCACAATAAAGTAATGCTTCAATCCTTCGAAAAGTAAAGACTTCTCTTTGATTTCTTGCATACGTTCGATATCATTATTGCCACCACTCACCACACAAACTACGGTTTTACCAACAATTTGGTCTTTCACTTGCTCTAACGCAGCTACAGACAAAGCACCAGCAGGCTCAACTACAATGGCGTCCTCATTGTACAGTTTTAAGATAGTCGTACAAATTTGTCCCTCTGGTATTAAATACGTGGAGCTCAATAAATCGCTGCAATATTTGTAGGTAATCCATCCCATTCTTTTTACAGCGGCACCATCTACAAAACGTTCGATATTTTCTACCGTTACCGGACTGCCATGTTTTAAAGCTTCTGTTAAAGACGGCGCTCCCATAGGTTCCACACCAAAAACTTTAACACTAGGTTTTACCGTTTGCAGGTAAGCCGTAACACCAGAAGCCAAACCACCGCCACCAATAGGCACTACAATCGCATCTAAATCAGGTAAATCCTGATAGATTTCCATCATTACCGTAGCCTGTCCTTCAATTACTTTTTCGTCATCAAAAGGAGGAATAAAAGTAGCCGATTTTTCCTCGCTGTAGGCCAGTGCTTCTTTCAAACAATCGTCAAAAGTATCACCAACAAGAATAACTTCTACGTTATCGCCACCAAACATATTTACCTGCGTAATTTTTTGTTTAGGGGTAATCTCAGGCATGAAAATGACACCTTTAATACCTAATTTCTTACACGAAAAAGCCACGCCTTGCGCATGATTGCCGGCACTAGCACACACTACGCCATTCTTTAATTGGTCGGTAGTTAAGCCGCTTATTTTGTTGTAAGCACCACGTAATTTGTAAGAACGTACAATTTGTAAATCCTCTCGTTTCAAATAAATATTGGCATTGTACTTTAATGAAAGTCCTGCGTTAAACTCTAGCGGAGTTCGTTTTACAACCCCTTGTAAGGTTGCAAATGCCTGTTCAAAATCGAAAGTATATTCTGTTGTTGTTTCCATACCCCAAACCCCTAAAGGGGCTTTTATCTTTTATAATTTTATTTTTTTGAAAAGCAGTTGCAGCTTTCCATCGCTTGCGATAGCCCTGCTATTCGTTTCTCCCGATAAAATCGGGATCCACTGCTATCAGGTTTAGTTAACTTAAACCAATTTTTCTATACACGTTTTGCTTTCCCTCGCTTTAAGATTGCTTCGTCGTTCCTCCTCGCAATGACGGAGTAGTTAAAGAGCTGCGAGCAATCAAAAATTAACTCAATTTCGTAGCTAAATGCACCGCTACTAATTGGTTTAAATCATCATCATTAATGCCTTGTTTGCTATCTGCTAAATCTAAAAATGCAGTGTAAGCAATAGCCAAATTTTCTTTATCTAAATTATGACCTAATCTATCTAAGTGGTGTTTCAACGCATGTCTGCCACTTCTTGCCGTTAATACAATAGTTGCATCAGGGAAACCCACATCAGAAGGCTTAATAATTTCGTAGTTTTCACGGTTTTTCAAGAAACCATCTTGGTGTATGCCCGAACTATGTGCAAATGCATTGGCACCAACAATAGCTTTGTTTGGCTGCACTGGCATATTCATTAAATTACGCACTTGGTGACTGATTTCGTAGATACCTTGCGTATTAATGTTGGTGTGAAGGCCTAATGTTTTGTGCGTTTTCAAAATCATCACCACTTCTTCCATTGAGGTGTTACCAGCACGTTCGCCAATACCGTTAATGGTACATTCTACCTGACGAGCACCGTTTTGTAAACCAGCAATAGAGTTAGCTGTAGCCAATCCTAAATCGTTATGGCAATGACAAGAGATAATTGCTTGGTCAATATTTTTTACATTCTCTTTTAAGAAAAGTATTTTAGAACCGTATTGGTCTGGCAAGCAATAGCCGTTCGTATCTGGAATATTCACTACAGTTGCCCCAGCTGCAATTACAGCCTCAATCATTTTAGCTAAATATTCGATATCCGCTCTACCAGCATCTTCTGCATAAAACTCAACATCCTCTACATATTTCTTAGCATATTTTACCGCTTCAACTGCACGCTCTAAAATTTCTTCTCTAGTGCTATTGAATTTAGTTTTAATGTGCATATCAGAAGCACCAATACCTGTATGAATACGAGGTCTTTTTGCATAGCGTAAAGCATCGGCAGCCACATCTATATCATTTTTATTTGCTCTGGTTAGTGCACAAATAATAGGGTCGTTAACTGCTTTAGAAAGCTCAATTACGCTGTTAAAGTCGCCAGGACTAGAAACAGGGAAACCAGCTTCAATCACATCTACACCGAGTATTTCCAACGATTTTGCGATTTCAACTTTTTGAGGAGTGCTCAACTGGCAGCCAGGCACCTGCTCGCCGTCACGCAAGGTGGTGTCAAAAATGTGTACTCTATTTGGGTCGTGTAACATAAGGTTTGGGTTAGGTTATTGTGCTAAATAGGTTAATACTAATTGTCCCATTTCTTGGGTGCCCAACACTTTAGCTGCGTCGGTATTTTGGTCGGCGATATCGCCAGTTCTGTAGCCATCTTTTAAAGCTTTATCCACAGCATTTACTAAAGTTTTTGCTTCTTCTGGTAGTCCAAAGCTGATTTCCAGCATCAGCGCAGCCGATAGGATAGAAGCTAGTGGATTTGCCAAGTTCTTGCCAGCAATGTCGTGTGCCGAACCGTGGATTGGCTCGTAGAAACCAACGCCATCACCCACAGAAGCAGAAGCTAACATACCCATTGAACCTGCAATTTGTGAAGCTTCATCGGTAAGGATATCTCCAAAAAGGTTAGCGGTTAATACCACATCAAATTTCTTCGGATTTTTAATCAACTGCATTGCTGCATTGTCAATAAACATATGCTCGGTTTCTACATCAGGATATTGTTTTGCAATTTCTTGAACGGTTTCACGCCATAAACGTGAGCTTTCTAACACGTTTGCTTTATCTACCGAACATAGCCTTTTGCTACGTTGTTGCGCCGCTTGGTAAGCTTTGTGTGCAATGCGTTCTACTTCGTATCTGTGGTAAATCATCAAATCCGAAGCAGTATTTCTATCTTCCGAACGGTTCTTTTCTCCAAAGTAAACATCACCAGTTAATTCTCTGAAGAATAAAATATCTGTTCCTTGTAGGATATGTGCTTTGATACTTGAAGCTTCCAACAATTCATCGAACAACAAAATAGGACGTAGGTTAGCGTATAAACCCAATTCTTTTCTGATTTTTAATAAACCTTGCTCTGGTCTAACTTTTAACGAAGGGTCGTTGTCGTACATGGCGTGACCAATGGCACCGAATAAAATAGCGTCGCTTTTACGTGCTTTTTCTAGGGTTTCATCAGGTAGTGGATTGCCGGTAACTTCAATGGCAGCGTGTCCCATTAAAGCTTCATCGAAAGTAAATTCGTGACCGTAATTTTTTGCGATTTGCGCTAATGCTGCTTTTCCCCATTGAGTTACTTCTTGGCCAATGCCGTCTCCAGGTATTACTAATATGTGTTTTTTCATTTGTTGTATATTTTTTCACAGTGATATTAACTCCTAATTCAAACAAGATTGCTTCGTCGTTCCTCCTCGCAATGACGATAACTGTAGCGTCATTGCGAGGCACGAAGCAATCTCTAATGTTTATCCAGTTAGTAATTCTAAATCACGCTTTCTAATTCTTCTTTGTATATTCTATTTTTATAAATGTCATTGTGTACTACTTCTCCCTTTCTCAGCAATAACTGATGGGTTAAGTTTTTAGGTAGTTGGTCATCGCTATGCGATACGTAAATTAATGTTCTGTTGGTTGTGCACAAACCATCAATCAAAGTATTAAACTGCAAAGTCTGGTGTGCATCTAAACCTTGGCAAGGTTCGTCTAGTACCAATAATTCTGGATTTTTAATGACTGTTCTTGCCAATAAAACCAAACGTTGTTTACCCAATGGCAAAGCAGATAACAAATCGTTTTTATTTGCGGTTAAGCCAAAGTACTCAATCAGCTCGTCAACCTGTGTACGTTTATGCCAGCCAATTTCTTTGTACAAGCCAATGCTATCGAAAAAGCCAGAGGCGATACTTTGCCAAACCGTAGCGTTGAAATCGAAGTACCAATGCAGTTCCGGAGAAATTAATCCGATGTGCTGTTTAATGTCCCAAATGCTTTCGCCTGAACCACGTTTATTGCCGAAAAGGTGAATGTCGTTAGCATACGCTTGTGGATGGTCGCCATTGATTAAGCTCAATAAAGTTGATTTTCCTGAACCATTGTGGCCTTGCAATAACCACTTTTCACCAGCTTTAATTTCCCAATTTACGTTCTTAAGCACTTGCTTCTCACCATAGCTGATGTTCACATCAACCATTTTGATTAACGTTTCACTGCTTGACGTTGGTGCTTCGTGTAAAAATTCGGGAATTTCCTTTTCTTCTAATACGATTAAACTTTTTGACGAAAAAGCAAAATGCTCCGTCAGTTGTCCATCCACTATTTCGCCATACCTATTGATACAGGTAGGAATTTCAGTTTCGTTGCTTACCAAAATGATTTGTACACCTTCGGAGGTGATATCATCCAATAAGGTATTCAGATTTTGGCGAGATTGAATATCTAAACCAGTGTAAGGTTGGTCTAATAGTAAAAGTTGCGGTTTTAGCCATAAAGCTTTTACCAATTGTAACTTTTTGTGTTCGCCGCTTGATAACTCGATGAGCTGGGCATTTCGGAGGGCAGCAAAGCCTAAAGCATTTAAGATAGGTTCTACTTTTGGTAAAGAAAGATTGTTTTCTTTGCCGTAATGTGCTAATTCCGCATTTACGGTTAAGGTATCTTTTACTTGTTGTACATTATAGCGTTGCTGATAATAGAAATTTGCTACACCTTCTACATTTTTGAATTGATACCATTGGGCAATGTATTGGCAGACGGGTTTTGTATCGCTAGCCTTATCAAAGACGACTACAATATCTTCAGTACTTTTTTCTAAACCTGCAATAGCTTTAAGTAAAGCAGTTTTTCCACTACCACTTGCGCCAGTTAATAACCAGTTTTCTCCTTCAGAAATAGTCCAATCCAAGTCCGTTAACACAGCTTTATGGCCGTATTTTAAACTGAATTTAGATATTTGAACTATTGGGTTACTCATTTACTATACTAATTAATAGAACTTAAAGACTTTGTTCTCTTCAAATTTTTCGATTAAATCTGTCTGACTACGAACAAAGTCGATATCATCGTAACCGTTAATCAAGCATGATTTTTTGTAAGGATTAATCTCAAAACTTTCTGAACTGCCAGTAGCATCTATGGTTACTGTTTGCGCTTCTAAATCTACCGTCAAAGTGCTTTTAGTGTCTTTTTCTACTTCGTTAAATATCTCTGCCAAAAAAGCATCGCTCACTTGAATAGGTAACAAGCCGTTGTTCAATGCATTTCCCTTGAAAATGTCAGCAAAAAAACTACTAATTACGACATCAAAACCGTGGTCTTGTATAGCCCAAGCTGCATGTTCACGACTACTGCCACAACCAAAGTTTTTACCTGCAACAAGTACCTTACCGCTATAAATTGGGTTATTTAATGGGAAGTCTGCTTTAGGTTGGTTATCACTATCAAAACGCCAATCGCGGAATAAGTTTTCACCAAAACCTTCTCTGGTGGTTGCTTTTAAAAACCTAGCCGGGATGATTTGGTCTGTATCAACGTTTTCTATATTTACTGGCACTACCGCCGAAGTTAATTTTTCGAATTTTTTCATACCCCTTAATCCCCTAAAGGGGAAATTTTCTGTTATTGTTTTCTATTTTCTCCATCCAAAAGCCCCTTTAGGGGTTTGGGGTTATTTCTTTATCGCCTTTATTCTTAATCTTCTATAGTCTGCAGTCCATTGGCCATCTTTAAAATAAGTAGGCTTTAAAATTTCGATAGCCAAACTGGTCACTGCTGTTGCTTCTTCTTCATTTAGGTTTACAAAAGCGTGTTGCGCAAATTGGTTAATCCATTTCTGCATGCCATCTTCGCCTACTAATTGCGTTGGTCTATCAAACAGCCACATTTGTTCGGTTTCAAATCCGCTAGCCTCAAGCAAAGTAGCATAATGACTAATCGATGGGAAAAACCAAAAATTAGAAATCACTCTGTGCTCTAAACCTAATTGCTTAGCTGCGGTTTCTATGGCATCAATAATAGACTTGATATTACCCTTGCCACCAAATTCCGCTACTAAACGCCCACCATGTTTCAAGCTTTTGTAGATGCCACGTAATAAGCCTCTTTGGTTTTCAATCCAGTGGAAAGTAGCGTTGCTAAATACGGCATCAAATTCACGGTTGTAATCTAAAGCAGCCGCATCTTTTTGCTCAAATTGGATAGTTGGATATTCCCTTTTAGCCAATTCTACCATATCGGCAGAAGCATCTACTCCTGAAACTGTTGCTCCAGCTTCTTGTATCTTAGCAGCTAAATCGCCTGTGCCACAACCTACATCTAAAATATGTTCACCTGCTTTGGCATCAAGCCATTGCAAGACATCAGCTCCGTAGTTAGATACGAAACGATGTTGCTCGTTGTAAAGTTGACTGTCCCAATGTATTTCTGGCATAATTTCCTTTTTTTACCACCTTAGACACCTAAGGGCATTTAAGTTTTATATGTCATGTAATTTACCTTTACTCTAAATCTTAATACCTTCTACCTTTTCAAAGTGTTCTACCGTTGGAAATGGGTCATAAAAATGATGCAATAAAGCTTTCCATTCCTGATATTCCGGAGAACCTCTAAAACCTACGGTATGTGCTTCCAAATCTGTCCAATTTACCAACAGGATATACTTGGCAGGGTTTTCAATACATTTTTGAAGCTGATGCGAAACGTAACCTTCCATGCTTGCAATAATTCGTTCTGCTTTTGTAAAGGCAGCTTCAAATTCTGCAGTTAGGTTTGGGATTACATTTAATATGGCAACTTCTAAAATCATATTTTTACTTTTTGTTTCGTGTTAATTCTTCATTGCAAGGCACGAAGCAATCTTCCAACGTTTGTAATTAAAAGGCATTCGCTTTAAGATTGCTTCGTCGTTCCTCCTCGCAATGACGACCAGCCTTAAACCTTCTACCTTTAAGCTTCCAACAGCTCCCTCACATCAGTAATTTTACCAGTAACTGCTGCTGCTGCTGCGGTTAACGGACTTACCAATAACGTTCTTGCATTTGGACCTTGTCTACCTTCAAAGTTTCTGTTCGATGTAGATACACAATACTTTCCTGCCGGAATTTTATCTTCATTCATCCCTAAACAAGCAGAACAACCTGGTTCACGCAACTGGAAACCAGCACTTTCAAAAATCTTGTCTAAACCTTCTGCAATGGCTTGCGCTTCCACCTGTTTCGAGCCTGGAACAATCCAAACTTCCACATCAGCCGCTTTTTGTTTGCCTTTTACAAACGAAGCCACTTCACGTAAATCTTCTATACGAGAATTGGTACAACTGCCAATAAATACATAATCAATCGGTTTACCAATTAACGAAGCATCATCATCAAAGCCCATATAATCTAGTGCTTTTTGATAAGATAATTGCTCGCTTGTTGGCTGTGCAGCAGTTGAAGGGATTTTATCGTCAATACCAATACCCATACCCGGATTGGTTCCGTAAGTAATCATTGGAGCGATATCAGCAGCATCGAAAGTTAAAACACTATCAAAAGTAGCATCAGCATCGCTGTACAAAGTTTTCCAATAAGCTAAAGCCTCATCCCATTTTTCGCCTTTTGGTGCAAACTCACGACCTTTAATATATTCAAAAGTAGTTTCATCTGGAGCAATTAAACCACCACGAGCACCCATCTCGATACTCATGTTGCAAACCGTCATACGGGCTTCCATGCTTAAAGAGCGAATTGCCGAACCAGCAAATTCCACGAAATAGCCAGTACCACCAGCTGCAGAAATTTTAGCGATGATATAAAGAATGATGTCTTTTGCACCAACGCCTTTGCCTAGCTCGCCATTCACTTCAATTTTCATGGTTTTAGGCTTCGATTGTTGCAAGCACTGTGTTGCAAAAACTTGTTCCACTTGTGAAGTACCAATACCAAAAGCAATAGCACCAAAAGCACCATGCGTAGAAGTATGACTATCGCCACAAACCATCGTTTTTCCCGGTAGGGTAATGCCCAACTCTGGACCAATTACGTGTACAATCCCTTGATAACGATGCCCTAAACCATAAAGTTCTACGCCAAATTCAGCGCAGTTTTTGGTCAACATATCAACCTGATATCTTGAAAGTTCCTCCTTAATTGGTAAATGTTGGTCTAAAGTAGGTACGTTATGGTCTGCCGTTGCCACAGTTTGCTGCGGACGGAAAAGCTTCAAACCACGCTTTCTCAAACCATCAAAAGCCTGAGGCGAAGTAACCTCGTGAATTAAATGCGTATCAATGTACAAAATATCAGGAAAGCCATCTTCACGTTTCACCACGTGAGCATCCCATATTTTTTCTACTAATGTTTTCGCCATCTTTTTATAAATTATTTTTAGTTAACCCCTCCCAACCCTCCCCTAAAAGGGAGGGCTAGTGTAGAGTTTATTTTGTTTGTAGCAAAAATGCAAATTTCACTACGAATTTGCCTAAAGCATTACCAAATTCTCCTTTAGGGGATTTAGGGGTTACGCAGTCTTAATCGACTTCATTGCAGTCATTGCTTTACGCAATTTTCTACCTATAACCTCAACTTCGTGGTCACGTAAAATCTCATTGATAGCAACTAATTCAGCATTATCAACCGAACCATCTTTACCCTCGTTAAAGTTTTTACCTACTAAATCAGTATCAACCGTTTTCATGAAATCAGTTAACAAAGGCTTACAAGCTTGGTCAAATAAGTAGCAACCGTACTCCGCAGTATCAGAAATTACACGGTTCATTTCGAACAGTTTTTTACGAGCAATCGTGTTGGCAATTAGCGGAGTTTCGTGTAAACTTTCATAGTAAGCACTTTCTGGTTTAATACCAGCTTCAACCATCGTTTCAAAAGCCAATTCAACACCAGCTCTTACAAAAGCTACCATTAAAGTATAGTTGTCAAAGTATTCTTGTTCACCTATTTTTACATCACCAGCAGGCGTTTTTTCGAAAGCAGTTTCACCAGTTTCAGCTCTCCATTTCAATAGGTTAGCATCGCCATTAGCCCAATCAGCCATCATAGTGCTTGAGAACTCACCGCTCATGATATCGTCTTGGTGTTTTTGAAACAACGGACGCATGATATTTTTCAATTCCTCAGAAATTTTGAAAGCTTTAACTTTAGCCACATTGCTCAAACGGTCCATCATGCCGCTTACACCACCATGTTTCAAAGCTTCAGTAATCACCTCAACGCCGTATTGTACCAATTTAGAAGCATAACCAGCATCAATTCCTTTTTCCACCATTTTGTCGAAAGAAAGGATAGAACCAGTTTGCAACAAACCACATAAAATTGTTTGCTCGCCCATTAAATCAGATTTTACTTCAGCTACGAAAGACGATTTCAAAACACCAGCTCTATGACCACCAGTACCCACGCAGTAAGCTTTAGCCTGTGCCAAACCTTTACCTTCTGGGTCGTTTTCTGGATGCACAGCAATTAAAGTAGGTACACCAAAACCTCTTAAATACTCAGCTCTAACCTCAGAACCTGGGCATTTTGGTGCCACCATAATTACAGTAATGTCTTTACGGATTTGCATTCCTTCTTCCACAATGTTAAAACCGTGCGAATAAAGCAGGGTAGAATTTTGTTTCATCAATGGCATTACCGCATTAACCACCGAAGTATGTTGCTTATCTGGCGTAAGGTTAATCACCACGTCAGCCGTTGGAATTAATTCTTCATAAGTACCAACTTTGAAATTGTTGTCGGTAGCATTTTTCCAGCTATCTCTTTTCTGCTCGATAGCTTCCTTACGCAAAGCATAAGATACATCCAAACCGCTATCTCTCAAGTTTAAACCTTGGTTTAAACCCTGAGCGCCACAACCTACAACTACCAATTTTTTACCTTTTAATGCATTTATGCCATCCAAAAACTCATCGTTAGCCATGAAATCGCATACGCCTAATTGGTTCAATCTTTCTCTAAGTGGTAATGTGTTAAAATAATTTGCCATTTTTCTATTTAGTTTTTGTGATACACATTTTGCGTATCCACTGATTTATTGTTTTATGTTTTTAGTTCATTTTATTTTTGAAAAGCAAGGTTCTGTGCTCTTCGGTTATTGTAGTCCCGCTTTTTGCTATAATCTTTTTGGTTTCACGTCATCCGTCCCCTTTTTCGTCATTGCGAGGAGGAACGACGTGGCAATCTTTTCGCTGGATTGCCAAAAAGTATTTCCGCTTCAATCGGGTTTAATTTTTAACGGTTGTAAGTTTTACGTTTGGTACAGCAACGTAAAACGTAATACCTAAAACTTACAACTTCTTTCTACATCGTAAAAATCTTCTCGCCCTTATCCAAGAACTCGTTTTCTACACGCTCTTCACCTGGTTCTTCCGCTTCAAATTCTTTCAACTTCTCGTGGAAACCAGCACTATCCTTAATGATTGCCACCCTTGCAGAACGAACAAATTCAATCAGTTCGTAAGGCTCAAGTGCTTTTACCAAAGCATCCGTTTCTTCTTTGTGTCCAGTCACAGAAAAAACAGTATAATCTTTTCTAATCACTACCGCAGTTGCTCCATACTGTCTCAATAAACGTTCTACTGTTACTTTTTCGGTAATCTCTTCCGTAGACACTTTATATAGTGCCAATTCTTGCCAAATCACTTCGCTATCCGTATTGAAGTACACTTTCAGGACTTCAACTTGCTTTTCAATCTGACGGGCTAATTTTCTTACCACTTCATAACTCTCGTTAATTAAAATAGTAAAACGGTGTATGCCCGCAATCTCCGATGGAGAAGTGTTCAAGCTATCGATGTTAATTTTTCTTTTCGAAAATATAATCGAAATACGGTTCAATAAACCAACCCTGTCTTCAGCATAAACCGTGATGGTAAAATCCTGTTTACCCTCGTAATCGGGTTGGCTTTCTATATATTTTATCGTGTCGTTACTCATTGTTTTGCCCCTCTTGTCCCCTAAAGGGGAGGTTTAATTTTATGTCGTTTATCCAAAGCCCCTTTAGGGGTTGGGGTTCTTATTTCAATCTAATTTCACTTACGCTGCAACCTTGTGGTACCATTGGGAAAACGTTATTTTCCTTACCAACCATTACTTCTAAAAGGTACGAACCTTCGTGGTTAATCATCGTTTCCAAAGCCTTTTTAAGTTCAGCTCTTTGGTCTACTTTACTCGCTTCGATGTAGTAAGATTTAGCCAAGGCTACAAAATCTGGACTAGTGATATTCACAAACGAATAGCGCTTATCATGGAACAATTGCTGCCATTGACGTACCATCCCTAAGAATTGGTTATTTAAGATTAGGATTTTGACTGCTGCGCCGAACTGCATAATCGTACCCAACTCTTGTGGTGTCATTTGGAAACCACCGTCGCCAATAATGGCAATAACCGTTTTATTTGGCGCACCATACTTAGCACCAATAGCCGCAGGCAAACCAAAGCCCATAGTACCTAAGCCACCAGAAGTTACGTTGCTACGAGTGTTGTTAAATTTCGCATAACGGCAAGCTACCATTTGGTGCTGACCAACGTCAGTTACAATTACCGCATCTCCACCGCAAATCTCGTTGATGTTTCTTAGCACTTCACCCATGGTCATTTCTTCGCCAGTAGGATATAACTCTGGAGTAATGACTTGGTCTATCTCTTGTTGGTTGTAATCTCTAAATTGAGCAACCCAAGCTTCATGTTTATTTTCGTTTACTAAGTTGGTTAAAATCGGAAGTGTTTCTTTACAGTCACCCCAAACGCCAACTTCAGCTTTTACATTTTTATCAATTTCGGCAGGGTCAATATCTAAATGAACCACTTTTGCCTGCTTCGCATATTTATCTAAACGACCAGTTACACGGTCATCAAAACGCATCCCGATAGCAATTAAAACATCACATTCGTTAGTTAAAACGTTTGGACCGTAGTTACCGTGCATCCCCAACATTCCTACATTTAAAGGATGGTCTGTCGGAATAGCACCTTCGCCCATAATTGTCCAAGCTGCGGGAATGCCAGTTTTTTCAATAAATGCTTTAAATTCTTTTTCGGCAGTTCCTAAAATTACTCCTTGACCAAACAATACAAATGGCTTTTGTGCACTGTTAATCAGTTTAGCAGCTTCTTCAATAAACTCAACCCTAACTTTAGGTTTAGGTCTGTAGCTACGGATATGGTTACACTTTACGTAAGCTTCAAATTCCTCGATTTGCAACTGTGCGTTTTTGGTAATGTCAATCAAAACAGGACCCGGTCTGCCACTTTTAGCAATGTAAAATGCTTTTGCTAATACTTCGGGGATTTCCTTCGCATCAGTAATTTGGTAGTTCCATTTAGTTACTGGCGTAGTAATGTTAATAACATCAGTTTCTTGAAAAGCATCTGTGCCTAAAAGGTGTGCAAATACCTGTCCAGTGATACAAACTAAAGGCGTGCTATCGATTTGTGCATCAGCCAAACCTGTTACCAAGTTGGTAGCACCTGGACCGCTGGTAGCGAAACACACACCAACTCTACCACTTGTACGGGCATAACCTTGAGCAGCATGAATACCACCTTGCTCATGGCGTACCAGAATATGTTCTAACTTATCTGCATAATCGTAAAGCGCATCGTAAATAGGCATAATTGCACCACCTGGGTAGCCAAAAATTGTGCTTACGCCTTCCTCAATAAGGGCATTCAACAACATTTGCGAGCCCGAACCTTTAAAAGTAGGGGAGCTGGTTGTTGCCTTTTTCGTGGCTGTATCTTGTAAGGTTTCCATTTTATATATTTTATGGTTTTTGTCAATTCTGTAATCCCTTTCAGGATTTAGGTTTCTTTATTTTTTATCGATTTTAAAACCGATTTTTTCCCTGTCTTTCCACTTCAATTGCGCTATTTTTTCATCAAGTAAATTGTCCATGGCATCATATAATTCATTCAGCTGTACATCGTGTTCTCCAATTCGCTCTTTAATTTCCGCCAGCTGCTCATTAATATTGCTTTGCTTCATCAATATCTTTCTGATGTCAACAAAGGCTCTCATAATGGCGATGTTCATTTCAATTGCTCTATCACTTCTCAAAACACCACTTAGCATCGCTACACCTTGTTCAGTAAAAGCATATGGCAAGTATCTATTCCCTCCATGCTGTTGCTTAGGTTTTAAAACCTCAATCTCATTAGAGGTTGACAGTACCTGTACACTTGAGGTTTCAAATTGAAACCTCAAGTTGTTCCATTCTTCTTTGGTTAGTTGAAACATAAAATCTTTAGGGAAGCGTTGTATATTACGTTTAACGGCTAAGTTCAACACTTTCGTCTCAACTCCATAAAGCAATGCCAAATCAAAATCGAGCATTACTCGCTCTCCTCTTATTTCATATATTCTGCTTTGAATACTTTTGATAATTTCCATAGCAATATTTTTCTTGGTAGATGTAATTTGCTAGATTTAAGCTTCGTCGGTTACACAACCGCCAGCCGCATCTGTTACTGTTTTGGCATATTTAAACAATACGCCCTTGGTGACTTTCAGTTTAGGTTGTTGCCATTTCGCTCTACGTTCAGCAATGATTTCATCGCTTACTTTTAGTGTGATTTTATTATTTACGGCATCAATTTCAATGATATCTTCATCTTCTACTAAGCCAATTAAGCCTCCTTTGTAAGCTTCTGGTGTAATATGCCCCACCACAAAACCATGAGTTCCACCTGAGAAACGACCATCGGTAATTAATGCAATAGATTTTCCAAGACCAGCACCAATAATCAATGATGTCGGTTTCAGCATTTCAGGCATTCCTGGTGCACCAACTGGGCCTTCGTTTTTGATTACTACGACATCTCCAGGTTTAATTCTACCAGTTGAGATACCAGTTACTAAATCTTTTTCCCCATCAAATACACGAGCCGGACCTTCAAATCTTTCGCCTTCTTTACCAGAGATTTTCGCTACAGAACCTTTTTCTGCTAAGTTTCCGTATAAAACCTGTAAGTGACCAGTAGCTTTTATCGGGTTATCTAATCTTTGAATAATCGGTTGATTGTAATCCATGATTGACTTCACATCCTTCAAGTTTTCCGCAACAGTTTGTCCGGTAACCGTTAAACAATCACCATGTAGTAAACCTTCGTTTAATAAATATTTCAACACTGCAGGCACGCCACCGTATTGATGTAAATCTTGCATCAAGTATTTACCGCTTGGTTTAAAATCAGCTAAAACTGGAGTGATATCGCTCATGCGTTGGAAATCATCTTGTGTAATTTCTACGCCGATAGCTTTACCCATCGCAATAAAGTGCAATACCGCATTGGTACTTCCGCCTAAAATGATAATCGAACGAATGGCATTTTCAAATGCTTTTCTAGTCATGATATCAGAAGGCTTAATATCTCTTTCTAATAAAATTTTGATGTATTTTCCTGCATCTAAACACTCATTTTTCTTTTCATCACTTACTGCCGGATTTGATGAAGAATAAGGTAAGCTCATACCCAAAGCCTCAATAGCAGATGCCATGGTATTCGCAGTATACATTCCACCACAAGCACCTGCCCCTGGACAAGTATGTTTAATGATACCTTGATAATCATCTTCTGATAAATTACCACAGATTTTTTGACCTAGTGCTTCAAAAGCAGAAACGATGTTTAATTCTTCGCCTTTGTAATGTCCTGGTGCAATTGTACCACCGTAAACCATAATAGAAGGACGGTCTAAACGAGCCATTGCCATTATCGCCCCTGGCATATTTTTATCGCAGCCTGGAATAGCAATTACACCGTCGTAATACTGTCCACCACAAATAGTCTCAATACTATCGGCAATAACATCACGGCTAACTAAAGAATAGCGCATTCCATCAGTTCCGTTGCTCATGCCATCGCTTACACCAATGGTATTAAAAGTAAGACCGACTAAATCGTTGTTCCAGACACCTTTTTTAACCACAGCGGCTAAATCATTCAAGTGCATGTTACAAGTGTTGCCATCATAACCCATACTTGCAATGCCCACCTGAGCTTTTGCCATATCAGCATCGGTTAAACCAATTCCGTAAAGCATAGCTTGTGCTGCGGGTTGTGTTGGATCTTGCGTAAAAGTCTTACTGTATTTGTTTAATTCCATTATATATTTGTTGTTCTGTTCAATTCATAAAAAAAACCGCCTCTTTTTGGGAGGCGGTTTCGCTATAGTATCTTTTTCATTATATACAACGATTGCCTTCCCTCAGTTGAGGAATAATGATAATGTTGTTAATAATGACTGTATTTAAACGCATGTGTGGTTTTTGTTGCAGCCAAACATACTAACAAATTATCAAGAAGAGAAATTTATATGATTACTTCATAGTTCACTTTCTCTAATACTAAGTTTTTATAAGCTCTTTGTAAGGTAGCGCCAATGCTATCTCTCCATCTTTGTCTAAACACTACATCATCAATAGTGTGAATGCCCGCGACTTCTACCGCTGTTCCGCAGAAGAATGCACTGTCCGCATCTTTTATAAAATCTACTGTGATTTCTTTTTCAATCACTTCGATATCTAATACTTTGCAAAGTTCTATAATAGTAGCTCTTGTAATTCCCGGTAGGATATTTCCTTTTGCTGGTGTATATAACTTGCCATTTTTCTCAATGAAGATGTTTGCTCCAGGTGCTTCAGCTACTTTGCCAGTCGCATCTAACAATAAGGCTTCATCAAATCCTTTGTTTTTAGCATCTGATGTGGCTAAAATAGAGTTCACATAGTTGCCGCTAATTTTAGCTTCAATCTTTGTAGATTTTGGATTAGGACGTTCGAAAGGAGAGATGCAAACCTTTAATTGTCTATCGCCAAGGTAAGCAGCCCATTCCCAAGCGCATAACATGATAGATACTTTTTCTGGCGCAACCAAGGTCATTTGTGGTTCGCTGAAAACCAAAGGGCGGATGTAGGCATCTTTGAAATTATTCAGTTCGAGCAGTTTGTAAGTTTGTCTAATCAAGTCATCGATGTTCCAATTAAATGGAATGCCTGTTAAATCGCATGAGCGTTTTAACCTCTCGAAATGCTCTCTGGCCTTAAAAATACGCGTAGCATTGTGGGTTTTGTAAGCCCTAATGCCTTCGAATGCTGCAAAGCCATAGTGCAACGATTGACCATATAAGTCAGTCTTTGCCTCTGCCGCCTTTACAAATTGGCCATCTAGATAAATTACCGTGTTCGAATTGTAATAATTCATTTTTGTCTTTTTAGTTGTGTCTTCAATGGTAATGAAGCCTTCATGATTTTTTGTAAAATCATAAGGGTTTGTTTTGTTTTAAAAAAGCGCCCCAGTTTTTTAGAAAGGGGCGCTCATTTTGATGTTACTCAATATTTTATAACGAACCCTTACACTGTTTTAGCAGCAGCACATTAAGCAGCAGTACCAAAGTCAAGTTGACTTGGTTAATACTGTTATTTGCTACAATTAAATTCATGTGAATTAGGGTTTAATTTTCTCGTTGTTTTATAAATACCAATTTAGTATTTGGTTCAAAAAATAGCAATAGAAAAAGTAAAATAATTTTTTAAGTATTAAATTTCGTTTATTCTGTAAATAACAGAATTAAATATCTGATAATATCTGTTTAGGTGGGAGATAAAATGTAAAGCGTAGACCAAATATGAAAACGGTATTTGGTATAAATATTATGCTTGCATTGTATTTAAGCTAATTTCGGCGTAAAAGCCGGAAAGTATGCCAAGGATTTGAATAAAATATGATTTTAATCAAGCCTAATTAATTTCCTTTATCTTGTTGCAAAAAGCTTATTTATCGAAAAGTCTAAGGTATTTGCTCGGTACCAATCTTTTCCATTCTGGATGTCTTTTTACATAAGCAAATACCAAAGGGCATAAAGGAATAAGTTGGTACGCATTGTCTTCCAAATAAACGAGGGTCTTTTCTATTACGGCTGTAGCTGCGCCTCTTCCGGCTAATGCTTCTGGGCTTTCGGTGTGAATGAGCTTGGTAATTTTCTCGTCTTCTTCGTATTCGATAAATGCAATGTGGCCATCTACTGTTAATTCGAAACGTTTAATTTCTTCGTTTTTAATCAATGGGAGGTTTAGGAATTCTTCTTTCATGACCTTATTCGTTTAAATGATATGAACGAAGTTAGAAAGAAAGGATTGGGTTTAGGTTGATGTATGTTAATAAACAGCTATTAGGCTTCTCGTCATTGCGAGCTTTGCGAAGCAATCTTTCAAAGGTATAAAAATCAGTTCGCTTTAAAATTGCTTCATCGCTCCTCATCGCAATGACGACATTGAGCAAAACAAAAAGCCCCGAACTTTCGTTCAGGGCTTTCTAACAGTTTGATGTTTTTGTCTTAAGCTACAACAGCCTCAGCCAAAACAATAATTTTATTATCCAGCACTTCTACTACACCACCTTTAATGTTGTAGATGTTTTCACCTTTTGCTTCTTTTACAATCACAGGTCCATCTTCTAACGTAGAAATGATAGGAGCGTGGTCTCTTAAAATTTGAAAAGAACCCAAAGTTCCAGGAACTGTAACCGCAGTTACTTCGCCTTCGAAAACTTTTTTATCTGGAGTTAATATTTCTAAATTCATTTTATAGTATTGCGTATTGAGTATTGCGTACTGCGATTAAGTCGCTATACGCAATACGCTAATCTCAAATCTAGTTAGCTTCTGCCAATAATTTTTTACCTTTTTCGATAGCATCTTCGATGTTACCTACCAAGTTGAATGCAGCTTCTGGATACTCATCAACTTCACCATCCATGATCATGTTGAAACCTTTGATCGTATCTTTAATGTCTACCAATACACCTTGCAAACCAGTAAACTGCTCAGCTACGTGGAAAGGTTGAGACAAGAAACGTTGAACACGACGAGCTCTGTGTACAGTTAATTTATCTTCTTCAGATAACTCATCCATACCTAAAATCGCGATGATATCTTGTAATTCTTTGTAACGTTGTAAGATCTCTTTTACACGTTGAGCTGTGTTGTAGTGTTCGTCACCTAAAACCGCAGGGTTCAAGATACGTGAAGTAGAATCTAGAGGATCTACCGCTGGATAGATACCTAGCTCAGAGATTTTACGAGACAATACCGTAGTAGCATCTAAGTGGGCGAAAGTTGTAGCCGGAGCCGGGTCAGTTAAATCATCCGCAGGTACGTAAACCGCTTGTACAGATGTAATTGAACCACGTTTTGTTGAAGTAATACGCTCTTGCATTAAACCCATCTCAGTTGCCAATGTTGGTTGGTAACCTACAGCAGATGGCATACGACCTAATAGTGCCGATACCTCAGAACCTGCTTGAGTAAAACGGAAGATGTTATCAACGAAGAAAAGGATATCTTTTCCAGCGCCTTCGCCATCACCATCACGGAAATATTCAGCAACTGTTAAACCTGATAATGCTACACGAGCACGTGCACCAGGAGGCTCGTTCATTTGACCGAATACCAATGTTGCTTTAGAATCTTTTAATTTTTCAGTATCAACAGCGTTCAAATCCCATCCACCTTTTTCCATTGAGTGTAAAAATTCGTCACCATAGTTAATTACACCAGATTCGATAAACTCACGTAGTAAGTCGTTACCCTCACGAGTACGCTCACCCACACCAGCAAACACTGATAAACCAGCGTGAGCTTTAGCAATGTTATTTACCAACTCCATAATTAATACAGTTTTACCTACACCGGCACCACCGAACAAACCGATTTTACCACCTTTTGCATAAGGCTCTAACAAATCGATAACTTTAATACCTGTGAAAAGCACTTCAGTTTCGGTAGATAGGTCCTCAAATTTAGGAGGAGCAGCGTGGATAGGACGACCATCAGTTTTATCAACTGCGTTAATTCCGTCAATAGCTTCACCAACTACGTTGAATAAACGACCTTTAATTTGATCGCCAACAGGCATTTTAATCGCAGCACCAGTATCTACTACGTCCATTCCACGAACTAAACCATCGGTAGAGTCCATTGAAATTGCACGTACACGGTCTTCACCTAAGTGTTGTTGCACCTCAAGAACGATTTTTTGACCATTTTCTTTAGTAATCTCTAAAGCAGAGAAAATTTTAGGTAAAGTGGCATCGTTAACAAAGCTTACATCGACTACCGGTCCTATAATTTGCGCTATCTTTCCAATATTAGGCATATTCTGTATTTGGTAAAATTATAAAAATCAAAATGTTAAAGGCGGTTTTGTGCGCCTGCTTTTCGGTTTGCAAAGTTATAATATTTTCATATAATTTTTACATATAAATAAAATGTTTTTCAACAGTTTATTAAATGCTAATTTAGCTTTGATGAAAACAATATTGGTTACAGGAAGTAATGGGCTTTTAGGGCAGAAAATCACCGAAAAAATCGTTGACGAAAAACGCTTTAATTTAATTGCTACAAACAGAGGCGCAAACAAATTTCCTATAACTGAGGGCTACTTTTACGAAACGATGGATATTTTAGACAGAAGCCAAGTAAAAAAGGTACTGCAAAAATATCTCCCTCATGCTATTATTCATACTGCTGCCATGACCAACGTAGATGCCTGCCACGAACAAAATGGCGCTTGTTGGCAACTGAATGTTGAAGCGACACAAAGTTTGGCATCACTTTGTGAAGAAATGGGTATACATTTTATATATATATCTACAGATTTTATTTTCGATGGCGCTAATGGCCCATACAAAGAAGATGATGAACCCAAGCCAGTAAGTTTTTACGGAGAAAGCAAGTTGGCAGCAGAACGTATCATCCAACAAATGAAAGGCGATTGGGCAATTATCCGTACTATTTTGGTTTACGGCATTCTGAAGGATATGAGCCGAAGTAATATTGTGTTGTGGGCAAAGGGAGCTTTAGAAAAAGGCAATTCTATTAAAGTAGTGAACGACCAGTGGCGTATGCCTACACTCGCAGAAGATTTAGCAGAAGCATGTTTGTTGGCGGTAGAACATAAAGCTAAAGGTATTTACCATATTTCAGGAAAGGATATGATGACTATTGCAGACCTGGTGAGAAAAGTGGCCAGTTTCTGGGGTTTAGATCAAAGTCTTGTCACCGAGATTAGCTCCGATAGTTTAGGGCAAGAAGCAAAGCGCCCAAAAAAGACTGGTTTTATTTTAGACAAAGCAATGACCGATTTGAATTATCAACCTCATAGTTTTGACGAAGGATTAGAGTTGGTGAGCAGGTAGTTGGTAACCTCCTAACTCCCTGAAGGGGGGAAGGTTATACAAAGTCCCCTTTAGGGGATTTAGGAGTCACAATTTGAACAGTTAAACAATTAACCATTATCATATGTCATTACAAGTAGGAGTGCAAGCTCCAGATTTCAAATTAAAAGATACAGAGCTTAAAGAAGTTTCATTGAACGATTTTAAAGGCAAAAAAGTAGTGCTTCACTTTTTTCCTTTGGCCTTTACGGGCGTATGTACTACACAGCTATGCACCATGAGAGATAACTTCGGTTATTACGATGGTTTAAATGCGCAAGTTTTAGGTGTGTCTGTAGATTCTCCTTTTACATTGGCAAAATTCAAAGCAGAGCAAGCTTATCAATTTCCTTTGCTGTCTGATTTCAATAAAGAAACTGCGGCATCTTATGGAGCATTGTATGAAGACTTCTTAGGTTTAAAAGGTATTGCAAAGCGTTCTGCATTTGTAATAGATGAAGAAGGTAAAATCATTTATGCAGAAGTTTTAGAGGATGCCGGCAATTTGCCAGATTTTGCAGCGATTAATAAAGTAGTAGCTGGATAATCTTTTCCTATTTATTAAAAAACGAAATTGCTGCTGCTGCACAGACCCGTTTTTTGTTTGGGGCGATACAACAAATACCTTAAAAATTTACAAAAAAAATAAGGTTTTTTTTGTGTGCTGTGATGTAGCTCGCAATGTTATTGAACTATTTACCAATTCGTTCTATTATAAAAGCAGATAAAATACTTTGAAAGTGTAATTTAATTTGCTTAACATTGTCGTTAACCAAATATAAATCTTACTAAACTGTTTAAATGCAAATAGCTAAAAGCAAAAGTATTTAAGCAGTTTTTTTGTTTTAAAGCTATCTATATATGCACACAGGAATTAGTTTTAACGAAACTGAAAACAGTATCATGATTAAAAACATGGTACGAGACTTCGCCGAAAAGAACATCCGTAAAAATGTAATGGAATGGGACGAAGCACAACATTTTCCAATCGAATTATTTAAAGAGCTTGGGCAGATAGGTCTGATGGGTGTTTTAGTGCCCGAAGAGTATGGCGGTTCAGGATTTGGCTACCAAGAATATGTAGACGTAATTGTCGAGGTAGCTAAAGTTTGCGGTTCGATTGGCCTTTCTTTAGCAGCGCACAATTCGCTATGTACCGGGCACATTCTTGCATTTGGTAGTGAAGCGCAAAAAATGAAGTGGTTGCCAAAGTTAGCAACTGCAGAGTGGATTGGCGCTTGGGGCTTAACCGAAGCCAATACAGGATCTGACGCTTTACGCATGCAAACTACTGCAGTTTTGGATGGTGATGAGTACGTAATTAATGGTGCTAAGAACTGGATTACTCATGGTAAATCTGGTGATGTTGCGGTGGTAATGGTTCGTACAGGCGAAGCAGGAAGCTCTAAAGGAATTTCAGCCATTGTAGTAGAAAGAGGTACGCCAGGTTTCACTGCCGGGAAAAAGGAAAATAAATTAGGTATGCGTGCTTCGGAAACTACCGAAATGATTTTCGACAACTGCCGTGTGCCGAAGGAAAACTTGCTTGGCGTAGAAGGTGAGGGCTTTAAACAGGCCATGAAGGTATTGGATGGTGGTCGTATTTCTATTGCAGCCCTCGGTCTAGGTATTGCAAAAGGCGCTTACGAGTCTGCATTAGCCTATTCAAAAGAAAGGCAACAATTCGGACAAAGTATCTCTAGTTTCCAAGGCATTAGCTTTAAACTGGCTGATATGGCAACAGAGATAGAAGCGGCAGAATTGCTGATCCGTCAGGCGGCAGATTTGAAAAACAGACACCAGCCGGTAAGTAAAGAATCGGCGATGGCAAAGTATTACTCTTCAGAGGTAGCCGTTAGGTGTGCTACCGAAGCGGTACAGATTTTCGGAGGCTACGGCTATACCAAAGATTTTCCAGTAGAGAAATTCTACAGAGACTCTAAGCTTTGTACCATAGGCGAAGGAACTTCAGAAATTCAAAAAATTGTGATCGCCAGAGAAATCATGAAGTAGCTTTTTTCTCTTTATTAAGACTTAGCCACAAATGCCGGATGTTATTGATGAAAATCTGTGCATCTGTGGCTATGCTTTTATTTAAATAAAAATAATGTCTGTACATCTGTGCCCCCACACTAAAGCATCATTTACTGCAATGGCTCACGCATAGATATAATACTATCAACTACATATTTATTAAAGCCACGCCAAGGCAAAGTTCCTTTATATTCACGATAGTGTAGTTCAAAGGTCTTGCCACTGTTCATCATCATCTTTTCAGCAATAGTTTTATTTGCAACGGAGAATTCAAACTCATTTGATTGAATGGTTCCCGTTTGCCTAGATCTTATGCCGGTTTGTATCAGCTTTCCTTCGTAAGTTTTAAAAACGTATCCCTTCTTCACTATGTAGTTCAGTTCTCCTGCTTTAACACCTTCGCCAAACACAAAATAAAAGCGATAGTAAACAATAGAGATTAAAATTAATATGATAATGATTATAGTAATAGCACCGATTTTTTTTCCTGTTGTCATAGGTTGATAAATTTTAAGTGAATTTATGTTTTTTTCATTACTGTAAAAATATTTAATTATTTAGGGTAACAAATTTTTCAAGTGCTTGATATACCTACAAACGGGGTCAAACCCCTTCAATTTAAGTATATTAAAAAACAACGTCATGAAAAATTTAACCTTAATCGCACTAATTGTAATCAGCACATTGTTTGCTTGTAAAAAAGATAAGTCAAACACCGATGCTAAATTATCACTAACAGAGTTTAACAATAAATTTTCTGTTCCTACGCAAAAATTTAATGGTACTGCTGCTGCGGCATTTAGTATTACCGGCACCAAAGGGATTAAATTCGATTTCCCCGCCAATGCTTTTTTAGATGCTGCCGGAAATCCGGTGGCGGGCAACGTCGTGATTAGCTTAAAAGAAGTACTAAGTAAGAGAGATATTGTGCTCTCTGGAAAAGTTACCCAATCTAATGGACAGCTATTAATTACTGGTGGAGAGTTTCAGATCCTGGCCAGTCAGAACGGACAGGCACTTAAATTAAATCCGGCAGTTGCCGTTGCCGTAAGTGTACCAACTACATTTAATACTGATCCAATGAACTTATTTGTATGGGCACCAACAGCCGCATCAGATAGTACTTGGGTGTTAGATCAAAAATCAAGAGTAGCAACCACTACAAATTTCTATCAGTTTAATTTGCCAAACTTTGGATGGATCAATTGCGACTACTTTTACAACAACCCTAATTCGAAAACCACCATTACTGCAAGTCCAGTTTACGCTGGAACTGCGCCAAGCATTAAAGATCAAAGAGCATACATGGTTTTTGATGACATTAAATCTGTAGCTGGTTTGCCATTTGTGTTGGCTATCAATAAACATCAATCTTATCTAAATTCAATGCCGATTGGCCTAAAAGGCAAGTTGATTATTATCTCAACCGATGTTAATGATGTTATTTATTTCGGACATTTAGATTTTACGGTGAGTGCCGACCTACATTTAAATGTGCCAGTTGCACCAGCTACAGCGGCGCAGATAGATGCAGTTTTGAACGACTTGGATTAAGAGTTCACTTATAGTTTTATAGTTTCTGGTTTGTAAAAGGATGTTGTTACAGCATCCTTTTACTGTATTAGATAATAATTGATTAAAAACTTTCTAGTATTCAATAAATTATCTACATTTGCAACCCCAAGCACAAAAGCTGGGATTAAAAAACACGAGAGGAGGTATTTTCAGCGTTATGATTATGATCAATATTAAAGATGGCGAGTCGTTAGACAAGGCGTTAAAACGTTTCAAGAAGAAATTCGAGAAAACTGGTGTGTTAAGAGAACTACGTAGCCGTCAAGCATACGAGAAAAAATCTGTAACTCGTCGTACTGAAGTTAAGAAAGCGATTTACATTCAAGGATTAAACCAAGAAGGACAAGCATAGTCTTTTTTGCCTTAACATATAAAAGAGGATATCTAAAACAGATGTCCTCTTTTTTTTTGGGATAAATTGACGGTACTCATTTTAATAAAAGATTTTCCTCAAATTTTATAAAAAAGCTTTGGCAATGTGTTTTTGTTTTGTAAATTCACCTATCAACCT
Source organism: Pedobacter sp. (assembly GCF_031119335.1). Lineage (GTDB taxonomy): Bacteria > Bacteroidota > Bacteroidia > Sphingobacteriales > Sphingobacteriaceae > Pedobacter. The sequence continues at coordinate 138,273 of NZ_JAVHXT010000013.1, forward strand.
AATCACTAAATGTAAATGCCAATTAACGACTTTCTGACATATCTACAATACGAAAAGCGTTACTCGCCTCACACCCTGCAGTCGTATCGTACCGATTTGCTTCAGTTTGAGCAATTCTTGAGAAAAGATAACATTCAGCTTAAAGATGCAAAGGCTTTACATATTAAAAATTTCATGGTAGAGCTGCTGCAGCAAGGTTTGTTAGAAACTGCTGTAAATAGAAAGCTGTCTTCATTAAAAAGTCTTTACAAGTTCTTACACAGGGAAGGTAAAATTGACACTAACCCTATCGCATTGGTGAAAACCTTAAAAGCGCCAAAGAAATTACCGGTTTTTGTGGAAGAATTAAAGATGGATGCCTTGTTAGATAATGAACACAGCTTCGATGATTCTTTTGGAGGTAGGAGAGATAAGCTTGTGGTAGAGTTGCTCTTTGGAACAGGTATGCGTTTAGCAGAGCTCATCAATCTTAAAGAAACAGATGTCAACATCTACGATTCAAGTATCAAGGTGTTAGGTAAAAGGAGTAAGGAGCGAATTATTCCGGTACATAAAGTCTTGTTAGATGAAATAAAAGATTTTATAGTGTTGAAAACATTGCAAAATTTCGACAACAAAATACCTTATCTAGTCGTTAGCAATAAAGGAGATCAGGCGTATCCAAACCTAATTTATCGTATAGTGAATAGTTGCTTAACATTAATATCTACTCAAGATAAAAAAAGTCCGCACGTGCTAAGGCATTCGTTCGCTACTAGTTTGTTAAACCGAGGCGCAGATTTGAATGCAATTAAAGAGCTTTTGGGGCATGCCAGTTTAGCTGCCACACAAGTTTATACACATAATTCAGTCGAAAGATTAAAGTCCATTTATAAACAAGCCCATCCGAGGGCGTAAAAAAGGAGGAAAAATGAAAATTAGAGTGCAATCTATCCATTTCAATGCAGACCAGAAGTTACTGGAGTTTATTCAAAAGAAAGTTGACAAGCTAGATCAGTTTTTTGATCAGATTATAAGTGGCGAAGTATATTTAAAATTAGAAAATGTAGAAGACGAAGCCAATAAGATTAGCGAGATTAAATTAATAGTTCCAGGTGGAACTATGTTTGCCAAAGAGCAATGTAAGTCTTTCGAAGAGGCTACAGATTTGGCTATAGAATCACTAAGAAAACAAATTACTAAACATAAAGATAAAACACGAGCAAAATTGAGTGAGCATAAAACTATATTAGCAAACGGAGAAGTGGCTGATTATTAGAGCAATGTTTTGCAATAAAGTATGAATAGGAAATTGGCGAGCATAAACTCGCCAATTTTTTTTGAAAAAATATTTGCAGCTACCAATAATGCGTGTATATTTGCATTCCATTTCGGAAAGGGGTTGTCGCCCAACTCAAAAATGGTCGTTCTGTGAAGAGATAAAAAAATAAAAAAAATGCAGGTGCTGTGTGTGAAAAGATAAATTTTTATATATTTGCGCCACATTTGTTAAAAAGATAAAAGCCTCCTTAGCTCAGCTGGTAGAGCAACTGACTTGTAATCAGTAGGTCATTGGTTCGATCCCGATAGGAGGCTCTTTTTTTGGGGAGATACCAGAGTGGCCAAATGGGACAGACTGTAACTCTGTTGTCGCAAGACTTCGAAGGTTCGAATCCTTCTCTCCCCACACTTGATTTTAGATATTAGATTGACGATTTTTAGATTTAAATCGTATTTCGTAAATCTCCAATCGTAAATCAAAAAGCGGAAGTAGCTCAGTTGGTAGAGCGATAGCCTTCCAAGCTATAGGTCGCGAG
>NZ_JAVHXT010000002.1 GCF_031119335.1 Pedobacter sp.
TCTGTTGAGGTCTATTTGAATGCTTGCGGCTTTTGTTTTGACAATGCGCATCAATAAGTAATTTACTACAAAAAGGATATCGCTGCTAGTCGTGTTTAATAAACAAAAGCTTGTACTAAAATGTAAAAATGCGGCTAAAGCCAATAACAAATCTTCCAAAATCCGTCGGTTAAAACCGACGGCAATGAAACACCAGGATAAGACCAACGGCAAATAAAACAGCAATGAAAACTCCGCAGTTGGCTGAAATTATTCGCAATTTTTTGGGCAGCAACTAACCAGCGGCTTCAACTGCTAGGCCTTTTAGGCTATGTCCACAAAATTCATTGCCGTTGGCTTTAGCCAACGGAATAGAGAATAATTCAAAAGCGGCTTTAGCCAAAATTTAGGCTTTTAAGAGCGGGGGTTATTTGCAATTGCTTAAGTTTTCTAAACCCGATTGAACGGATAGCCCGGAACGAGTGCAACGAAGTGAGGACTAGAAGTAAAAGCGGGACTTACTTTAATTGGTTTCTGGAAATTGCTTTTCAAAAACAATAAAAAAACGAGATTAACATCCGTTAACCTCGCTCCCATTTTATTACACAATAAATACTACCAACCTCCGGCGGTATCATCTCCTCGCGGATCTGCGCCTGTTTGATAAGTTCCTTTTTTAGTTACCAAAATGGCATCTACCCTGCCAATTCCGTTACGTTTATAAAAAACATAGCCTTTTGCTTCCAATTTTTGTTGCACTTCTGGTTTTAATGCATCAGGCTCAATATCTACCCTATCTGGCAACCATTGGTGATGAAATTTCTTTGCGTTTACGGCTTCTTGCATATCCATTCCAAAATCTACCACGTTTAATATCGTTTGAAAAACTGATGTCATAATTGTAGAACCACCAGGCGTTCCCACTACCATTGAAAGTTTGCCGTCTTTCTCTAAAATTGTTGGTGTCATTGAACTTAACATACGCTTGTTTGGCGCAATGGCGTTTGCTTCGTAGCCTATTAAACCAAAGTAGTTAGCTACTCCTGGCTTCACCGAGAAATCGTCCATTTCATTATTTAACAAGAAACCAGCGCCTTTTACCACTACATAATTACCATAAGAAGTGTTAATAGTTGTGGTTAATGACACGGCATTGCCCGCGTTATCTACGATAGAAAAATGGGTAGTTTCTTCACTCTCTTTTTTGACAAATTCTCCCGCTTGTATCTCGGTACTTGGCGTAGCTTTGTCCCAATTTAGGTTGGCCATGCGGCTGTGGTTGTAAGCAGGTTCTAGCAATTCTTTCTGCGGTACTTTCCAAAAATCTGGGTCGCCTAAATGTTTCGCTCTATCTGCATATACTCTTCTTTCTGCTTCTACCATTACTTGTACTGTAGAATCTGCATTAAAGCCCCATTTAGATAGCGGGTAGGTTGATACAGATTGTAACATCTGCACCAAAGCAATACCACCGCTAGAGGTAGGCGGCATGGTAATTACTTTATAGCCTTTGTAATTTCCTACTATCGGTTTTCTCCAAGCAGCGTGATAGTTTTTCAAATCTTCTTTTGAAATCAATCCACCACCTCTTTTCATTTCTTCGGCAATGTAATTAGCTACTTCGCCTTCGTAAAAACCAGCACGGCCTTTATCTCTAATTAAGCGCATGGTGTTTGCCAATTCCGTTTGCACCAACAAATCGCCCTCTTCCCACTTACCTTCGGCTTTAATTAATGCGGTACCTAGCGGATTAAACTGCTCGAACTTGCTTTTCAAACGATTAAGCTCATTCACCTGTTGTTTGGTAAGTTTAAAGCCTTTCAATGCCAACTGATAAGCAGGCTCTACCAATTCGGCCCACTTTAATTTCCCGTATTTTTTGTGCAATTCTACCATTCCAGAAACAGTTCCTGGTACACCCGCAGCCAAATGACCTTCTTTGCTTTTTTCAGAAATTGGGTCGCCATTTACATCAAGATACATGTCTTTGCTAGCTAATGCTGGTGCTTTTTCACGGAAATCCATAGAAGCAATATCGCCTTTGGCCGAGCGATAGATTAAGAAACCACCGCCACCAATATTACCAGCATTTGGATAAACCACCGCAAGTGCAAACTTAACAGCCACGGTTGCATCTACCGCATTGCCACCTTTTTTAAGAATTTCAACTCCTACGGCCGTAGCTTCGGGATGTGCAGAAACTACTGCACCATTTTTAAATTCTTGTGCTTTTCTATCAAATCCTTTATTTGCTTTAGATAAAAACTCAAAAGCTTTTACATCTTTTTCCTTTTCTACCTGGGCATTTGCGTAACCAAAATTTAAAATTAGCGCTGCCGCAAACAATGTTTTTACCTTAAACTTGTTACTTAGTTTCTGGCTGATGGTTTTCTGCATCTTTATATATTTTTTCTATAACGTCTTTATTCTTTTCTAAAATTACCTTGCGCTTTAAGCTCAATTTAGGTGTTAATTCGCCCCCATCTATACTCCACTCTTTCGGCAATAACGCAAATTGCTTTATCTGCTCCCAATTGCCAAATTCTTTATTTGCTTCGTCAATTAGCCTACGAAACTTACCCTTAACTTCCTTATTTTCAATTACAGTTTCGTTACTACCGTACTCAATTCCTTTAATTTTACACCAACCTTTAAGTGCCTCAAAATTTGGCACCACCAAAGCTGAAGGGAATTTTCTGTTTTCGCCCACCACCATGATCTGTTCAATGAGCGGTGCTTCCTTAATCTTATTTTCAATCATCTGCGGTGCAACATATTTACCTCCCGCAGTTTTAAACATTTCTTTTTTCCTATCGGTGATTTTCAAGTAGCCATCCGTAAGTTCACCAATATCTCCCGTATGGAAAAAACCTTCGTTGTCTATTGCTTCATCTGTTAATTCGGGCTTGTTATAATAGCCTTTCATCACATTATGTCCTTTTACCAAAATCTCACCATCTTGGGCAATTTTCACCTCTACCCCTTCTATTGGTTTACCTACCGAACCAAATTTAATGGCATCAAAGTAGTTTACCGATATTACTGGTGAGGTTTCCGTTAAGCCGTAACCTTCGAAAACTGGCAACCCAGCAGCCCAAAACACTCTAGCCAAGCGTGGATTTAAAGCTGCACCACCAGAAATAATCACTTCTATATTTCCTCCTAAAGCCTCCTGCCATTTCGTAAATACCAATTTTCTGGCGATACCCAGCTTAAAAGTATACCACCAACCTTTATCGGTATCGTATTTCTCTGCCAAAGCTAACGACCAAAAGAAAATCATCTTTTTAATGCCAGTTAAAGCTTTTCCTTTCTCTACTATTTTATCATAGACTTTTTCTAGCAGCCTAGGGACCGTTGAAAATACAGTTGGTTTTACAGATTGGATATCTGCTACAATGGTATCCATACTTTCTGCGTAGTAAATTGAGATATTCAGATAGGCATAAAGGTAGGAAATCATCCTTTCGAAAATATGCGACAAAGGCAGAAAACTTAGCCCGTGAGCTACTCCTTTTGGCAACAGCACCGCAGATTTTTTAAAGTTCTGCACCAAATTATCGTGGGTAAGCATTACGCCTTTTGGTGTTCCGGTAGTACCCGATGTATATATCAATGTGAGGATATCATCTGGTGTAACTTGACTTCTGTACGTTTCCAAATCAACATCTGTATTTTTGCCAATTTCTACCAATTCTTGCCAATGGCTAGCACCAGAAACTTTATTGAAGGTATATACTTTTATATCGTGCTTAACTTCCGAGATTACTTTCTTTACTTTTTCATATAACTGTTCATCGCCAACAAAAACCACAGAAATTTCGGCATCTTCTATAATGAATTTAATATCGTGCTCTGCTAAAGTTGGATATAATGGAATTTGATAAGCACCCAATTGCATAATGGCGTAGTCGCCAATGTTCCATTCTGGTCTATTGGTAGACATAATTGCCACCCTAGAGCCTTTGCCAATACCTACTGTTGTAAGACCTTTACTTAAATAGTCGGTGTGTTCACAAAACTGTTGTGTACTATATTTTACCCACTCCCCATTTATTTTCCCACTAATAAATTCATCTTTTGAAAATTTCTCCAAATTGTGTTTTAGGAGATCGAAAACTCTGGTTACTGAAGCTGACATACGATTGATTTTATATTGGCTAAACACTGAAAAACAACCATTTCTGATTGTTAAACATCCTAATTTAAGATTTTTAAACGAAGTTTATACTATGCAAGCATAATTATTTTTAAGCTCGCCTATCTCCATTTGAAACAAAAAACCTACTCCATTGTTGTTTTAAATATACAAAAGGCACAAAAGTTGTTATGCCGTGTTCATTATACATAAACAATTTACATTTTATGAAACCATCTCAATTTATCGGGATAGCTTCTTTACCATTTAAAAACAAATTTTTATACTGATGAAAAAATTACTATTTACAATTATCGCAGGTGTAGCACTTTTCACTATGAACTTATCTAGTGCAAATGCTCAAGAGTACAAAAACGCAATTGGTGGTCGTTTTGGTAGCTACAATGGAGTTTCATTTAAAACTGGCTTAAACAAGGGCGCAATGCTAGAGTTAATTGGTAACTTTAGAAGTTCTAGCGGCGTAAACTATGCGCAATTAACTGGACTTTATGAGATCTACAATCCAATTGGTGGTGCGCCAGGATTAAACTGGTACTATGGTGTTGGTGGAAGTATTGGCTCGATGAAATGGAAACATCACAACAATGATAGCGACATTTACTTAGGTGTAAATGGTGTGCTAGGTTTAGATTATAAATTTAACGGTGCGCCTATCAATTTATCTTTAGACTGGATCCCTACATTAAGATTAACTCCTGACACTGATTTTTACAGTGGTGATATTGGTTTAGGTGTGCGTTTCACATTCTAATCAAAACAATAAAGCAAAAAAAGTCCCGAGGTGCGTCGGGACTTTTTTTTTATAATGTGGCTACAATTATTTTCCAGCCATCCATCTTTTTCTAACCGCCAATTGTTGTGGTGTTGCGTTCTCGTTATAGCTTGCTTTGATACGAATATTAGGACTTTCCTTCAAGGTTAACGAAATTTTCTTTTCCAGTCCATCTCTCTTCACGGTGATTTCTACTACATCACCAACTTGTTTTTTGGCAATGCTTGGTAAAGCTTCTAAAGTTAAACCAGGGTTTGGCAATCTTATGCTGCGCATTTCATCAGCTATGCTAGAACCATCTATTGCTAAGATATCATCGTTAACATTTAAGCCTTGTACCCAAGCTGGTGAATTTCTAGAAACGCCGCTGATAGCAACCGTTCTATCTACTTTCAAAGAAGCGCCTGTATATGGTTTATTTGGTGAAGCTGTTTCTCCAACGGCATCGATACCAGCATAAGCGAAATATTTCGTGAATTCGATATCGTCTGTGCCATCTACATATTTCGCCCAGAAGTTTGTGAAGCTCATTCCGCTGATTTTCTCAACCATTGCTTTAAATTCAGCATCGGTGTAACCACGTTTTTTCACCTTACCCTCTTCGTACATTGCCTTCATTACATCATCTAAGCTTTTTGCCCCTTTAGTAGCGTTTGCGATTTCCAAATCCATCAGTAAACCAATAATTTCGCCTTTGCTATAGTATGAAATTGCACTGTTTTTTGAATTCTCGTTAGGGCGGTAACCGATGATCCAAGCGTCGAAACTTGAAGAAGAAGCCGACTGCACTTTCGATCCAGGAGTGTTAATTACAGTACCCAAACCTCCGATGATATCATTTAAGAAGGTTGCTTCGTTGGTATGTCCAGCTCTAATTAGCAGCTTGTTTTCGTAGTACGAGGTAAAACCTTCTGCTGTCCACAAGTTGGTGGTATAGTTTTCGTTATCATAATCGAACGGACCTAAGGCCACCGGACGTAATCTCTTTACGTTCCACAAGTGGAAGTACTCGTGTGCAACTAAAGAAAGGAAACCTTTGTAACCTCTTTCGGTACCGTAGGCATTTCTTGTAGCACCCAAAACAGTAGAGTTTAAGTGCTCTAAACCACCACCACCATTAGCATAGTTATGTACAATAAAAGTATAATGCTTGTTCGGGTTGTCGCCAAAAATCTTGGTTCCTTCCTCTACAATTTTAGCCATATCCACTTTTAGGCGCTCCTTATCATAATTACCGCCGCCGTACATAGCTACAATGTGTTTTACGCCCGCAGCATCAAATTCGAAAACATCTTGGTTACCTACTTCAAGTGGGCTATCGAAAAGCACATCAAAATCTGAAGCGTAGTAAGTAAATTTCTGTCCGGCAACTGGCTCTAAGCCCGTGTTTACCTGATCCCATTTGCCAAAAGGCACAATCTTCACGGTACTTGGATTTTTGATCATCCCCTCTGGGTACATAAAAATACCTGCAGAAGAAAGGAAGGCATGCGACTCATCTATAAACGCCGTACGTACAGAAATTTCGTAGGCATAAACTCTGTAATTCACTTTAACAGCAGCCGCTTTAGCGTTAAAAACTCTCCAAGTGTTTTTGGTAACTTTCTGCACTTTAGCAGGTTTCCCATTCACTGTAGCTGTAAAGTTTTCTACGTTTTTAGCAAATTCGCGAACCAAGTACGAACCTGGTGTCCAAACTGGCATCTTTAAATCTACATAATCCTTTGCCGCAATGCCCGACATGTTCATTTCTACTTCTGCGTAATGTGCTTGAGGTTCTTTAAAAGAAATCTCGAAGCCAATTTTAACTTGCGATTTAGCTGCCATTGTTAACGTTAGCAATAATGCTATCCCTAATAGTTTTTTCATTTATATTGTTTTGTTTTAGACCACCAGAACACTTTGTGCCTTTGTGGTAATCCATAAGCTTTTGCACAAAAATAAAATTTAAAACTACTTTCCTCAATGTTTATGTTAACACAGCTGTAACATAGTTAGTACATCTTCATAACCGCTGTCTTTTTACCACAAAGACGTAAGGAACACCAAGTATTAAAGAAAATTATTTGAACTATATGCTATTAAGGCTAAAGCTTTGTGAACTTAGTGCCTTCGTGGTTAACTTTTGAACGCTTAACCATACGACATGCAAATAGCCAATATCAACCACCAAGACACAAAGAACACCAAGTTTAAAAAAGAATATTTGAACTATTGATTACAAAGCTAAATCTTTGTGAACTTAGTGCCTTCGTGGTTAACTTTTGAACGCTTAACCATACGACATGCAAATAGCCAATATCAACCACCAAGACACAAAGAACACCAAGTTTAAAAAAGAATATTTGAACTATTGATTACAAAGCTAAATCTTTGTGAACTTGGTGCCTTCGTGGTCAATTTATAAAAACCTGCTTCGTAGCTGTAACATAGTTAGTACATCTTTATAATGGCGAAACAAATAGATATTTTTGTTTGTATTGATTCCATTGTTTTTTGAAATCATATTTTAAGAACAAACCAAATTCACAGCTATTTAACTTCGATGAAAAAAAGATATATATTTTATCTGATCTTGGCATTAGGACTTGCCTATCTTGTTTACTATAGAATAACTGAAAATAAAAAAATTGAAGGTGGTGGCGCAGCAGGAGGCCCCGGTAAAGGCGGAAAAGGAAAAGGCGGCCCAGCTTTAAACGTAGATGGGATCGAAGTAAAAACTTCAGAATTTAGCAACAACTTAGAAATTACTGGCAGTATAGAAGCCAATGAAGCTGTGACCTTAAGAAGTGAAGTAGCTGGTTTGGTAACTGGAATTTATTTTAAGGAAGGCGGTAACGTAAGCAAGGGCGCCACTTTGGTGAAAATAAACGATCGAGATATACAAGCGCAACTGCGTGAAGCACTCACAAGACAAAATCTTTCTGCAAGCAACGAAAACAGGGCAAAACAACTTCTGGAAAAAGGAGCTATCAGTCAGGAAGAATATGATACTTCGCAAGCCGAGCTGCAAGCTTTACGATCGCAAGTGCAATTGATCAGGGCACAATTGGCAAAAACAACCATCATTGCTCCTTTTAGCGGTAAAGTCGGTTTACGCAATATTTCAGTTGGCGAGTACCTTACCCCTAACACAGTTATCGCAAATCTGTTAAGTACCAACCCTGTTAAAATAAGTTTTTCTATTCCAGAGAAATATGTTTCGCAGCTCAATACCAACAGTAATATTTCTTTTAATATCGATGGCAGAAACAAAACCTATACAGGCAAAGTGTTCGCCATTGAACCTGGTATAAACGAGCAAACCCGAACCCTACAAATTAAAGCCTTAGCTCCAAACGCCAACAACGAACTTTTGCCTGGTTCTTTTGCCAAAGTGAAATTGGCATTAACTTCTATTAAGGATGCTATACTAATTCCAACAGAAGCGGTAATTCCAGTGTTGAAAGGAAAAGTGGTTTACATATCTAAAAATGGAAAAGCACAACAAGTTCCTATTGAAACGGGCACCAGAACTGCCGATAAAATTTTAGTACTTTCTGGCTTAAATGTAGGCGATACTGTGTTGACTACTGGTGCAATGGCGCTTAAACCAGAGGTAGATGTTAAAGTTAAAATTCAAAAATCTAAATAAATAATCCATCTCCTCCCCTTTGGGGAGGTTGGGAGGGGCTTATGAGCATATCGACCACCAGTATTAAAAGACCAGTTCTTGCCATTGTAATGAACTTGGTAATTATCCTTTTCGGGGTAATTGGCTATAACTTTTTGGGCATACGGGAATACCCATCTATTGATCCTTCGGTTATTTCTGTAAGAACTTCGTACCCAGGTGCCAATTCAGATATTATCGAGTCTCAAATTACCGAACCTTTAGAAAAAGCTATCAATTCTATTGATGGAATTAGAAATATCACTTCCTCAAGTAATCAAGGTACAAGTAACATTACTGTAGAGTTTAATTTAGGGAAGGATATTGATGTTGCCGCAAACGATGTACGCGACAAGGTATCGCAAGCTGCCAGAAACCTACCAAAAGACATAGACGGTTTGCCTATTGTAAGCAAAGCTGATGCTAACTCGGATGCGATTATTTCAATGACCATCCAAAGTGATAAACGTGGTGTAACTGATCTAAGTGATTTTGCCGAAAACGTAATTGCCGACAGGATACAGACCATTCCGGGAGTGAGTAGCATGCAAATTCAGGGGCAGCGTAAATATGCCATGCGTATCCGTATAGACCCAACGAGATTGGCTTCTTACGGTTTAACTTCACAGGATATCGTAACTGCTCTTGATCGAGAAAATGTAGAACTTCCCTCTGGAAAACTGACTGGCGCAGCTACTGAATTAACGGTGAAAACACTTGGCAAACTCACCAATGCAGAGCAGTTTAACAACCTAATTATTAAGAACGACAGTACCAGCGTGGTACGTTTACAAGATGTTGCCGTTGCCGAAATTGGCTCGGAAAACGAAGAAACTGTACTTCGCGAATCTGGCAAACCGATGGTTGCCGTGGGTGTTATTCCGCAACCTGGAGCTAACTACCTAGATATCAGCAAGGAATTTTATGCCAGATTTGACAAGCTACAGGCAGATATGCCAGAAGACATCAAGCTTAAAGTTTCTTTAGATACCACCAGGTTTATCAAAAGTTCGGTAACTGAAGTAGCTGAAACCATTTTAATTGCCTTAGTACTGGTAATCTTGGTAATTTACCTATTCTTCAGAGATTGGGGAATTGCTTTCAGGCCGTTGATTGATATTCCTGTATCCTTAATTGCGACGTTTTTCATCATGTACATTTTTGGTTTCTCCATCAATGTACTTACACTATTGGCCATTGTTTTAGCAACTGGTTTAGTAGTGGATGACGGTATCGTGGTAACGGAAAATATCTTCAAAAAAGTGGAGGAGGGCTACTCTCCTATCGAAGCGGCTATTAAAGGTTCTAATGAAATTTTCTTCGCCGTAATTTCCATTTCAATTACCTTGGCGGCGGTGTTTTTGCCAGTAATTTTCTTACAAGGATTTGTTGGGCGGCTGTTTCGGGAGTTCGGGGTCACTATTGGTGCGGCGGTATTAATCTCCGCATTCGTATCATTGACTTTAACTCCTATGTTGAATGCTTATTTGATGAAGAAAGGTGGTCATAAACCTTCCAAATTTTATCGAATTACCGAACCTTACTTCGTAAAACTGAATGAAGCCTACAAAAGTAATCTTGAAAAATTCTTAAATCGCCGCTGGCTTTCTGCTCCAATCATTTTAGTTTGCGCAGGGCTGATTTTCCTTTTCTGGAAAGTTTTGCCCAAAGAGACTGCACCATACGATGACAGAAGTGCCATTAACATGAACGTAAGCACACCAGAGGGCTCTTCTTTTGCATTTACAGATCGTTTTGTGATGAAGATCAACCAGATGGTACTCGATTCAGTTCCTGAAAAAAATGTGAATATCACCATTACCTCTCCAGGTTTTGGCGGCGCTGGTGCTACCAACTCTGGTTTTGTAAGAATGGGTTTGGTTGATCCTGGCGATCGCGAACGTACGCAGAAAGAAATAGCAGATAACCTGACAAAGATCACCAGAAAATACACAGAAGGGAAAGTTACCGTGACGCAGCAACCTACTATTTCTGTGGGGCGTAGAGGTGGTTTACCCATCAGTTACATTATACAAGCTCAAAATTTCGAGAAGCTAAGAGACAAAGTTCCCGTATTTATGGAGGCTGTTTCGCAAGATCCAACTTTCACTACTTCTGATGTGAACTTGAAATTCAACAAACCAGAAATCAACCTCACTATTGATAGAGAAAAAGCGAAGAGCTTGGGCATTTCTATTGTTGATATTGCACAAACATTACAGCTTGGTTTAAGTGGTCAGCGTTTTTCTTACTTTTTTATGAACGGCAAGCAATACCAGGTGATTGGTCAGTTTGATGTCGCCAATAGAAAAGATCCCTTAGATTTAAGTTCTGTTTACGTACGTAACGATAAAGGTCAGCTTATTCAGTTAGACAACGTGGTTACTGCAAAAGAAGAAAGCAGTCCGCCGCAACTGTACCGCAACAACAGGTTTATTTCTGCTACAGTCTCGGCAGGTTTAGCACCTGGCAAAAGCATTGGTGAGGGCATTGATGCTATGGACAGAATTGCCGCCAAGGTGTTAGATGAAAGTTTCACTACCGATTTAAGTGGCGAGTCGCGAGATTTCAAGGAGAGTTCATCAAACACTATGTTCGCTTTCGGATTAGCCTTGCTATTAGTCTACCTAATTTTAGCGGCGCAGTTCGAAAGTTTTAAAGATCCAGTAATCATTATTTTAACCGTACCAATGGCGGTTGCAGGTGCATTCTTATCTTTATGGTTATGCGGGCAAAGCTGGAATATTTTCAGTCAGATTGGAACCATCATGCTAATTGGTTTGGTAACCAAAAACGGCATTTTGATTGTAGAATTTGCCAACCAACTTAAAGAGCAAGGAAAATCTGTACAAGAAGCCATTAGAGAGGCTGCTGTTTCTAGGTTACGTCCAATTTTGATGACTAGTTTGGCTATTGCGATTGGTGCGTTGCCCATTGCTATGGCATTGGGAGCGGCAGCAAAAAGCAGAATGAGTATGGGAACCGTAATTGTTGGCGGCACAATGTTTTCTCTCATTTTAACACTATTTGTAATCCCTGCCATTTACTCCCTTTGGTCTAAGGAACATAAAGAGAACAAAGACTTAAAACAATCTTTAGCAGCGGCAACAGCCGATGAAGAAACACCTAAAAACCAATAGCATAAGATGAAACAGTACAAATTTAGGATGCTTGGAGTGCTATCGATTTTTTTATCTAGCACCTTGGTTTACGGACAAGAAAAACTGACTTTGCAAGAAGCCATCCGTACCGCTTTGCAAAACAACTACGACATTAAACTCATTAAAAATGAAACGCAGATTGCCAAAAACAACGCAAATTTAGGTAATGCAGGTATGCTGCCCTTAGTTATCGGAGATTTCTCTACTGGCGGCAGCAGGCAAAACACTTTACAAACACAAGCCAGTGGAACTGAACGAAGAATTAATGGTGCGAGAAACAGCAACATGGGCTATGGTGTTGGTTTAGACTGGACGGTTTTTGATGGTTTTAGCATGTTCGCCAATTACGATCGCTTAAAGGCATTAGAGCAACAAGGAGAAAAAAATGCTACACAGCAAATTTTAACCACAATTACCGACGTACTTGCTGCCTATTACAATGTTGCCAAGCAGCAACAATTAGTTATTGCTGCAGACAGCACCATAGATATTTCTTCATTTCGTTTGCGCATAGCGGATAGCAAGCTGAAAATAGGCCGTGGTTCTAAGCTAGATGTACTTGCCGCTCAAGTAGATTATAATACTGACACTTCGAGTTATTTGCAGCAAAAAAATCTGCTAGACAATTACATGGTAACCCTAAACCAGCTTATGGCCCGCAATGTAAATATCAAATTTACGGTAGACAATGCTTTCGATATAGAAGAGAACTTGAATTACACCAATTTAGCAGCTCAGCTAGATCAATTAAACCCAGCTTTGCAGAGTGCTATCCTTAACAAGAAAATTGCCGAATTAAGTTTAAAGCAAGTGCAGGGTAACCGCTATCCTCAAATAAGTGTAAATAGTGGGTATGATTTTAACCGGAGCGAATCGCCTACAGGATTTAACACGCAATTTAGAGCTCGGGGTTTTAGCTATGGACTAACAGCAACAGTAAACATTTTTAACGGCTTTTTACAACGTCAGAACGAACGAAATGCAAAAATCAATATCAATACTGCCGAGTTACAACTTAACCAAACTAAGCAAAATCTTAATGCGCAGCTTACAAGCGCTTATCAGGATTATTCTACCTTCTTAGAGCTGGCGAAATTGGAGCGAGGCAATATAGAGATCGCTACCCAAAATCTAGACATCACTCTAGAAAAATATAGATTGGGCAATATTACCCCTTTAGAATTAAGGGAAGCACAACGAAATTTTATTGATGCGAACAACAGATATTTGGAAATAAAATACCAGGGTAAACTTGCCGAAATTTATTTAAAACAGATTAGCGGCACGTTAAATCTTCAATAACGTACGGGCGAAAAATCTTTCGCCCAACAAATCTTTCGCTCATACTTTTTAAAAAAATTTATTATCTTAGGAGGATGATTTTAGTTGCAGATAGCGGCTCGTCCAAGACAGATTGGATGGCATACAGCCCAGAAAAAATTTACTCTTTTAATACACAAGGTATTAACCCATATTTTGCAAATGCCCAAGATGTGTTTAGGATTCTTTCTAAGCATAAAGAAATGGCGGCAATTGCCGATCGGGTAAAAGAAGTTTATTTTTTTGGTGCCGGTTGCTTAAATCCTGATAAACACGAAATTGTATCTAACGGTTTATCGTCTTTTTTCACAAACGCTTTTATCAGTGTAGATCATGATTTGATGGGTTCTGCTTATGCTACCTGTGGAGATAAGAAAGGCCTAGCGTGTATTTTGGGTACAGGCTCTAACATTGCTTATTACGATGGCGAAACTGTGTATAGCGGAAACCATGGTTTAGGTTATATTCTAGGTGATGAAGGTTCTGGCACCTATTTTGGCAAGAAAATGCTGATTTCGTATCTGCATAAAACAATGCCTGCAGATTTAAGGGAAGCTTTTGACGAAGAATTTAAAATCACCAAAGATATTGTGGTAGAGAACATCTATCAAAAGCCCTTTCCAAACTCATACCTGGCTACTTTTAGCAGGTTTATGATCCACCATAAGCAACATCCTTTTATACAAAAAACATTAAAAGATGGCTTTCAAGAATTTATAGACACCAACGTAAAAGATTACAAGAACTACAAAACCTTAGAATGCAACTTTGTAGGTTCTATCAGCTACTACTATCAAGACGAGCTTCGTGCTGTTTTTTCAGAAAACAATTTGAAAATCGGGAAAACCCTTCAAAAACCAATTGAAGGAATATTCGAATATATCTTAAAAAGAGAAGGAATTTTAGAGAAAGCAGGGTAGCTAATTAAGCTACATCTGCCTCTTTATTTTGCTTTCGCTTATCGTACGCTTTCTTTAGTCCATAAGCTACGCCAGCAGCAATCAATATGCTAGCCCCACCATCAATAGGAACTGGATTATCTACACAATCACCATCGGGTGTAGGCATAGAACCATCTTCACAAGGAGGTAACCCTGGATCAAGTTGCGCAAATGTAAATATGTTACAAGCAAATAAAAAGAAGGCTAATGCGAGCGCCTTATAAAATGTTTTTCTAGTAATGTATCCAGCCATCCAAAAGTATCTTAAACACAAGCCGCTTAGCAGCTTACGAAAATCACTACAATAATAGATGTTTTTTGAATAAAAAAGAATTTTTTATTCAAAAAAAGAGTGTCTTACGTTCTATAAATCAATCAATTATTGCAAAATCAGTAAGCAGCTTCATAGTTTATTTGAATGTCTAATTTTGTTGAATTACCCGATTGTACCGTTATTGGGTTAATTTGTCCACGACCATTTGAAATATTGGCAAATAATTCCCCATTTTTCTCCAGCACGAATACAGAATACACCCCTGGGTCCAAATCACATTGATAGAAACCTTTTGCATTAGATTTTACAGATTTCACTAACTTTCCTTCAATTGCTTTGAATAATGGAGCATTACCTTGAACTTGATTGAAGGTTACTACCTTGTAAATATTAATTTGACGCTCTACCGGCCTACCTTCCATCGCTCTAGGCTCATCTGGAGACGGCATCATGTTTCCAGATAACCAAGTTACATTTCCGTAAACTCCCTGTTTAACACTCTTTCCATCCTGATTTTGTACTGTACATGCCATAAATAGAGGTGTTGCACATAAAATTAATATCTTTTTAATGTAAGTCATCTAATTATCCGTAAAATTGTCCTCAATTTAATCATTTATTTAGATTTATTAAATGCAAAGCTTAAAATACATATTCACGCTTTCTACCATTGTTCTCGTAAGTTTTACAACATCATCAGCTTTATTTGCTCAAGCTGATAAACAAAATAAAACCAATGTAGTTTTTCTACAACAAAATGCCATTGAACTCAACAGAGTAGAAAACGTTAAAAGAGCAAAAGCATTTTCTTTAGCTGCAGAAAAAGGCTGGGAAACTTTTGGTATCACAAAGGAAGGAAAAGTATTTACGCTTCATGGCATTGATGATTTTGGCATGCCGCTTTACAAAATAACTGAGAATAACTCTGTTTCTGCAGCCACTATCAATACTAGTAAATTATACACTGGCGGAGCGTTAGGATTAAATTTAAGCGGAAGTACTTTGCCAGCAGACAAAGTCGCCATTTGGGATGGCGGAGCTGTCTTAACGGGTCACATAGAATTCCAAACCAACAGAGTAGAAGTTAGAGACGGTGTTTCTTCTGTATCAGCCCATGCTACTCACGTTGCAGGAACTATAATGGCAGCAGGCAAATATCCGAACGCAAAAGGTATGGCTTTCGGACTTCCCAAATTATTATCGTTCGATTTTAATAATGACAATTCGGAAATGTCAAATTATGCAGCTTCTCTTCTCCTTTCCAATCACTCTTATGGATCCATTGCCGGATGGTTTGAGAACACCAGTGCTATTCCGAACAGATGGGAGTTTAGAGGACAAGCTGGTGCTAACGAAGATTACAAATTTGGCTACTACGACAGCGATGCCAAAGAGTGGGACAGAATCAGCTATAATGCACCTTATTATCTTGTAGTTAAATCTGGCGGAAATTACCGTAGCAGCAATGGGCCCGCCGTAGGGCAAACCTATTATCGTTTTAATGCTGCTGGAAGCTTAGTTAATGCTGGCCCTCGACCTGCTGGAATTTATAGTAACGATGGCTACGACATTTTGGGCACTTACGCTGTAGCGAAAAACATCATGACAGTTGCTGCCGTAAATCCACTTCCTTACGGCACTGTTACACCAAGTGATATTACCATTTCGTCGTTTAGCGCTTGGGGACCCACTGACGATGGCAGGATAAAGCCCGATATTGCTGCAGACGGAGTAAGCGTAACATCAACTAGTAGCACCAGCACCGAATCATACACCACTTATTCAGGAACCTCTATGGCTGCGCCGAGCGTAACAGGCTCATTAGCATTGTTGCAAGAACTGTACAACCAAAAAACCAACGCATTTATGCGTGCATCTACTTTAAAAGGCTTGGTAATTGGCACCGCTAGTGAAGCTGGCGCAAACCCAGGAC
Organism: Pedobacter sp.; assembly: GCF_031119335.1. Classification (GTDB taxonomy): domain Bacteria; phylum Bacteroidota; class Bacteroidia; order Sphingobacteriales; family Sphingobacteriaceae; genus Pedobacter. The sequence continues at coordinate 16,192 of NZ_JAVHXT010000002.1, forward strand.
CAGATTATATTTTTGGGTGGGGATTAATGAACACGGAAAATGCAGCTTTGGCGATTTTGAACAACGGGGGCAAGAGTATGATTAGCGAGAAAGCTTTAACACAAGGCGGCATCGAAACCTTTAGTGTAGTTGCTTCTGGCGATGGTCCACTAATCGCTACCATAAGCTGGACTGACCCAGAAATTGATGTGATACCGGTAGCAAACGCTTTGAATAACCCCACATTAAGATTGGTTAACGATTTAGATATGAGGGCAAGCAATGGCAGCAATACCTATTTCCCTTGGATTTTAAATCCCGCAAACCCATCTGCTGCTGCCACCAAAGGCGATAACTTTAGAGACAATGTTGAACAAATTTATATTGCTGATGCCGTACCAGGTAAGACTTATACCTTTACTATTTCACATAAGGGAACATTACAAAGAGGATCTCAGGCTTATTCAGTAATTGTAACGGGAGTTGGCGGAAAACCTTATTGCGCATCTGCGCCAAATACGTCTAACGATTCTAAGATCAACAGCTTTAATTTATCAAATGTTAGTTATACAGCTGGCGCTGGATGCACCTCATATAACGACTTCACTACACAAACGATAGAACTGGAAAAGGCAAGAACATACCCGCTAAGCATGTCGATTGGCACTTGCGGTGCTAATTTTGATAAAATTGCAAAGGTTTTTGTAGACTGGAATGCTGACGGAGATTTTGACGATGCCGAAGAATTAATTGCGACTAGTATGGTAATTAATGGTACTGGTTTATTTACAGCAAATGTTACGGTTCCTTCAAGTATCAAAATCAACAATTTTTCTATACTTAGAATTGTATTAACGGAAGCTGGTAATTCAGCCAATGTAACGGCGTGCGGTAGTTATGCCAAAGGCGAAACTATTGATTACAGAGTGAAGTTTATTAACTCCACAACTGATGTAGGCATCACAAAAATTAACGAGCCACTTACTAATTGTGCAAACCCACAGCAAAGTGTAAGTGTGGTTATTCGCAATTTTGGCACACAAAACCTATCAAATATACCAATAACAGTTACCGTTAAAGATGGCGCCAATATTATTGCCACACTGAACAGCGTTTTTACTGGCGAAATTAAACCATCGCAAGAGCGGGAATTTACCGTTGCCGGATTTTACAATGCCTTGGCTGGCAAAACCTACGAGATTGCGGCGAAGACAACATTGAGTACAGATGTTATACCAGCTAACAACGAGATCACAAAAATTGAACAAATTAGCTTACCAGCAGCGCTAGCTGCCCAAACGGCTTTTTATTGCAACGATACCAAGCAATATCAATTAACAGCCAATGGCGATGGAATTGTTTATTGGTATAAAGATGCTGCGGCAACTACACCTTTTGCTTACGGCAACAACATTAGCACGGCCGTTGAGCCAAGCGCCGAAGGCTATTATGCTGGCTTGAATGAATATATTGGCAATCTCGGACCAAAAAACAAGTATGAAGCTAGATTGGGTTCTGGCACTTATTTACAAACTAGCGGCGGAGTTAGCGTACGTACCTTTGCTCCCACCATTTTAGAAAGCGCTCGTTTGTATATTGGAAATTCGGGAACCATTAGGTTTTACGTTAAAAACAGCTTTGGTATCGAGGTTTCTAGCAGTACCGTAAAAGTAACAGCCACTAGAAGTACACCAACTGCCGGCAATGCTTCGGACGATTTAACAGATCAAGGTGCAGTGTATACGCTGAACTTAAAATTTCCAACAGCTGGCAATTATACTATTCATACCGACTATGAAGATGAGGCGACAATTTTTAGGAACAACACAGTTCCTCGTTCTATTTATCCGCTAAGTTCTGAGCTTGATATCTTTAACATTATTGGTAACGACGCCTCACAGCCGCAATCTTTCTACTACTACTTTTATGATATTAAGGTGAAAGCACTTGGATGCTTAGCTAGTGAAAGGGTGAAAGTTCCCTTATCAAACACCCAAATAACAAGAAATGGAGACCAGTTAGTATCAAATATAGCCACTGGCAACCAATGGTATTTAAATGGCGAAAAGATAGAAGGCGCTACGGGGCAACAATATAAACCTATTGCAGCCGGGAAATATCAGGTATGGGCTAACATCAATGGTGGATGCACATCTATATCTAACGAACTTTCTTTCTTGCCTACAAGCGAAAACGACAATGAGATTAAGCTGAAAGTATTCCCAATTCCAGCATCAGATGATTTAACAGTTGCTTTTGAATTGCTCGGGGCAAAAACCGTAAACATTAATATTGTTAATGTAATAGGTCAAAAGGTTTACGAACAAAATAAAGGGTCGCAATTGGGAATTATTATCGAAAACTTAGATGTTTCTAAGCTTGCTAAAGGCACTTATATTTTAAATATTAAAGCGGGAGATAAAACCTACGCAAAGAAAATAGTTGTTTATTAATAAGCGTTTAAATCGGGAAACCACTTCGCCAAGGTTTATTTTACAAAGGCTGTGGTTATTGGGCTTAACACCATCTGCGCATATTGACCCGTAGGACAATGTCGTTAGGTTAAGTGTGTAGCAGACGCCAACGGGGTCTAATATTTATAGAAAAGCATTATTTTATCCGTTCGACCCCGATGGGGTCGCATCATAAACACATTAACCTTATGCTATAGACATTAAAATCCTACGGATTTCCTTAAATAATGACATTGCGTGCTCGCTACAATAAGGTTTGTTTAACGATGCAAGTTGCACTTGGCAAAACAAGCCCAGCCTAAAGCTAAATGTCATTAAGTTAAGTGTGTAGCAGACCCCAACGGGGTCTAATATTTATAGAATAGCATTATTTATTTGTTCGACCCCGATGGGGTCGCATGATAAAACACATTAACCTTATGCTATAAACATTAAAATCCTACGGATTTCCTTAAATAATGACATTGCCCGGTAGGGGTAAACTATTGGTAGCCATAGGCGCTTGGTTTAAATTAAAGCTCCGTAGGAGCGGCCTTATTATTTTATGGATAACATTTTAAAGCTTTTAAAGGTCGCTCCTACGGAGCTTTTGACAGACTAGCTTAGCCCTAGTTACCAAATGGTCGCCCTACGGGGCTTGTAGGCAATGTTATTAACTTAACGTATCCTAAATTTAAGTTCCCATACGTTTCGCCATGTGTTAGGTAGTGGTAAAGCGATCTTTTAATAAATTGGTAGGTTTTTTTTGGAAACCAATTGTTTGGTTTTAGCCCCGACAGCAGCGAGCACGTAGTGGCAAACCTGTGTGTTTGCCTACGAAGTAAAGCGAATGGCGGGACTATCGGGAGTGCTTCGCAGAGGCTTTGCGCTTCTAAAATCAAAACCTGAGCATATTTTGGCACTACTACTCATAAAAAAGGGATACCAATAATGATATCCCTTTTCTGTTGTTTATTTATCCTTATTGTTTGATCAACTTCATTTGGCCCACACGTTGGGTTCCGCCTTCGTAAACCTCTACAATATATACTCCTGACGCAAAACTAGCAATATCGATATCTTGTCCAGACAATAACTGTGCTTTAGAGAAATCTTTAGTTAGCAAAACCTGACCAGTAGCGCTTACAATTTTCAAAGTTTGCTTGTTGGCTTTTAAAACGCCATTGAATTTCACAGTGAATTTTGAAACCACAGGGTTAGGGAATATGCTAACAAGTTCCGTTGCATTAGTTAAGCCACCTGTAAAATTCACCACTTGAGGATCTGTTGTTGTGTTTTTGCTGTCTTTATCGTACTGTACCAATCTGTAGTAGTTGTTACCAATTATTGGATTTCTATCGATATATGAATAAGCTGAGCCACTGCCTTTAGCAATAACAGTTTGCAGTTTTTCGAACACTTTATCGTCACCAGCTCTTTCCACTTCAAATCTATCATTATCAGTTTCGGTTGCAGTGCTCCATTTTACCTGTACCCCCTCATTTACTTTAGCAACAGTAAACGAATTGTAAGTTACCGGTAAGGTATTAGGCGCTTCGAAAGATACGCTGAAACGGCTATCTCCGAAACTTGCTGCTACAGTTCTGTCTACATTGAAGCTGTGTTCTGATCCGGATGAAACAAATTGAGAGGTGTGCAGGTAGTTGTCTGTAAGCTTAACCAAATAGCCCGAAGGAACGTTATTAAAATTAACCTCCAATTTGTAGTTGCCAGAGGCATTCATTGTATCAATATAAAGTTTCACACTTGTATTGGCTACAATTGCTGGCATATAATTTATTACCATTGGCTTATTATCGCTTGTTAAACTAGCCATATACACTTCACGTCCTCTCAAGTAAGGCGCATCTTCGCCTACTACAAAATCGGCCGATTTACCATCTTTAAAGACAACAACCGATTCTACTTTGTAAGGGGTATTTTCTTTCTTTAACCATGTTCTAAGTTCTGTTTTAAGTGTAGAAGCTACCTGATGATTATTTGCAGCTGCAATTTTACCGTTTGCGGTTAAGGCAACTTCTTCGGTACGCACTGGAGTTGTCATCAATAAAACAGGTGCCATGCTATTTGACTTATGGCTTTCTCTAAAAGTGAATGAACCTCCACCAGCTTTTGATCTAACAAAAAATCCTTGACCTGATGAAATAATGCTAGAACCTCCATTTGCCGGCGTATCTCCGTCGTAAGTGGTATATTGTCTTGCCTGAGGGTCCCAAATCTGTATAACATGGTTTTCCAAGTCTGACGTTGCACCTGAACTGATTACGTTATCCCAATTGATACTAGATGCATAAGGATTTCCTAGCAGATTAAAGCCAGATACAGTTGCCGAATATTCTAAAGGCACGGTAACATTTTGCTGGTTTAATGTACCAGAAAAGTCCATCACAACGTTTTCTGGATCAACATAAGGGCTAGCTACTTTAGCTGCCGCATTTGATGTATTACCACGATAAAGCACATAGACTCCCCTACCTGCTAGCACTGGAGTAGTTGCAGAAGGAAATACTTTAAAACCAGTAGATGTAGCATCATAAAACCAAGCACTTGTGCCGCTATTGCCCACTTCGTGGAAGCCATTGACAGATTTGCCTGTAATTAGTATATCATCTGTAAGCTGTGCTAAATTGTAGGTATTTGAACCTGTATGTATTGGCGATGAAAACATTCTATGCGTTCTGAAAGGATCTTTAGCACCCCCCCTTACAAAACGTTGCACCGTTACATTTCCAGAAATTGATGAACCGCTAGGAATTGTAGCTATGGTACCAGAATTTGAAACATCGGACAATACGGTTAAGTTGCCATTGGCATTTAGCGTAGTGCTTGATCCCATTGTTAAAACACCTGTAGTTGCCACAGCAAAACTACCGCTTGTTAGCGTTTTAGTACCACCACTAAAAGTAACATTGCCAAACTCTATAGCTGTCCCAGCGTTGCTTAAGCTTTGAGAATTTCCGTTATAAGTTACATTTACTGTTCCGCTTCCAAGTGCGAAGGTTCCGCCGTTAACAGCAAAATCTCCACCAAATGAGATATTTTGCGTACCACTGGTTTTATTTGCAAGTACATTACCTGCAGTTTGTAAGTAGTTACCTGTAATAACAGTTGTACCACCAACGGAGCCTAGATTAAGCGTGCCTGAGTTTGTTCTAGTTACTGTAAAGTTTCTGGCATTAAAACCACTTAATAGAGATGGTAGTCCTGCTGCAGTTTGTGGCGCATTCCACACAAAGTCAGAAAAATTTTGGTTACTACCTGCTACATCGCCTGCATAAGTAGTGTAGCCAACAATTTCGCAGATAGAGCCTGTAGCCCAATTTGCAGTAGGGATAGTTCCGCTTGTGGTGGTAAAAGCGTGTTGGTAAATACCGCCACTATTAACTTGTATCTGACTACCAGTGTTTCTTGTTATTGTACCAGCACTACGCAATGTACCCGTTACAACTAGGTCTTGAGCTGCAGCGCCATTACTAATAGTTAATGTTCTGCCAGACGCAATTGCTAACTGAGCACCACTTTCTATTAAAGTAACACCAGAACCACCTAAAGTAGCATTGGTACCAGTAATTGTAATTGTATTGCCATTTCCAATCACTATACCCCGCGATGAAGTTGTAGGAAATAATGTAGATGGTTGCCAGTTTGATTCGTTAGAAGAACTCTCCCAACTTGATGAGTTATTCCAATTTCCAGTTGCTACACTTCTAAAGAAATCATTAGTAGCGCTCTGTCCAATTACTACTATTCCCGCTGTAGTATAAGGTGTTACACCTGCAGAAGTAGCTGTAAGTGTGGTTGTAGCAGGATTATAACTAAATGCATTTAAAGTAACAGCAAAATCAGTTTTTATTCCATTAGTTAAACTTGCATTAGTAGTAAAACCTTCATTAGAAGCAAGGGTTACCGACGGACCAACAGTAGTGATGGTATTAAAAGCACTATCTGTTGCTCTTACTATAGCATTAAAAGTTACACCTTGTGCTTGATTTGCAGGAGTACCAGTTTTTCCATTAGGATGACCTGCCACATAAGTTTCGCCTGGTAAAATCACTAACAATTTCTGAAACGTTCCGATGTTAACTGTAAATGCTGGACTTTGTGAAGATCTACTAGCCACATCTTGATCTGTAGCCGTAAGCCTCCTATTTGCTCCCGGCAAACGGTAATTAGTTATCCCGTTTATATCTAATACACCATTTACTAAAGCTGTGTTTGGTGGTAGTTGTGCTTGTATATCATTTGTTGCAGTAAATCGAATAGTGCTATTTACTGGAACAATGTTTCCGTAGGCATCAATAGCTCTTACTTTGATATCAAAAGGTACACCTGCAATACGTGTTGTAGGGGAACCACTTTTTCCTGCTGCAATACCTTGTGTATAGGTCTCACCTGGCATAATTAAAACCAATCTAGCATAGGTTACTGCTACAACGGTGATTGGACCTGCAGTATCATTCTCAGCAGGATCTCCAGCTTTAGTTGCAGTTATGGTAAGGTTGGTACCTGCTGTTCTTAACCTAGCATTGGTAAAGCTTTTAACACCTGCAATTAGTGGCAAATTATTAAATTGAAATGTACCTAAAGCATCGTTTGTGCTAAGTTGAATATCATCAGTTCTGCTAACCACATTAAAATATTCGTCTACAGCCCTTACGGTAATTGTAAAATTTGTATTTACATTTATTGGATTAATAGAACCGGTGTTTCCTGCACCAGCAACAAAAGTTTGCCCTGGAAGCGAGATAAGTAACTTTTTGAAAGGTGCTGCATCGATTATAATGTTGGCACTATTCACTGTTCTTGAATTAAGAGCATCTGTTGCTGTAAAACGTCTGGTACCAGCCGTAACAAGGGCCACATTGCTAAAAGTGGCTACACCATTAGTAATCAAACCGTCTGGTATGGTTACATTTGGATCTGTAGTGGTAAGATTGATGGTTAACCCACTAACATCAACGGTATTACTGAATGCATCAACTGCTCTTACTTCAACATTAAAAGTTGATCCTGCTGCTCTTTGTGTAGGTGATCCGCTTTTTCCTACTGCTACCCCAGGAGTGTAAGTTTCGCCGGGTAAAATAACAAGTAATTTGGTGTAAGTACCGCCAGTTACCGTAAAAGGTAAAGTAGTATCATCTTTTGAAATATCACCAGTAGAAGCAGTTATTGTAGTATTAGTACCTGCCGTTCTTAACCTAGCGTTAGTGAAGCTTCTAAATCCATTGACTAATGGCAAATTGTTATTGGTAAATGTACCATAAGCATCTGTGGTGCTTAGCTGAACAGTTGGCTCGGTTGGCGACACCGTAACCACATTAAAATTTGCATCAACAGACCTTACTTGAATTGTAAAGTTTGTGTTTGAAGCTATCGGGGTCATGCTACCGGTATTGCCCACACCTGCTACGAAAGTTTGCCAAGGCATGGTAATCAGCAATTTACTGAACGCATCTGGGTTTACCGTTACATTTGAGCTAGTATTGGCCTTATTGAAATCGCCAACCAAGTTTACGGTAAAGCTTCTACTTCCTGCTGTTACTAAAGTTATAGTATTTGCCGCAAACGTAGCCACACCATTCGCCATTGTAGCATTTACAGGCATAGTCGCATTAGCGTCTGTACTTGTTAAATTAATGTCTCCTGAAATTCCTGTAACGGGATTCCACGCATCGTCAACTGCTAAAACGGTAATATCTCCAGTAAAATTATTTCCAGCAACTTGCGGCGTTGGGCTACCGCTCTTTCCTGTTGGAGAAGATGGATCATTACTTTCTCCAGGTAATAATACTTGTAACTTGGCAAAAGAACCAAGTACTACGGCTGGCAATATTTGATTGTGGCTAATGGTTGAGTTACCAGGTGTATTATTTACAGCGGTAACATTTGGCGTTTCTCCTAAGACCTTAAATAATAAATTAACAGTACGCGCACCAGCAGCCATATTACCATTTGCAACTGCTGTAAAATTGGTTACTCCAGTTACAGAAATACCAACGTTATTAGTTGAACTAACTCTGTTAAAAGAAACATCTGTACTATATATGCTGACAGGGTAATTAAAACCTGCAACCGGAGCGTCCGGAGTACCAGTCTTCCCCGTAGGTGAGCCTGGCTCTAGTACCTCTCCTGGGTATAATGCCAATAGCTTAGCAAACGCTCCTCTATTAACCCTTAAAGCAGTTGTAATACTAGCAGTAATGCTTCCATTAGTAGCGTTTGTTGCTGTAACCGTTTGAGAAGCAGGGGCCGGACTAATAACCGCTGTGTTTAATGTTACTGGAAAATCGGTACCATTGAGGGTATTCTCTAAATTACCATTAGGCGGTAATGCTGCGTAAGGATCGTTAGAAGTAAAACTAACTTGGTCTGTAGAAAGAACTGGGTAATAAGCATAATCTGTTGCATAAACCTTCACATTAAATGGTATACCCGCCGTAGGAACAGTTGGTGTACCAGATTTACCAGATGCACTACCCGAATTTAAAGTTTGATTAGGCAATAATGCCAAAAGGTGCGCTTTAGCACCTGGTATTTTTGACATTTGAGCAGCTGTGGCCCCCATATCAAAACCGATGATATCACCATTGCTTGTTGTACTTGCTCTTATAATATTAACCGTAGTTCCTAAAGTTCTCGTAGTAGAGCGAACTTTTAGTCCAATTATCCTAAGCGTATTTATATTGTCTGCAGTTGATGTGCCTGCAGTGTATCTAATTATCACTGCAGTTGTAGAAATAGACACTAGATTAGAAGCTGTTATTCTAGCTCCAGAATGCGACACAGTTACCCCGGAAGCTTCAAATTGCCATCCCGTTGGAGCATTTAGCCTTATTCTAACGTTAGTGCCTGTAACGAAATCTGTCGCATTAGTACTTTGCAGAACTATATCGCCAAGCGGAGTATAAGCGGTAGAAGGTCCTAGAGTAGATAAGTCATTAGAAATATTCAACCCACCGTTAGGCAAATTTGAAGTTACCTGTGCCAACACACCGGAACCACCAGCAATGACAAATAACGACAATAAAAGAAACTTAATTCTAGTAAAAATTTTCATAGGCTGCAATTTTAGCGCTCTTTTTCTGTTTATAAAACCCTATTATTCTGTAAATCAAATAATTTGGCTAAAGTCGAAAAAATTAAGTATTTAAACAATACCGGAATACCATTAATTGAAAAATTATTTTTTAACGCAAAAAAAGCCGCTAAAACTTCAAGTAAATCAAAGTTTTAGCGGCTTTTAGTATTTTTCAGCTTAAACTATTTTTTTATCAGCTTTGCTGCACCTATTTGCTTACCATTGTTTACATCTTGCAGGATTACCGCGTAAACACCACTAGCAACCGATGGAAAAACTGATGTATAGCCGTTAAATATTTCAGCTTCGGTAATTTTCTTTTGAAGCACCTCTCTTCCGTTCATATCCGAAATTTTAACCAATACTTCTTTTGCACTTAATGTACCGTTAAATTTCACAGTGAAATTGGTTTCAACAACTGTTGGATAAACAGAAAACTGGCTTGCTACATTTTCGTTCAATTGATTTTTAATTACAACTACTTTATCATGGGCAGCAGATTTCCCATCTTTATCTACCTGATACAATTTGTAGTAGTTATTTCCTGCCAAGGGCGAAACATCTAACAGTTGATATATGCCATTTGAATTAGGAACTACCGTACCGATTGTTGTGAATATTTGCTCTTCTCCAGCCCTTCTAATCTCAAAACGGCTATTATCTTGCTCAGAAGAGGTCTTCCATTTTAACAATACGCCTTGATTGGTTCTATTACCGTTAAATTCTGTAAAAACTACAGGTAAAGTCCTAGGAGGAGAAATCAGGATCTCGAACCTATCTCCCATTGTAGCAGCCTGTGCTCTATCGACAGTTAAGTTATAGATGGTGCCATCTGGGCTTAAATCTGTAAAGGTATTTAAAAATTTATCTCTTAATTTTAATTCATATCCTAAAGGTATATCAGCTAGATCTACCGTCATCTTATAGTTTCCATTGTTTGACATATTTACGTCTAAATTAACTATAGATAAAGTTGAGATATGGGGCATGTAGTTGATGGCCATTTTTTTACCTTCAGACGAAAGACTTGACAAGAATACTGCTTCGCCGCCGGTTCTTTCTACATCATAACCTGAAAATGAAGCCAATTCATTTTTTTGAAGCAACACCAAAGTTTCGTCTTGGTTCTCGAAACCATCTCTTTGTAGTTTCACTCTAATCTGTACTGGTTCTTCTTCAATTAAACTGCTACTGATAGAGAAAGCGCTTCCAATAGTATTATCCCTTACGCTCATCACCTTGTTATATAACGGTACTGATTGAGCTACGTTACTCACTTTGGAATTTTCGGTAAACGTTACATAAGGCGATGAATTATTTGTTGTTTGCACAAAGAAACCTTGACCCGGGCCTATATACCTAGCACCTCCGTTTATTCCATATTGGCCATTGTGGGTAGCATATTGTTTCCTTTCTGGGTTCCAAATTCTGATGGTTGCTTCTACATTACTGCTTTTTTGAACCAAAGTCCAATCTATAGTTGCTGCATAGGGGTTTCCCAAAAAGCTAAACGTTGTACTACCGTGTGTTAAAGGAACGTGTACAGTCTGTTGGTTTAACGTACCTTTAAAATCCATAATAATCGACTCTGGGTCTACATAAGGAACTGATACTTTTGCAACACCATTAGTTCTATCTCCACGATAAAGTATATAGGCTCCACGGCCCACATCTACTGCTGTATTAATGCTAGGAATTGCAACGAAACCATTGTTATAAGTCCAAGCGCCAGTTGCACTATTGTTTATTTGATCGAAACCTGCAGACTTACCTGTAATCAACATATTATCGATAAACTGCGTAAAGCTATAGGTTTTGTTAACACCATCATTATCATATATTGGCGAAGAAAACATTCTATAGCTACGCCACATATCTTTAGCACCTCCTTGTACATAACGTTCAACAGTAACCTTACCTTGCACAGCAGATGAGCTTGGAATTGCAGATACCGAAGCAGAACCTAATGCGCTAGCTTTAAGTGTGAGCTTGTCTGAGGTTTGCAAAATAGTGTTTGTTCCCAAAGTAAGAAAACGACCTACTGCTAATGCAAATTTACCACTGCCCGCCAATGCCTTCGTTCCGCCAGAGATAGAGATGTTTCCGAAAGTAATACCATTACCACTATCACTGCCCGCATCTGTAATAGTTTGGTTAGCGCCATTAAAGCTCACCGTTCCAGATGTTAGGTTAACTTTGCCTCCTGCTGAATTCCAGTTGCCGCTTACGTTCAAAGTTCCCGCACCAGTTTGTTTTGTACCAGCACCAGAAAATGAGATGTTTTTATATGATAATGTTGTATTGATAGTTTGATTTACCGCAGCACCGTAAACCACTGTACTGCCATTATCCAAGGTAATGGTATTGGTACTTGCCGCTAAACTTATTGGTGCCGCTCCGGTTAGAGTTAGTGTAGCACCAGTACCCAACGTGAAAGTAGCAGCATTGGCTCCTGAAGTCTGCAACGCATTTTTCACCAAAATATTAGCTCCTGTAGCGTTAAACGTTACAGCACGGGTTTCAGTGTTAAAAACTAAGTTGGTGGTATTTAAAGTAGCAACCTCTGATGTGGTAGTTTTTGCAGATGCCGTTGGCTTAGCGATGTATGACCCTAAAATATCCAAAACTCCTGCGCCTTTAATTGTTATGCCTTCAAGATTTTCAAACAGATTTTTAACCGTTAGCTTTCCTCCAGATGCAATATCTAAAACTGGAACAACAGAATTAGCTGTGCCCACCAGTACGTTACCTACCTTTCTGTCACCAGAAACCTGTGGCTGATGATTGAATGTTTGTGAAACGCCAATGCGAGCCACATCATTTTCTCCAGGCACACCTTGATTGTTAGGGCTCCAATTTGCCTGCTGATTCCAGTCTGTTGAATTTGTGCCCTTCCAATCGAAAACTTTGCCAGAGTTGGAGTTGCCAGTGGTTGTGTTAGATGTACTACCTGTAGATACATAGTTTATATTTGTATTAGCTCCCTGTATCGTGGTAGTTCCAGTAAATGCAAACGAATTGGTAGTGTTTGGAGTTGCACTCACATTAACCACCACAAAATAATATTTAGCGGCAGCTAAAGAACCATCGGCGTTACCCACTGAGTAGAACCTATCCATTGGGCTCGTATTACTATAACCGCCACCACTAGTTCTTTCCACTTTATCGTTATAGCAGTTTAAGGTAGCAATCTGCGAATCATCGACATTGCCATAATAGCTATCATCAGATTTGTAAAGTCTTGCCGAACTCGCATTTACTATGGATGTAATATTACCACTTAAGCCGACACTAAATTGATAAAAACTAAAAAGCCCCCTTGCCATTGCCCGCAAGCCGTATATAGCAGCATTTTGTTGACCAGCATACAATGGATTGCTGATACCATTTTCTGGATCATTAGCACCAGTAAACATCAGTTCCATGGTGTACATTTTCAATTCATCGAACATGAAACGATCAGCTTGAGTTGCGCAAACTTCCAACCCACTATAGCCATAAACATCAAAATCAGATCTGTTATTATTACCCCTAGCTGTTGAAGCTTCGGTTTGCGATGAATTATATTCATCTACAAACAAGGTAAATTTATTGCTACTTTTAGTCCGTTGTATTCTTACGGCATAAGTTGTATTTAAGGATGGCAGTGTATAAGATGCGATTTCCACATCATACCATTGGTCTTGACGATACATCAACTTTAGTGCTTGTCCCACTTGCGTGATGTAATACCCCTTTCCACTATAAAAATTTGGATTTTCAGCCATTAACCAAAAACGCCAAGCATTTGTACCGTTCGCTATTTGATTTCTTCCTGCATTATCGGCATTTGACGTACTACTTTTGTATAAAAAGGTCCATTCATAACCATAAGTAGACGAAGAAAGCTGAGTAGTTGGGCTTATATTACCGACTATCCTGTAACTTCCGACATTACCGTTAGCGGTTGAAGAGATGCTAAAACCATTTCCCAAAGCCAAATTGGTAGAACTTAGTGTCATTGATGCAGCACCAAAAGAGGTAAATCTAGAACCTATGGTTTCGTCATCAAAATTATTGTAGTAGTAATTGTTAGTAGTAGCATATTCTTGTGCTCTGGCAACCAATGTTACAGAACACAAAAATGTAAGTATAATATATAGAAGCGTGTTTAGTCTTTTCATGATATTTCAGAAAAGTCAAAACACAAGCCATAAAACGTAAATATTAACTTACAACTTTAAAACCACTGTTTGTAAACATTTTAGGAGTAAACACACTAACATCATACTGGAAAATATTCCCTAAAACGGGAATTAATTTCCCCGTAACCTTCCATCACATTCATTGTGAAATGGGTGTGAATTTAGATACATTAGTAGTTAATGCAACTTTAAAACTTTTTCCTCTACAACAGTTTTCCCCGTGCCAAGCTCTATTAATCGAACTACGAACACACCTGAGTTTACTCCTAAAACATTTACTTTTAATCCGCTCAATAATGCCGATTTTGATGCCATAATATTTTTAACTCTTTTACCGAGCGTATCATACAAATTCAGCTCATACACTTCTTCTTCTAAGTCATCAATCTTTATCGTAAAATTGTCGATTACAGGGTTTGGATAAATTACAACAGAACGATGCTCGCCAATCACAAAGTTAACCGTAATTGGTTTTGCTTCGGTTTCAAGGCCATCAAAATCTACCTGAACTAGCTTATAGTAATTACGGCCAGGCAAAGGGGAACGATCTATATATGAATATGTTCCTACATCATTGGATGAAACATTGGTCAAAAATTGATATATCCCATCTTGGGCTGCACGAAACAATTTAAACCTTTTGTTGCCGATCCCTTCAGGCGTTCCCCAAGTAAGCAGCACACCTTCATTTTGCTTTTTACCACTGAAATACAACAAGCCAACTGGCAACACAGTAGGTGGCGTTACAACAATGCTAAACCGTGCAACACCAAATGTTAAGGCATTTGCCCTATCAATGTTAAAGCTATAAACCGAACCAGCAATAATTGGCACAGTACGATTTAAATAATTATCCTTCAATTCTAACGTATGACCTTGATGATATTCACTTAGATTAAAGTTCATCAAATAATTTCCAGTAGCATTTGCAGAAACACTAATAGGTATTTCCATGACGCGAGCAGAAGGAGGCAAAAAATTAATCGCTAGGCGTTGGTTATCGGCAATGCTTGAGATGGTTACCACTTCCCCCTCAAATTGCGCAGCATCCTCTCCTGTAAATGCCAAACTGCTATTTTCATCAAAAACAACGACCATTTCACTCTCGCCAAACGAAGCTACAGGTTTCATTCCTATACGCAACAAGCTACGTGAAGAATAGGCCATCCGATTTTCTATTTTCGAAAAATCTTCTGTTTTTTTACCAGCCATCATTAATAGTGCTGGTGGCTGTTCTGCTGCTGAGGCCTTGATGCTTTCTTTAAATTTAATTGCTGTAGCAGCTAAAGCCTGTACAAAGAAACCTTGCCCAGAAGAGATATACCTGCTTCCATTTAAGGTACCCACACTGTCTATATAAGTGGCATAACTACGTGCCACAGGATTCCATATCCAAATTGCATTGTTCACACTACCTTTATCAGCCCCCCAATTAGCTGAAGACCAATCGATAGTTGCCGCATAAGGATTACCCAAAAGATGAAACCCAGAGGTACTCAGACCTACCGTAATATCCTGCTGGTTTAATATACCTTCAAAATCTAACAGTACATTTTCTACATCTACATAAGGAGAAACGGTTTTACCAGATAAATTATCTCTATTCCCCCTAAAAAGAAAATACATACCTCTACCAGCATTTACAGATGTATTTATATTGGGGATAGGAATATAACCTGCATTATAAGTCCATGCACCTGCGCCATTGTTATGACTGTTGTCGAAACCATTCACAGCTCCGTCTTTGCCAGTAATGATTACATCATCTATTAATTGACTAAAAGCAGCAGTTCTATTTCCTTGCACATCGGTATTCCTAAACTCTGTAGTATTATCATAAACTGGCGAAGAGAGCATACGATAACCTCTATAAGGATTTTTTGGTCCACCTTGCATGTATCGTTCTACAAAAACTTTCCCCCTAACAGAAGCACCAGAAGATATCGGTGCTACCTGGGCAGTTTGAGATGAGCTAGATGCAAGCGTAAGATTTCCATTGGAATTAAATATCCCGCTTGTTGCGGTGAGCACACCAGTTAACCTTAGAGCTCCGTTTAAACTTACGCCAGCGGTGTTATTGATTGTTAAATCTTTAATTAAATTGCCCGCAAATAAGTTAGCTGGAATAGTTTGGGCAGCAGTGCCATTAAAAACCATTCTGCCATTGCTTACAGTAAGTGTTCCATTATTGGATATTACTCCCGCTACCGAGAGTGAGTTAGTTATCGATAAGCTGGTACCGGTCTGTATAGTTAAATTATTTACAGCCTGATCAGTACTTACCGTTGGATAATTGGTACGTCCTGAAGGAATTGTAACATTTATTGAAGCAGTAGGCACCACTCCATTGCACCAATTTGCTGCATTTGCCCAGTTGGTATTGTTACCGCCTACCCAGCTACCCGCCACTGTAGACGATACCACGTTTGTTCTTGCAACATCAGTACAACCTCCAACATTTACAGTTACGCTGTATGTACCCGCAGCATCCAATGAATATGTTAAAGTGGGGTTTTGAAGCGACGAGGTGAAACCGCCCGGCCCTGTCCAACTGTATTGTGCACCTGCAACAGTTGGTGCGGTTAATTGTAGCGCTGTACCCACACAAACCGGCCCGCCATTTTGTACGCCATAGGGCGAACTATATAATGCTCCTATTTCTGTGGAAGACAAAGCTCTATGGAATATAAAAATGTCATCCATAGCTCCAGAAAAATAACCACTTGCTGGAGAATTAGTCCACGCAACAACACGATCGAAACCAATGCGCCATCTTCCAGTATAACTCTCTCCAGTGGTAACAGAATTATCTATAGCCACTTGAACTCCATCTATGTACAACACCATGCCCGATGGAGATAGTGTTGCAGCCGCATGATGCCACTGTCCGTCTATTAAACTAGTAGGCGAAGCTAAAGTTCGTACCGCTCCAGGGAAAACACCGAAATACACCCTGCCATCTGTACCGATATAAAGGTGGCGATCGTGCGAAGTACTTTCTCCAGTGGTTTGTGAACCAAAGCTAATTAGCTTTCCCTGTGCATTAGTTGTTCTAAACCACGTAGCTATAGTGAAAACATTTGGACTGGCATAAGAATTAGCTGTAGAAATATACTGACTAGTTCCATTAAAATTGTAAGCTGCCCCTGCAACGCCAAAGCGGTCAGCGGTTGTTGTTGGACTGCCCTGCAAAGTACCGTTATTAATATTGTAAAAGTCGGATGCGTTCCCATTTAATCGATAATTTGCGACGATGTTGGTGGTGGGAACTTGCAATATGTTAAACGTGTTACAGTTTGACAGCGTTGATTGCGATCCCTGAGCGGCAGCACTCAGGTTTTCCCTAATGGCATGAACTCTATAGAAATACGTAGTGTTTGCAGTGAGATTAGTTACTTGATAAGTTGTAACATCTGGCTCGGTTCTACCTAAATATGTAAATGGACCCGCTGCAGAGGTAGCCCTGTACACAGCAAAACCTAGCTCGTCGGTAGAATTATCTGCCCAATTTAACGTTGTACCAGTAGTACCTACGCTAGCGAAAGTTAGGCCTGTTGGCGCAGTTGTCTCTATCGGATTAAATACATAGGCTTGATTATTTGCTGGCCGTACATTGATACCATTATTAACCACAGAAGAACTTGCAGTAGCAGCTGCGCTAAGATTATTTAAAGATAAATATCGAATATTCGGATTTGCACCATCAGTAGTGATACCTACAGACGCTGATGCGGTACTGCCAACGGCACTGGAAGCAGAAGTATTGTTTTGTCCATAATTGAACATGATATTCCCTGTATTCTCGTAAAGTTTTACTTGAAAAGATAGCACAAAGTTCGATACTACCGGATCCAGAAATCCGCCAGTACCACTAGTAGAAGTTTTATCCCATTTAGCTCGATACCATTGGATGGTTAGTACCCGACCTGTTCCTGCAATATTCTCTAATTTGTATGACATTGATCCATAGCCACCGAGCAGTTCCCCTTCATAAATGGCCAAATCGTCCCAAAGCGGCGCTATAATTGGTGGCCTTGCTGTTGGCGAAGAAGCAAGATTATTAGCAGGCAAACTCGATACCGAGACATTGCCCAATGCCACAAAACCATTAGAACTAACCGTGAAACTGGTATATCGCTGTCCCATATACCAAAACTCGAAATTTACTGGTTCGATAAAATAAGTTTGATCATCTAGTCCGCTACCACTTGAAAACAATGTCGTAACCCCAGTACCAACACCATTTAGTGTAAACTGTGAACTTTCTGCAGTAAATGCATAGTTACCGATAGTTTGCGCACAGAGAGTTAAACCAGAAAACAATAGACATAGGGTTAAAAACCACCGGTTTAAAAGTAGAGAAGTTGCCATAACATGTTGTTTAAGTCACAGCACTTGCAAATAATAGAAGAGGGCGAAAAAGCGTTAACAAAAATAGATAGTCATACGTTCCAACAACACTTCAACTAAATGCAAATGCATTAAATTAAAATTTTGCGGCATTTGTGCTTAAAACAAACTAATATGAGAGAAGCGTTATAAAATAAAAATGAGCGCTAGACGGCAAATTTGTTATAAAACTCAAATGCGTCACAATTTAATTTTTATAACAAAACAAAACTAGCCTACCTACCCGAAATAGGTATTAGTTCTAGCAAAATAGGGTTTTATACGCTTAAAAGATATTTATACCTGCGGCCCACCCAAGCCAACCGCTATTTCCATTAACTGTTCTACTATTCGCTGGAGCTATTTGCGATTTATATCCGTTGGCAGCGATATAGTTAAGTGGAGCCCCGCTAATATAATAATTAAGCACAGGTGCACCGTAAATAGCAAAGCCTTTAAAAATTCTTACTTGTAAATTGACCTGTAGTTTATGGAGTATATTTGGGTAATCCCATCGGCCTAGATGCAGATGTTGCACCGTAAGCTCGGTAGATACCGACAACCTCTTCCCTGCAAAAAAATCATGTCCAAAACCAAAGCCGAAAGTTTCTATTTTTTCGTTCTCAACAAAGTTTTTTCCCAATAAAAATATAGTATAAAGATTTGCATTGCCACTTTTAAATGAAGCGTTGGCATTGATTAAATCATTAGAAGACAAACTAATCTTGTGATAACCATGTCTTACAACATTTATTAGCCCCAAACTAACACCTGAAGAAGTATCGGCAATATTAATTAAGCCCAATTGAAAACCTTTATTACGTTTAGCATAATTTATTATGCCTGATATTTGCACCCCCTTCATGTTACCTAAAGCAGTATTTCCAAATGCAGAAAGCTGAAAACCCTTAGTTTCTTTTCCTACAATATTTAGTAAGCCCGTAATTTGGAGGCCTCTTAAATCGTTTTTTGCCAAGTTACCCAAGGCAGAAATTTGCATTCCTTCTACCAAACCTCTAGAATAATTTGCTGTAGAAATTTGGATACCATTCGTCTTTCCACGTACATGGTTATAAACTCCAGAAACCTGAACGCCGTTGGCATTTTGCCCTACCATATTTACTACGCCAGCAATCTGTGCACCTTCAGTATTACCTCCATTAATGTTTAAAACACCAGCAACCTGAACGTACCTCACATCAGCTTTGTTCATATTAAATATGCCGGCTATTTCGGCTCCATCTACTCCAGCGGTATATCCGCCCATCAAGTTAAGCGAAAATTTGTTCACCACGCTTCCACTCATACTACCATGCGAACTTAAGCCCGGTGTAATAGATGCCTGTACGGGCATATTAGCAAGGAAGTTAGGAATATTCATGTTCTGGATACGCTGCTTAGAAGAAGTTAACCAACGGCTAATTCCAAAACTTTCTAGCATATTAGATACAAAAGTTCCTTTCTCCTTGTCGGGATCATCGTAGCCCTGCGGTTTTACATCAATACTTGAAAGAAAAATAATAGAGGTATCACGATAGGTTTCCTTACTTGCCGTTAACACAATTGCATTATGGTTTCCCTTAAATTTTAGGCTGAAATAGCCTTCATCATCAGTAATTGCAGACTCTAACAATCGCTTCTCATAAACACTTGCGTTTCTTACTTTCTTGCCCGTTTGCGTATCTACCACTCTGCCAGAAATAGCATATAAGTTCTCGGCAGTTACAATGCTTTCTGCTTCGATAGCGAAATGATTGACCGCATAACGCAAAATAATATACTCATTATTTTCTTTGTAAGCTACTTTTCCATCAAAAAGCTGATCTAAGACATCTCTAACCGGTTTGTTGCGCACACTAAGATTCACAATACTATCCTGCCCAAACAATGCTCCGTTATATGCAAAATAAAATCCGCCAGCATTACCAATTTTTTGGAGTACAGTACTAATCTTCAGCGATTTTACATCAAGCGTTACCAGCTTGGCCAAATTACTCTGGTTATAATTTACAGATGTTTGTGCAGCGCAAAAAAAACTAATAAAAAAGAGGGCGACAAGTAGTTTGGTTTTCATTTCTACTTTTTAGACAGCAAAATCTCATCTTGGTTACGCTGCATTTTCAAATCGAGGGTTAAACATACCTCTTGTAAGTTCTTTTGTAATGAATATTTCAATGGCAAAGTGATAAAAATCTTCTCCCTTTTTATATTTTCAGCAACCGATATTTTCGTTCCATAGGCATCGCTTAATGTTTCGGCTAGTTTAGATAAAGGCGTATTGCTTGCCACAAAAATCCCTGTGCGATAGTAATTATAGAGTTCGTCTTCGGTTTGCATTTTTACCAGTTCTTTTTCATCTGACAACAGTATACGCTCTCCCTTAGTAAGCTTTAGTTCTCTACTAGCCCTACTTATCTTCACAATCCCACTTTCTACAATTACTTCTACACTATTTTTATTTTTTTTGATGTTGAAGGATGTACCTACTACCTCTACCTTCACATCGTTAATATCGATGACAAAAGGATGCGAACGGTCATGCGCTACATCAAAGAAAACCTCGCCGCTTTTAATTTCTACCTTACGATTGGTTTTAAAATCTGTAGCATAGCTGATGTTTGTATTTTTGTTGAGCACCAATTGGCTACCATCGGGCAATGCCTGGTTTAGCACCAAATCGTTACTGGCTAGATCTGTATATCCGCCACCAAATTGTTGATAGACCAGCCAGGCACCAAAGCAAAGTACAAAAACCGCAGCCACTCGTAACCAAATAGCAATTGGTTTTATTTTTCTGACTATCGGCTCTGCAGTCTGTTTTTCATCAACACGTTGTTTAAACTTCTGCCAAGCCAACTCTTCATCTACCTCGTGATTTTCGGTTAGGGCAGCACTCTCATTCCAAATACGCTCAAATTGCTTGTAATATTTTTCGTTATCAGCACTAGCAACAATCCACTCTTGTACTTGTGCCTTTTCTTCTGCTGTGGTTTCGTTAAGCAGAAACTTTATCAATAACTCGTCATTCATATCGCTTTGCTTAATTTAAATATTCGTTATGGTTTGCCAATCCTAAGAGGATTAAGATTAGAAAATCTACTAGTTTTAAACGGAGGATTTTTAAAGCCTTGCCCATTTGGTTTTCTACTGTTTTAACCGATATGCCTAATCGTTCTGCAATCTCCTTATACTTCAACTCTTCGAAACGGCTCATCTGAAAAATGATGCGACATTGTTCTGGCAAAGCATTTAATGCAAACTGAAGTTCTTTTTGTAATTCGGAAAGTTCAACTTTGTTAGAAGCCTCCTCATGATGCGTGTTCATGGTATGCACCGTAAAATCTTGGTACTTTGTCTTAACTTGCTCGTGTTTCAACAAGTTCAGGCTATCGTTATAAATACACTTGTACAAATATGCCTTTACCGAAGTCTGCACATCTAGCAAATCTCTTTTTTCCCAAAGTTTTAAAAACATAGACTGCACTACTTCTTCGGCAGTGTCCACATCTTTCAAAAGCATATTGGCATAGGCATGCAAGGCCTTGTAATGCGCCTTAAAAAGTTGCTCAAAGGCAACATCAGTATATGTTTGCACGGCTGTATTCACGTTAATATTGCTCAAATATATTGGTTTGTTTTTTAACCACATAGGCACACAGATATTAGGAACTATTTAAAATCACATTTTTGAATGATGGCTGTTGACATTCCAAAAAATTTATTTCTTATCAATCTAATTCTATGTTTCTATGTGTTTTCATTTTCATACAACTAACCGCTTGTCAACAAATTAATTCTCTTCAAAATTTCTGCTCCGTTTTCAGTATCAATGGTAAACAAATCAATGTAATGTACTTTCGGGAACCAGAAACTACCACCTTCTACCTTTACGAAAACCCGTTTCAGCAACAAATCCTTTCCTTCATCTTTGATATAAAGACGATATTGTTGGTCTATAGGCGATTTTTGCAAATACATGGGCAACTTTTTGTAAGAAACTAATCGAACTTCGAATACATCATTTTCCACCTGCCTGCACTCTACACCATAAGCAAACTTTTTTTCGATGGCTGACAACTCTTTTATTTTTCCGTTTTCTTCGTACCTAATCCATAAAGCTTTAACGGGAGATTTCTCATTCAACACCCCATCTTTATCTAGGTTCAATTGATAAACCACGGTATTGGCATCGGGCGTTCGCTGCAAAAAGAAAAGCAGGTTTTTTATTTTTGGCTCTGGTAATGGTGGCTGTGCAGCTAACAATTGTCCAAGCATCACTAAAAATAAACCTAAAATTGTAGCTTTTAAAAACCACGCTACACTAGTCTTTTTGGTTTTAACAGGTTGATGAGCTGCTTTGTAACGATAAACCCTGGTTGGACTAGCAAACATAAAAAACAGCATTTCTTTCAAACCATCGCTTTGTCGTATATCCTTAATAATGTCCCTATACTCGTGAAAATTTAGCACAAAGGGGTTTTCTTTGTTAGCCAAAGGCGATGTTAAACCATACTTAGGCTTTTCTTCCTCATACTGAAAAGTACCAAAAAGATGGTCCCAAATCATCAGCGTTGCACCAAAGTTTTTATCGATATACTTTTCTTGACTGCCATGATGTACCCGATGATTGGAAGGCGTACCGAAGTACTTTTCAATGAAAGGATGTAACTTGCCAATGGCCTCGGTATGCACCCAAAATTGGTAAAGTGTACTCATTTGGCTGGCTACCATAAAAATCACCGGATGAAAACCGCACAAAGCCACTGGAATAAAAAAAACAATCTTGACGTGCTGCACCCAACTTTGCCTAAAAGCCACAGTTAAATTGTAATGTTCTGCCGAATGATGCACTACATGCGAGGCCCAAAAGAAGCGGTTAAAATGTGAAATTCGATGCGACCAATAACTGCAAAAGTCGTAGATAAAAAAGCAAGGGATTAAGCTCCACCAGCTAAACTGCATACGCCAAGGCAGCAAATTATACAACCAAACAGCCGCCAGCAAAAGGCTCGATTTTAGTACAAGATTAACCAACAAGTTGCCTAAACCAACCCAAAGCGAACCTTTCAATTCTGCATGGGTGTAATCTTCATGTTTAAAAATTTTGCCTAATGTAAATTCCAGTACTGTAAATACCGCAACTACAGGCAAAGCATAGGCAATAAGATTGGGCGTATTGTTTTGCATCAGATATAGCTCTTCCAGGGCAAGCTTTTCGGCACCAAAATTGGCACCGAAAGCTTGCCAAAAAGTTTGACCAGCCATAAGTTTAATGGTTAATGATTAAAATATTCTTCAAATCCTCCCCCTACCCCCTCCATGAGGGGGACACAAAGGAGCATAGACTAGATTAGATTATAACTTGATAAGTTTTCCAGAACCGCTAATATCTTGCTGTATTGTTGGATTGCCTTTATAGTAAACCTTACCGCTACCGCTGATTTTGGCTTTCAAATTATCTGAAACCTGAAACTTTACGCTACCGCTACCAGATACATTTGCTTCAGCTTGCTTTGCTCCAACTTCTTCTAAATCGGCTTCTCCAGAACCAGAAATCTCTACTTTCACTTGCTCTACCAGCATTGGGCTTTCAACTTCAACTTCTGCCGAGCCACTTATAGCTACCGACAAGCTTTGTTGTGCCGGAAAGCTACCTTTGATGTCTATTTCTCCACTCCCGCTAACATCAATCTTTGTAATGCTTGGCATCGTTATTTCCACTTCAATATCGTCGTCTTTTACATTTGCATTTTCATAGCCCAAATACAG
This sequence comes from Pedobacter sp., assembly GCF_031119335.1. Classification (GTDB taxonomy): domain Bacteria; phylum Bacteroidota; class Bacteroidia; order Sphingobacteriales; family Sphingobacteriaceae; genus Pedobacter. The sequence goes on from NZ_JAVHXT010000002.1 coordinate 40,065, forward strand.
GACATTATTGGTTACTCTCGTTTTAAAATAAGGAATTAAATTGCTAGAACCCTTGACCACCACCTTAAATGTGGTGCCGTAAGTGATTTTTACATCGGTTGCTCCGCTAGAGTTTACACCCGTAAATTGTGCTATATCTCTAGTTTCTGAAATGATATTTCCGTTTCCAGTTAAACGGTCTTTTTTACAAGCTGAAAAATTGATGATGGCGATTAAGCCTAAAATAATAATGATAAAATGTTTCATCTTAAGATTTGGTTTTTAATTGTGATGAAGCTATCATGATTTACTTATTGAATATTACAGTTGGTAAATCATGATGGTTTCATGATGAGTTAATTATGATTTGTGTGTTAACCCCTCTCTGTCCTTTGGGCATCTCTCCCCTCTTGGGAGAGAACGTTCTTGGGAAAGTAATCGGGAATTTTAATTGTTTATATTCTTTATTGTTTTTACGTTAATTTAAAAAACGATTTGTAAACCAGCTTGGTAACCAATGTGTAGCGATTGCCTAAAATCTGACCAGTCATTTTGCCAAGTATGGATAACCAGCTTCTCATTTTCTGGGTGCAATGCCAAGCCTTCTACCGTATTCGTGGTAACAAAGTTGAACGATGGTCCTCCAAAAATCTCTAACCAAGGTGCAACCTTAACGGCTGGCAACATCCTCAAAGTACTTTTAAAATATTCGCCATATTTAAAGCTTTCTAAAGTAGTTTGCGTTAGCTCTAGGTTTAGCCTAAAGTGCTTCGATTGGAAAAAATGTGCTCCAAATCCCGCCTCGAAAGCATAAACCTCATCCTTATTTTTGAAGTTATAACCTGCCCCAATAATACCGTACAAATGTTTTCCTCCAGACCTGAACGTTAACATAGACGTCTGACTTTCATCAATGGTTGCAGCAATACTTTTTTCTCCGTTTTTAATGATGTTGATGAGACCAATAGGACAGTCGCTTGTTTCTGCAATATTGATAAAGCCCGAGATTTGCGCTCCTTTTACTTTCTTTGCTACGTTAATAAAACCAGCAAACTGACCACCGTTTACATCTTTGGCAACGTTGATAAAACCTGCAAATTGAGACTGAGTTACGTTTTTAGCTGTGTTGGTAAAACCCGCAAACTGGCTTCCCTTTACATTACGGGCAACATTAGAGAAACCTGCAAACTGAACACCATTCACATCGCCTCCGGCCGTATTTAAGAAACCAGAAAATTGTGCACCTTTAACTTCGCCCTGCACTAAATTTGCGAAGCCAGCAAACTGCGGCCCTTTCACCGAGCGTGAAGTATTTAAAAACCCCGCGAACATCGCACCACGAGCTTCTTTACCTACATGGTTAGAGAAACCTGCGAAAAGTGCTCCCTTCGCTTCGTTACGCACCACGTTAGACAAACCTGCAAATGCACTACCTCTTTCTACCGAAGAAACACCTGCCAATAGATGAACAGACAAATCGTTGGTATCTAAAGGAGCATTGGTACCATTAGTGCTTAGCGGATAAATTAACCCGAAGTTGGCTTTTACGGTTTTATGTTCTTGAGCATTTGCCTGAAAAGCGAAACCCAATGAAGCAAGCCCTAAGCAGGCTAGCTTTTTAAAGTTATTGATTTGATTTTTGTAGTATGAATGTTTCATTTGTGTCTTATTTAAAAATGAGACAACAAGAATTTAATACACCCCTACGCTAGAGATAAAAAAAATTGAAAATTATTTAAAATATTGATTTACAAAAACATTCTTTGTCCGTTGGCTGAAGCCAACGGCAATGAGATAGCTCAGACATCCACAAATTCATTGTCTATTCATTGCCGTCTGCTTTAGCTGACGGCAAGAAAAATTATAATACTCCACCCATATAAGGGTCTGTAACACTTTCTTTTCCATTTTCTACATGGCCTGAGTAATGCTTTTTATAATCATCAAATCCCTTTACAGTAATGATGAAATTATACCAATGGTAGTATTTTTGAAGGTTTAATGAAACTATTTTTTTGGTGCGAGCATCGACTTTAATCACTTTGTTATTAGCTTTATAAGCATCATCACTAATGACAACCTCCAACGACTGAGCTCCAGTATTTTCAAAATGCAATTGCAAATTCCCCGAATTCTTACGCAGCAATCCTTGATGTTCGCCAGCACAACTTACCAACAAATCTGGGTCGGCCTTACTGCCCAAAAACCTGCGATAAAAACCATTCGGTCCATGTACCGACAAATCATATTTACCTTGGGCAAAAGCATCAATTTCCCAGTTATCTTCTAGCTCATCGTTTGCTTTTACTGCGATATACCAATTTCTGCCTTGTTCGCCGCTATAGGTATTTAATGCAGAAACGTTGAATGGCGCACCCACACTATGTTTCTCCGTCTTAAAATTAAGTACAACACTACTTTTCGCTTCGTTCAAACGGGCATCAACAGCCAAATGATATGGCAAAGCACAAGCTGGCTTTGTTCCAATTTCTTGTTTAGCCATCAAGGCTGATGAATTTTCTTCTACAGCATTGTATGCATTGATTTTAACAATGCCTTCTTCCTTCAACGGATGTGGTCTTTCTTGTTTAGGTTTGTGTTTTACATTCTGTATGTGCTTAATCACTTCATGTCTCACCAAAGCATTTGGCTTAGTCAATTTTTCTCCATTGTAAGGTCTAAACACCGAAGTCATATCTCCACAAACTGCCCTGCGCCAAGTACTTATTTGTTCACTTTTCAGTTTCTTTCCTACCTTACGATGCAGGAAATTTTCTAAAAACATCAAAGTACTGGTATGGTCAAAAATTTGTGAATTTACATAACCGCCTCTACTCCAAGGAGAAGCTACAATCATAGGCACACGATAACCTAAACCAATTGGACTACCTTCTTCCGCCTCATAATCCGATGCAGTATCAATACCCTCAGAAACCATTCCTCTAGCTCTAGTATTTGGTTTCGGTGCAACAAAAGGAGGTATGTGGTCATAATAACCATCGTTCTCATCGTAATTTACAATGAATATAGTTTTCTTCCAGACCTCTGGATTTTTAGTAAGAATATCTAAAGCTTCAGAAACATACCAAGTACCATACAGCGGCGAACTCGTATGGTCCGAAAACCGTTGAGGTGCTACTAACCAAGAAACAGTAGGTAGTTTTCCTTCATCAACGTCTTTTCTAAACTGATGGAAAATATCACCCTTTGGTATATTCAGCACATCAACAGTACCATCTTCTGCAATTGGAACAGTAGTGGGCTGCAACTCTAAATAATCTTCAGCATTAATATTTGTGGTAAAAGCTTTGTCAATCAAGTTTTTTTCTCGCTCACTTAATGCATTGTATTTCTTCAACACTTCTTCGGCAGAAAGATTTGGCGTAACCGTTTTATCACCATTCTTTCTAAAGTAAGCTGATAGTTTCACCTGATGTCGCTTCACGTATTCAAGTGCATTATCACCATAATTACCTAGCCAATCATCAGTTTCTGATGGTAGTTTGGCAGTCCAAATTTCATTCTGGTAAACCCGCCAATCCACACCGTTATCTTCTAACAGCTCAGGAAATGTTGGCCAATCTACAAACTTATTGGTGTGCGACTCAGCCTGGTAGTTACTTACCACTGGCCGCAAAGATTTATCATTAGGGTTAGGACGAACATTGCCAGTCCAGTAGAACAATCGGTTTGGTGTAGTACCAGTTAAAGACGAGCAAAAATGATGGTCGCAAACGGTAAAGGCATCCGCCAATGCGTAATAAAAAGGCAAATCTTCCCGCTTGTAATAAGCCAACGACATTACCGACTTAACGGGAACCCATTTGTCGTATTTACCTTCGTTACGGGCCGCAATTTGGTCGGGCCACGAATGCGCCAAGCCACCCTGCCAAGTCACTTTTGTTTTATTAAGGTCGATATGAAAAGGCGTATAAGCATTACCCTTCGCATCACGCTGTAACCAAACTTTATCTTGGTTTGGCAAAATATGCGGATGCGGGTCGTTGAAACCTCTCACACCTTTCAAAGTACCAAACATGTGGTCAAAAGAACGGTTTTCCTGCATTAAGAAAACTACGTGTTCAGCATCGTAAAAGGTAGTGCCTGGGTTCGGATTAATGGCCAATGCCCTTTGGATAGCCTCTGGAAATACATTTGGCAACACCGCTGCACTCGATAAAAGGCTGGCTTTTTTTAGGAAATCTCTTCTGGTATTCAAATGTTACGGGCTAAAAGTATTATTGATTGTAACCACATAGAAACATAGTTTTTATTTATTATAATTTCTACAGTCTTAATATCCTATGTGGTTTATATATTTTTTCTAAAAGCAGCAAACTTCCCAGCTACGTTCCCAAGTTTCGCCTGTTGCTAGTTTTTCCATCCCTTCTTTTTCTTCTAGTTTTTGGTTGTGGTTAATCCCATCGGCTATACCACACCAAGGCTCTAAACAAACAAAATCTGCATCTATGGCGGCCCAAATCCCAAAAAATGGAAAATCTTCAAAATGGAAATTAATTCCGTTATAGTTCTTGGTATTCAACAAACGAATTTGGTTACTTTTTAAGTTTTTAAACACTAGCGCATCACCGTAGAAAAGCTCATGCGTTAAAGGCAGCATTTTATCTTTCAGTTGCACTGTAGTGGTGTTATCCGAAATCAAGTTATCTTCAATGTGATGAAAAGTGAGTTCATCATCTTCATTAAATTGAAGGTAATAATCAGTATATGTACCTTCATTATTTAATGGTGCCGCAAAAGCGGGATGTGCACCAATAGAAAATAAAATATCGGTATTGCCTGGATTAAAAACCTGATAAGTACATTTTAAACTTGCGCCTTGTAAATGATACTTCAAGCTAAGTTCAAATTCGAATGGATAGCTCTTTAAGGTTTCTTCGGTATGTTTTAACCTAAACGCTATTTCTGTTTCGCTAAGTTTCTCATGGCTAAACTCCATGTCACGAGCAAAACCATGACGAGGAAGGCTATATTTTTGCCCCTGATATTCGTAAGCATTCTCTTTAAGTGCGCCCACTATCGGAAACAACACTGGGCTAAACTTGCCCCAAAACTTTGTATCGCCGTTCCACATATAGTTAATTCTACTATCTGTGCCAACAATGCGCTGTAGCTCGGCACCTTTAGTGGAAAAATCAATGGCTAGATGTTCGTTCGTTATAGAAACTATCATGAAATAAAAATAGAATTTTTATAGATAGCTTTTCAAAATTTTAACAAACGCTAACAGTTTAAACCCTCTCTGCCCCTTGGGCATCTCTCCCTGAAAGGGAGAGAAATTAGCGAAATGTCTATGCAACTTTGTTATTCTCTCCCTTTTAGGGAGAGATGGCGAAGCCAGAGAGGGATTTACACACTCCCTTACCCCTCATAAACCTCAGGATTAATTACCTGTGGCATTCTTTCGCCTTTTAAAGCAGCCACGATATTTTCGGCAGCCATCATCGCCATTTTTTCACGGGTTTCTTTGGTAGCAGAGCCGATGTGAGGTAGGACGCAAACATTCTCCATATTTAGAAGAGGATTATCTTTTTGCATTGGCTCGGGATTGGTAACATCTAAACCCGCTCCCCAAATGGTTTTATTTTGTAGTGCGTCAATTAAATCTTCTTCATTATGGATTGCACCCCTAGCGGTATTGATGAAGATTGCATTAGGTTTCATTTTACTAAAAGCAGTTTTATTGAAAATACCTTTGGTTTCGTCCGTTAGATTTACATGTACGGTCAGCACATCGCTCTGCATTAACAACTCGTCAAAAGAAAGGTACCTAGCCGCCACTTCCTTTTCTGCTTGTTCATTTCTGTTTCTGTTATGATAGATGATATCCATCCCATAAGCCGCTTTGGCTTTTTTTGCCATCTCTAAACCAATCCTCCCTAAGCCTAAAATACCTAAGGTTTTACCATACAATTCTTGCCCCAAATTCTGCATGGGGTCAAAGAAATTCCACTCTCCTCTTTCAATACTTTTGTTCATATAAAAAGCATTGCGGGCAACAGCTAACATCAATAAAAAAGCAGTATCCGCGGTAGTTTCGCTCAACACATCGGGTGTGTTAGAAATAGGTATTCGATGTTTGTTAGCAGCTTCCAAATCAACCTTATCGTAGCCTACACTCATTAAAGCAATACCTTTTAACTGTGGGCAAGCGCTTAAAAAGCGTTCATCAATTTTATTTGGACCAACACTTAACAATGCCACATAACCTTGGCACATTTTTATCAAGTCTTCTTGCGAGATGTTCGTAAGCTCGGTATAAACCGTAGGCTCGTAACCAGAGTTTTTGATAAATGCCAAAGCATTTTCGCTTATACGACGGGTAACTAAAACTTTCTCCATAATTTGAAATACAATCACATCAACTCCCAAAAAGTGCTTTTAGCCACAGATACACAGATTAAACTCTGCGAATTTCAAAAAAAATCAACTGCCTAAAAAATAATACATCGTCACCTTCAATATCTGTGCATCTGTGGCTTTATAGTAAACCTATAAATGTAACGCTTTTTTACCTGGTATTGTTTATGCAAAAAGTGCTTTATTAATGTCATTTCGGCTTTTTTAAGGATAATTAATTGAGGCTTTAAACTTTATCAGAAAAATAAACTCTATGAGGATATGCAAACGAACCACACTTTAAAAATCAAACTATGGACATTGTTGATGTTCATCTCCTTTGGAACAACTTTAGCGCAAGAACTGCCAAAAACCGTAGAATGGAATATAAATGGTCAGACGAGAAAAGCATTAGTTTATGTTCCAGCAACGGCTAAAACTAAACCCACGCCTATCATCTTTGCGTTTCATGGACATGGCGGTACCATGCAAAATATGTACAGAACAAGAAGTTTTGAGAAGCTTTGGCCAGAGGCGATTTTTATTTGTCCGCAGGGCTTAAACACCAAAGGTGTACTCACCGACCCAGAAGGCAAAAAAAGCGGCTGGATAATGACCAACCAAACTGATAGCAATAGAGATTTAGCTTTTTTTGATGCGATGCTAAAAACGCTCAGAGCTGATTACAAAATAGATAACAGTAGAATTTACGCAACAGGGCATTCTAACGGAGGTGGTTTTACCTACTTGCTTTGGGTTACCAGACCGAACGAGTTCGCAGCTTTTGCGCCTACTGCTACCGCTGGTGGTAAAATGCTACCAAATTTAAAAACACCAAAACCCGGCTTTCATTTAATGGGCGAAAATGACCCTTTGGTAAAACCCGAGTGGCAAAAAATCACCTACAACAAAATGTTAAGGGTTAACGGTTGTAATATAGCAGAAGGCACAAAAATAGACGACAACATTACTTTCTACAAAGGTAAAGATGGCAACGATTTCGAGCTATTCATCCACAATGGCGGTCACGAATATCCCAAAAATGCCAACCAACCAATTATCTATTTCTTTAAAAAATACACCAAGAAGTAAAATAATTTTCGGCTAAAGCCTTTTGTTGTTCCCCTAAATATCCGCCCCACAAATGATATGTTAATGAGCCAATCGAGCTGAAATTCATTACCGTTCGGCTTTAGCCAACGGTTTATAAAAAACAAATCCATTTGGCTATATTTAGCTATGGAACAAATAGAGCTCTTGAAACATGCCTTGGCCGCTTTTGCAGGTATAGATGAAGAAAATTTCAACTTATCTCGCGAATATTGGCAACCAAAAACCTATCAAAAAGGCGAGTTTTACAACGAATACAAAAACGTTTGCAAAAACTTAGGCTTCATCATTGATGGTATTTTTAGAACCTATTACGTAAATACCGAAAGTGGCGAAGAGAAGAACATCTTTTTCTTTTCGCCCCAGCAGATTATTGTTTCATACAAGAGTTTTGTAAACCAAGCACCTTGTAATTACCACACCGAGTCGATGACAGATGCAAATGTGCTTTACATTACCTACAGTCAACTTGAGAAGTTATACCAACAATCGCATCAATGGGAGCACTTTGGTAGGCTTATCGCCGAAAAAGCTTTCAACATGGCCATGACCCGAACTGAAGATTTCATTTTCAACACCCCCGAACAGCGATATAAAGATTTGACAGATGCCCATCCTCAATTGGCAAATGCTATTCCTTTATATCATATTGCCTCTTATTTAGGCATTCAAGGTCCATCTTTAAGCCGAATTAGAAAAAGAATGGTAAGCAAATAACGATTTTAACCTGGGTTAAAATTATTGAGCGTTTTTGTGCGGAACTTTGACTTGTTCAATTAAAAACAAAATCAAAAAAGGATGAAAACTATCAACTCTAAAACCGTACTATTTGTAACAGGTAATTTCGTAAGTAACTTAGGATGGGCTACTTGGCAAAAATATTTTGAAGAACAAGGCTACAAAACCTTGGCTCCAGCTTGGCCTTTTAAAGATGGCAGCCCTGCCGATTTGAGAGCAGCACACCCAAACAAAGACATCGCTTCTTTAAGATTAAATCAAGTGGTAGATTACTTTGAAAACGTCATTAAATCGCTACCAGAAAAACCAATTATTGTTGGTCACTCTATGGGCGGATTAATTACCCAATTGCTATTACAACGTGGCCTAGCCGAAGCGGCTGTAGCCATCCACTCTGTGCCACCACAAGGTGTAATTACCACTAAATTTTCGTTCTTTAAAGCTACTTGGGGTCCCTTAGGTTTATTTACCTCAGCCAACAAACCTTTCTTAATGTCGTTTCCTCAATGGCAATATGCGTTTACCAATGGGATGTCTTTAGCCGAGCAACAAAAAGCTTATGATGAAAATGTAATCCCAGAATCTAAAAGGATGTCAAGAGATGGATTAACCAGTGCCGCAAAAATCGATTTCAAAAAAGCGCATGCACCGCTATTATTTGTAGCTGGCTCTACCGATAATATTATGCCTGCGTCTTTAAATCATAGCAATTATAAAAAATACAAAAACAGTCAATCTGTAACTGATTTTAAAGAATTTGAAGGTAATAATCACTTTGTGTTGGGCTTGCCAAATTGGAAACAAACTGCAGATTATATCTTGAATTGGTTGAGAAACTGAAACAAAATAACCACATAGGCACATAGTTTTGAATTAACAAGTTAATCTATGTTTCTATGTGGTTTTATCAAACAGAAAAACAAACTAAATCTTAACTTTAGGGTTTAGTTATTATGGCAAAAAACATTCTTATTGCGGGTGCCACGGGTGTAGTTGGCGAACAACTTATTTCAAAACTACTCACTGATGGATATCAAGTTTCTATCTTGGCAAGAAAGCCTACTTCCAAAGCAAATGTAAAAGTTTTCCAATGGGATGTTTATCAACAAACCATAGATAATAATGCCTTAGAAGGAATTGATACCATCATCAATTTAACTGGAGAAGGCATAGCCGATAAACCTTGGACAGCAGAACGTAAACAACAAATTATCGATAGCCGTGTAAAATCTGCCGAGTTAATTTTTAAAGCAATAAAACAAACTAATACTAACATTGAAAGCTATATCTCAGCTTCGGCAGTAGGTATTTATGGCGATAGAGCAGATGAGGTTTTGGATGAAGAAAGTTTATATGGAACAGGGTTTATGGCCGATTGTTGCATTGCCTGGGAAAAAGCAGCCGAACAAGCAATTGCTTTAGGCATTAGAGTGGTAAAAGTTAGAATTGGAATTGTGCTGAGCGAAAAAGGTGGTGCTTTGGCCTCAATGGAAAAACCCATCAGCTATTTTGCTGGCGCCCCTTTGGGTTCCGGTAAACAATGGATGCCCTGGATACACCTAGATGATTTAGTGAATATTTTTGTGCATGCACTAAAGAATAAGGATATGTTCGACGCTTACAATGCTGCAGCACCATCGCCAGTCACCAATAAAACATTTACCAAAACCTTGGGCAAGGTATTGCACCGACCTATTTGGCCGTTTAATGTGCCTAAGTTTTTGCTAAAAGCTATTTTGGGAGAAATGAGTATCTTACCATTGGTTAGTACTAATACTTCTGCGCAAAAAATCTTAAATACAGGTTTTCAATTCAGGTATTTGAACCTTGAAGATGCATTAAAAGCCATTTATGAGCGAAAAAAATAATAAACCCACTATCAATATTTGTTGGTTAAGGAGAGATTTAAGATTAGACGATAATGCTGCACTTTACCATGCGTTAAAAGCAGAAAATCCAGTTTTATTGGTTTTTATTTTTGATAGGAACATTTTAGAAAAACTAGAAAATAAAGCTGATGCCCGAGTGGACTTCATTCATCAACAGCTATCTAAAATCAATGACAAATTAATTAACATCGGGTCTTCTTTACTGGTAAAATACGATACACCAGAAAATGCTTGGCAGGAAATCATTAACGAGTTTAAAGTAGATGCTGTTTACACCAATCATGATTATGAGCCTTACGCCAGAAAAAGAGATAAAGCCATTGCCGAGTTCTTGAACCAAAATAACATTGCATTTCATACTTTTAAAGACCAGGTAATATTTGAAAAAAAAGAAGTGCAAAAAGCTGATGGCACTCCTTACACCGTTTTCACACCTTATTACAAACAATGGCTATTAAAGCTGAATGAGTTTTATTTAAAATCTTATCCAACAGAGAAATACTTTAAAAATCTACATCAAGTAGCAGCTTTCGATTTTCCCTCGTTAAAACAATTTGGCTTCTCGCAAAGCGATGTCAAATTCCCCTCTATCAATTACCAAGATAAATTAGATGGTTACGAAAAAGACAGAGATTTCCCCTCCAAAAATGCTACTACCCATTTAGGTCTTCATTTACGATTTGGCACCGTTAGCATTAGAAAAGTAGCTAGAGAAGCCATTGCACAAAAAGCAGACAAATGGTTATCTGAATTGGCATGGAGAGAGTTTTACATGATGATTTTGTGGCACTTTCCACATACTACAAACAAAGCTTTTAAACCAGATTACGACCGCATTCAATGGCGCAACAACGAAAAGGAATTTGAACTTTGGTGTAAAGGCGAGACAGGTTATCCTTTGGTAGACGCAGGCATGAGGCAACTCAACGAAACAGGATTTATGCACAACCGTGTACGCATGGTAGTAGCTAGTTTTTTATGTAAGCACTTACTGATAGATTGGCGTTGGGGCGAAGCTTATTTTTCCGAAAAGCTTTTGGATTACGAACAAGCCAGTAATGTTGGTGGCTGGCAATGGGCTTGCGGAAGCGGCAACGATGCAGCGCCTTACTTTAGAGTATTTAACCCGGAACTTCAGTTAAAGAAATTCGACCCAAAGATGGAATACGTTTTTAAATGGGCGCCAGAGTATAAAAGTGCCTTATTGCCAATTCCTATCGTTGAGCACGATTTCGCTAGAAAAAGAATATTGGAAGTTTACAAGAAAGCTTTAAACTAAAAAGTCCCGAATTAATCGGGACTTTTTAGTTAGTCGTTTGTTACACTAGTGATATCAATACTGAAGTCAAGTACAGAATTGGCTGGAATTCCTCCATTTCCACTAGAACCGTAACCCAATTCTGATGGTATAAATATTCTAACCTTTGCCCCACTTTTGAATAACGGAATTACTTCGCCCCAGCCTCTAATTACTGCTGATAGTGTAGTCGAAAATGCATCTCCACTATCAAACTGCGTCCCATCCAAAAGTCTTCCAGAATATTTTACCACTAATTTAGAATGTTCATCTATTATATCTGTTCCGGTTCCTTGGGTTAAAACTTGATAATATACACCAGAAGAATGCTTAGTAGCCGTAATGTTATTTGCAGTTAAAAATGTATTGATACGTTCCTCATCTATTTCTGCTTGAGTTTTATAATTAATTGTTGTAACAACCAACTCAATAATTTCATTCGAAGGAATATTGCCTGCACCATTTTTTCCGAAGGCTAAATAGGATGGAACAAATATTCTTACCTTACCTCCAGGTTTTAAAGCTAAAACCGCTGTTCTAATAGCAGGTATATTGTATGAATTTGAAGAAAGCGAACCATTATAAAATGAATTTAAGTAACCAACAAAGTTACTCAAATTGGAGTATGTAGGGGATTGTAAATATTGTGTTCCGTTTAACAGCGATTTAACTGTGACATAATAAAAAACCATATCGCTATTTTTGAAAAAGTCTCCAGTTCCCTCCTCAACAACTTGATAATAAAACCCAGTTTCATCAGATTCTACATTTTGTAAATTATTCTTCGATATGTAGTCTTTTATTTTCGCATCATCAATACTCTCTATGCTTTCATACTCCTTTTTACAAGAGCTGAAAACAATTAAAACACTAAAAAGTGCAACGATATATGTAGTTATTTTACGCATTAAATTTTTATTGAACATTTATCAATTTGATATTAAAATCTAAAGGAGAATTTGCTGGAATTTCACCTGCGGATCTATCTCCATAACCCAAGCTAGGAGGTATAAGTAATCTGATCTCACCACCTTTTTGAATTTTAGGCAATCCGATCTGCCATCCGCTTATCAGCTGACCAAGCACAAAAGTCTGTTCCTTCCCTTCTCCATTATCAAACACCTTACCATTTAGCAACTTTCCTTCGTATTTAATGGTAACTCTCGAGTTTGGTGTAATGGTAACATTTCCAACTCCCGGGTTAATAATCTCGTAATAAAGACCTGTTTCGTCTTTTGTTGCATTAATATTGTTTTCTTTGATAAACTTCTCAATTTCTTTTACTCCATCGTCATCCTTTTTACAAGACATAACCGCAACCAAGCAAAAAACAACTAATAATATCCCACTATATTTTTTCATCAAACGCAAAAATAAACTTTTAAACCCGTTGCTACAATTTTTAACCAAATTTAACAGTTGAAAAAAGACTATAGACCAAAGCTGAAAGACTAAAGACAATTAGTTTAGTTAAAAACTAAAAAGACCAAAGCTAGCTTGCAAATTGCAATTTTCGCTTTGGTCTTTAAGCTTTAGTCTATCAGCTCACTAAAATATATATTTATTCGCTTCGATAATTTGCACCGCTACGTCCTGACGAGCTTGTTTTACGTTAAATGGTTCTAACTTGGTAAACCTACGCAAACCAACCAACATCATACGTAATTCATCACCTTCGCCGAAAGCCCAAAGTGCCTCTTTACCTGCTTTAGCTACACCATCAACTGCTTCTACAAAGTAGATACGCATTAAATCTAACTGACCTTTAGCTGCTTCTTCACCTTTTAAGTTCACTAACTTTTCTGTACGTAGCATAGCTGATTCAGCTACATACACATAGCTTGCCATATCGGCGATGTTCATTAAAATCTCTTGCTCTTTGCTTAGGCTCATCATCAGTTTTTGTACCGCAGCACCAGCCACCATTAAAGTTGCTTTCTTTAAGTTCTGCAATGTTTTTTTCTCTGCTGCAAATAAAGTATCATCTTCCTCACCAAAATCTGGGATAGACATTAATTCATTTGCTACAGCCGTCGCAGGTCCCATCAAGTCCAATTCGCCTTTCATCGCACGCTTCAACATCATATCTACGGTCAACAAGCGGTTAATCTCGTTTGTGCCTTCAAAAATCCTGTTGATACGGGCATCACGGTAAGCTCTGTCCATCGGTGCATCGGCGCTGTAACCCATACCACCGTAAATCTGTACACCTTCGTCTACCACGTAATCCAAGGCTTCCGAACCCCATACTTTCAAAATCGCACATTCAACCGCAAATTGCTCTACCGATTTCAGCTTTGCTTTTCCTGGCTCCATTCCATCGGCCACTAAAGCATCGTAAGTATCGTCAATATTTTGTCCAGCACGGTAGTTTGCCGCATCAACAGCATAAACTTTTGCTGCCATCTCGGCGATTTTATAGCGAATAGCACCGTATTTAGAAATCGACCTACCAAACTGTTGACGTTCGTTAGCATAATTTACCGCAGTGCTAATGGTAGCTTTTGAAGCGCCAATTGCAGCAGCCGAAAGTTTTATACGACCAATGTTTAAGATGTTCACTGCAATCTTGAAACCATTCTGACGGTCACTCAGCATATTTTCTACCGGCACAGGACAATCGTTAAAAAATACCTGACGGGTGGAAGAACCTTTGATACCCATTTTGTGTTCTTCTGGGTTCATGGTAATACCACCAAAATCACGTTCTACAATAAAAGCGGTTAAGTTTTCATCATCATCTATTTTAGCAAAGACGATAAAAATATCTGCAAATCCACCATTGGTAATCCACATTTTTTGCCCATTGATGATATAGTGCTTGCCATCATCGCTCAGCTTTGCTTTTGTTTTGCCTGAGTTGGCATCAGACCCTGAGTTTGGCTCTGTTAAGCAGTAAGCAGCTTTCCATTCTCCAGTTCCCAATTTGGGAATGTATTTAGCTTTCTGCTCTTCGTTACCGTAATACAAAATCGGCAAGGTTCCAATTCCGGTATGTGCCGATAAAGCTACCGCAAACGAATGTCCAGCGCCAACTACATCAGCCACCAACATTGAAGTATTGAAGTTCTTTCCAAAACCTCCATATTCCTCAGGTACCGACACGCCCAAAATTCCCAGTTCGCCTGCTTTGGTTAAAAGCGTTGGCATTAACTCTGGGTCTGCATGACTGTCTAATTTTTCGAGGTTTGGATATACTTCGGCAGTTAAAAAATCGCGACAGGTTTGCGCAATCATTTGCTGCTCTTCATCAAACTCTTCTGGAATAAATACATCGTGATAAGAAGTTTCCTTAATTAAGAATTCTCCGCCTTTGATTGTTGCTTTCATTTTTAGTATTGTGTAATGAGTATTGCGTATTGAGACAATTTGCAATACATAGATTATCTAATAGTGATGTGCAGTAGTGTTTCTAACAACAAGTCCTACTGCAAAGCATTTTGTAATTTATAGTTCATTTTTTGTAATTCATCGATGCTATCTATCACATCGGTAAAAGCCGCTTCATCTAGGAAACCGAGTTTTTCTGCAATTACCATTTGGGTTTGCAATTCGTAAGACGAGCCGTTAGCTATGCCAAGGAACTGTTTAAACTCTCCTTTTGTATTCCTTCCAGCTCCCTCAGAAATATTAGATGGAACTGAAACGGCGCAACGTCTAGATTGTGAGATTAATCCAAACCTTTCATCAGCAGGAAAATTAGCTGTAATTTGATAAACCTTCACAGCCAAATCAATGGCCTTATTCCAAATCTTTAATTCTTTAATATTATGCATTTCGTTGATAATGTTAACTTTTCAATTCTGCTCCATGTCACAATACGCTATTCGCAATACTCAATACGATTAAAACACCTCAAATATCCCCGCAGCACCCTGCCCTGTTCCCACACACATCGTTACCATACCGTATTTAGCGTTTCTTCGTTTAGCTTCGTTAAATAACTGCACCGAAAGTTTAGCTCCAGTACATCCTAGTGGATGACCCAAGGCAATTGCACCACCGTTAACGTTAATTTTGCTTTGGTCTAAGCCTAAGGTTCTGATAATGGCCAAAGATTGTGAGGCAAAAGCTTCATTCAGTTCAATCAAGCCAATTTCGTCTTGTTGTACACCTGCCATTTTCAAAGCTTTTGGAATGGCCTCAATTGGGCCAATACCCATAATTCTTGGAGGAACACCAGCTACACCATAGCTTACCAAACGAGCAATTGGTTCTGCACCTAGTTCTTTCATTTTCTTTTCAGAAACCACTAACACAAAGGCTGCTCCATCAGAAGTTTGTGAAGAATTACCCGCCGTAATTACACCATTAGCTGCAAAAACGGGTTTCAGCTTTGCTAAACGTTCAATCGTAGTATCAGCTCTCGGCCCTTCATCTGTATCTACCACATAAGATTTAGTTTTCCTTTTCAGTTGGTCATCCAAGTAGGTTTCGTTAACATTAATTGGCGCTACACCCGCTTTTAAGTGACCATTTTTAATGGCTTCTATAGCTTTCATGTGCGATTGAAATGCAAACTCATCTTGGTCTTCCCTGCTTACATTGTACTCTTTAGCTACAGCTTCTGCAGTTAAACCCATTCCCCAGTACCAATCTGGGTTAGTTTTGGCCACATCTGGATTTGGCACTAATTTCCAACCACCAAATGGCATTCCCGACATTACTTCTACACCACCAGCAATGATGCAATCGGCCATGCCAGCTTTAATTTTTGCGACTGCCGTTGCAATAGTTTCTAATCCCGAAGCACAATATCTGTTCACGGTTACGCCAGGCACTTTGTCGGTATCCAAGCCCATCAAGCTAATCATACGACCAATGTTTAGCCCCTGTTCCGCTTCTGGAGTGGCATTACCCACAATCACATCATCAATTTGTTCCTTATCTAAATTCGGCACCGATGCTACCAATTGTTTAATCACATCAGCCGCTAAATCATCAGCTCTGGTAAAACGAAATACACCTCGTGGAGCCTTGCCCACTGCCGTTCTAAGTCCTGCTATTATGTATGCTTCCATTTTTTTAGTATTGAGTAGAGCGTATTGAGTATTGAGACACTCTACAACACGCATAATTCCTTATTTATTTGACAACTCTCAACATATTACATTTTGCAACTTTATGTCTCAATACGCAATACGCAAATCTCACATCTAGTTCCTCAACGGCTTACCTTTGGTAACTATCGACTGTATTCTTTCCAAGGTTTTCCGTTCTCCACAAAGCGACAAAAATGCTTCCCTTTCTAGGTCTAACAAATATTGCTCAGTTACTTCTGTTGGAGAAGATAAATCGCCGCCGCACATTACCCAACCTAATTTTTCAGAGATTTTCTTATCGTGTTCCGAGATGTAATTACCCGAGTACATGGTATTTGCCCCAGCATAAACAATCCCTAAGCCTTGCTTACCTAACACCTTAATGTTTTTACGTTGAACTGGTTTGGTATATCCCGCATCTGCTAGCTCGATTGCTTTAGCTTTAGCATCGGCAATTAATCGACTGCGGTTCATGCTAATCGAATATTTATCTTTTTGCAAATAGCCCAATTCAAATGCCTCCACTGCAGAGGTAGACACTTTAGCCATCCCAATAGTTAAGAAGCGGTTTTTCAACGCATTTTGTACAATCTGGTCATCCGCAAATTCATCAGATGCTCTTAAAGCAAACTCTTTAGAGCCGCCACCACCTGGAATTACACCTACACCAAATTCCACCAAACCCATATAAGTTTCTGCACTTAGCTGTACGTGGTCGGCATGTAAACTGAATTCGCAACCACCACCTAAAGTTAAATTATGAGGAGCAACAACAACTGGAATTGAAGAATAACGAATACGCATGGATGTATTTTGGAACATTTTCACTGCCATATTCAATTCGTCCCACTCCTGCTCTACCGCCATCATGAAAATCATACCTACGTTAGCTCCAGCTGAAAAATTAGCACCATCATTACCAATCACCACGCCACGGTAATCCTTTTCGGCCATGTCAATCGCTTTGTTGATAGCAGTTAAAGTATCGCCACCAATTGTGTTCATTTTCGAGTGGAACTCTACATTCAAAATACCATCGCCCAAATCAATAATAGAAGCGCCAGCATTTTTGTAAAGCACCTTATTGTTGGCTTTTAAGTTTTCAAGGATGATAAAATCGGCGGTGCCCGGAATAGCTTTATAACTTTTCGAAGGAATGTCGTAATATTTCTTCACGCCATCTTCTAATTTGTAGAACGAAGTATGACCTGCCGCCAACATCTCGGTTACCCAGCCAGCAGGTTCGTTGCCATATTTTTTCATTCCCTCAATGGCATCGGCAACGCCAACAGCATCCCAAACCTCAAACGGACCAAGCTCCCAAGCAAAACCAGCACGCATAGCATCGTCAATTTTATAAAGTTCATCTGCAATTTCTGGAATACGGTCAGAAACATATTCGAACAAGCCGAAGAAAGAAGTACGGAACAATTCGCCCGCTTTATCTTTTCCCGCAGCAAAAACTTTCATTCTGTCGGCTACTTTGTCAATGCTCTTCGTCATTTCCAACGTAGCTGATTTAATTTTTTGCTGAGGTTTATATTCTAACGTTTTTAAGTCGAGTGCTAAAATTTCACTCTTACCCTCTGAGTTTTTAATCTTTTTATAGAAACCTTGTTTGGTTTTATCGCCCAACCAATTGTTCTCCGCCATTTTTTCAACGTAGGCTGGCAATTTGAACAAATCGTGTGCTTTATCATTCGGCACATTATCGTACAAACCCTTTGCCACCTTCATCATAGTGTCTAAACCTACCACATCCGAAGTACGGAATGTAGCCGATTTCGGTCTACCCAAAGCCGGGCCAGTGAATTTATCCACTTCCTCAACCGTTAAATCCAGTTTCTCTACCGAGTGTAACAGCGCCATTATCGAATAAACCCCAACTCTATTGGCAATAAATGCAGGTGTATCTTTACATAGTACTGTCGTTTTCCCCAAAAATTTATCGCCGTAGTGCATCAAGAAATCTACTACTTCTGGCTTGGTATGCGGCGTTGGAATAATCTCCAACAACCTCAAATAACGTGGCGGATTAAAAAAGTGTGTACCACAGAAATTCGCTTTAAAATCTTCGCTCCTACCTTCGGCCATTAAATGTATTGGAATACCCGAAGTGTTAGAAGTAATTAATGACCCAGGTTTACGATATTGCTCAACCTGCTCAAACACCTTTTTCTTGATGTCCAAATTCTCTACCACTACCTCTATTACCCAGTCGTACGCAGCAATTTTCGACATATCATCATCGAAATTTCCTGTGCTAATTTTCTGTACTACTTTTTGCGAATAAATAGGCGATGGATTGCTTTTTACCGCAGCCTGCAAAGCCTCATTTACAATTTTATTTTTCTGCTGAGGACTTTGTTGTTCGCCCTCGTTAGCCTTAGCTGCAATATCTAACAATAAGACTTCTACTCCAATATTAGCAAAGTGGCAGGCAATTCGAGAACCCATAATCCCCGAGCCCAAAACCGCTACTTTTGTGATACGTTTGTTCATTATTATTTTTTTGCTGGCGGATAAGCCAATGTTAACTGGTTAATTTTCTCTAAAGTGGAAATCAGTTGTTCCCTTTCTTTCACACTTAATTTTTCGTTCAAATACTCGTTAAAAGAAATGACTACATCACGGGCAAGCTTTCGTTTTTCAATGCCAAAAGGTGTTAAATAAACCTTTACCGAACGCTTATCTCCTTCGGAAGTCTCCCTATAAATCAACCCCGATTCTTCCATATTGTTTAGCATTCTTGATAAACTTGTAGCTTTCACACCTAGCAATCCCGCTAAAGCAGAAACAGCAGTACCCTCGGCTTCAATGTTGATTAACATGTAGCCAATGGCCTGTGTAATGCCAAATCCGGCCGCTACTTGGTTATAAGTGTTCGACACGTTTTGCCAAACTATCTTTAAGAAATAATCTACGGTTTCCTTCTGCTTCATTAAATTACTATGCTTGCATAACAAATTTATAGAATTGATTTTTATTATGCAAGCAGAATATTAATTTTTATTCCGGATTGTTCTAGAGGCTAAGTTTTCCGCTGATGAACGCAGATAAGAACCGCAGATTTAGCAGATGCGGATTTGTGACATCTGTTTGAACATCAGCGAAAATCTTCGGGATAGTATTTTTTGAAAAGCAATTACTGTAGTACTATGTTCCGAAAGTCCGGCTGTACGTTACAAGTCCGCACTCGTTACACTCGCTTGCGGGCTTTCCGCTTCCATCCGGTTTAGTTGGCAGTTGAGGTAGTTCTTTTGGGATTGATTGGGTGCATATATTATTGGCAATAACCCTCTCTGCCCGTTGGGCAGAGAGGGTTTAAAAAACAATAATCCATCCTTTTATCGCATTACGATTGCCAGTCGAGCTGGCAATGACGGCAATAATTAATGTTAAGAGTTTATTTTACCTCCCCGGCAAACTTCCACTTTGTGCTAAAATTCTCCGTTAAAGCTTGATTAGTTAATAAAGCCCTTACCATTTCTACCGGCATGCAGTTTTCTTTCAAAATTTTATCATGGAAAGCGATGTTGTTCATTTTACCACTTTGTACCAGTTCTTTGTGCAATGCTCTAAACTGTAAACCACCTAACATATACCCAATTTGATACAGCGGACCATAATTCCCAGTGAAAGACCTTCGGACCTCTGCTTCGGCGTTAGCTCTCTCAAAACCTACACGCTCTACCAAGAAATCGATGCACTGTTTTGGCGTCCATTCGCCTAAATGATACTTTGTAGAAAAGATGATGCGAGCACAACGGTGCATTCGCCAAAATAGCATTCCAATTTTATCTTCTGGAGTTTTTGCAAAATTGTTATCCCAAAGCAACATTTCCCAATATAGCGACCATCCTTCTGTCCAAAATGGCGTACTAAAAGCCCTGCGATAAGGTTTGTATCGGCTTTGCATAAAATACTGCAAATTATGTCCTGGTATCAATTCATGGAAAACTACTGCTCTAGAAAAATGGCGATTGTTCCCTCTCAAAGTCATCATTTTGGCCTCTTCGCTCATATCCTCATGAGGATAGGCAATTAGCACAGACTCGCCACCTAAAAAAAATGGTGCAAAAAGTTGCTCCTTGGGAGTTAACATCCGCATTCGCCAACCTTCTTTAGCTAAAATGGGCACGGTAATCAGTTTATTTTGCTCTACAAAGTTAATGGCTTCATTTGCCAACTCATACACCAATTCTGGTTGTTTGCCCAACGGTGGATAAGCAGTTTTCACTTTTTCCAAAGCCGCTCGCCAATCTTTACCAAAACCCATTTCACGGGTTGCCTTTGCCATTTCTGCATCGCACCAGGCAAACTCTCTTTGTGCAATTGCGGTCAATTGTTCTGGGGTGTAGGCAATCATCTCGTCTTTCAGTCCATCAATTAAACCTGCCCTACCAATCGGATTTCCTACAATATCAGTTCCGTCGTCGGTAAAGCCAGCTTGTTTTTCAATTTTCGCCAATGCTTCGCTATACTCCTTAAATGCAGCTAAAACTTCCGGATAAGCATTTTTAGTAGCCTTGGTAAATTGAGGGTCGTAACCATCGTAGAATTTATAAGCTTCGGTAAATGTTGCTGCATACTGAGCCACCGCTTGCTGTGCCCATTTGGCTTGGACAGCGGTCACATTCATATTCTTTTTTTCTACTGATGATTTTAAGGCTGTTAGCTGTGATTTCAATTGCTCGAAAATAGCCGTTGTTGCTGTTCCGTCCTGTTGTTTGCCAACCCTTCGTTTCTGTTCAAAATCTGTTACAAGCACCGCAAATGGGAGAAGGAATTTATCATCCTTAAATTCTTTAAAGGCAGTTTGTAAATTACGGGCATCAGCCCCGATATCTCGTTTCAACAGAATATAATCAATCTTTTCATTCTGTGAAAGCTTAACAAAAGGCAAACTTTTTAATTGCTGCTGCCAATCTGAATAAAATCTTTCCATCCTCAAATAATACTCATCAGATTGCTTTAAGGCATATTTTCTATTGAGCATATTTTTATCAGACTGGTACTGATTGATATAAGGCTGCAAAACACTAGCTTCGTTGTTTGGAAGCGGTGCAGTAATTTGAGCATTTGCAATTGAAAATAAAACCAGCAGGGCGAAAAGGAGAATTTTCTTCATCATCATTGTTAAAAAAATCCAATATAAGTAATGATTATCCTAATCCACAGAAATTCATTTACTTTGTAACCGATGAAAAAATTAGCACTTACGGTTTTAATCTTTTGTTCTGCCAACCTTGCTTGGGCGCAACTTGGATTTATAAAACGTATTTTCTCGAACGAAAAGGACACCACTCGTAAGGCCAGCTTTATGCCTATTCCGGTGTTTGGATATGCACAAGAAACAGGCTTCGAATTTGGTTTAGGCAGTATTTATTCATTTTATGTAGATAAGGCGGATACGCTTAACCGCAGTTCTAATTTTTTTGGTGCAGCTTCTTACTCTACAACCAACACTTATAATGTAACGCTTAGAGGCGATGCTTGGACAAAAAGAAATGAATGGCATTTTATTGGCGAAATTCGTTTTAGAAATATGCCTTTTAACTTCTATGGCATTGGCAACAATACTTCGCACATTGATGAAGATAGATTGGTGCAGCGGATGGCTAAAGTGCAATTTGATGCTGAAAAAGCCTTCGTTAAAAATGTTTATACCGGCGTTTCTCTAGGTTTTGAAAACTACAAATTTACCGACAAAGAAGTTGGCGGCATTTTTTCTGTAGGAAATGGCCTGCGTGACAAAGACGGCGGTTCTGTACTTTTTGTAGGGGTATCGCAAAGTTATGATACCCGTAACTCGAACAATTACCCAACTAAAGGTTTCTTTGGGCGTATCAGTTATCAATACGCACCTCCAATTTTTGGTGGCGAGAACTTCTCTGGAAGCCAGATTAAAGTTAACGTACGTAATTTTTGGTCGTTGGCGCCAAAGGTTGTTTTAGGTGTGCAGGGAATGTATAATACTATCCAAAGTGCAAATACTTCCTTCTATTTATTACCACAAATGGGTAACGATGAAATGATGCGTGGTTACTATGGCGGTCGTTATCGCGATGAGAATTTCTTGGCAGCACAGGCGGAAATTAGATATCGTTTTATGGAGCGGTTAGGGATGGTGGTTTTTGGTGGTGCCGGAAAGGTTTTTGCCAACGAAGAAACCCAATTACTTAAAAATTTTAAGCCTAATTATGGCATTGGTGGTCGTTATTTCTTCGACCCAGCCAAAGGCTTAAGTGTACGTTTAGATTATGGCGTTGGAGAGAAACGTCCAAACGAAAAGCGTCAAAGTGGGTTTTATATCAGCTTTGCGGAAGCTTTTTAATTCTTTGCCACAGATGCACAAATTTTTATTTAATAATTTTTGTCATAAGCACAGATAAAAATCTGTGCATCTGTGGCTATCTTAGAGAACATTATTTTAAGGACATGAAAAATTATTTTCTGTTACTATTCGTCTTCCTTCCTCTTTTCGTATTTGCACAAGAGCCCAGCAATAAAGAAATTGGCGATTGGGTTAAGCAAGCGCAACGCGTAGAAATTATTAGGGATAAATGGGGCATTGCGCATGTTTATGGTCAGACAGATGCTGATGCTGTTTTTGGGATGCTTTACGCCCAATGTGAAGATGATTTTAAACGTATCGAACTTAATTACATCGAAAAGCTAGGACGATTATCAGAAATTGAGGGAGAAAGAACGCTATACAACGATTTACAAATTCGTTTGCTAATAGATAGTACACAAGCCATTAACGATTATAAAAAAGCCGAGCCTTGGATGAAGAAACTGCTAGAAGCTTATGCAGACGGCATCAACTTTTATCTCTACAAAAACCCGAGTGTTAAACCCGCTTTGCTAACCAAATTTAAACCTTGGTACCCTTTCCTTTGGACGGACGGCAGTATTGGAGCCATTAGTACAGGCAATTTAACCATTACAGAGCTGAAAAAATTCTACACCAACGACCATTCTCCTACCGGATATATTCCTCAAATTCGTGATCAGTTTAGCGGTTCTAACGGATTTGCTTTTGCGCCAAAAATGAGCAAAACAGGCAATGCGATGTTGTACATTAATCCGCATACCACCTTTTATTTTAGGCCAGAGATACACATGCAAAGTCAAGAAGGATTGAACACTTACGGTGCTGTAACTTGGGGACAATTCTTCATCTATCAAGGATTTAATGAGTTTTGCGGCTGGATGCACACTTCGAACAATGTTGATGTGGCTGATATGTACGCCGAAAAAATCACTAAACTGAAGGATACCTATTACTATACTTTCGATAAAAAACTATATCCGATAGGAAAGAAAAACATCGAGATTAAATATTTGGAAAACGGCCTTTTAAAGACGAAGAAATTTGAAACCTATTTTACTCACAACGGGCCAATAATGGCTAATAGGGATGGCAAGTGGATTAGTTTGAAGCATCAAAATCAAAACCCAGCTAGTTTGGTGCAAAGTTGGGTAAGAACAAAATCTAAAAGCTTCGAAGATTATCAAAAAGCAATGGATTTGACAGCCAACGCTTCTAACAATACGGTTTATGCAGATGCAAAGGGCAACATCGCCTATTGGCATGGCAATTTTATACCTAAACGAGATACGGCCTACAATTGGAGTGAGCCAGTAGATGCAACCACTTCTGCTACGGCTTGGCAGGGCTTACATCCGGTAAGTGAGAGTGTGCATATTTACAATCCAACGAATGGCTGGCTGCAGAACTGTAATTCTACACCATTTACGACCGCTGGGGCAAATAGTCCGAAGAAAGCAGATTACCCTCCCTACATGGCACCAGATGGCGAAAACTTTAGAGGTGTGGCCGCATTAAGGCTACTGAACAAACCCAATAAGTACGATTTGGATGGTGTAATATCCTTAGGTTACGACACTTATTTGCCCGCTTTTGAAGTATTATTGCCAGCATTGGTTAAAGCTTACGAGCAATTGCCTGCTGAAAACCCACTAAAAGCTAGCTTAAAAGAGCCTATTGCAGAACTGAAAAAGTGGGACTATTATTCTTCTACCACATCTGTAGCGGCAACTTTGGCAATGGAATGGGCACAGCGTGTAAACAGGGACATTCAGAATGTGTACATCAACCAAGGCGAGAAAGACCAAGTAACCAAAACCATCGAATTTGCCAAAACCGCAAAAACAGAAACTTTGTTGCAACCATTAAAATCAACCATCGATGATTTGAACAAACGCTTCGGCAAATGGCAAATGCCTTGGGGCGAAGTAAACCGTTTCCAAAGACTAACTGGCGCCATGAACGAAAAATATGACGATGCAGTACCTAGTTTTCCGGTAGCATTTGGCTCTGCTTTGTGGGGACAACTTCCATCGTACCGCAGTAACCAATTTGGCACCAACAAACGATACGGCTACAGCGGCAATAGCTTTGTTTGTGCGGTAGAGTTCGGCACAAAAGTAAAAGCCAAATCTATTTTAGCAGGTGGTAATAGCGGTAATCCTAGCTCGAAGCATTTTAACGACCAAGCTGAAATGTACGCCAAAGGCGAGTTTAAAGATGTATTGTTTTACAAGGAAGATGTGATGAATAATATGGAGAAAAGTTATAGACCCGGGGAGTTGTAAAAAGTCCCTCCATTCGCAAGTCGTCATTTCGACGATAGGAGAAATCTAACTACTTACTTGAGCAATTTGGTAGACTTAACTTCACTGATTTTCAATTTACTTCGTAGAGCTTCGGTTCTCTGCTCGCTTCGGTGCGGTCGAAATGATGACATGTTGCTAATAGCATTTTGCGCCATTCTGCCAATTAAATATTTTCAATTCAAATCTTTTATCACACCAAAAACTATGCCTTTAGATTGATTTAAGTCTACAAAAATGGAGTCTGCTTTACGAACCTTATTGGTGCTTTTTTCTATCAAGTTAGCATCGTAAACTTTGATTTTTTTAAGTTTTTCGTTGTACGTTATTTTAGATCCTTCATATATAAATTCTTTGGTAGAAAATTTTGCGGCTCCATATAAATTAATTGTTTTATTTTTCTTATCGACTATCGTAGAATCTTTGGCGTAATAACTAAAGTTATTTAAGCCATTATCCATATCTAAATACTCGTTATTTTTTTTGACTGGCAGCTCATTATGCTTAGCAATTTTAGGCCATCTATCAAACAACAACTTTCCATTCTTCATTAACTTATAGCTTATCAATATCGGCATATCCATTTGTCTCCAATAGTCAGCATTGTAAACCTTAATACTTACGTCATCTCCTATCTTAATCATATTATGAATTTGCGTTGCGAACTTTGCTTCTACGTTTGCTTTCACTGTCTCCTTAGAAGTTTTAACAATAAAACCATTCATCAACTTGCTTTCATTGTAAGTAACGTCGACAACTTTACCTCCAATAACCTGTCCGTTATAGGTTTTTGCAGCTTGCCTACTTCTGGTCTTAGCAAAAGACAATTTTGGTTCTTGCCCAAACCAAAACACTACAGCCTCATTTTTATCTTTAATCTCAGGAAAATCGAAATCGTTAGCAAAAGAAAAACCTCTATCTGTTGATAATTTAGAAATGAAATTTTTATCGAATTTTAAACTTTCTTGTTCATTGAACAGCTTGCCATTTACGTAAGTATAAATTTTTGCAGGCTTATGATTTTGTCCAACAAAAACCATTTTGGCAGAAAGTATTTTACCACTGTAGGTGTTTAATGTAATTCGTTCCTCTCTATAATCATTTCCTTTTAGTAAGGAAGTTTTCGATATAAATGGTTTTTGTTGATTTTTAAGCTTATATAAGAGTGCCCCATTTGCAGATTTAATTAAAGAAACAGTGATACAAGGGGCGTCAAGTTCTTTAAGTATATCCCCTTTTGCATCAGAAACCATAATTTGTTGAACTGTTCCTGCAACTTTCATGGCAAGTTCATCCCCTATTTTAATTTTCCCAACCGCCGGATTGAAAACTCTTATTAAACCTTTATCATATTGAAAATTTAATACCTCACCAACCCCTGTTAACAAGATGGTTTTTACTTTTCCTTTGATAGTTGTGCCCCATAATTCTTTGCCAGTTTTTTCTGTCAGACGGATTAGTTCATTAGTCTTTTTATCTTTTGCTTCAACCTCTATCACCTCTACAGTAAATCCCCAAATTAAGCCTAATGCTATAGGCGCAACCAGTAAGTACATTAATTTTTTCATATTTGTTGATTTTGAGTTGAATAACATTTTAATACGCTCTTTTATCGGACTTTTCACGAAATTGTGTACCAGTAAAGACCTACTCTGATCTACCGCAAGTTTGAGCAACAGCGAAGCATATTCCTTTGAGCCGAAATTATTTGAGGTGGCTTCGTCTGCTTCGTATTCGTGCACTTGCTCTAAAGCTTTATCCCACAAATAAACTACGGGATTAAACCACACAGTGGCCTTAGCGAGCATCATCACTATTTTATCGATAGAATGAAATTGTTGTGCGTGAACGCTTTCGTGCTGCAATAAAACTTCAAGTTCATTTTCGCTTAGACTTTTTTCATCAATAAATACGTAGTTGAAAAAAGAGCAATTGGTAAACCCATCAGCTTTGCTTATTAGTTTTAGTCCGTTTATTGTTATTGTTTTTTGCTTGGTATGTTGAAGCAGCTTTAATATTTTGCGTATACCAAGCGATAAAATAACCAAGGTTACAAGGATGTAAGCATAAGGAATTAAGGCTAGCCAATCTACTGAAGTTCCTTCTACGGTTGTACTTTCAACAAAATTCGGTATGGTCTCCATAGGTTGGATTTCATTCGCTGGAATTTCGACAACCTCCTCAGCTACTATTTGTACCTGCTCTACCTCCCTTTCTATAGTAAATTGTAAGGTTGGTATTACAAAGCTCAACAACAAGGTTGCCAGTAAATAAAGCCTGTTGAACTTGAAGAAAGTAAGCTTGTTGAGCACCAACAGATAGAAGGCAAAAAATAGCACCAAACAGGCACTTACTTTAAGCAGGTAGTAGAACAATTCCATGCTAAGCGTTTTTGTTAATTAGTGATTTAAGTTCTTCGATATCGGCTTCGCTTAATTTTTCTTGCTTTACCATAAACGAAAGCAAACTTTTTGCAGAGTTATCGAAATAACCAGAGAACAATTTAGAGAAACTGGTTTTAGCATATTCCTCTTTGCTGATGGCAGGGAAATATTCGTAGGTTTTACCGTAGGCTTTGTAACTCACATAACCTTTTTTCTCCAATAACCTCACAATTGATGAAATGGTATTGTAAGGAGGTTTGGGTTCATCTTCTATTTGTTCGATGATATCTTTTACGAATGCGTGTTCTAATTTCCATAGAATTTGCATGATGCGTTCTTCGGCTTTGGTTAATTCTTCCATAACCTAAAGTTATAACTGATTTTTCAGTTATACAACTTAAAAATCAGTTATTTAATTCAACCAACTGTATATCAGACAAATAATTTAAAAATAGTTTAACAAACGGTTGAAACCATTGGCAGGCATAGTCACTCTTCCTCCCCCTACCCCCTCCAAAGGGGGACACATATTGCATAACCTATGCGCTTTAGAAATTCGATTGCAATATTTAATATTTTAGCTTAAAATGTTCCTTCGCTTGTCCTTTTTTGAAATATACCAAACCTATCCAGAACAAATCTACAGTTACGGTAACTTGTGGGTGGTTTTTGATTTCTTCCCAAGCTTGCTTCATACCTTCGCTCCAATAGATGTCGTCGAAAATGAGTAGCGAGTTTTCTGTGATTTTTGGTAAGCACCAATGAAAATAGTTGAGCGTTGCTTCTTTGGTGTGGTTACCGTCGATGTAAACAAAATCTAACTGCGTTCTTTCTTCAATAGCTTTTGGCAGTAAATCGTTGAAGTTTCCAACCTGTAGTTCTACGTTCTGTAGGTTTAGGTCTTGGAAGTTTTGATAAGCAACTTCTGCCGTTTGCGGACAACCTTCGATAGTTAAAACATTAGCACTTGGCTGTGCTTTTGATAAATATGCAGAAGTAACACCTAAACAAGTGCCTAATTCTATTATGTTAGCTGGTTGATGATTGGCTGATAAACGGTAAATAAGCTGTGCCAATCGTGGTGATTTAAGCGCATTTTTGGCAATTTGCGAAACTTTTTTCGTACGGTTTTTGTTGAGATGAGAGCCTGCGCCTAAGTCGGTTACGGTAATTAAACGTTGGTCATTTAAAAGTTTTTTTCGCTGCGCTTCAATTTCTTTGTATTCATTTTTTATGGAAAAATCGTAAATTACCTCATCTGCTAGCTTGTAGACAAATGGCGAATGTGTGCCATGACGGGTTTTAGCTGTAAACTGATGTTTAAGGTAATCGGCGAAGAATTGTAAGACCATGGGGCAAATTAAGGGAAAAAAGGTGAAAGATTAAAGTGGAGGTGGAAGGCTTGAAGACGAAAGCTGAAAGACGAAAGACCAAGGATTTGAAAGCGGAAGGCTGGAAGGTGGAAGGTTTACAGGCGGATGTAAAATAAACCCGATTGAAACGGCGTATCCCGATGTAAAATCGGGAACAAAGTTGAAAGCGGGACTAGCGGGACCGATAAAAAACTAAATTTGCTTTTCGGAAAATTAGCGAACAATAAAGAGAGAAAGGTAACAGATGAAAGAGCGTAGCAATGTGGCAGAAATAGATGCTTTGGTAAAGCTGCTGGACGATCCAGATGAGGAGGTTTTTTCTAGTGTGCAAGAAAAATTGTTGGAATATGGAAACGATGCCATTTCGCACTTGGAGACGGCTTGGGAGAAATCTTTGGATACGATGATGCAGGAGCGCATTGAGAATATTGTGCACACTATTCAGTTTACGAACGTAAAACAAGATTTGAATTTATGGTATCAAAGTGGTGCTTTTGATCTGTTGCAGGGCGCTTTAATTATTAACCGTTACCAGTTTCCAGATTTAGACGAACAAGCAATTATTAACCAAATTGAGGATATTAAGCGTGAGATTTGGGTGGGTTTGCAGTACGAAATGAGCTCTATCGAGAAGATTAAGCTGATTAATCATATTTTTTATAACCAGTTTGGTTTTGGCGGCAATACTAAAAATCATCACGATCCACAAAACTCTTACTTAAACCAAGTACTGGAGAGCAAAAAAGGCAACCAAATTTCGTTGGCCATTATTTACTCTACCATTGCCCAGAAATTGGATATTCCAGTTTATGGCGTTAATTTACCGCAGCATTTTATTTTAGGTTATATTGACGAAAGCAACCCCGATAGAGAGCAGGCCGTGTTGTTTTACATTAATGCTTTTAACAAGGGAGCAATTTTTGGCAAACACGATGTAGATCAGTTTTTACGTCAGCTGAATTTAGAGCCGCAGCCTGGATTTTATGCGCCGTGTAGCAATGCCGAAATTGTTCGCCGTATCATTAGAAATTTGATTTCGGCTTACGAAAATTTGGGCGCCGCAGAAAAGGTGACAGAGTTAAAGCAAATGCAAGATATTTTATCGGAAACGAATAATTAACGATCGTTTAAAGTGCCAAAAGAAATCTATTACTTCGACGCTATAAAATCACCTAGATAGCTACACTCATTTACTGCTTTTTTGAAATAGGCAGTTTGCCCATAACGTTGTTTCAACTCTGCAAAATACTGGTTTTGTCTATTGATACTGGTGAACATATCATGCGTTTCTTTATAGCCAAGGTCGTACCAATTATGCTGATTAAATAATTTATTCGACTCGCTTTTTTGCTCACATTTAGCCAACATAAATGTACATTTTGCTTTAAACTCGGCATCGTTACTTAAACTACGTGCTTTTAAATACCACTGCTTCGCTTTCGCTGCCAGCTTAAAGTCTTGATCAAACACATATCTGGCAGGTTCGTAAATAGAATAAGAACTCCAATTATAGCTAATTAACGACCAAGCATTGCCATAATAACCCGTTTGATAAACACCATTAGCCATTTTAAAGTAATGCTGAGCTGCATTTTTCTTATCGCTAACCGTTAGCTTTTGTAGTCGCAACATTTCTTTGGCAAAAGATTTCTTATTGTACTTTTTAGTGGAGTCGGTATATTTTTTCGGGTAGTCATTTATGGTAGTTTCAAATGGATTAGCGTAAAGTGTTCTGTCTTCGTACCAATCACTTGGGGTTAAAAACTCATAATTGGGAGGTAACTTTTCGAAACATTTCAAAGCGTTCTCATATTGATGTTCACGCAGGTATGCTGTTCCGAAAAGTTCATAAAACCCGGTCTTATCTACTTTGGAAAGGGCTTCGTTCAAAAAAGCGTCGAAATTGCTTTTTGCTTTTCCTTCAAACCTTCTTTCTAGTTTTCCCAAGGTAGCTGAACTCAAATAATTTCTCCAAAATTCTAGTGTAGTCCAACTCATAGCGTTGGCCAAGCTACCTTGATTTGCAGTTTCTGTGTTGTAATCGCCTTTTAACATTAACAATGCCGCGGTTGCCGTATCTCCTAATTTGATATAAGTTGGCGCCAGTAGCTCTTGATAAAAATTGCGTGTAGTGGCTAAAAATCTGTTTTCTCTACTCTGAGCAAAATAATCATCTTCTATAGTTGGAACATTTTTCTTACGCTTTTCATCAAGCCATTTTAGCGTTGGCACCAATTCATCTGGATTGATGTTTCCCTGTTTAATTTTTCTGGCATTTAGCAATAAATTAATGATCTGATATTGATTTTTGTATCGATCTTTTAATTTAGAAGGATCTAACTTTTGCAATAGAGCCGTTGCTGCCACATCGTCTTTTTTCAACCAATTGAGGTAAGCGGCGCTTATAATCCCCAATTCTGGCTCTGGATATTTCTTTTCATCCGCCAGTTTTAAAGCAAAGTTATTGGTGAGTTCCAATTGTATTAAGCTAGCGTTGTTTACGGTATCACCTTTAGCATTTGTATCAAAATAGTTTCTAGAAAAACCTCCAGGCTTGTTAAAATCTTTCTCTAGCTTATTGATTTGCCTTATCAACAATGTTCCGTTCATTAAGCTGTTTGGCATATAACCATAAACTTTGTTTAGTGCCTCCAGGTCGTAATCTGGGTTACCAAAACTCTTAATGGCGATGATATTTGCTTTTTCCTCATCGCTTTTAGCAAATGGCAACACATCTTCAACAGCCGTAGAAGTATAATGGAAATTCTTATAGGCCTGCACTTTTCGTTCTGGATTACTACTAAAAACTTTCGAGAATAGATACGCAGCTTCCGTTGGATTGCCCGCATAACGAACGGAGCCAGCATACACCGACATTGCCCAACCTTTGGCTAAATCTGTAGAAGAAATTGGCTCAATGTACTTCTTGTAAACAGTTTTACAGGCTTCGTAACTTTCTGCATAATGGTACATTCTAACAGCCTGATATGCATAGCGCAGCTTTAAAAAATTATCTTTCTTTACTTCGGCCAGTAGCTTTATGGCTTCCTCTGCCTTTTCAATCATTTGCGAACTATCCCTAGTAGCGGGGTTCCAGGGATCATAATCAAAAGTGGCTAGCGGTTCACAACTTTTAGCAAAAGCAAAATATTTTAAGGCATGCTTGTTTTTACCTAAAGCTTCTATGAATGTATTTTGTTGCAAGTGTTGTGGCAACTGTTTTAAACTCTTCTTGGTCAAACTTGCCAAAAGCACATTGGTTGTGCTATCACTTTCGTACATTATGCTGCGTACGTCTTCTTTTTTTACGTTTAAGTACTTAGCCCATTCAGCGCTATTCAAATCATATTCATCTACCTTTTCTTCATCATGATAGAGATATTCCCATTCGCTGAAATTGAACTGATCGTAATCTTTTCCCTGCACATCGTTATGAAAGTACGAGATGTAATAATCGTACGGATCTATTTCTCCGCCACAGGCGATATTGACTACAATTTCACCAAAAAATACAGTTAAAAAACTAACGCAAAATATGAGCGATTTCTTCCAGTTCATGGGTATTAAAATTTTTCAGTGTAGGTTCGTCTAAATGATAAAACAGCAGATTAAGTGACTTGCTATTGAAGTATTTAGATAGATAAACCGCACTTTGCTTGATGTCTTCAAATTTACTTTCTTCTAACCGAATTTCATCATTTTTATAAAGACCAAATTGAGGTAAATCTTCGTTGACTAAATATAAACCATTGGCTTGCATTAAAAACATCGAGCTGTTAGCCAAATCTATATTTTTTAACCGCTTGGAGATACCTGCATAACTCCCTTTCCTAAATACAACCGTCCAAGAAAACAATGGCAAAGCAACATCTATTTCCATTGGATAATACCTTAAGTTATCATCCGCATATTTTTCAAGTTCTTTAATGTCTAAGATGGAGTTTTGCGTACCAAACTTGCGAAGATTTCCCATATTGTAGCACATTAGCACAACCTTATCTACTGGTGGAATGCCACTTTTTTCTTGATTTTTTAACTGATGTAGGCGTAGCGTAGATGAAATTACTTTGCCATCGATAAACTTTTTGATTTCTTCTAATAACGAAAAATAATTCGCTCTGGTGGTAGCCGTCCAATCGCAATCTATTTGCAGCTCAGCATAGCTGGATTTCCCTGCTTGTTTTACTTTTCCATCTATAAATTTCACTATGTTTACCGCCAGTTTTTTGACCTCGCTTGGACTGATTTCCTTTAAAACATCATTAACCACAAAAACTACGGGAACCAATTCTAAATCGGTTGGTATTTTATCCTTAAACTTGATGGGTGCCACAGGTGCAATTTCTCCGTTAAGGTTCCTATCTACATCTAAAATCCTTACAAATAACTTATTGCTTTTAAAGTGCTGTAAATAGCTTTGCTCAACCCCATTAGTTTGGTAGACCGTTTTCCAAAAGTAAAAACTGGTTTCTACCGTTCGTTTTTGTTGGCAGCTAATCAATAGAATTACAAAAAACAATATATACTTGCAGTTCATAAGGCAAAATTAACATTAACTACGGCATATTATGAGAGCAGTTATACAAAGAGTAACCGAAGCTAGTTGTAAAGTAGATGCAGAAATTACAGGAGCAATTACAAACGGCTTTTTAGTTTTATTAGGGATTGAGGATGCAGATACGCAGGAAGATTTAGAATGGTTGGCACAGAAAATTGCCAATATGCGGGTGTTTGGCGATGAAAATGGTTTGATGAATAAATCGCTAGCAGATATTGATGGAAATGTTTTGCTGATCAGTCAGTTCACTTTATTTGCATCTACCAAAAAAGGCAATAGACCTGGCTTTACCAGAGCTGCCAGACCAGACAAGGCCATCCCTCTTTATGAGGAAATGAAAAAACAACTGAGCCAATTGATAGGCAAAGAAGTGCAATGTGGCATTTTTGGTGCCGACATGAAAATTAGCTTACTGAACGATGGCCCAGTGACGATTGTGATGGACACGAAGAATAAGGAATAAAAACCCCCAAACCCCTAAAGGGGCTTTTGCTAGCAAAAAAAACGTCCCGCATTAACATCGGGACGTTTTTTATAAAGCGTTAATTTAGTCTCTTAAGCTTATGCGGATTAGTAAGCACCTAAATAGAAACTACCTGATTGATTTTTCAGCTTAGCTCCTTTAGTAACCGCTTTAGTTTTAGAATTGATGATATAAAGGTTACCATCAACGCCGTTAGGTGTCATAGGAACATAGAAGTTATCGCCAGCAACTCCAATATTTTGGAATTGACTGAAAGTACCTGTTATTGCTGTAACACCTGTAGTGGTATTAGCCGAGCGACCAGAAAAACCGATATTAGTTTGATCATCAGTTGTTAATTTTGTAGCTGTTTTTGCATTTAAATCTATAAGTGCAAGATAACCACCATCTACACCTGTTTGAGTATAAAGAACAAGACCAATGCCATCTTTGATATATCTCCAAGCTCTAATTGCTACATTGTTACTAGATCCCAATGCAGTTTTCAAATCAAACAAATAAGTGTTATCGTAAGTATTGGTAGTTTTGTCTAAACGTAAAATATGAGGCTGACCAGTAGTGTTTACCCCCGTTCCTTGATAAATATGACCATCGGTGCCAAGATGCTGAATCATGGTACGGTATCCGTTATTTCCAAAGTTACTTTGAGTAGAGTAAATTAATTTTGGATTTGCTAACGATGGATAATCTACAACTAACGTAGCGGTTCCCAATGTACTTGTAGCCGAGCTCCAAGTTTGATTACCAGAGCTGTTAACTGTAGATGGCTTGGTAACATCTGTTCTTGTTAAATTACAGCCAATAAAGAGTTTAGTTTTTGCCGCATTTAATATAGGCATATCTATACGGCCAATTTGATAGCCATCTTTTGTTTGAGCATCTGTAAATGGAATAGTAAACTCTGTTTGGCGAGTAACTTGCGGATCATTTAAGTTAATTACAGCTATTTTAGCAGTACTTTTTACATCGATGAAATTTGCGCCAGCGCCGGCACCAGAAGCTGTAATTGCCGATGATGCATAAACACCAACACCGATACCGTCTCCGGCAACAACCCAACGAGGGGAAGTTCCTAGAATTGGCTCAGTATTAACTTCCTCACGAGTATCTACAAAGTTCTTTTGACCTTCAACTTTGTATTTGTTAAAAATACCGCCATCTGTTCCAGTATATTGAATGTTGTACAGGAAGTTTCCGTTGATAGAGCCTTGTACACGAGCCGTACGTTGAGACCTTAAGCTGTAACCGCCAGTAAATGCGTTAACTTCAAAGTTTGGATCTGCAGCTTGGGCAGGTGTAATCGCAAAAGCCATTGTTCCACCATTTCCAGCGGTACCTTCTGCATCTGGAAATGCAGCTGTTAATGTAATATATTTTCTGTCCCAAACATCTGGACCAGAAACTGGTGCTTCACCATCACCACCACTTTTTTTACAACTCGCTAGTGCAGTTACCGCCAATACAGAACCGAACAGTGCTGTCTTAATAAAATTAGATTTCATATTATTACTTATTAAAATTATTTATGGTATAGTTTAATTTGATATAAAAGGCCTGTCCCGGTTTCTGAACGCCAAAATTGTCGTATACTTCAGCATTTAAAATGTTCTTTGCATCGAAGCTGACTACCATTTTTCCGCTGGGGAAACGATAGCTAGCACCTAAATCGTGAGCAAGCTGGGTTGGTGTGGTAAACCACTCCGATTCCATCCAAATAGTTCTGAACGGGGCAACATAGCCAGCGTTGTAATAAATGTTCAGATCAGATTTTTTCTGGAAAGCATCTTTAAAACGATACTGTATATTTGTGTTTATAGTAAAAAAGGGCTCGTTAGGTATCTGTAAGTTGTATAGGCTATGTCGGTTTCCGTTTTCATCCAATGGCACCTTAAACAACGAATTGAACTTAGAAAAATTCAACATTGCGTTCAGTCTGTTGTTATAGATATAGTTTATTTCTGCCTCGAACCCTATAGACTGTGTTTTAGCAAGGTTTACAAACTGCGTAACCTGTATATCCTCTACTTGATTTTCACGCCCTTCAATTACAGCATCAGTACGAGTTTGTTGGATAATTTTATCATAACCATTTCTCCAAAACATATTCCCATATAGATTAAATTTATGTCTTGTAGAAGTTTGGAAACCATACCGAGCACCTAGGTTATAATTGATGGCCAACTCTGGAAGAATGTCCGGATTTGGCAACAGGTTATTCTCAGGCTCACCATAAATATGACGATCTGTAGGCATGATAAATGATTTCTCTCCTGAAACTATCAAGAACCCATTACGAATAGCCTCATAAGAAATTGTGCCCCCAAACCCTTTATTATTTCGCTTGGCAATATTATATTCGTATGCCAATACACCATTTGTTTCACTTACCGGGATAGTTTGATTGGTTTGGTAAACAGCATATTTACCGAAAAAGTTAGTTTTTATCTTTCCCTTGAAGATTTCCGCCTCATAGTTCATTGCCCAGATATTAGTGGTCAAATCATTTAAGGTAATCCATTTGCTTCGCTCCGGGATCAATAAATCCTGATCATCTCTACTAGATTTTTCGAATTTGTGATTTAGGGATAAACGATGACCAGATATGATAGTATAGGCCAAGTTTGAACGAACGTTAGAAATAGTACGATCAATATTAGTCATTACCGCCTCACCTTGTTGTCCCATACCTGGCTCATAACCGAAAGTCTCGGGCGGCCCTTCAGAATTTTTGATTTTCAAAGTTCCATCCCAGTTATATTTTAAGCTAACCGTATCTTGTAAATAAGTACTGCGCCTACTGTGTACAGCATTAACATTTAACGATAAGCCATCTATCAATAGATTATTTTTACTGTAATTTAAACTAACCACATGCGCTTGGTACTCGTTAAACCGTCCAAAGTAAGGTTTGGTCATAGTTAAACCATGAGGTATCTCCTTATAGGTATCAGAAATATTATAGCCAATAAAAAACTGGTCGGCCCACTTCACGTTAGAAAACCCTACTTCGAAACGGCCACCAATACTTTCAAATTTATCATTAGGTCTTTTCGTACGATAGTACCTTATTGTTTTAAGTCCTGGCAAATCATATTTCGAAAATTTGCCCCACATCTCATAATCGTTATCTGAGTGACTATAGAAGCCCGAAGCCCGAACGGTTAGACCATTTTTAGGATTACGATATAAACCGCCCAAATCTGCCCTGTAGGTGTTGAAAGAACCGTAAGATGCCGATGCTGTAATGTTGTTGGCAGAGGCATCCTTTTTCATGATTACATTAATGGCTCCACCTATATAATTTCCGCTTAAATGTGACGGCAATACACCTTTATATACCTCAATACGCTCAATCATTGAGGGAGGAATGTTATTTAAATTGAAAGAAGATCCGTAGGTAGAAATCTCGATACCATCTAGGAACAAACCAATGGTACTTCCGGACATCCCATTCAGATTATATTCAATTGGAGAACCTTCGCCCCCATTTTGACGCACACGTACGCCCACCGAGCGGTCAAGAAGTTCATTGGTAGTTAAGTTTCTAAGAGAAGCTTCCTTAGTTTCTATGATACCTACCGCAAAGCCACTGGTCTCCATTTTCTTCTTTTCTGTTTTTCCAGTAATGGCAACTTCATTTAAAACTTTACCATCCTTAGCTTTTGTGATAATATTAAATGTATTCTCAGGCTTATTTACTATGATTTCAAGCTTTTTAGCAAATATTTCCATTGAGCCAACCTCTAAAGTATAACTCCCGTAAGGAATATTTTTGAAAGAATAGCCCCCCTTTTCATCCGTAAGGGCTTGCTTATTTATGGATTTGATATTAACTACGGCACCAATCACTGGCTCTTTGTTATCCATCACAATTTTTCCAGAAATACTGCCTGTTTGTGCGTTAACAATAGAATTGAATGCGAATGCAAACAATAATGATAGTAAAAAATGCTTCATCTTCCTTAAAATTTCACTTTTTTATTTAGAAGAAGTCTAAATAAACGTAAATTGCGGCAAATATAGCCGACAGCATTTTTTAAGATATGACCGCATCCGAAAAATTAGTAACGCAAAAAGAAAAAGCAGCCCAAGCAAAAGCGACGTTAAGAATAATTGAACATAACCCTCAATCGCAGCAATTGGCTAAGGAACTAACGCTTGATAATTTTTTGGTGAAAGAATTTTCTGCAACTGAAAACGGCAAAAGCCCTATTACAATTTCTGTAAAACAAGATATCTTATTGCTTCAATATTGTATCCAAGGCAATATAAGTGTCAAAAATATCAAGAAATCAAAATCAACATTATTTAAACAATCGGAGTATAATATACTGTCGTTAAAGGCTGGCGACTGGTTTGTCACCCTAAACGATGAAGAATCAAAGCTAATTCATATCTACCTAAGTGAAGATTTCTTCCATCGGTACACACCAAACGATTACAGTGCGCCTCTTTACAATCTAGTTGCTATAGGTAAACTATTTCCAAGAAACCTGTATTTGGCACCTAGATTAAAAAGCATTTTATACGAAATAGACCAATGTGAGTTTAGCAATCATTTAAAGCTACTTTACGTTAAGGCTAAAATTATAGAACTACTTACGTTACAGTTGGCACAATACGAAGAGGAAAAACTGATCCCATCGGCATTAAAGCCGCAAGAGGTAGAGAAAATGATTGTCGTTAAAGAGCTAATCGAGAACGACCTCGGCAATTCGCCAACTATTTCGTCTTTAGCGAGGGCCGCGGGAACTAATGAACAATATCTCAAAAAGCACTTCAAGCTTTTATTTGGAAGTACTGTTTTTGGATATATCACTTCGTGCAAAATGGAGAAAGCAAAAGAACTCTTGCTAAGCGAAAAGTACCGCATCACCGAAATTTCCGAAATGGTGGGCTACAAACATGCTACTCATTTTACCACTGCGTTTAAGAAATTTTTTGGCTACCTACCACAGTCTCTAAAAGCAAAAATGGTATTTGGCAGCTGTTTCTCTTTCGGTGTAGAATTACAAGCCATAGAGATGTTGATGATGGTATAAAACTGGCTAATTGGTTAAATTGTTTCAATTGTTCTATTGCTAAATTGTTGTATTGCTGGTTAAACTGTTTAACTGAAAACTGCCTACTGAGAACTGTAAACTGAGAACTGCAAACTATTTACCCGTTCAATCATTATCTTTACCTCATGACCATTACCGAAGCACAAGAAACTATAGATCGTTGGATCAATACTACAGGCATCCGTTATTTTAACGAACTAACCAATACTGCCATTCTAATGGAGGAAGTGGGCGAAGTTGCCCGCATTATGGCCCGTAAATACGGAGAGCAATCTTTTAAAAAAAGTGATGAAGAAGTAAATTTAGCCGACGAAATGGCCGATGTGCTTTTTGTATTGATGTGCCTCGCCAACCAAACAGGCATCAATTTAGACGAGGCATTGGTAAAAAACTTGGAGAAAAAATCCATCCGCGATGCGGAAAGGCATAAGAATAACAGTAAGCTTAACCCATAGAGGTAGAGCTGACTTTTTCCTGTGTTTACAGCTATCCAAATTTTCAAAATATTTTAAAAAACAGAATAACATTCCAAATAACAGAACAAACAGCTATATTTGCATATCTGCCACAATTATGAGAATAGTAACGTTTGCCAGGATAAGTGATTTTACAAAATCGCATCAAGATGCTGATATCGCATTAAGAGATTGGTATAAAAAAACTGAGCGTAGCAATTGGTCGTGCTTTGCAGATATAAAAAATACGTTTGGCAGCGTAGATAGCGTAGGGAACAATAGGTATGTATTTAATATAAGAGGTAACGAGTATCGTTTAATTGCGATAATTATTTTCGCATCTAAAAAAGTTTATATCAGATTTATCGGAACGCACACGCAGTACGACAAAATAAAAGACTGTTCAAAAATTTGAGATATGAGAAAAGGAATTCAGACAGAAAAGCAATATAGGGCTACTTGTGAGAGAATTGAAGAGCTTTTACAAACAGTAGGAAACGATACGCCAGAAGATGATAAAAACTTCATTGAGCTAGACTTACTATCAGATTTGGTTTACGAGTACGAACAGGTTCACTATGAGGTAAAACAACCAACGCTTGCAGAAGTAATTAACCTGAGAATGTTCGAAATGGGGCTTACACAAGATAAGTTGTCCAAATTATTGAATATTAGCCCATCTAGGGTAAGCGAATATTTATCTGGAAAAAGTGAGCCTACGTTAAAGAAAGCTAGAGAAATAAGCAAAAAGCTAAATATCGATGCAAATATCGTGTTGGGAGTTTAACCCCTAAATCCCCTACAGGGGACCCACCAGCCTAGCCTCCATACATATTCCCACTTTAGGGGGTTAGCTCTACTTTAATTTTCGCAGCAACTTCTACTAGTTCTTCTTGGCTCAGCTTCAGTTTCGGGTTAGAAAAGTTCATATCGTTCATAGTATTAATCGGGATCAAATGCACATGCGCATGCGGCACTTCCAAACCAATCACGGCAATACCTACCCTATCACACGGGTAAGCCTTCTTAATACCTGCAGCTACTTTTTTAGCAAATAACATCAAGCCTTGGTACAACTCATCTTCGATGTCAAAAATATAGTCGATCTCCTTTTTCGGGATCACCAAAACGTGTCCGTAAACCAACGGACTGATATCCAGAAACGCTAGAAAGTCATCCGTTTCGGCTACTTTATGAGCTGGTATATCACCTGCTACTATTTTAGAGAAAATGCTTGCCATATAAGGTGGAAGGTAAAAGGGTAAAAGGTGGAAGGCTCAAGGCCTAGAACCTCCAGCCTTCTACCTTCCACCTCAAAAAAACTATCTAGAAATTTCCAGAATTTCGAATTCGATTTTGCCTGCAGGCACCTGTATTTCAGTTTTATCACCTACCGATTTACCTAACAAACCTTGTGCAATTGGTGATTTTACAGAGATTTTGCCCGATTTTAAATCAGCCTCACTTTCTGCCACCAACTGATAGGTCATGGTAGCACCGTTCTTCACATTTTTAATTTTCACGATAGACAGTGCCAAAACTTTCGATAAATCCAATTTCGACTCATCTAACAACCTAGAATTAGCCAAAACCGTCTCCAACTTTGCAATTTTTGCCTCATGTAAACCTTGTGCCTCTTTTGCTGCATCATATTCTGCATTCTCCGATAAATCGCCTTTATCACGAGCTTCTGCAATTGCTTTTGCTATCGAAGACCTACCTTCAGTCTTCAACTGATGTAATTCTTCTTTTAATTTATCTAATCCTTCTTTAGTGTAATAGGTAATTTCTGCCATAGCGCTATTTCTTTTCTTTAATCCTATAAAAAACAAACAAGACTACATAGGTAATTACCCTACATAGTCTTGCTTTGTGTAAAAACGAAGATATAAGCCTTAAACCAAAAAAGCAAATAATTGCATCAAAATTTAGTTCAAATTGGCAAGGCTGTGACCAAAATCATTAGCCCATTTTTTTTGAAAAGCAAAGCCTGCGTTTCATCGGTTCCGATAGTCCTGCTTTCCGCTTTACTCCGTTTGGCAAACACATAGGTTTGCCACTACGTGTTCGCTCCAATCAGGTTTAGGAAACCAAGTTCAACTGACGCATATAAAAAATCAACCAGCAGATTACACAGATTTAACCGCAGATCAAAAAAGATACAAATCAGCGAAGATCAGCGGGAATTATCTGCACAAGTCAGCGGGAAAAGTCAAAGTAAATACTAGCCACCAATTGCTGTACAAACCGCCTTATGTTTCACCGGAAAATTCAACGAACTTGCTATGAAACACATCCTAT
The DNA here is from genome assembly GCF_031119335.1 of Pedobacter sp. GTDB lineage: Bacteria > Bacteroidota > Bacteroidia > Sphingobacteriales > Sphingobacteriaceae > Pedobacter. The sequence goes on from NZ_JAVHXT010000002.1 coordinate 81,741, forward strand.
TAGCTTCTGCATGTAAAGAGTTTGCCCAAGAAATATCTTCAGGTTTAGAAATTACCACTTCCGGACGTAAAAGTATCTCCGTAAACTTACCGCTTCCATCAGGATTTTCGGTCATAGTACCTTTAGCTCTGTCTTTATATTCAATCACTACAATTCCATTTTTAGAGCACAAATGCAAATACCATAACATGTGGCAAGACGATACAGAACTCAACATCATATCTTCTGGATTGTACTTCGATTTATCTCCCAAAAAAATAGAATCCGATGAACCTGAAAGGGCTTCCTTTCCATCAATCTCTACCGTAAAATCTCTATCGTAAGAACGGTAATCCATCGTACCCGAACCTTTGTTACCGGTCCAAACCAAATTAGTTTCGTAAATATGTTGCTTAGCCATAATAATAGATATGCGTATTGAGATATGAGATTTGAGACAGGCTCATATTCACATCTCTTGCCTTAATTGTTTTGTTTATAGCAGCAATTTAGAAAATTATCTGCTGATTTCAGCCAGCTTCTCCGCTAAAACCTCAGAAATTTTACGGTACGAATCGAAAGTCCATCCCGCCACGTGCGGAGTTAAAATTACTTTCTCATTGATTTTCAACGCATCATACCAATCTTGTTCCGCCACAGTTGGAAATTTTTCCTTCTCCAAAACATCTAGTCCAGCACCCAATATTTTACCGTTAGCAATATTATTCAGCACTGCTTTCACATTTACAATCTCACCACGTGCAGTATTGATGAAGAAAATAGGTTTCTTAAAATGAAAGAAGTACTCATCATCAACCATTTGCTTGGTTTCTTTAGTTAGCGGAATATGCAAGCTCAACACATCACTATGTTTTACAATTTCTTCCATACTTACTTCCTTAGCAAATTCATCGCTAAAACCAGTTTTATATTTATCGTAGGCAATAACGTTAACGCCAAAACCAGAAAGTTTACGAGCAAAACTTTGACCCATAAAACCATAACCAATAATACCTACCGTTTTGCCTTTCAACTCGTAACCGCGGTTACCTTCTCTATCCCAAATGCCATTTCTAATTTCTACATCCGCTTTGCGAAAATTGTTCATTAATGATAGTAACATGCCAACCGCATGTTCGCCAACTGCATCCATATTGCCTTCGTTAGCAGCTAAAAGTGTAATGCCTTTTTCTTTCGCAATCTCAATATCAATATTATCTAAACCTGCCCCAGCCCTGGCTACAAACTTTAATTCAGGCGCTACATCAAAAACTTCTTTGTCTATCCTAAACTTGGTGCGCACCGCAATACCCTCGTAATCCTTGACTGAGGCTAAAGTTTCTGCTCTAGTTATTTCAGGTCTATCGTCTACGTGATAACCTAAAGCTTCGGCTCTTTCCTTAAAAATTGGGTGTAAATCGTCTACTATCAGTATCTTTTTGCTCATACGTTAAGGTCTCTTTTTGATATACTCTAAGGTCTGCATAATCCAATCGCTTTTAAAAAAATCTAGTGCTACATCTGGATTAACCCCCTTACTTTCGTATGCCAATTCCCTATCTATGCCATTCATGTCTGTAGGAGAAAAAGTAAAGCGACCACTTGGCAACACCACTTTTTTGCCATAATTACTACCAAAAGTAATCATGCCTTTGGTTTGCTCTCCCAAAGTGGTTACATTTTTTAAAGGTTTTAAGGCCAAAATGAACTGCTCCGCGTTGCTAACTGTGGCAGCGTTTTGCAGTATGAAAATTTCACCATTATATTTTTTAAGCATATTGATGAATTTCTGGGACACTTTGTAAGCACCACCGCCATTGTTTCTCAAATCAACAATTAAATGCCTTACCGTCAACTTTCCTTGAATGGTTTTATAAAACTCTTCCGATTTTTTGATATTGTCATTATCTGCATTAAAGCTGCTTAACCTTAGATATCCAACTTGGTCTTCAAGGTTTCTAAACTCATAGTTTTCATTGCCTTTGTCGAGTATCGAAAATTTCTTCTCTTTATATTTTGTAAACGGCACTCCTAACAGGGTTCCATTAACCAGTCTGGTATTTTTTATTAGGTTATAGGGAGTGGGCTTACCAGAATATAACAGTAAATCATAACCACCATAAGGAGTATGAAAAATTTCTGCCATTAAAACCCCATTAGCTAAACTCACAATTTGATGAGCATCGCCATTGGCATACAATCCAAATTCATGATTGCCAACATAGTAAATACCCTCTAAGCTATTTTTAGCTTTTTGTTGCAGTTGCTTTTTTAATGAATCGGTATTTATTGGTAAAGAAATGTATACGGTTTTTATTGTACTATCCGGAGTACGATAAAAGCCCAAATGATTATCGTTGATGGCAGAAACCAATCTACTTAATTGTCTAAAAGTCTGCTTTTCGTCTGTATCTACTATTTTTTGTTTTACATCCTCATACAATTGCTGATAAGTTTTATCGCCCTTTAGTATTTTTTTATAGGAAGGTGTTTTTTGGATGGCAGCATAAAGCGCCTCTAAATCTATTTGGTTTAAATTTTCTTGGGCAAAAAGTATATAAACACTAAAAATATTTAATCCGAATAGTAAAATTAAAAATTGAGCTAGTCTTTTCATACCAATTAAGAGATTTGTTTAGTATTATTTTGCATTACCTTGTTGCTAAAAAATTGGTCAACTCCACAAAATCTTGCACACTTAAAGTCTCTGCTCTTTTCTCATAAAATAGATGTTCGCCCAATCTATCTTTTGGTACTACTGCAGAAAGTGCATTTCGCAAGGTTTTTCTACGTTGATTGAAACCCGCTTTAACCACCCTCCAAAATAGCTTTTCATCGCAATCTAATTCTTCAACTTCGTTTCTGGTTAGGCGAATTACACCGGAATTAACTTTTGGTGGCGGATTAAAAGTTCCAGGCTTTACAGTAAACAAATACTCGATGTGATAGTAGGCCTGAATAAAGACACTCAAAATTCCGTATTCCTTGGTACCGGGTTTAGAGGCGCAACGCTCTGCAACTTCCTTCTGAAACATACCAACCATTTCTACCACATTTTGGCGGTTTTCCAAAATCTTGAATAAAATCTGTGATGAAATATTGTAAGGGAAATTACCAATTACAGCGAACTTTCCAGGAAAGATATCCGCAAAGTTTAGCTTTAAAAAGTCGCCATTAATTAACCTATCGCCCAGTTGGGGATACTTTTCTTTCAAAAAGTTGAATGATTCTACATCAATATCAATAAGAAAAGTCTGCAAATCTTCTCGCTGCAGCAAAATATCAGACAAAATCCCCATACCAGGGCCAACCTCTAAAACTTGGTTGTACTTATCGGTGTGGATTAAACCATCCACAATTCTTTGCGCAATGTTTTTATCCGTTAGAAAATGTTGCCCTAAATGTTTTTTTGCCTTAACTAAACTCATATAACTCTCCAATCCCGATACATCGGGACTTTAAAAATTTGAAATTCAAAGGTAAGTATTTTAGACTGATACTTCTTGATAGTCGATACTCACATCTTTATACTGGTCAACATCTCACATCTCTACACAAATTACGATTGCAGATAAAAGGCAAGCCTCACTATCAAAATAAATACTTTGTGCTCTTCGTGCCTTTGCGGTTAAACTTAATAATCGCTATTTTGCGCTAAATTTTAAACATCGACATGAGCAACAAAGTTAAGATAGGCATTAGTATAGGTGACGTTAACGGTATTGGTTTAGAGGTAATTTTAAAAACACTTGCCGAAAGCAAGATTTTAGATTACTGTACGCCAATTGTTTACGGACACACTAAAGTTGCTTCTTTTCATCGCAAGGCTTTACACCTTAGCGATTTCATGTTCAATGTAATTCCGAATGCAGAAGCTGCGGCGGCACATAAGCCAAATATGATTAACTGCTGGGAAGAAGATGTTAAAATTGAATTAGGCGAGGCGAACGAAACGGGAGGAAAATATGCGTTCCTATCACTGCAAAAAGCTACCGACGATTTAGTTCGTGGAGCTATTGATGCTTTGGTGACGGCTCCAATCAACAAAAACAATATCCAGTCAGAAGATTTTAAGTTCCCTGGACATACAGAATATCTACAAGAAAGAAGCGGCAGCAATGATGTGTTAATGTTCTTGGTAAGCGATACTTTACGTGTTGGCGTAGTAACTGGACATATTCCGGTAACCGAAGTGGCAAAGAGTATTACCAAGGAAAAAATCGTTAAAAAACTACAGCTGATTAACGAGAGCTTGAAAAAAGATTTCTGGATTGAGAAACCAAAAATTGCTGTATTGGGCTTAAATCCACATGCTAGCGATAATGGTTTGTTAGGAAGTGAAGAAGCTGAGATTATCTCTCCAGCAATACAAGAAGCTTTTGACAAGGGTATCATTAGCTTTGGTCCATATTCTGCTGATGGCTTTTTTGGCAACGGCACCTACAAACAGTTTGATGCTGTTTTGGCCATGTACCACGATCAAGGCTTAATCCCGTTTAAAACCATTGCCTTTGAAACTGGCGTTAACTATACTGCAGGCTTGAAATTTGTGCGTACTTCTCCAGATCATGGTACAGGTTATGGCATTGCGGGCAAAGGTGAAGCAGATCCAACTTCTTTTATGGAAGCACTTTTCTCGGCCATCCACATTGTGAAAAACCGCAGGGAACAAGAAAGTTTGTTACGCAATCAGCTAAGAAGTGGTGGCAAAATCGTCGAAACTGCTGGTGACATTAAGGATGACGCGAATTAAAGCAACAAAGAATGGCAAGCAGATTAACAAACATCTTCTTCATTGCTTTCTTTCTCACAAGCTTTTCAACTTTTGCTCAACAGAAGAGTTTTACGCCAACGAGAGGCGAAATAGTATTTTCATCTTCAGCTATAATTCTAGACACCGCATACTTCACCAATTCTCTAAAAGAGAACAACAAACGATTAATCAAACATTTAATTAAGGAGTTAGCCATAGACACATCGGAAAAGATAGACACAATCAATCTTCTATCATTGGTAAACGGAAACATTACCCCAAAATCATTTTCCGAAAATTCTGATTTTCGTTTTCTATACAAAGATGCGATCATTGAAAGCCATAAAATTCTAAATAACAAACGTTCTAACTCGTTTTCCATTATAGACACCAAACATACTAACTATTCTGATGTAACGGTTCTTGGCGACGACACCAATGCTGTAGACCCAATAGACTTTCGGTACCTAAAAATGAAAGACAAAAACATTAGAGAGTTTAGAAATGAAAAAAGACTTATAAATGGCTACGAGTGCTTTAAAGTTACCTTTAACTATAAAGTAGCCTTTAGTGAAGACGAGGGCTTTCTTGCGATGATATCAAACAACGAGCAATGCTCAGCTACTTATTGGGTAACAGAAAAAATAAAATCACTATTTCATCCAATTAGTAAGGAAAAAGAAATTCTAGAAAAATATTATCCTTTAGAAATCACCTATGAAAACCCTCTACATAAAGGACTGATATTACAATATAAGTTAAAATCAATCAACCTTTCAGACTAATTTACTTAATTATCCTTTCCTATGGTTGGTGTTATCACCAACCAATTATTCATAAACACTTTAAGAGTTGATGATAACCAATTATAAAAGAAACCTCAACAAAAATGAGTAAAATTTCACCAATCATACAACCCGAAGAGCTACTCAAACTAAAAGTTCAAAATAAAGATTTCATACTTATTGATGCAGATGGAGGGGGAAAAGAGCGCTACCTAGCTAATCATTTGGATGGGGCATACTTTGTAGATTTAGAAACTGATTTATCGGCTGCTGTGAAAGATGCGGCAAATGGAGGCCGACATCCTTTACCTTCTACTACCGCTTTTGCTGAAACTATCAGTAAGTTAGGCATAGGTCCAAAAAGTCATGTTGTTATTTACGATGATAAAAACGGATCAAATGCAGCAGCTAGATTTTGGTGGATGCTTACTGCTATTGGTTATGAAAATGTTCAGGTTTTAAGCGGTGGCTTTAAAGCAGCTATGAATGTTGGCTTTCCCAGTAATGCTGATTTAGCAATACCGAAACCAACTCAAATAGATGTTTTGGTTTCTGATTGGAAATTACCTTTGGCAACTATTAATGATGTAGCAATTGCTAGTAAAACCAACAAGAAAATTATTGTAGATGTGAGGGCCAAAAACAGATATGATGGGCTAGTTGAGCCATTAGATTTAGTTGCGGGTCATATACCAAATGCCATCAATATCCCCCTTACCGATAACCTTGACGAATTGGGTTCATTTAAGACGCCTAACATCTTAAATAAAAAATATAGTGAAGCTTTTAAGAACATCTCACCAGAAAATTTAATTGTTCATTGTGGCTCTGGTGTTACCGCTTGCCACACTTTATTAGCCTTTGCTTATGCTGGTTTACCCATTCCTAGTTTGTATGTCGGTTCTTGGAGCGAATGGTCTAGGAGTGGAAACGAAATGGTTTTAAAAAACGGGTAAACCTATTATTTACACTTCTCTTTCTGATAAGCTACATATTCAGCGTACAAAGGTTCATTCACCATTCGTTTTAACGCTCTTACATGCGGATCGCTAGTCTCATTGCTTTGGCTGCGTAGCAACATAAAATGCAAACCAGTTTTTAATGGCGCACAATCTTTATTTACAGCCATTTCTTTAGTCTTAAGCAGAGAATATTCAAATGCGGCTTTCTCACTTTCTTCTGGCGTCCATTTAGCTCTCGGCGTATTATTGTAATAATGCAAATGACCAACTTCGTGGTACAGTATCACAATAAGTCTATCGTCGTTAAAGCGAGGTTTTTTATTGATGAAATAATCTAAATCTAGGGTAACTGTTCCACTTGGATTGGCAAAGCCTGGTCCCTTACCTTTTTTGTTGATGAAATTAACCTGTTTAAGCAAGGGCTCATTCTCTAATAACTGATGAAATAGTTTATAAAACTTTGGGAACGCCTGCTTATTTTCTTCAATAATACGATAACCTGCAGTATCTGGTACTTTGACATGTTGGGCTTTGGCAGTAAAACTTATCAATAAAATAGCAACGAAGAATAGTTTTTGCATTTTTTGGCTGGTTGTTTTATGCCTGTTCTGACAGCTTAAATGTCACTTGGTTTAATGGCGATATAAAATAAGCTTTAGGTCAATATCATTAAGCAAAAAAAATTAACTAGTTAGCAGGGACGCCAACGTCCGCAAAATCAAGTATTGGAGTCTTCGCCAACGCTTAACTTAATGACATTTAGCTTTAGGCAGGGCTAATTTTGCAAAGCAAAGATGGCTTTGTTAATTAAACCTTATTGTAGCGAGCACGTAGCGAAGTGCAACAAGCGAAGTAAAGCGAAAAGAAGGACTGGTTTTGCCAAGATTCACCGACATTGTTTTTCAAACGATGTGATGTAAAAAATCCATTCCTCATTTTTCTAAAAACATTTTCAATTCAAAAAATAATTCATACCTTTGCAGGCTAAAATTTAGTTACAATTGACACCATGAAAGCGTTGAAACAATTTTCTATCCCCTTTACAGGTTTAAAATTGGGAAAACACAATTTCGATTTTGAAATCGATAAAAGCTTTTTTGATGCATTTGAGCATTCGTTGGTAAAAGACGGTGCGCTTAAAGCTACGGTTGAGCTAGATAAACAAGAAACCATGTTGATTTTAGGTTTCCACGTTGAGGGAACCATAAAGTTAAACTGCGACACATGTTTATCTGATTTTGAGCAACCAATTGAACTGAACGAGAGGCAGATTGTGAAATTTGCTGAAGAGGTAGATGAAGATGAACCTGAAGATCTGGAAATCATCGTTTTGCCTAGAAAGGAAACCGCAATTGACGTTTCTGAATTGATTTACGAATTCATTACCGTTGCAGTACCTTTTATTAACAAATGTGAGCAAGCCGGACAAGCTTGCGACGAGCAAATGCTTAACACGTTAGAAAAGTTGTCGACAGGCAGCGAAGAACAAGAAGAACAAAATAGCGACCCACGCTGGGAAGCGCTAAAAAAATTAAAATAGTAATTAAAAAAATCAAGCAATGGCACATCCAAAACGCAAGGTTTCTAAACAAAGAAGAGATAAAAGAAGAACGCACTACAAAGCTGTAGCTCCTTCATTAACTACTTGCCAAACTACTGGTGCGGTACACCAACCCCACACAGCTTACAACGTTGATGGTAATCTTTACTACAACGGTAAATTAGTAATAGAAAACACTTCGATAGGTTAATTTTCTGAAAAATTTTTGTGTTTTCCATTAGTTTAAGATTAACTTAGCCTAATAGAAATAAAGGCCTTTGGCTTTAACACAAAAGATTTTTTACTATGAAAATAGGTCTCGATATTATGGGTGGAGACTATGCTCCCAAAGCTATTGTTTTGGGAGCAATAGCTGCCCATCAATCACTGTCTGCTAATGAGCAATTGGTGCTAATTGGCGATACACAGCAGATTAAACCTCTTCTTTCTGAGCAAGGATTCAACCCGGATCACTTCGAATATGTACATACCGAAGAAGTTATTGGTATGGGCGAACATGCTACGAAAGCAATTCTTCAAAAACCCAATTCTAGCATTTCTGTAGGCTTCCAATTATTAAAGGAAGGCAAGATAGATTCATTTGCAAGCGCAGGTAATTCTGGTGCTATGTTGGTTGGTGCTGTTTTCAGCGTAAAACCAATTGCAGGTATCTCTAGGCCTTGTTTATGTACTATTGTACCTAAATTAAAGGGCGGCGTTGGCTTGCTTTTAGATGTAGGTGCCAATGCAGATTGTAAACCAGATAACCTTTTGGAATTTGGCGTTTTGGGCAGTTTGTATGCAGAACATATCATGCAAATTGAAAACCCTAAGGTGGCTTTGATGAACATTGGCGAAGAAGACGAAAAAGGTAATATGCTTACCTTAGCCAGTCATCGTTTAATGAAAGAAAAGGCAACTTTCAACTTTGTGGGCAACGTAGAAGGTAGAGATTTGTTTAACGACAAAGCTGATGTGATTGTTTGCGATGGTTTTACCGGAAATATCATGCTGAAATTGGCAGAATCGTTCTACGTACTTACCATTAAAAAAGGATTGAAAGACGAGTTTTTTGACCGTTTCAATTACGAAAACTATGGTGGCAGCCCTGTTTTAGGAGTAAATGCACCAGTTTTAATTGGACATGGCATATCGAGCCCAGAAGCTGTGAAGAACATGATCTTCCAATCTAGGGATATGATTAATACTGGATTGGTTGGCAAAATACAAGCCGCATTCCAACAATAAACTAACAAAGAAAATGAGTAAAATTCACGCTGCTATTACCGCAGTTAATGGTTACGTTCCTGATTATGTTTTAACTAACAAGGAGCTAGAAACAATCGTTGATACTAATGACGAATGGATAACTACCAGAACGGGTATTAAAGAGCGCAGAATATTAAAAGGCGAAGGTTTGGGTACTTCGGATATGGCTGTGCCTGCCGTAAACGGTCTTTTGAAAAAAAGAGGTATCGATGCTACAGAAATTGACCTTATCATTTTTTGCACCACTACTCCAGATTTTACTTTCCCGGCAACAGCAAATGTACTTGCCGACAAAATTGGTGCGGTAAATGCTTGGGGCTACGACCTACAGGCTGCCTGCTCTGGTTTTGTGTTCGGTTTAACTACAGGTGCTCAATTCATCGAATCGGGCAAGCACAAAAAAGTATTGGTAGTTGGTGGCGATAAAATGTCTTCAATTATCAATTACGAAGACCGTGCCACTTGTATCATTTTTGGTGATGGCTGCGGTTGCGCATTATTAGAACCAAACGAAGAAGGTTTAGGTGTACAGGATTCGATTTTAAGAAGTGATGGTTCTGGCGGTAAATACTTAGGCATGAAAGCGGGTGGTTCTGTTAAACCTGCTACTCACGAAAGCATTGATGCCAAAGAACACTTTGCTTATCAAGAAGGGCAAACCGTATTTAAATTTGCTGTAACAAATATGGCAGATGTGGCTGCAGAAATCATGGAAAGAAATAGTCTTTCTGCTGATGATGTAGCTTGGCTAGTTCCTCATCAAGCTAATAAACGTATTATAGATGCTACTGCTTCTAGAATGGGCGTTAGCAGCGAAAAAGTAATGGTAAACATTGAGCGTTACGGAAATACCACTAATGGCACCATTCCACTTTGTTTATGGGAATGGGAAAAAGATCTCAAAAAAGGCGACAACATTATTATTGCTGCTTTTGGCGGAGGCTTTACTTGGGGTTCGGTTTATCTTAAATGGGCTTATAACAGTTAATTTTTTTTAGCTGATGGTTAGATAGTTGATAGACTATAGACTATTAGCCATTAACTATGAACAGAAAATAAAAAATCCTTACCTTCGCTAATTCAAACAAGACACAACAATTATTTAACATAACCAAAAGAGAATGGATATTAAACAAATTCAGGAACTTATAAAATTTGTTTCTCGGTCGGGAGTAAATGAAGTTTCTTTAGAGCAAGAAAACTTCAAAATTACCATTAAAACTAACCAAAATCCAGTTTATGTAAATGCGGCAGTACCGTCAGCTTCAACACAAGTTGTAATGGCGCCACCTGCTCCAGTTGCAGCGCCTGCTCAAGCGGCACCTGCAGCAGCGGCAACAGCTCCAGCTACAGAAGACACATCTAAATACATTACGATAAAATCTCCAATGATTGGTACTTTTTACCGCTCTGCCAGCCCTGAAAAACCTTCGTTTGTAAACGTTGGTGACGAAATTGGCACAGGCAAAGTAGTATGTATCATCGAAGCAATGAAATTATTCAACGAAATTGAAAGCGAAGTTTCTGGGCGTATCGTTAAAATATTGGTAGACAATGCGTCGCCAGTTGAGTACGACCAACCGTTATTCTTAGTTGAACCCATGTAAGAAGTGATTTCACAGATTAAAGGATTACACAGATTTAGGCTATGTTTAAGCATCAGTGTAATCACTAAATCGGTGTTATCATTTTAAAATCGAAGCTATGTTTAAAAAAATATTAATTGCCAACAGGGGCGAAATCGCTTTGCGTATTATCCGTACCTGTAAGGAAATGGGCATTAAAACCGTAGCAGTTTACTCTACAGCTGATAGAGAAAGCTTACACGTTCGTTTTGCCGATGAGGCTGTTTGTATTGGTCCACCACCAAGCAAAGACTCTTATTTAAGTATCCCAAACATCATATCTGCAGCAGAATTAACTAATGCAGATGCCATACACCCAGGTTACGGTTTCTTGTCTGAGAATGCGAAGTTCTCATCAGTTTGCCGCGATTACGGAATTAAATTTATCGGAGCTACGCCGGAGCAAATCAACGATATGGGTGATAAATCATCGGCCAAAGAAACGATGAAAAAAGCTGGTGTTCCAACCATCCCTGGATCTGAGGGCTTATTGGAAAGCGTAAAAGAAGGCATTAAGTTAGCCAACGAAATGGGCTATCCGGTAATCTTGAAAGCTACTGCTGGTGGTGGTGGCCGTGGTATGCGTGTAGTTTGGAAAGATGAAGAATTCGAAAACGCTTGGGACAGTGCACGTCAAGAATCTGGTGCAGCTTTTGGTAATGATGGTCTTTATCTAGAAAAATACATCGAAGATCCTCGCCACATCGAAATCCAAGTAATTGGAGATCAATTCGGTAAAGCTTGCCACTTGTCAGAAAGAGATTGTTCTATCCAACGTCGCCACCAAAAATTGGTAGAAGAAGCTCCTTCTCCTTTTATGACCGACGAATTGCGTGAAAAAATGGGTGAAGCGGCCATTAAAGGTGCTTTAGCTGTACAATATGAAGGTGCTGGAACTATCGAGTTCTTGGTAGACAAACACCGTAATTTCTACTTTATGGAGATGAATACGCGTATCCAAGTAGAGCATCCGGTTACGGAAGAGGTAATTAACTTCGATTTGATTAAAGAGCAGATTAAAGTAGCGGCAGGTATTCCAATTTCTGGCAAAAATTATATGCCAGATATGCACGCTATCGAATGTCGTATCAATGCGGAAGATCCTTTTAACAACTTCCGCCCGTCACCAGGAAAAATTACTAATTTCCACTCGCCAGGTGGTCATGGTGTGCGTGTAGATACACACGTTTATGCAGGTTATCAAATTCCGCCTAACTACGATTCGATGATTGCTAAGCTAATTTGTGTTGCTCAAACTAGAGAAGAAGCAATATGTACCATGGAGCGTGCTTTAAGTGAGTTCGTAATTGAAGGCATTAAAACTACCATTCCATTCCATTTGAAATTGATGAAAGACCCTAACTTTAGAGCCGGTAACTTTACCACTAAGTTTATGGAAACTTTCGATCTATCGGAATAAGAAATACTAAAACTTTAGAAGATGCCTCGACAAATTGTTGGGGCATTTTCGTTTTTAAAATAAATCACCTTAGACACCTAAGAAAATCTAAGTTTTTAAAATGCTTTAGACTTAAGTGTGCTAAGGTGCCTTAGGTGGTAAAATAAATACTGAGCATAGTTAAGCAAATTGTCGGGGCATTTCTTTTTTTGCCCTCCGAATTATCGGAGCAAGCTCTCTCTGCCTTCGGCATCTATTAATAGTTGTTAATTTCTATTTTGATATTAATGAGCTCGCTACGCATCGGTTCTCCCCGAAAGAGAGAGAAAATAAAATAGCTTATGACAGTGCAAATTGCATAAGCACCTAGTATCTCCCTTTGGAGGGATAATTAAAGAGGGAGGAAAATTTTATTCTTAAGTGCGCTAAGGTGTCTTAGGTGGTAAAATAAATTATTGAGTAGGTTGAGCGTTAACTTTCGTAACTTTACGCAAAATATGCAGGGATTAGTCATTAAATCTACAGGAAGTTGGTATCAAGTATTTGCCGAAGATGGCAACACCTATTCATGCCGAATTAAAGGAAAGTTTAGGATCAAAGGTATCCAAACCACCAACCCTATTGCCGTTGGCGACCAAGTAGATTTTGAACTTGAACCTAATGCAGACACCGGCGTAATTGATAAATTGCACGATCGTAAAAACTACATCATCCGTAAGTCTATTAACTTAAGCAAGCAATCACAAATTATTGCTGCAAACTTAGACCAAGCTTTTTTGATTGTTACATTAGCTTCTCCCCGCACCTCTTTAGGTTTTATCGACAGATTTTTGGTTGTTGCCGAGGCTTATGATATCCCAACCTCCCTAGTATTTAACAAGCTCGATTTATATAGCGAAGACGGTTTGGAAATATTAGCTGATTACAAATCGATTTATGAAAACATTGGCTATCCATGCTACGAAGTTTCGGCTTTGGAAGGCACCAATATCCCTCAAATTGAAGCATTGCTGAAAGATAAAACTACTTTGTTCTCTGGCCACTCGGGTGTTGGAAAATCGAGTTTAATCAATGCGATCCTACCTGATTTTGAATTAAAAACTGGAGAAGTTAGTGAATGGAGTGATAAAGGTCAGCATACGACAACTTTTGCCGAAATGCACAACCTGCCTTTTGGCGGCTATTTGGTAGATACGCCAGGAATTAGAGAATTGGGCATTGTAGACATCGAAAAAGAAGAACTGAGCCACTTTTTCGTGGAGATGAGAGAAAGACTTAACCAATGCCGATTTAATAACTGCAGGCATATTAACGAGCCTGGTTGCGCCGTTGTCAAAGCTGTAGAAGAAGGAGAAATTGAACCTTCTCGCTACGATAGCTACCAAAGCATCTATTTCGGCAACGATACGAGAGCTTAGGCAGTGGCTAGGATTTAGTATTAGCAGTTCGTATAAACATCAAGTACTTTATACAAACCGATTAACTATTTTATCAGTTGAGCTTTTGCATCAAATCTTGGCATTACCATAGCATACTCTTTAATTACTTTCACGACACCTTCTGTGCCGTCTGCAAAGTTTGTATCATTATCATCAGCTAAAAATATTTTGCCTTTTTCAAAAAACAACGAGTAATAAGGGTAACTTCGTTCTTCCGGGTCATTGAAAGGCACAAGAACTCTAACATTATTTAAGTCTGAAAATATTTTACCTATATATATTTGTCTTTGTTCATAATCTTCATTTGGTGTCCTATAAATACAAATTTGAAACCTTAGCTCAAATTTTTCTTCAGAATATAAAGAATTAAAAAATATATGTTTCGGATTATTAAAGTCTAAATCAACAGGAGGGTCCTCATTAAAGTCATAGTAAAAAACTGTCAAGTCGGGAAAAATTTGCTTCAAGCTATTTAGTATGTCTTTAACATCCATTATTTCATCTAAATATATATCTTCCATAAGTCTTTGATTAATGCTTTATAAATGTGAACACCAAGTCTTTGCTCTTTATTCCTTGTTCCTTAATCTAATTTCAAACAAATTCAAAGTAATACCTTCATAATGCTTAGGCAAACCGCTGTTTGGAGCTATTTTAATTTCGCCAACATGGTTAAAACCGCAGCTAGTGTAATATTTCAACAAACGCTCATTATCTGCCCAAGTATCCATACGTATGTAATCTAATGGCTTGGTTTTACTGTATCCCTTTACCCAATCGATAATGACCTTCACAAAACCATAACCACGATATTCGGGATGCGTTACAATACGATGAATGTATACCGCACCCTCATCGTCTTTACCTAACCAAATCTGCGGATCGCTGTAAGTTACGGCAAAAATGCCAGCCACCTTTCCATCTACCAAAATTTTATACTGCCTACCATCAGCAATTTCCTCCTTCACCAATTCCCTATCGAAACCTTGCCATTGCTTAGATGAAACCTTTTTTTGATGCTCAATGGCCAAATCGTAAAACTCGAAAATGGTATCGATATCATTTGGCGTACTGTTAAGTACCTGATTGGAATTTTGCATGGTCAAAAATAGTAAAGATTTTTTTGAAGCGCAGTTACAGTACAAATATTTACATCTGTCCTTCTTTTCGCTATATTTCAAACTCGCTATTGCTCGTTCAATGTCATTAAGTTAAGGAATTAAAAGACCTCGAAGAGGTCAAATATTTATAGAAATAATAAGTAAAATGCCATTCGACCCCGATGGGGTCGAACAAAAACGCTAGCAATTCATGCGCTATAAACATTAGAATCCTACGGATTCTCTTAACTTAATGACATTGATCGCTCGTTTGAAGATGCCGCTACAATAAGGGCTATGAACCTGGGTCTGTACAAAGCAAACCCCCTCATCATGCCTCGCAATGAATGAGAACTTAACCCTCTATACGACAATAAAAAAGCCTTGCAAGTATCAACTCACAAGGCTCTCGAATATCTATTTAAGCAGAAACTAGCTCAATTCACCCAACACTGTAATTCCACCTTTAACAACTTGGTTAAGTTCTAAATTAATTTTAGTACCTAATGGCAAGAAAAGATCTACCCTAGAGCCAAATTTAATAAAACCGAATTGCTCGTTTTGTGTAACCTGATCGCCTTCTTTCACATACCAAACAATACGACGGGCCAATGCACCAGCAATTTGACGGTACAACACCGGCGCACCGTTTTGATGTTCTACAACAACTGTTGTACGTTCGTTCTCAGTACTCGATTTAGGGTTCCAAGCAGCTAAATATTTACCTGGATGGTATTTGAAGAACTTAACCACTCCAGAAATTGGGTTACGGTTAATATGCACATTTACTGGCGACATAAAGATAGAAACCTGTAAACGTCTGTCTTTAAAATACTCGCCTTCTTCAGTCTCTTCAATTACTACCACTTTACCGTCTGCAGGGCAAATAATCAAATTATCGCCATTGGTAAAAGTACGCTTCGGATTTCTAAAGAACTGCAGTACCGTAACAAACAATGCGAAAGAAAGGATGTAAACAAACCATCTTAGCACAAACATATCAGCAAATCTATATTCTACTACGGCATTGATGATAAATATAAAAAGTACGGTCAGGGCAATTGAGGTATATCCTTCTTTATGTATGGTCATTTGATTTACGAATTACGATTTTAACTATCCCGAGTGCTACACACAGGAATGATTTCATCTGGTTTTTAGTTACCTGCAAAACTCGTAAAAATTTATCACTTTTTGTAGGGCTTTTTGAGCTACAGGCATAGGTTTTTATTTATCAAACCGCCCGATAGCTATCCCATCGTGTGGACACAAGTCCGGCCATCTAGCGTCATTCCCGTGAAAACGGGAATCTTAAAGCGGCTAATGGGCTTGCTAATTGCATTACGATTCCCGCCTACGCGGGAATGACGACCTTTTCAATGGAAGTACAAAAGATGTGTCGACACGATAGGATAGCTATGGGGAGAAGTGGAAATACTTTTTGGCACGTCACAAACGCATGTGAGAAATCTCCAGACCAAACACTTCTATGCAACAGATTTCTCATATGCGTTCGAAATGACGAAAGCCTTAAATAGCCCTATAGATATGGTTCAAGTTTCTACCCAAACCATCGTAATCTAAACCATAACCAACAACAAACTCATTCGGGATTTCGAAACCGATGTAACTCAAATTCTCTACCTCTTCTTTCAAAGCATCTGGCTTAAAAAGCAAGGTACAAATTGCAACAGATGCAGGTTCTTGTTCGTGGATTTTAGAAAGAATGTACTTCATCGTTAAACCGCTATCTATAATGTCTTCTACAATGATAATATCGCGGTCTTTGAGATTCTGCGGCATTCCAAACGCATCTTTTACCGCACCGGTGCTTGTGGCGCCATGGTAAGAAGCAACTTTGACAAACTCAGTTTCGCAAGCTAAATCAATTTCTTTCATCAGCTCTGCGATAAAAAGAAAACTGCCATTTAGCACGCCAATAAAAACTGGATTTCTATTTTCGTAATCAACATTGAGCTGGATTGCCATTAAACGAATGCGCTTAGCAATTGCCTCTTCTTCTAGCAACAACTCAAATTCCTTATCATGAACAGTTACGTTAGTTTCCATTTTTCTCCTCTTCTTTTTGTCGCCTGCGCTCCTCTCTTCGGTCTTGCCTTAACTGCTTTTTGGTTTTTGCAGTATCGGTACCGGGCTGTACTTTAACGGTATCTTTCTTTGCAGCACCTCCAAACAAACGGTCAAAAAGGTTCTTCGATTTATCTTGCATACCTTCTGGAGTCATCATGTCATCTTCACCAATATCAACTGCATTAGTGTCTATGGTGGTAGAGTCTGGCAGTAAATATTGACGTAAACCTTCACGTAAACGCACATCGTAAAAACCATAACCAGTACTGTCTGCAGGCGCCAAACCACGGCGGGCCATGATATTTCCGATATATCTAAAGTATGGCAGCAAATAACCTTTTAAACTACCATTACTCATAAACTTGTATAGTGCAACCTTAGGCTTGGGAACTATATTCGCCAAGAAAATGCCTTCACCTAAACTTAATTGCGACGGCGTTTTACCAAAATAATGCCTAGAAGCTTCTCCAATTCCGTACACATTATTACCCATTTCAATAATATTGAAATAAACTTCGAGCATACGAGATTTACTCACCAAACGATTATTCTCGATGAGCCAAACAATCAGAATTTCCTCCGCTTTGCGAACCAAGGTTTTCTTCCTGCTAAGGAAAACATTTTTAACCAACTGCATGGAAATGGTACTTCCGCCTCGTTTAAATTTCTTCTCTTTAAAGTTTACGGCGATAGATTTTCGGATAGATTCTTCTACAAAGCCCTTGTGCCTAAAAAACGATGGATCTTCTGCAGTTAACAACGCATTTTTAAAATTTGGAGAAATATCATCCAACCTAGTAAAGTTAGGATTTGATGGGCCAATGGTGATATTTCGCATTGGCTTGCCGTACTCGTAGGGCGTATAAACAAAATCTGAGTTGATTTTGGTAAGGTCTGTTTTACCAAATTGCAGCACCTTAAAGTCGGTTGGAGTTAATGTAGAACTAAATCTTACACTATCTGGCGTTTTGGTGTCCAAATGGAAATCTAAGCTGTATTTCAGTTTACCCTGCACTTTAATACCATCTAACGATTCGAACAAACCTACCGGAAAAGAATTGAAAATAGCTTGCGCATCTTGCTCTGGTGCATTCAATTTCATCTCATAGATTTTGTTCGGCGAAAGTGTGTATTTCAAGTAAGGATGGATAGAAGCATCACGCAGATGAACTGTTGAGGTGCTATCTAAACACACAAAATTTTCCCCAATTAACATATCTGCTTCTACTCTAGCATCGGGAACAATGATGTCTTCTGCCGAGATACGAGGTTGGTTAATCAATAAATTTTTGATAGCCCAAGACCCGGAAATTTTATAATCTCCACCGCTAAAGCGAGCATCTTTCATTTGGGTTCTTACCGTATCAAACTTGATTTTGGTGTGCAGCTTATTTTCTAGATAAGGGAGTTCTACCTTCTTGCCATCGGCAAATAATATCACATCTAATTGCTTATCTCCAGGATCTAATTCGCCATTAACATGCCAAACCGCAGCGGTATCATTTACCTTAATAGTCGATTTTAATTCGCCACCATCAATGGTTGCTGTGGTAGTTAGAAATTTCACGAAGGCAGTATCGTTATCGTTTAACTGCATCATAAAATTATTGATTTCCATATCATCAGGTATCTTATAAAAAACCTGATTTAGCAAATTGCTAGCTATCTCACTTAAATCTACCTTGCTTTTAGTAGTGGTGCTGTCTTTTTTCTTTCTTTTAAGGATAAAATCGATGTTGGTTAGCGTATCACGCATTACTACATTTAATTTACCATCCTTCAAAGTCACTTCAGAAAGCTTTACATCGCCAAATAGTAATGGAAAAATCTTTACACCAACGGTGATATCGTTAATAGTGGTTAAGGTATCTCTATCCTTGGGCACCACAGACACTTGGTTCATGTGTACGCTACTTAGCCCTTTAAAGCCGTATTCGCCAATTTTAACCGTTAAACCGTAGTCTTTTTCAGCTTTGCTGATGGCCTTAGCCACCATTTTATTGAGCAACGCTTCTCTTTTAGAGTAGGCTATTGCCCCACCAGCAACTAATATTAATGCAAATACGCCCAACACCCAAGCGCCAATTTTCAAATATTTTTTAGGGATCTTAATTTTCGGTATTTGCATATATCTATATAGAAATCATTATTTTAACAAACGCATAAAGCAAATGTTTAGTTCACGTTTTTTCAATGGAATTTACCAATTATAACCACTTTCACAAAATGGGTGTCAACGGCGGCTCATTTTGTGCTAAAAATACAACAAAAAGCTAGATACAAAATTATTTGTAGCTTATGTTTAGTAATTTTGCGGCATGATAATTACCGAAGAAAAAGTTTTAGCTGCACTTAGTCATGTAGAAGACCCAGACTTGAAAAAAGACCTGGTTACTTTGAAGATGATTAAGGATGTTAAAATTGAAGATAAAAAAGTTTCTTTTACGCTTGAATTGACAACTCCTGCCTGCCCTATGAAAGAGATGTTGAAGAATGCCTGTACCAATGCCGTAAAGCATTTTGTAGACGCAGCAGCAGAAATCGACATCAATATTACCTCTAGGGTAACTAAGCCAGTTGATACTAGTCAGCTGAAAGCAATTAAAAACATTATCTTAATTTCTTCGGGCAAAGGTGGTGTTGGAAAATCTACAGTATCGAGCAACTTAGCCGTTACATTAGCAGCAGACGGTGCTAAAGTTGGTTTAATAGATGCAGACATTTATGGGCCATCGGTACCAATTATGTTCGATTTAGTTGGTGCTAAACCTAGTGCCAAAGAAACTTCAGATGGCAAAACCTTAATTCTTCCGATAGAGAAATATGGCATTAAGCTACTTTCTCTTGGTTTCTTCTCAGATCCAGATCAGCCTGTGCCATGGCGTGGACCAATGGCTTCTAATGCTATCAAACAACTATTTAATGATGCCGATTGGGGAGAATTAGATTATTTACTAATTGATTTGCCTCCTGGCACGGGAGATATCCATATCACAATTTGTCAGAGTTTCCCTATTGCCGGAGCGGTAATAGTAACTACGCCACAACAAGTTGCCCTTGCCGATACAACAAAAGGGTTAAAGATGTTCAGTATGCCAGGAATTAACATTCCAGTTTTAGGTGTAGTAGAGAACATGGCTTATTTTACCCCAGAAGAGTTGCCAGAAAACAAATACTATATTTTTGGCAAAGATGGTGGTAAAGAGCTAGCACAACGTTTTGAAGTGCCATTTTTAGGCGAAATCCCATTAGTGCAGGGCATTACCGAAGCAGGAGATAAAGGCGCTCCGATTTCTTTGCAAAAAGATCATCCGCAAGCAGCTTCATTTAAAGAAATTGCTGGAAAAATTGCACAACAGATTTCCATACACAATGCACAGCAAATGGCTAATTGCTAAATTTTTATTACTTTTATCTTTTTAAAATTAACAACATGGATTTAACAGCACGAGTAGAGCAAGCTTTAGAAAGTATCAGACCATATCTGATAGCCGATGGGGGAAATGTAGCTATTGAAGAAATTACATCAGATAACATTGTAAAAGTTAAATTGTTGGGCAACTGTGGTTCTTGTAAAATGAGCTTTATGACTATGAAAGCAGGAATTGAGCAAGCTATCATGAAGGATGTGCCCGAAATTAAAGGTGTACAAGCAGTTGATTTAGCCGAACAAGCGTAAGAGAGCGTAAAGAGCGTAACACTTTTAACACAATTTAACCAAATAGAAACTCCATAGCATATACATTTGTTATATTATTGTATTACAGATGAGATATTCCTTAGCCATCATATTATTATTTTTTGTAAGCTCGGTTTTTGCACAAGATAAAACCCAGCCAAACAAACTGATTCAGTTCTCTGGTATTGTTACCGATGCTGATAGCAATATGGTTGTACCCTATGTTACCATCACCAACTTGAGCAATAAGGGACAAAAGTACGCTGCAAATTATCAAGGTTTTTTTTCGTTTGTAGTAAATCCGGGAGATACGGTGATGTTCTCGGCAGTAGGTTTCACTAGCAAAACATTGGTTTTACCTAGAATTGTAGCCGATAACAAGTACACGGCAATGGTTCAAATCAAATCAGAAATCGTTTATCTTAAAACAGTAAGGGTTAATCCTTGGGCTACGGTAGAAGAATTTAACAAAGATTTTTTGGCACTAAAAGTAGCTGATGACGATATGGCTATTGCGAAAAAGAATCTCTCTCGTCAGAGCATTAACGGCATGAAATTAACGCTGCCGAGAGATGGTGGCGAGATTGCAAACTCCAACTATCGTTACAATTTTGATAGGATGATGAACGTGAATATGCGTCAAACCAATCCATTGTTGAACCCATTTGCTTGGGGCAAATTAATGCAGGAGATTTTTAATGGCGATAAAGCCAGAAGTTCGGAACAATAAACATGAATAAAAAACGCTTACTCTACATTTTACCTTTCTTTATTGTTATTTTAAGTTTTTACGGTTGTAAAAAAGAGAATTCAAAACCTACCACATTAATTGGAAGCTGGGAATTAAAAGAAATCTATCTTTCTGAAACGAACAAAACATATCCGTTAGATTCATTTAGAAACATCAATTCCGCTAGCATAACATTCAATTCGGATTCATCTTTTGCTAAAACAGATAATTTTGGCCGGGTTCAAATAGCACCACTTTCAAATAGTACAACTTCCCTAATTGAGTTGTATGATAAGCCTCGACACGCCAAAGCTAGATTTGTAATCTACAATGGATACGAAGAACTGCCAATTACTTCTTCAAAATTTAGCGTTAAAGGAAATATCATCAACTTCGAAACAGCATATAAAGACGCTAATACCACAAGATCTAATAAATTTTTCAATCAATTTGAGCTCAAAAATAATTCGGAGCTGGAAATCTACAACGAAAACTCAATGATCTACAACCAGCAGAGCAATTCGTTTTTCAGCAGTAAAATGAAGTTTATATATAAAAGAAAGAACTTTTAAAAGCTACTCTGCTTACCTTCCAAAAATTAATTTAGATTTTTTTACTTTTCTCGTGCAACAAAACTTCTGCTTTGCCGACTAGATTATAACGTTTTAACCTAACAGACATAATCCACCAAGCATGAAAAATTTAATTCTAATAGTTCTTCTATTCATTTTAGGAAGTTCCAGTTACGCTCAAACAACTGCAACAATAACAAGTAAACGAGGTCTAAATTTCAAAGATTTACAACACATCCTGTATTTTGAAGGAATTAGTCTAGAAAAATTCAATATCAAATCCGCAGACTTAAAAGGGAAAAATTTCCAAATCATTATTAAAGAATACATAAAAGGTACGCTAACAAAAATAGATACAGTATTCAACTCCAGAGAAGACGAATACTTTAGAATTAAATCAGACAGTTTAAATTTTGCCGTGTTAACAAAGATGACCGATAAAAATTACTTTAAAATACATTTTCAATTCGACGGCTTTTCTTCTGCAAGAAAATATCATGTTACCCCTGAAACAGCCGAAAAATTCACTTTAAAAAACTTTTTTGGAGCGAAGCCTCAACTACCAATTGTATTTAGTAAGCTGAATTACGTATTGGCCTATATGACGCCCTACGTTAGACCCGACAAGAGTGAAGCCTATTGCGAGGTAGCCCAATCCGAAATAAATCCCGAAAAATTACATGAAAAATATAAGCTTCCACACTATTTTTTAATCGGAATAAATATAGAGTAGGATTGCTTTAAAAAAAATCAAAAATTTATGCAACAAATCGTGAGCCCGTGCGACTATCATATAGTTAGCAACAAAAAGCTCCGTGAATTAAGTTTATTAATTCGCAGAATTTAAGAAATTAGTAGAAATAAGTTTAACACCTTGCATCTGAGTATCTCTATAAACGAACAAGAATTGGTACAGCAATGTGTAGCCGGCGAAGAAAAAGGCTATGCCATGCTATACAATAAGTACGCAAAACGTATTTACCATGCAGTTTTTAGGGTAATGGGCAATAGTGCCGAAAGCGAAGATATTGTTCAGGAAGCTTTTTGTACGGCTTTTGAGCAGATTGATAGGTTAAAAAACCAAAGCAATTTCGAAGGTTGGGTGAAACGGATTGCTATTAATCAGGCAATATCTGCTTTGAGAAAAAAGAAAATGGTTTTTGCTGACGATAGTCAATTGGAAGCAGTTGCGGATGAAGATGTGGATTTAGACGAAGAGTTTTTGTTTCAATGTCAGGTAGACGATGTGAAGCGAGCGATACAAGAACTGCCTGATGGCTACAGAACTATTGTTTCATTACATCTATTTGAGGATATGGGACAGGAAGAGATTGGTCGAATGCTCGGTATTAACCATACAACAGTACGAAGTCAGTACCACAGAGCGAAGAAAAAGATTTTTACAGCATTAAAAGATAAAGCATACTATGGAACGTGATTTTTTTAAGCGATATGTAGAAGAGCATAGAGATGCCTTCGAAAATGAAGCTTTGCCTCCAAACATGCTGGGCAATATTTTAAACAAGTTAGAAGAACGCAAATCTGTTGAAGCTAACCTAAAACTTGAGGCTGCGCCAAAGAGCCGTAAACTCACCTATACATGGTTGGCCGTAGCGTGCTCGTTATTTATAGTAGCTGGTGCTTATTTGTTTCTTTCGCAAGAAAAGAACGAGTTAACTGCAACGCCGACACAAATTGTTTCAACCAATAATAACAATGTTGAACCAGCTCCATTCTCAATTTTAGAAGAAGTAGAACCTGCTGTTAAGTCTACTAATGCAGTGAAAAAACAGCGAATTTTAGTCGCTCATCAACCCAAAGTAGATGCCCACAAAGAAATTTATACCGGCTTGTCAGACAGTTCATCGGTTGCCAATAGAATGGATGCCATTATTAAAGCCAGCGCTTTGGTTGTGCTGAATGAAAAGATGAAAACGGAACTTTGCAAAACTTTTAGCGACGACAACAATGATAATGTGAGATTAGCAGCCTTAGAGGTTTTATCGAAATTCTCGAACGACAAATATATCCATGAACAGTTAATGGCTGGATTAAGTAAACAAAAAGACCCAATTGTACAATTAGAATTGGTAAAGATAATGGGAAGTAACAGCAACCCAGAAACTACAGATAAATTGATTGCGATGGCCAACAATCCATTTACTGTAGACGCTGTGAAAGAGCAAGTGCACTATGCTCTATTAACAAACAATAATTAAACACACACAGATGAAACCATGATGGTTAAAACACAAGGACCTTCATCAAATTAAAACAAATTATACAGATGAAAAAAATAACGTTAATAGCTTCGGCACTACTTTTAACGGTGGTACAAGCATTTGCCCAAAAAGAATTTAAGCTAGCAAAAAGTAGTGGAAAATTAGTGATTAACAATATCCCTAACTTAAAAGTAGAAGGCTACGACGGAAAGGAAATCATTTTTTCGGCAGCAACCAAAAAAAATGGAAAAACCGAAGACCCGAGAGCGGCTGGCCTAAGCGCTTTGAGCAGCTCTGGTTTTGATAACACGGGTATTGGTATCAGCGTAACAGAAAAAGAAAGTGTTGCTATCGTTTCGCCAGTTGAAAGAGATGTAAAGTTAACGGTGAAACTTCCTCAAGGCGTAGCATTATCTATCAAAACCTCGGGATTTGCACACGGAGATTCAACGGTAATTGTATTGAATAACCTAAAAAGTGAAATTGATGCTTCTACACAGTACGAAAATTTCAATTTAACTAATGTTACCGGTCCTATTAGTTTAAAAAGCCTTTATGGCAATATAGAGGGTAAATTAACACCATCGTTTAAAGGTCCAATTTCTTTGGTTTCGGTATATGGTTTTATAGATGTTACAGTACCAGATCAAGCAAAAGCCAATTTGACGATTAGTTCGCAGTACGAAAACCTTTATGCTGCTAAAGATCTTAAATTGGTGATGGATGAAAACCCTGTACGTGTAAGTGCAGAAGGGCAAAATGTGCAAGTTTACACGGTAGATGGATTTAGCACTAGCACGTCTACGAGTACCACTACCTCAGCTAAATCTAAAAGCAAAACTACTACAACAACGAGCGAAAGTTCTGCAGCACCTTTAGCTGCTACAGTGCCTACACCACCAAACCCAGAAAAACCTGCTGCCCCTAGAAAAACAACCACCATTGTTGGCGATGGAGTATTCAATTTTGCTGCCAGTCCATCTGTTTTTTCTTACGCATTTGGTGGAAGCACCGTAAATGGAAAGTTAAATGGTGGTGGAGAAAAGATTGTTCTTAAATCTACGTATGGTAAAATCTATTTGCGAAAATAAAATCACACAACTATAACAAAAAGCTAGCATCGAGAGATCGCTAGCTTTTTTATTAGAACCGATCTGCAGCAGATTTGAGAGATTTATAAGTATACTAATAGGCAGCAATGCTATCTGAAAGCGGAACTTTAGGGTTCCGCCTATGCGTGAATGATGACAAGGATAGCAGATTCCCCTTATCATAGGAATGACAAAGTAATTACTCCCAAGTTATCGTAGTTTCATTTTCGGTTGGCCGACCAGTGCAAACCAACACTCTTCCTCTAGCAATTTCATCGTCGGTAAGCACTTCATTATAATCCATACGCACACCGCCCGAAATGCAAGTAGCTGTACAAGTGCTACAAACTCCACCACTACAGCTATAAGGTATCTTGATTTTGTTTTCGAGCGCTATATCTAATATCCTTTTAGGCCAAGGAACTTGTAAGTGATGAGTTTCTCCTTGAAATATTAGGTTAACCGAGTAAGTGGTTTTATCCACTATTTTTTCTGTAGCATCGTCTTCATCTATTTCGTCTTCTGGCAATACAAAGGTTTCGCGTTTTATTTGATGCGGCTTGTAACCAGCACCTAAAATTGAAATACGACAAACATCCATATAATCAACAGGGCCACAAGTATAAAAAAGGGCATCCTCTTTAACAAAAGGCAACTGTTCTCTGATCAGTTCACTAATAAGAAAACCATTTAACCTTGCCCGCATTAAGTTTTTTGAGTTACTAAACAGATTAATCAGTTTAAACCTATCGGGATAAATGTGCTGCCATTGCTTTAGCTCCTCTAAAAATAAAGTTTCTTCTTCCGAGCGACTACTATAAATCAGCACCATTTTCGATTTACTTTCACCTACCAAAGCAGTTTTCAAAATCGAATATAGAGGTGTAATCCCTACTCCTGCTCCAAATAAGAAAACTGTCCGTTCTTTATCGTCAGGTTCATAAAAGAACATCCCGTTAGGCTCGGTTACTTCTACTACATCACCCTCCCGCAACGAATGATGTAAAAACCGCGAAATCTCGCCATTCTCTACCAACTTAACCGCAATTGCTAAAGGCTCATCTACTAAGGGCGAACTGTAAGCGGAATATGATCTTCGCAATTCTTTCTCACCCACTTTGAAGGATAAAGTTAAAAACTGCCCGGCTTTGTAAATCGGCTTTTCACCGCCATTAGGCTGCAAAGTAATTGTGATTACTTCATTAACTTCCTGCTGAACTTGGGTAACTTTTAACTGCTGCAATGCCATATCTTCTTCAAAAGTAGAAAGTAAAAAATTTAATTAGGGTTAATTTAACTATATATTTCCTTATACACTATTGGTATTTGCTATCAACATTTCATTTGTCAATAAAATTGACAAGTTGAAACCGTTAAGACTTTATCTATAAACCTGATTCGATTATTAAATATGTCAAAACAAGCCGTTAAAACTGATGCTGAAATAAATTCAGCATGACGGAGTGCCAATATACCGTCACCCTGAATTTATTTCAGGGTCGGTTAGAATAAAACACACAATATAAAGTGTAAATCAGTCAAATAATTATCGAACTGAGGTTACAAGCTTTCATTGAATTTTCTAATACAAGCAACTTCGTCATTTCGAATGCTAGAACGAAATTTAGCAATTAGTACAACATCGTATTAGATTTCTCTTCGTTGCACTCATCGAAATGACGTGCACTAGACAGTTGGCCAAGTAAGATTTAATATTGGAACATCAAATAATGTATACCACCAAATATCCGTGTATCTGTGGCTAATATAAAAAGAAAAGGCTGCCTCCACTATTCGGGAAACAGCCTTTTAAAATGCTTATAAAAAAGCTATACCAATATTTTTTATTCTACAGTAGTGGCACTTACCTCCTCTACCGGCTTGTAGGCAATTAACGCCTCTTGATTTTTGTAGCCATTACGCTTCGGATTTTCCAAAATTTCCTTTACCGAAATCAGTTTGTACACGTATGCACCTGTTTCTCGGTTCAGCTTCATTTTGAAATAATTATCCTGCTTTTGACGGTTAATCTGTCTTTTCATATGACCGTCGCCTACGTTGTACGCAGCGGCAACCAATGTCCAGCTATCAAAAACGCCATACAGTTCCTTTAGATACTTTGCAGCTGCAATGCTAGATTTTTTCAGATTGTAGCGTTCATCTACCTTCTTATTTACCTTTAAGCCATACATACGAGCAGTTCCTGGCATAAATTGCCAATAACCAGCCGCACCTTTAGGAGATACCCCACCTCTTAAGCCCGACTCAACAAGTGCGATGTACTTAAAATCATTAGGAATACCATATGCCTCCAAAATTGGCTCTATCACAGGAAACCATTCAGCTGCTTTTTTATGCAAACGAGTAGTCTGCAAATTTCCATAAGAAAATGAAGCCAAAGTCCTCTTCATTTTGCTGTTCACCTTAGTATCGCCAATTGGCAATGTTTCTTCGGCAAACTCTAGTTGAGCTATTGAAAATACCGGCTCTTCGGTTTTTATTGTACTCTTGGTATAGTTATCTTTCTTAAGATTTTCTACTTTGGTTGGTAGCTTATAAGCAAACACATTTGCCATCACCAATAGTCCTAAAACTACTGTTAATGGGATGAGGTGTTTCTTTAACATCTTCCTCCTTTTTTAGTTAACACTTAATACTTGGTGCGCAAAGGTACAATTTATTAGTTTAATTATCAAGCACTTACAAATATAAGCTCTAAAATAAGGGTTTAAAATACCGTGAGGCTATATTTTACCGCATACATTTTTACTTAAAACGAGTATATTTCCAAATTGTTTATCCATACAAATTTGTTAACTTTGCAGCCGCATTATTTTATGCGATTAAAAGCGTATCAATGACAAATAGTAACAAAGGGAAAAGTCGGGATGACAAGTCCAAACCAGGCAGAAGCACTACCGGAAGAAGAACCGAGAAGACAGACAGTGACAAGCCAAAAAGATTTAGTGCAAAAGACGACGGCAACCGCAGAAGTTTTGGCACCGAAGACAAAAGAGATTTTAAAGGCGGTAAAACCAGAGGCGCAGATTCTCCATCTCGCTCTAGCAGACCTAGAACAGATTCTAGTGAAACATCGGGTTTCAAAAAATCATTCGATAAAAAAGACAGTAAACCTTGGGAAAAATCTGACAGACCTTTTTCTGCTAGAGGCAAACGTGACGAAGGTTCATCAGACAGAAGAGACAATAAACCGTGGGAAAAAAGAGACAAACCTTTTGCCACTAGGGGAAACAGTAGCCGCGAAGAAAGCAATAACGGCAAAAGAAGCTACGCGAAAAAAGACAGCTACGCAAAAGATGGCGCCGCTTCTAAATTTTCGGATAGAAAAGGCGACAAATATGGCGACAACCGACCGTTCAGAAAGCGTGAAGAAGGTGGCTATAAAGGTAAAAAAGAAGATAAAGGAGAAAGAGTTGCCCCTACTTTAAGAAGTAGAAAAACCAAAGAAGAAGAAGACTTAATACGCTTGAACCGCTATATTGCTAATGCAGGTATTTGTTCTCGCCGTAAAGCTGATGAATTGATTGAAGCGGGAGTAGTGAGTGTAAACGGCAAAGTTGTTACCGAGTTAGGCCACAAAGTAGATCCTTATAAAGACGAGGTAAGATACAATGGTGAGCTTTTAAAACGCGAAAAGAAAGTTTACGTGCTTTTAAACAAACCAAAAGATTATATCACCACTACTGATGATCCACAAGAGCGAAAAACGGTGATGCACTTGGTTGACAAAGCCAGCAAAGAGCGTATTTATCCAGTTGGTCGTTTAGATAGAAATACCACAGGATTGATATTAATGACTAATGATGGTGATTTGGCCGATAGATTGTCTCATCCACGTAATGGCATTACTAAAATCTATCAGGTAGAGCTTAATAAAAACCTTGTGCAAGGCGATTTTAATAAAATTCAATTTGGTTTAGAATTAGAAGATGGTTTCATTAAGCCAGACAGTATCTCTTATGTAGCTGGTGGAAGCAAAAAAGAAATTGGTATCCAAATTCATAGTGGCAAAAATAGAATTGTACGTCGTATTTTCGAACATTTAGGCTATGACGTAGTTAAACTTGACCGTGTAGTTTACGGCAATTTGACCAAAAAAGATTTGCCACGAGGCAGATGGAGATACCTAGACGAGCACGAGCTTATCCAGATTAAACACTTAATTAAGTAAACCTAAATAGCATGCGCAGAATTAACACTTTGCGCATTTTTTATTTATCTTTCACTCTTAATTTGAATAAAATGCGTAAATCTTTCTTGCTTGTTCTATCGTTCTGTGTTTCTACGTTAATAGCCAATGCACAAAATTTTAAGTTAATTATTGGCACTTACACCAACAAGGGCAATAGTGAAGGTATTTATATCTACAATTTTGACAGTAAAACAGCTAATACTAAACAGCTAAATGTTATCAGAAATGTTTCGAATCCGAGTTATCTTACGCTAAGCAAAAACAAAGATTTTTTATACAGCGTTTACGAAGACGGCACCAATAGTGCAGCCAGCGCTTTCAAGTTTAATCAGCAAACAAGCGAAGCTTCATTCCTAAACAAGGAAGCAACCAAAGGGACTAACCCTTGTTTTATCTTAACCGATGGCAAAAACGTGTTGACGGCGAATTACAGCGGCGGAAGTATCAGTGTTTTTGGTGTAAAAGCTGATGGCTCACTTTCTGCACTCAAGCAGAACATACAGCACACAGGCAGTGGTCCAGACAAACGTCAGGCTAGCGCACACGTGCACCAGGTATTGTTTTCTCCTGATGGAAAATATGTAGTGGCTACAGATTTGGGAGAAGACAGAGTTTACATCTATCATTACGATGCTGCGGCAGCCCAACCATTGAAGTTAAAAACGAGTATTAAAACCAATTCAGGCTCTGGACCACGTCATTTAGCATTTAGCCCTAACGGGAAATATGCCTACCTAGCGCACGAGTTTAATGGGAAAATTAGCGCTTTTAGTTATAGTGATGGCAACTTGATATTGCTACAAGAAGTAGAAACCGTAGCCAAAGATTTTAATGGCAAGATAGATGCTGCCGATATACACCTTTCTAGCGATGGAAAGTTTTTATACGAAAGTAACCGAGGTGATGCCAACACCATCAACGTTTTTGCCGTACAAAAAAACGGAAAGCTAAATTTTGTAGAAACAGTGAACACGCTGGGAAAAGGACCTCGTAACTTTAACATTGATCCTACGGGAAAGTACCTATTGGTAGCCCACCAATATACCAATGATGTGGTAATTTTTAATCGCAATGCTAAAACCGGGAAATTAACAGATAGCGGCAAACGCATTAATGTAGGTACACCAGTTTGTTTAATTTTTGACAAGTAGTTTATTTTTAATATTTTGCGTCAAATTTAAATTAACCTCAGATGAAAAAGCTACGTTTATTACCTGCTGATATATTTTTTAGAAACAAAAATCAAATAATCTCAAATTACGTACTCCCATCTCTTTTAGAAGGAGGAAATAGACTACCTTTATACTCAAAAATAATGAAAAAGCTCATCTACTTACTCATTTCGGCAAGCATTTTATTAAACTCTTGTGCAAAAGACACTTATTATATACCCGCACCAGATATAAACGAAACGGGTGGCGGTGCAAGCTCCAAAGCATTGGAAAACACCAAGTGGAAATTAACTGCAGAAACCTCACTTATTGAGGGAGATGGCCCAAATTATACTAGAAATGATTTTTTGGAATATGATGAATGTGAATTAGACGATATCGTTATCTATAAACCGAACAGCATAGTGGCGATGGATCAAGGTGCGGAAAAGTGCTTTTCTTCAGACCCGCAGCTGGCTGATGTTGGCACTTGGACTTTATCTGCAGATCAAAAAACATTAACAATAAAAGGAACGGACGGTAATGTTTTTGATTTAACCTTCAAGGCTACTGTATTACAATTAGATGCCACAACATTAAAATATCAGTATTTCTATATCATCAACAATGTTAAAACTACCACTACTTCTACATATACAAAAGTTAATTAGCGCATAAGCTAAATATTCGAGCCAAAACATTAAGCGTTATTTATTTCCGGCTATTACTTCTTCATAGTATGAAATGTACTGTGGCAATATTTTTTTAAGGTCGAAATCTTTTGCCCTTGTTAGCGCATTTTCCTTAAAGTAGTCTAAGGTTTTTTGGTCGCTTAAAATAGTGATGGCTTTATTTGCCATATCATCAACATCGCCTACGTTGCACATATAGCCGCAGAAATCGTCGATATTTAACTCTGGCAAACCGCCGGCATTAGATGAAATTACAGGAACTTTGCAAGCCATTGCCTCTAGTGCCGCCAAACCAAAGCTTTCGTTTTCTGAAGGAATTATAAACAAATCGGAGACCGACAATATTTCCTCTACAGCATCTTGTTTACCCAAAAACCTTACATTATCGCCAATACCTAATTCTCTACACAGTTGCTCATTAGCAGAACGTTCTGGACCATCTCCTACCATCAATAATTTTGAAGGAATTTTTTGCTGTACCTTTTCGAACATCCTTATCACATCTTCGGTTCGTTTTACTTTTCTAAAATTAGAAGTATGAATAAGAATACGCTCATTATTGGGTGCAATAGCTTTTTTGAAATGATCTTTTGGTTGTAAGCTAAAACGGTTAAAATCAATAAAATTAGGGATTACCTTAATTTCTTTCTTAATATCGAAATGACCATAGGTATCTTCCTTTAAATCTTCCGAAACTGTAGTTACGCCATCACTTTGATTAATGGAAAACGTTACCACAGGCTTATAGGTTGCATCTTTTCCTACTAGAGTGATATCGGTGCCGTGCAATGTAGTTACAAATGGGATATTAATACCGTAAGTAGCTAATATCTGTTTGGCCATAAAAGCTGCCGAAGCATGCGGAATAGCGTAATGAACATGTAGAATATCAAGCTGTTCAAAACGAACCACATCAACCAATTTGCTAGCTAATGCCGATTCGTAAGGAGCATAGTCAAAAAGAGGATAATCTCTTACCGAAACTTCATGATAGAACAAGTTAGCAGAGAAGAAATCTAACCTAGCCGGCTGGCTATAAGTAATAAAATGAACCTGATGTCCTTGATTAGCCAATGCCTTGCCTAACTCGGTAGCTACTACGCCGCTACCTCCAAAGGTAGGGTAACAAACTATTCCTATTTTCATGTGGTTGTTATGTAATTCTATTAAAGATTACGAAGGCAAATGTAAATCATATCTTATTTAAACATTGTTATCTGTGGGTAATAAAATTGATAAAAGACAGATACAAAAAAAGGTGCCAATGGCACCTTTATGATTAGTTACTGATAACTGAATACGATTGTAGGCTTTTTGTAACCTGCCTTTCTTTCTTCGGCTTGTATTTGCGACCTCACCTTTTCTACAGCACTTATCTGCTTATTAAATCGCTCTAAAGCTTTTTGAGAGTCGAGCATGTCGCTTTTAGCTTTCTTTGCTAGCTTTTCGGTTTCTTTAATGTTAACATTGCTAGTTCCAGTACCTGCAATATTGCTGCTGCTTTTAGCTGCCGATTCCTTTGCCCTATCATTGGCATCTAAAAGTTTTACCCTTAACTTTTCAACTTCAGCCTCCTCTTTAGCCTCTTCAATTTTTAGCTCTTGTATTTTTTGGCTAATCTTTAGAGCCTCGAGCCTGTTGGTTAAAACCCCTACTGAGTCTTTAGATACTTTAGCTGTATAGGTTTGTGCTTTAGCAACAGAAATCCCAAGCGCAAATGGCGCAAGAAATAGATAGATGTACTTTTTCATGGTTATGTGTTTTTCTACAGCTATTGCAATTTTAATGCCTTTAGCTCCATAAATGCTGAAAATACCAAAAACAAAGCTTACGAAGGCAAACCGGCAAAAAATAGAGGGAAATTTGGGGAATGTGCTTCACAACTTAGAAGTGTTAAGAGCAGTATAACACATTAATAAGCTTAAGCCTTCATTTCATTTTGCAACACCAAGTACATTTCGTTAGGTCTTTGGGTACCTATGTAATACTTTAAGCCATCTCTATCCGTTAGCACCACAGCATCTCTTCCCGACGAGAAAAAGCGTACTGTACCATTTTTATGGAGATTATAAACTGGGTTATTAAAGAAATACCTGCTATAGGTTTCTTTACGGATATCAACAACGTTATTTAAGTCTATCACTACTTTTTTGGTTGTCCATAAGCCATCTATCACTACCCTTTTGTTTTCTATTACAGTTTTATACTGCACCAGAAACAATAAGGCAATAGAAACGCCAATGATACCAAAACCCACTACCAGAAATAGATCTACAGTATTGTCGCGGTCTCTCTCGTACACATAAACTGCGAAACAGAATGCCGCCATAATTAAGCGTATACAAATACGGATATAATCGCGACCGATGTATTGTTTTTCGATATAGGTGTATCTGCCGTCCATTTATGATTTTGATAATTCGAATATAGCAACTTTTTTTGTTGTTGTAGCTACTTTGTACCTTTCGTCTTGTCGCATACCTACAACCCAAATGACTTCACCATTACCGTTGATTAACAGGGGCACCTTATTTTTCTGAGGCAAAGGCACTTTCTCATCGATAAAAAAATCGCTGAGCTTTTTAAAAGACTTCATGCCAAGCGGTTTAAATCTATCTCCGTCTTCCTTAAATCTCAATATCAACGGAAAAATGAGTGAATTAGCATCTACATAAGCATAATTCTTATCTGAAATAAAATTAATGCTTTCCGAAAACCTCAAAGACAAAGTTTGGATATCATCTATCGCCAAACTTCCCTCTCCATGTAAATACTTCAGCTCATTTTTTGAAGGTTTGTTTACATCAGAAATCAACAACCGATCCCTATTTATAGTAGCTCGATGGGTAGTGCTGTAAAAAGAAATGCCACTTTGTTTATCTAGCGAAAGCAAAATTTCATCAACTAATTTATCAGTGAAACTGAAAGGTTTTAACAATTCGTAAAGCAATAATTTTTGCGGATTTAAGGCATTAATATCCGCTAGCTCTAAAGCCACAAATCCATTTTCTTGCTTAACCATTCTTTCTCTGGTTTGCGCTACCACTTGTTGCACCAAAGTTTCGGTTTCCGCAAAGCGAAGCATGTTCTGCGAAAAAGTATCTTCCAAATTCGGGTTAATTTCCCGCAGGTGCGGCACCACGTTTAAACGGATGTTGTTACGGGCATATTTACTGCTCAAATTTGAGCTATCCTCTACAAATGGCAGGTTATTTTCTGCTATCAGATCATCTATTTGCTGACGCGATAAAAAAAGCAACGGTCTAATGATACTGCCTCTTTTGGGTAAAATACCATGCAAACCGCTAATTCCTGTACCACGAACCAAATTGAGCAATACAGTTTCTATCGCATCGTTTTGATGTTGTGCTACGGCAATAGCCTGATAGTTGTGTTGCGAACGAATTTCCTCGAACCACTCATAACGTAACTGCCGAGCCGCCATTTGTGTAGAAACTCCGTGTTCTTTAGCAAAGGCTTTGGTGTCAAAGTGAACTACATGAAAAGGCACTTCCATTTCTTCGGCCAATAACTTCACGAAAGCTTGGTCACGCATTGCTTCATCAGCTCTTAAATTAAAGTTGCAATGTGCTATACTAAAATGAAAACCAGCGAGTTTAAATAGCTGTGCCATCAACACCGAGTCCTTACCGCCACTTACTGCTAGCAAAATATGGTCAGTCTCTGTAAAAAGCTGATACTTGGAAATGTAGTCGGTAAATTGCTGTAGTGGTAACATTATTCAAAAATAGGAAGTAATTGTTGAATTGCTAAATTGTTTGATTGTTCTGCGACTAACAACTACTAACTGTAAACTGCTAATTGAATACTATAAACTGCCAACTGTAAACTGAATCAAAAATTGTAAATTTGTACTGTGCAAAAGTTACGCCTTTTATTTCTTCTTTTAATCTGTCCATTCGCATTGCTTGCGCAGAACCGTACCCAAATAAAATTGGAGAGTGCAGACAAAGCGGATATCGACGCTAAAAAATCTATTTCTTACCTAAGAAGACCTGTATTTAGCCATGAGGGCGCTATACTTAGATGCGATAGTGCGGTGCTATATGTTGATAGAAATTATTTTGAAGCTTTTAGAAACGTACACATTAACCAAGGTGATACACTGAACATTTATTCAGATTTCTTGAACTACGATGGTAATGCCAAAAAAGCGCATTTAGATAAAAATGTGCGCTTGCTAGATAGAGAAAATACACTCACTACTAACGTTCTAGACTACGACATGGTAGCCAAAATTGGCACTTATACTACTGGCGGGAAGCTTGTGAATAAAGATGCAACTATCACAAGTAAAGAAGGTTTTTACTTTTCGAATACCCGAGATGCTTACTTCAAAGTTAATGTTAATGTGGTAACTGCTGAAAAGACCACTATAACTTCGGAAGAAACTCTACGCTATAATACGGGCACCAATTGGACTTATTTTTACGGACCAACTCACATCAAAAACAAAGAAGATAAACTTTACACAGAGAATGGCACGTACAACACGAAAAGTGAAAATGCCATGTTCGGAAAAAAAAACCTATATACCAACGGCAGTAGGTCGTTAAAGGGAGATAGTTTGTATTACTATGGCAAAAGAGGTTATGGCAAAGCAGTTAAAAACATCCTTTTTAAGGACACCAAAGACCAAACCAACATTTGGGGGCAACTTGGCGAGTACTACCGAGACGAAGAACGTATTGTAGTAACTCAAAAAGCCTACGTAGCCATTGGTACCAAAGACACCATTACCGTTAACGAAAAAAGAATACCCGATACACTTTGGCTCGGTGCAGATACTTTGGAAAGCCAACGTTCTTTAGTAAAAGACCTGAGTTTGCTGAGCAGACCAGAAGTTAAAAAAGACAATGAAATTGGTGTAGAAGACGAGAAAGAGAAGGCAGAGAAGGAGAAGGAAAAAGCAGAAGCGAGAAAATTATTTCAGCAACAAAGTGAGGAACTGAAAAACAAAAAGGTGCCAACCACAGCCCCAGATAGAAAACTAAGCAGAAAAGAGCGTAGAGAGCGTGAAGAATTGGAAAAAAATGGAGGAAAGCCAAAGGTAGAACCTCCGCCTACACTACCAGATAGCTTAACTCTCACTAAAAATAAACTACAGCAAGATAGCTTGTTAGCCGATAGCTTGTTAAAAACTGCCACTGTTGTTGCCGATTCTACAAAGAAAACTGTAGACAAATCTACTAAAGCTATAGTAGCAAAAGCTAAGCAAAACACAAAATCAACTGCTGCAACTACAACTGCTGCTAAAAATGCGGCAAGCACAGCGATAAAAACTTTAGCTAAAGATACAGTAGTTACCAACCCCGCTGATACGGTAAGAGCTCGTGTAATTAAAGCTTTTCATAATGTGAGGGTGTACAAAGCCAATATGCAGGCAAAAGCAGATTCGCTGTTTTATACCTCTGCAGACTCAACCTTGCGCTGGTACAATAACCCCATTCTTTGGTCTAACGGCACACAACAAACTGGTGATACCATTAACGTTTTCTTCAAAAACAGTAAAATCCACAATTTCCAAGTGTTACAGAACGGATTTTTGGTGAACGTAGAAGGCGATTCTACCAAGTTTAACCAAGTGAAGGGAAAAGTCATCACTGGCTTTTTTGTAGAAGGAGAACTCCGTAATATGTATGTTGATGGTAATGCAGAAAGTATTTACTACAGTAAAAACAACAAAGGCGAGTACGATAACGTAAACCAAACGGTAAGCAGTAGGCTACGTTTTAAGTTTGCCGACAAGGAACTTACCCACATTGTAACTGTACGTGAAGTAGAAGGCGCTGTAGATCCTTTGGATAAACTTACCAAAGAAGCATTGTTAACGGGCTTTATTTGGAAGCCAGAACTACGCCCAACCAGCAAAGCTGATATCATTAAAGGTGTACCTATAAAACCGAAGCCTAAAGCCACTGCAGCTAAGCCAACGGCAAAAAATAATATCAAAGCAAAAACAACCAACACTGCTAAAACGCCAATTAAGCCTGCCGTAAAAGAAGTTGTAATACCTTTGCCTAAACCCGAAGAACTTCCAAAGTTAATACCAAAAGTTGCAATTGATAGCCTAATTAAAAAGCAATAAAACACAAAAGCTCCGATCTACAATCGAAGCTTTTGTGTTAAAATCATTCGAATAAACTCAGTTTAATGTACGTTTAAACACCCCGCCCGTTGGGCACCCCTCTGAAAGAGGGGAAAACAAGTCGCCATTCCGCTCTTTTAGAGGGGTGGTCGAAGACCGGGGTGTTAATTGCTGTAAAAACAACTAATAATCGACCTCAAGCTAAAACTACATCTTCAACCCAATCTCTCTCAAACGCTCATCTAAATATTCTCCCGCAGTCATATCAGTATAAGCTTTTGGATGCGCTGCATCGATACAAGAATCCAGACTAGCTAAACTCATATTGCTACGCGGATGCAAGAAAAAAGGCACCGAAAAACGCGAAGTCTTCATCAATTCTCGAGGCGGATTTACTACTCTGTGCGTAGTAGAACGCAGTTTATTGTTAGTTAAACGTTGCAACATATCACCCACGTTTACCACAATATCAGTATGATGTGCTTTAATTGGCAACCACTCATTGCTGCGGGTTAAAACTTCTAAACCATCGGCACTAGCACCAATCAACAAGGTAATTAAGTTAATATCTTCATGCGCACCCGCACGTACCGCATCAGGCGCAATAGAGTCTGGATCCTCAATTGGGAAGTAGTGGATACCTCTCAAGATTGAGTTTCCGTTATGTACATGTTCGTCAAAATAATCAATTGGAAGTTCTAAATACGTGGCAATAGCCCTCAATAAATGCTTACCATTCTCTTCTAATTTCTGGTAAATCTCTCTAGTTACCGTATTAAACTCTGGCAACTCTTCTACCACCTCATTTTCCGGATATTCATTTTTAATCGAATCTCCATCAGTAACCGTCTGCCCAATTTGCCAAAACTCCTTCAAATCGGCAGTTTTTGCACCCTTAGCAGTTTCCTTACCAGCACTCGTATAGCCACGCTGTCCAGCCAATTCAACTTTTTCGTACTTACGTTTAGTTTCAACTGGCAACGCAAATAAGTCTTTAATGTTTTTATAGAGTTTATCTATCAGCTCCTGACTAACGCCATGATTAGTAATCGTTACAAAACCCGAATCGTTAAAAGCTTTACCCAACTCATCAGAAAATTTCTTACGTTGCTCTTCAGTTCCGTTCACGTAGGTGTTTAAGTCTAAACACGGAATATAAGGTGTTGACATATCGTTTATTTTAATGTTCAAGTTAAATTTAGAAAAGATATGTTAACAAACCTCATTTACCTTAAAAATATCATCATAAAAAATTAAAAATCAATTATTTAAGTTATTAACACATCGAAACAAACATTAAATTATGTGGATAACGGATGGTGTTTAAAATTTGAAGCGCAATTGCAGTGACGATATTTTCCGCTAGTCCCGCTTTCAGTTCAATCTTTTTTGTAGCGCTGTCATGCTGAGCCTGTCGAAGGATAATTATGGCAAAAATGCTTCGACAGGCTCAGCATGACAGCGAACGGATGGAGGCGCTCCAAAAAAGTATTTCCCTTCAATCGGGGGCTATAGCACAAAAAACAGTGCATGGCACAACCATTATTAAGCCGCATGTCATTTTATCACTAGCTAAAACTATTGCAATGGCTTTTACGTATCTTTATTAGCGAGTAAAACCAGCTCGTTATTGCGAGGCACGAAGCAATCTTAAAGCAAATTTCATTTATAACCATACTGGAGATTGTTTCATGCCTTCAATGAGGGTAAACTGTATAAAATAACACTATAAAATGAAAAGGTTAATTATGACATCCTTAATTCTCTTCTCTATACTTGGCGCCGATGCGCAAAAACCTAAACTCGAAAAAGCAACTTTTGGTATGGGCTGCTTTTGGTGCACCGAAGCTGTTTTTCAACGTTTAAATGGCGTGAGCAATGTACGCTCAGGCTACGAAGGTGGGCATTTGCCCAACCCAACCTACGAAGATATTTGCACCGGAACGACCAACCACGCAGAGGTAATTGAAATGC
Organism: Pedobacter sp.; assembly: GCF_031119335.1. GTDB lineage: Bacteria > Bacteroidota > Bacteroidia > Sphingobacteriales > Sphingobacteriaceae > Pedobacter. The sequence goes on from NZ_JAVHXT010000002.1 coordinate 121,116, forward strand.
AGTACGATCCAACAAAAATTAGCTACGAAGAATTGCTAGAAATTTTCTGGAAACTGCATGACCCAACTACGCTGAACAGACAAGGTGCCGATGTTGGTACACAATATCGTTCGGTAATTTTTTACCACAACGAGCAACAAAAAGCTACTGCAGAGAAATATAAAGCCTTGCTTAACAAAGAAAATGCTTTTGGCAAACCTGTAGTAACGGCTATCGATAAGGCTCAAACTTTCTACGTAGCAGAAAGTTACCATCAAGATTACTACATCAAAAACGGACAAGCACCTTACTGCAGAGCGGTTATACTCCCTAAAATGGACAAGCTAGAGAAACTGTTCAAATCGAAGATAAAGAACTAGTTTAAGCAAATGCGCTTTGAAAAGATTGCCCCTACCGAACGGTTAAAACCGTATGTTAAGTATTTTGCCATCTCAGAAAATGTAGAAGCTAATACTTACAAGGTGTTGCCATCAACAGGTTTAGTGATAGGTTTTCAGTATCAGGGGCAACTTTCTACCATTACTAATTCGGGAGAAACAATATTAGCAAACGCTGGTATTAGCGGTGTTGCCGATACGTTCAAGATTTTCAAAAACTCTGCTAACATCGGCACCATTCTCGTTTATTTTACCGAGGTTGGCTTGGCTTCATTTAGTACCTGCCCAGCAAATGAGCTATTTAACGAGAGTATCTCTCTTCATGAAATTTTCGACAAACACAAGATCAGTGAAACTGAAGAGAAACTCTATTTAGCCACTACAGATTACGGTCGCATTAAGGTGGTAGAGCAATTTATACTTTCGCAGTTAAAGGAAATAGTGCAAGACCAACTCATCGTTAATGCTGTAAAACTAATTTACCAGCACAAAGGCAATATCAAAATCAAAGAAATTAACGAACAGCTCTCCATTAGCCAAAGCCCGTTCGAAAAAAGGTTTAGGAAATTAGTGGGCGTTTCAGCAAAGAAGTTTTCATCCATTGTTAGGTTTAACAACGTACTTAGCGAATTAAATACCCAGAAATCTCTGGCACAAATTTGCTATGACAACAACTTTTTTGATCAATCTCATTTCATCAAAGATTTTAAACAACACACCGGAGATACTCCAGAAAGTTTTAAGCTTTTTTAGAGAAAAACGATTTTTTACAATTACAAGTTCGCAATTCGTTCCATCTTTGCATTAACAATTTAAAGCAAAGAAAAATGTTTACAGTAGCACAAATAGAGCAAGCGCACGAGAAAGTAAAGTCTGGCGCAGATTTCCCAAAATACATTCAAGAAATTAAAGCGATGGGCGTTTTAGGTTTCGAAACTTGGGTAAAAGACAGCCACACCGAATATTTTGGCGCAGATGGTTACAAAACTTCGTCAGAACCGCAATACGAAAACCTTCCAATTGCAGATGAAGTAAACAAAGATGAGTTTGTAAAACAACTTAAAGCACACCAACAAGGGCAAACGGACTACTACACATTTTGTAAAGATTGTGCGGTAAACGGCATAGAGAAATGGATAGTTGATTTAGACAAGATGACCTGCATTTATTATGATAAGGCAGACAACGAGTTAGTGGTGGAGCAAATTCCTGCTTAACAGCAAACTTTGTCAGTGAGCTTGTCGAAGTCCAACTATCAAATATTTCGACAAGCTCAATATGACACTACAATGTTACTAAAATGCCAATTTCAATCCTACGTTCATACCTAAACCACCAATGTTGATGTAAGATCTTAAATCATCACCCCTTCGGTTTTCATCGTAGTTCGCATTACCCGGCACATTCGAATTTCTGTCGATTTTTCTATGATAATCGGTATAACGTTGCGCTGTTGGCACATCATTTATCGTAATTGGCACTTGCGTTCCTAAAATTGTAGTTCCAGTACCTTCAAATCTCCTAATTTCCTTTTCCTTACTACTTACCGATACGTTACGATACTCGATCTCACTGAAGAAACTTACTTTTGAGCCAATTGGAACACTGAAACCTGCAGCACCTAAAAAGCCAATGGTTGGCCTAGGCTCCACACGTTCTTCTCTAGTTAATTGTACCGCCCTTAACCCTGGGTCAATTTCGCTGGCTATGGCTCCTGTTTGGTCATTAACAGTTGTTGTAATATCTAAATATCCGTAAACTGGCAATACCGCACCCACTTTTAAGTATGGTCTAAAGTTTTTAGAAGTAGGCACATGAAAAACCAAAGTTGGCGTTAAATCAATTGCCTTTACCTGCCCCTGCGAATGGATGGACAGTAGTGTAGCACCATTATTTTGGTTATATCCAGTTTGTCGAGCCATGGTTTGCTTATCGCTCTGGAAATAATTCACTCCCATCTCAAGTGCCACCACCGGACTAAATCTAAATCCGCCAGTTACACCAGCTCTCCAACCTTGCCCAAAAGATCCCGTAATCGCTTCCTCAGATACAAAAGTTTGATTACCATTCAGCGGATTGATATTAAATACCCTGTCTCTCGGTTGTAATTCGCCCACATTTGGGAACTCAACCGGCATAACTTTTAAGAAATAACTTCCTGTAGGTTTCAAATAAAAACCCCTCACCTCTTGCGCCATCGCTCCTGCAACCGCAGCAACCACCAAAACGGCAGATAATATTAATTTTTTCATCGTCTCTAATTTTAATCTCATACTCATTGCTATTTCGCAAACACAACAAAAAGCTATGCTCGCATAAAAACAACCTCATTTTATGCCAAATTGTTTGTCAGCTCATTTTATTTAGCTTTTTTAGCCACAGATACACAGATTTTTTTCAGCTTCATATAACCGTTAAAAGAAAAATATACTATTCAATTATTCTACATCTGTGCATCTGTGGCAAAACCACTCTATCATTTTTCAGTCAAAAACAACTAAAATATTTTTAGCTAACACTGTTAACTTATACTTTTGCTAACAGTGTTAACTTATTTAGATGTTAGTTAAAAACGATAGACAAAAACAAAAGGAGCTAACCAAAAATGCAATCCTTAAAGTGGCAGAAGAAATTGTGTTACAAGAGGGTTGGCAGGCGGTTTCTATCAGAAAAATTGCGGAAGCCATTGGTTACAGCTTACCTGTAGTGTACAACCATTTTGAAAGCAAAGACGCCATACAAGAAGAGTTTGTGAAGAACGGCTTTAATATGCTTGCTACTGCTATGCAAAGCACTAAAGAGAAATATGCAGCACCAGAGCAACAGCTTACACAAATGGCAGTAACCTATTTTGATTTTGCTTTCCAAAACTCTGCTTATTATAAAATGATGTTTGGCTTAGGCATTCCTAGCTGCCAAAAAGCGAGAGAAATTGAAGAAATAGGCAATTTCAGCAGCATCGTTATCGCAACCATTAGCAACTTGATGGTTCAAGACGACGAACAGCGAAAACTACTGAAATTTCATACACTTTGGTCTATCCTACACGGACTAACATCTATCAGTATGGTTAACCTAACCGCAGCTCCCGACGAAATGCAACAGCACATTCTTCTGGATGCCGTACAAGGATTTATAAAAAATATCAATCGTTAAAAAGATCATGAGCTTAATTGAAGCATTAAACTGGCGTTATGCCACTAAAAAAATGAACGGAGAACCCGTTCCACAAGAAAAAGTAGATCAAATTTTAGAAGCTGCCCGTTTGGCCCCTTCTTCGTCTGGCCTGCAACCTTTCAAGGTCATCGTAGTTACCGATCCTGCCTTAAAACAGGAATTGTTACCACATTCATTCAGCCAATCGCAAATTGTAGACGCTTCACACGTGTTGGTTTTTGCCGCTTGGGACAACTATACCGAAGAACGTATCGACGAGGTTTTCAACCGCACCAACGCAGAACGTGGCGTGCCTAACGAAGCTACGGCAGATTATGTAACTCGCTTAAAAAGTTTGTACTTACCTCGCGAAGCTCAGGTTAATTTTGAGCACGCTGCCCGTCAGGCTTATATTGCCTTCGGTATGGCCATTGCCGAAGCTGCTTTGTTAAAAGTAGATGCCACGCCAATGGAAGGTTTCGATAATGCGAAGTACGATGAAATTTTGAAACTGAACGAACAAGGCTTAAAAAGCGTAACTGTTTTGCCTTTGGGCTACCGTGACGAAGCCAACGATTGGTTGGCTGGTTTGAAAAAAGTGCGTCAATCAAAGGAAAGTTTCCTTATTGAGAAATAACTTTTTTATCGCAGATTTCTCTGATAAAACTCGCAGATTTTCATAGATTAATTTTGTGTAAATCTGCGAGTTTATTTTTTTAAAACATCAGGTACAATACTACTATCATAGGCTAGTCCCGCTGTTCATTCCAACTCCTCCCCTCGTTACACTCGGGCTGCGGGGTTTCCATTTCCATCGGGTGTATCATACAAACCTCGCTACTATTGGCAAAAATCTACTTGCCAAGCCTCTTCCGCCAGCTAAAACTTAATGGTATCTAAATGCTACCATAAAACACTAATGCTCCTAAAATAGCACTCCACAACACATTTAGGCTTACTTTGTCAATCTTAGGGTCGTTACATTTTGTAGGTTTACAATTCTCAAACTGTAAACATCAAAAGTTTATCTACTATAAATCAAGCAAGTAGCATATTTCAGATACAAAATATCAAATCTAAATAACTACTTTTAACCCATGACCACAACTAACAGCTCTAGAATACAAACCATTGATCAAATTAGGGGAATTGCTTTACTCGGCATCCTTATCTTCAATGTCCAAACCTACACTTTCTACGCCTTTCTTCGTCCAGAACAGGTTTACAGTTTAGGTTTAGACCAACCAGAAACCTACGGACCAGCACAGTTTTTAATTAGCTTATTGGTTAAAGGTCAGTTCTATACTATCTACAGCTTTTTGTTCGGTTTGGGTTTTTACCTTATGTGGCAAAAAAATAACCAAACAGGCCTAAATGCTGATAAGCTTTTCAAACGCAGGTTATGGTCACTTTTACTGATAGGATTGATACACGCCTTTGTGTTCTGGTTCGGCGACATACTGCATAAGTATGCAATATTGGGCTTTTCGTTAATCTATTTCAACAGAAAGTCTGTAAGATATTTATTCAAATGGATTGCAGGCTTATTAGTTTTTATGCTACTTATCCAATTCGTTTTGGCCATTTTTTTACCCGTTACCCCACAGTCAATTGCAGCAAACAACAAAGAGTTCGACAAGGTAATTATGGAAGTGTTAGACACTTGGAAAAACGGAACTATGCTACAAGTAATCAGCCTACAAAAACTCGGCGTCGCTATGGGCTGGTTCAGGGCCATCAGCAACGGCATGATTAGCCTTATCCACTTTGAAATCCTTTTCCTGCTTGGACTGATAGCTGGAAAAACAAACGTTTTTGGTCGTATTAAAGAACTAGGCGGAAAATTATTGAAATGGGCTTTTATCATTCTTCCTTTTGGCTTAGCAATAAAAGCTATTGCTAATCTAGATCCCCTTCAAATAAAGTTATTGCCAAATCAACCTACCTGGGAAATCTTCATTCAGAATATCAGCGAAAGCATTGGGAGCCTATTACTCACTTTTGTTTATCTTGTTTTATTAACATCGCTACTGAGCAAGTCTTCATCTAAAGTGCAAGTTTGGATAGGCAGCACAGGTCGTTTAGGATTGACGAACTATTTAGCACAAACCTTAATTTGTATGTTACTTTTTTATGGTTACGCATTAGGTTTGGGCGGAAAAATCACCTTATTACAATCTGTTGTTACAGCAATTTTAATTTACGTTTTCCAGATTATCTACAGCAATATTTGGTTTAAATATTATAAAATTGGTCCGATGGAAAAGCTATGGCGCAGAATGACTTATGGAGAGAATAGATAAAATTTGTTTGTAGCTTATCGTAACCGTGCAGCTTGTGCTAAATTTTCACACGGATTACAAATCCGCAGATAAGGGTTCGACATTACAAATGTCGAACAGCATGTTTTCTTTACGTTTTAATTTAACCGAACACATTTACTGACTAGCGTTAGATTTCTCAGTCGTGCCTCCTTCGAAATGACGGCATAAAGTTACTTCTTCTTCATCCCCATATAATCCAATGTTAAATTACACAGCGCTTTTACACCCAAATTAAAACCGCTTTCATCTAAAAAGAAATCTGGTGTATGGTGCGATGGTGCTTTCAACGGGTCTTGACCTTTTGGCATTCCTCCTAAAAAGAAAAACAAGCCTGGTACTTTCTCCTGATAGAAAGAAAAATCTTCAGCGCCTGTAACTGGCGGTTTCAATTTTACATTATCAGCCCCTGCGGTATATTGTAAGGTAGGTAACATTTTTTCGGTTAAAGCCAAATCATTAAACGTTACTGGGTAATGCGCACTGTATGGAATTTGCACTTCTGCTTTTGCACCCGCAGCTTCGGCAGTTTTAGTGGCAATGGTTTTAATGCGCTCAATAAACAATGCTTCATCCTCTTTGGTAAAATTTCTTACCGTCCCCAACATCTCTACTTTTTCGGGAATGATATTAGAACGCACCCCACCTTGAATACTTCCAATAGTCACCACACCAGGGTTTTCGGTAATGTTCAAGTTTCTGCTCACAATGGTTTGCAGGTTATTTACAATCTGTGCAGAAACTACAATCGGGTCTATGCTACTCCATGGGTAAGCCCCATGCGCCTGCTGGCCAGTTACCGTAATCTTCATATCGTTTACCGCAGCCATGGTCCCGCCCGGTTTGTAGGTGATTTGGCCAACGGGCGTTTGCGAATTAATGTGCAAGCCAAAAATCACCTCCACTTTCGGATTTTCTAACACGCCCTCTTTCACCATCAGCTCTGCTCCACCCTCTTCGCCAACTGGCGCACCTTCTTCTGCAGGTTGGAAAATAAACTTCACTGTTCCTGCCAGATCCTTTTTCATCCCAGTAAGCACTTCGGCTACGCCCATTAAAATGGCTACGTGAGAATCGTGACCACAAGCATGCATGGTTCCAACTTCCTGACCGTTGTAAGTAGTACGCACTTTTGAGGCAAAGGGCAGTTTCACTCGCTCGGTTACTGGCAAGCCATCCATATCTGCACGTAAAGCAACCACTGGTCCTGGCTTTCCGCCTTTCAATACGGCTACAACTCCAGTTTTAGCAACGCCAGTTTTCACTTCCAAACCTAGAGACTGCAAATGCTTGGCGATAATCCCAGCAGTTCGCACTTCACTATTTCCCAATTCTGGATGTTGGTGGAAATCCCTACGCCAATCGATTACTTTTTGCGTAATGGCCTCGGTACGTTTGGATGCTTCTACCTTTAAATTACTTTGTGCTATGCCATAAAAAGGGGTAATCAGTAATGCTGAAAAAAGGAACGCTTTCATGATGATTAATTTTACAACAAGGTAAATAAAAAGCAACAAAAAAGCCGAATTCTAGAAAAGAATTCGGCTTAAAAATGATTGAAATTCGATTAGTTAAATAATCCTTTTAATTTATCTAACACTCCACCGCCAGCTTGCTCGCCATTGGCTTGGTTTTGTCCACCATTAAACATTCCAATAACGTCGGATAAATCGAATTTACCATCGGCACCGCCAGCAATTTTGCCCAACACATCTTGAATGTTAAATGAGCTATCATTAGGGTCGTTAGTTTTATTAGCCAATTTGCCTAAAATTACAGGAATTAAAGAAGCACCAATAGACTTCGCAGTTTCTGCATTAATGCCAAAAGCCGCCAACTTATCTGTTAAACTAGAAGTTGCTTGTTGCACTACTGGATTAGCTTCATTTGCTTGACCTTGGTTAAAGATTTCCGCAATTTGCGATACGTTTCCAGAAGCCAATTGTTCTTTTAAGGTATCAAAAATTGAGCTCGAAGCAGCCTGAATAGCATTATCATTTTGCTCATTTGGCACAGCCGAATTGTTTACAATGGCCTCTTGTGCATTTTCTCTTACTAATTGTACTAAATTTTCTAACATAGGTATAATTAATTTTAACACAAGATAGTTTTTTTTGGCCACAGATACACAGATTTTAAAACCAACTATAATTCAACAAAAAATATCTGTGCATCTGTGGCCTTATTAATCATCATTTAAATACAGATTTGTATTTTTACGGAAATACTAAAACATCACATTATGTTGCCAAAAATTAATTTTACGACTACAAAGGCCTATCAATACTTAGCCGACCATTATATCAATATCAACCAAACAGATATTAAATCGCTTTTTGCAGCAGATCCAGAGCGTTTTAGTAAGTTTTCAATTTTGTTTGAGGATATCCTTTTTGACTATTCGAAGAACAGAATTAACGACGAAACAATGGCTTTACTAACGCAGTTGGCCAAAGAATGTAAGCTGGACGAAGCTATCAAAGCGATGTACAGCGGCGAAAAAATCAACGAAACGGAAGGTAGGGAAGTATTGCACATCGCTTTGCGTAACCAAAGCAACACGCCAATTTTAGTGGATGGAAAAGATGTAATGCCTGATGTAAATGCTGTTTTGGCAAAGATGGAGAAATTCAGCAATGCAATTATTTCTGGCGAGTGGAAAGGCTACACTGGCAAAGAAATTACTGATGTGGTAAACATAGGCATTGGCGGTTCTGATTTAGGGCCAGTGATGGTTACCGAAGCGTTAAAGCATTACAAAACAAGGCTGAATTTACACTTTGTTTCTAACGTAGACGGCACGCACATTGCCGAAACTTTAAAAGCAGTAAACCCAGAAACTACTTTGTTTTTGGTAGCCTCTAAAACATTTACTACGCAAGAAACCATGAGCAATGCCAACACAGCCAGAAGTTGGTTTTTAGAACAAGGTGCTACAGAAGCTGATATTGCAAAACACTTCGCTGCACTTTCTACCAATGCGAAAGATGTTGCCGCTTTTGGTATCGACACAGAAAATATGTTCGAATTTTGGGATTGGGTTGGTGGTCGCTACTCGTTGTGGAGCGCTATTGGTTTATCGATTTCATTAGGCATTGGCTTCGATAATTTCAAGCAATTATTGGCCGGCGCCCACGCTACCGACAAGCATTTTGCTGAAACACCTTTTGAGCAAAACGTTCCAGTAATTTTAGCAATGTTGGGTGTTTGGTATATCAACTTCTTTGGTGCCGAAACACAGGCTATTTTACCTTACGACCAATATTTACATCGTTTCGCGGCGTATTTTCAACAAGGCGATATGGAGAGCAACGGAAAGTATGTAGATCGCAATGGCGAGATAGTAATGTACGAAACTGGTCCAGTAATTTGGGGCGAGCCTGGAACTAATGGTCAGCATGCTTTTTACCAATTGATACACCAAGGCACCAAATTAATTCCATCAGATTTTATTGCTCCAGCACAAAGTTTAAATCCAATTGGCGAACATCATCCAATTCTGCTATCTAACTTTTTTGCGCAAACCGAAGCTTTAATGAACGGTAAAGACGAAGAAGAAGTGGTAGCCGAATTAACAAAAGCTGGAAAAAATCACGATCAAATTGCCAAACTAGCTCCGTTTAAAGTTTTTGAAGGCAATCGCCCAACTAACTCAATTTTGTTAAAGAAAGTTACGCCTTTTAGCTTGGGAAGCCTAATTGCAGTTTACGAACACAAGATTTTTGTTCAGGGCATTATTTGGAATATCTTCAGTTTCGACCAATGGGGTGTAGAATTAGGGAAGCAGCTGGCGCAAAAAATACAACCAGAATTAAAGGACAATTCGCCAATAGCGTCGCATGATTCATCTACCAACGGCTTGATTAATCAGTATAAGAGTTGGAGGTAATATTGGCCTTGTGTGTCACATTGAGCTTGTCGAAATGTCGGTCTACAAATCGGCAAAAGGCTTCGACAAGCTCAGCCTGACACAGATCCTTTAAGCAATCCAAGAAACATTTATGGATTTCAAATGTTTTTATCATCATAGCTGTGAATTGATTAATAAAAGACACATGAACAAGTTAAAAACATTATGGGCAGCACTAGTTTTCGTTTCGGCGGGTGCATTTGCCCAAACAGATAAAGTCACAACAGCTAAAATTGTAGAGGCCAAGACCTATACCTTCGTGGCTAGAAGTGCAATACCTTTAAATGTGCAAGACATTAACGCAGTAATGAGCCGAATGCCAGGAAACATACAAGGCGGCGCCATTCAACTTAACGAAACGTATTACGAAGTGAAAGTTACTCCAGATAGCGTAATCGCCTTTTTACCTTATTTTGGAAGGTCATTTACTGCACCAATTAATCAAAATGAAGGCGGTGTAAAATTCACTTCCACAAAGTTCGATTACAAAGGAAAGAAAGGCAAAAAACGTGGTTGGAACATCACCATACAGCCCAATGACACAAAAGAAAGCTATCGTTTAGCCTTCGATATTGGCGAAGGTGGCTATGCTAGTTTATCTTTAAATAGCAATGCAAAGCAGTCTATTACTTATCAAGGATATTTAAAAGAAAACGAGAGCAAGAAATAAATAAAAAATTAGAGAAGCCACTTCAACCGAGTGGTTTTTCTTTTTAGAAGAGCAAAGTCTTTTCTTCGTGGCAAATCTAGTCCCGCTTTTTGCTCTAATTTTTTGCCTTCTGTTGCCGTCATTTCGACCGCAGGGAGAAATCTCAAGAACAATACTCATCACAAACAGATTTCTCCCTGCGGTCGAAATGACACTTCAAAAAATAACCGCTTCAATCGGGTCTATTTAACCAAAGTCTGTTCTGAGCACTTAATAAAACTTACGAAGTTTAACTTATTTTTATTCAATTGTTAAGCTGACTGCTTCGCAGTTTTAAAACTTCTTAAATCCAAAAATATCATTCCACTTTAAGATTGCTTCGCAAAGCTTGTACTGATGAGACTTACGAAGTTTTAAAAACTTCGTAAGTCTAAAAATAGCAAAAAGTAAGCAATGACGGCAGGAATAGTTAGTCCTTCGTCCAAATCCTTGTATTCAAATCCAGTTCTTCTACCACATGGCGCATTAAACGCAGCATATTCAAATCTTTTTCCAGAACATCTGCATTAAGCAACGATTTAAAAATTGGCGCCTCGAAATAATTGTGATTTAAAGGAAAGGCGATGTACACATTAGACCAGATAAAAGAAATCGAAATAGTAGAATTGGCATATTGGTTCAGCTCTAACAACTTTTCCATGAGCGATGGCGTTAAAATGTAGCGAGCTTCTACTTGGTCGCTAGCCTGCGTAAAAAAAATTCGATTGAAATCAGCATTTTCTAGATCTACTACTTTATTATTAGTTAACAGATTTTGATTTATCCATCTGCTTAAGCTATTTGTATACGGTCTCGGTCTCACTAAAGTAAGTCCGCCAAAATGTTTGTTAAAACTTGCACAGAAAAGTATGCCATTAAAAATTTGATTAGCATTTCCCTCATATACGAACTGAGCACCTACCTCAGCAAAATGAACAGTTGTTTTTCCAATCTGCCCATAAACCAAATCTTCAGTTTTATAAAGGTCAGGCTTTTTCGAAAACAAAAAACTTTCTACAAAATCTCTAGGCCCGATTCCCGAATTTGGATCTATTTGCAAATTACTGTCATCACCTTCAACAATATTTGCGATAACATTCTGTTTAAAATCTAACTTATATTGTTTTTCCTTATCATCAACCAACAACAAAATAACAAACCCAACGAATGGACACAAGAAAAATAGCGTGAGACCTATTCCGAAAAGATGCAGACTAAAAAATATCACGGTTAGAATCATACCCAGACACATTAAGCTATATCCTAAAATATATTGTCTTGCTACTCTTTTTCTAGCAATTTCCAACTGCTCGAGCATCGCAGTAGATTAGGATTGTTGGTATTGTAATCCATCACTCCTTCGTCCAAATCCTTGTATTCAAATCCAGTTCTTCTACCACATGGCGCATTAAACGCAGCATATTCAAATCTTTTTCCAGAACATCTGCATTAAGCAACGATTTAAAAATTGGCGCCTCGAAATAATTGTGATTTAAAGGAAAGGCGATGTACACATTAGACCAGATAAAAGAAATCGAAATAGTAGAATTGGCATATTGGTTCAGCTCCAATAACTTTTCCATTAGCGATGGCGTTAAAATATAACGAGCTTCTACTTGGTCGCCACTTTCGGTGATGAACGTCTTATCGAAATCTACATTCTCTAGTTCAACGATATTTTTATTTCCGAATACATTTTGCGAAAACCACTTACCAAAAGCACCACCAAAACCTTTAGGTTTTACTACAGTGATACTACTAAAATGCTTGTTAAAATCAGCACAGAAAATGATGCCTTTAAAGATATCATGCCAATGCGTTTGCTTTCCGTTTTTGGTACGGGTTTCAGTTTTGTATTCGGCGTGTACTTCTGCAAAATGGATTTGCGTTTTATCTATCTTGCCATGCACCAAATCTTCCGTTTTATAGCGATCGGGGGTTTGAGAAAACAAACGACTGTCCATAAAATCTCGTTGACTTATGCCAGATTGTGGAGCGATTTGCAGGCTATCATCTAATTGCTTCAATGCTGCACCTATAACCTTATGTTTAAAATCGAGCTTGTAAGCACTCGTTTTACTTCCTACCAATGCCAGCATGATAAAACCAGTAATTAAGCCGACAATTACCAAAACCACGCCAACTTCTATTAGACCGAATAGAAAAGCACCAAGCAAACATGCCGCACCAATGCCCATGCTCCAATATGCTCTGGAATGTTGCTTGGCAATGTGCAGTCGTGACGTTTCCAGTTCGTTAAAAACTGAAACCATTTCTGGCTGACCATGTAATTGCATTAGCTATTGAATAGTTCTTTTGCGCTAATATTCTTGCGTTCTTCTGCTGGAGTTTCTAAAACCGGCATGGTTTGATAACCCAACATACCAGCAAAAATACTGCTAGGAAACATCATTACCGCATTATTATAGGTAGTTACCGCCGAGTTATACGTTCTGCGGGCAGCAGCAATTTGTTCTTCGCTTTCTGTCCAAGTACTTTGCAGGTTAAGAAAGTTAGTGTTTGCCTTTAAATCTGGATAATTTTCTACGTTAACCATTACACCTCTTACGGCCGTACTTAATTGTTGGTCTAGCTGTACTTTTTCAGCATCGCTGATATTTCCAGTAGCGGCTTGCGTACGCATCTGTGTAATTTTGGTGAGCGTTTCGCTTTCGTATTGCATGTACTGCTTAATGGTTTCTACCAAATTTGGGATCAAATCGTAACGCTTTTTTAACATTACGTCTATAGCAGAAAATGCGTTGGTTACTTGGTTCTTTTTACCAATAAGAGAGTTGTAAATGCCAATACCGATTAGCAATAATACAACAGCGATAATTCCAATAATAATCATAGTGAGTTGGTTTTAAACTCTAATATACGAGATTGATTGAGATTTTTGTTAAACCACATAGTCACAATTTATCCCGATACTTCGGGAAAGAACACAAAGTTGAATTGTAAACACATCTACCGCTCTTGTTGGCGTCCCCGCCAACGAGTGTAGCAAAGACTTTTACCTTCAAATTGTCAGTCTTAAATTATGCGACTTGGAGGAAGGTCACAAAAGTTTACCTGTACAACAGGTTTTTAATTAAACCCGATTGAAGGGAAATACTTTTTGTTAGTGTCACCCTGAGCTTGTCGAAGGGTTGTTTGTGATTTTTAGATGCTTCGACAAGCTCAGCATGACAGTTATGAACGGCAGTACCAACAAAAAGATTGAACTGAAAGCGGGTCTTTCGGAGCCGAAGAATCCCAAACATTTCGTTTCAAAAACAAAGATTTACACTCGTTTTTTACCCTCACGCTTTTTGTGTACCTTTGCCGCTCGATGAAGCATTGCGTAGTTATATTATTCGATTTCAACGCTCTTAGGTTTTTATAACCTGGATTACGCTATTGCCATAACCCAAAATTTTATGCTGCACCCAGAAATAGAGAAAAGAAAAACATTTGCTATTATTAGTCACCCCGATGCGGGAAAAACCACCCTTACTGAGAAGTTTTTGCTTTTTGGTGGCGCAATTAATACCGCAGGTGCCGTAAAACGTAATAAGGCGAACCAAAGCAATACTTCTGATTTTATGGAAATTGAGCGCCAACGTGGTATCTCGGTAGCAACATCGGTAATGGGTTTCGAGTACAGCGGCAAACGTATCAACATTTTGGATACGCCAGGTCACAAAGATTTTGCGGAAGATACTTACCGTACACTTTCGGCAGTGGATAGCGTAGTTTTAGTGGTAGATTGTGTGAAAGGTGTGGAGGAACAGACTGAAAAACTGATGTCGGTTTGTAGGATGCGTAATACTCCGGTGATTATTTTCATCAACAAGATGGACCGTGAGGGTAAGGAAGCATTTGATTTGTTAGACGAAATTGAAGAGAAACTGAACATCAGCTTGTGCCCACAATCTTGGCCTATTGGGCAGGGACATACTTTTAAAGGTGTTTACAGTATTTATCACAACCAATTAAACCTCTTCCACTCAGATAAAACTAAAGTGACCGACTCGGTAGTAAAGGTTAATGATTTGAACGATGCTGCCCTACTTGATTATTTGCAAGAAAAAGAAGTTGGCACGCTAAAAGACGAAACCGAATTGGTAAACGGCGTTTATGGCGATTTAGATATTTCTCTATATAAAGAAGGCTTGTTGGCACCTGTATTTTTCGGTTCTGCCATTAATAACTTTGGTATTAAGGAGCTTTTAGATACTTTTATTGAGATTGCGCCAAGCCCTAAACACCGCGAAGCAGAGGAGCGTGATGTATTGGTAGAAGAGAAAAACTTCAGCGGCTTTGTATTTAAAATTCATGCCAACTTAGACCCTAAACACCGCGACAGAATTGCCTTTTTGCGTATCTGTTCGGGCAAGTTTGAGCGTAATAAATTCTACTATCACACCCGTCAGGATAAGAAAATGAAGTTTGCCAACCCGATGGATTTTATGGCCAACGAGAAAAGTTTAGTAGAGGAAGCTTGGCCTGGCGATGTGGTTGGTTTGTACGACAGCGGCAACTTCAAAATTGGCGATACTTTGACAGAAGGCGAAAAATTGCAGTTCAAGGGCATCCCGAGTTTCTCGCCTGCTATTTTTAAAGAGGTGGAGAACATGGACCCAATGCGTACCAAACAGCTAGAAAAAGGAATTGAGCAATTAACGGACGAAGGTGTGGCGCAACTTTTTGTAATGCAACCCGGTAATCGTAAGGTAATTGGTGCAGTGGGCGAGTTACAATTCGAGGTAATTAACTTCCGTTTAGAGCATGAATATGGCGCAAAATGTCGTTTCCGTACGTTAACCTACAGCCGTTCGCGTTGGGTAACTTCAGATGACAAGAAGAAATTGGATGAGTTTGTGAAACGTAAACAGGCTCATATTGGAACCGACAAGGAGGGCAATCCAGTTTATTTATCTGACAATGATTTTATGATTGAAATGACCAAACGTGATTATCCTGATATTAGTTTCCATACGACAAGTGAGTTTAAGTAACCGTTTAAAAGTTAAAACTCCCGTTGTTGGTGTTATCACCAACAACAAAAATAGATAAGTTTTGGTCGGTGATAACACCATAAGTGTTCGGAAGATTAAAAATTAACCACAAAGGAACACAAAGATTTTTTGTATCATTTGAACCTTAAAGCCCTTATTTCTATTTGTGGTATGTAAGAATTAAATGCTTTAAAATTCTTCCGAACACTTATGGTGATAACACCGACCAAAGGAAGCACCGTCTTAATAATAAGATTTTTTGTAGCAGCGCAAGGTTTTGTGCTGCTATTTTTTTGCCGTCCCGCTTTCCGCTTTACTTATTGGCAAACACATAGGTTTGCCAAACGTGCTCGCTTCAATCGGGGCTAATTAACCAAGTCAGAAGCATCCTACATCTTTAACCCCGTCATAGTTTAATGGAAATTTAAATCTTTACTAACACTTTTACTGTTTTTATTTTCATAAGTTTAAGGTAACCAAAATTAAATCTTATGACAACAACCAACACCTATCTAAATTTCAACGGAAATTGTGAAGAGGCCTTCAATTTTTACAAATCAGTATTTGGTGGAGAATTTACCTACCTAGGCCGCTTCGGCGAAATGCCATCTAGCGAAGATTACCAAGTACCAGAAACCGACAAAAACAAAGTGATGCACGTATCGTTTCCCATTGGCAGTTCTGTGTTAATGGGCAGTGATGTAGGTGCCGACTGGGCTCCAACTTTTAAGCAAGGCAATAATTTTGCAGTTTCTATTTCTGCACACAGCAAAGAAGAAGCAGACCGTATTTTTAATTTCTTAGGTTCAGGTGGGCAAATTACTATGCCACTAATGAACACCTTTTGGGGAGATTATTTCGGAATGTTGACCGATAAATTTGGTGTAAACTGGATGATGAGTTACAATAAGCAAGGGAAGTAATATATAGTCTACTCCTTTTATAATAGTAAAAATTGCGAGATTATCGGATAATCTCGCAATTTTAAAAATAAGCCCTAACTTGCATATTGCCCGTATGCACTACATTTACTGCTGGCGATTTACGACCTTCGTAGCTAACATTAAGCTGTATCCCATTGCCAATGGTTCGCTGCAAACCCAAACCCCAAGTGTAATTGTTACCAATCTGTAAACCCGATAACATTTCATAACCGATGGTACTGTTGCTTTCTCCGGTAAACTTATTATTGATATAACTCACCTTGCCCGTCAACACGCCTTTCTTTAAAACATTGTAACGAGTTTCGGTACTAAAAGTGATGTTTTGATTTTTCTCTCCACCAAATTCATTCGTATTGCTTTGATTACCATAAACACCTGCAAAAGTCAATCTTAAATCGGTACTAAATTGATAATTAAGCTCTGGCAGTAATTCAAAATAAGTAATCTGATAGTTTCTTTGTGCAAAAAGCTCTGAAGTGTAATTCTTATTTCCTTGATTAAGCGTTAGATTAATGTTGGTGCTTTTCACTGGCGATGTTCTTATACGCAAACCTGTTTCATTACGTTTCCGGCTATCGAAACCATTGCTTAAAAAGCTCTTTCCGCCATCGGCCAAGTAATTAAAATCTACACCAAATTTTGGGTTATTACGGTTGAAGAAAAGCGTATTCCTTAAAAAAGAATTTAACGAAATTAGGTTTGCTGCATCTATACCCGTATGGAATGGGTTGTAAACCTCTAAACCGTCGCTTGCTAAAATCTTTCTATCTATCTTATAAGACAACTGATTGGTAAATCGGCCAACAAATTTTTGAAAACCTTTGCTACCTTTTAAGATAGCGCTAGGCGTAATTCTAATACTTTGGTTTACACCTGTAAAATTGGTGCGTACATACTCTGTTCCAGCCGTAAAAATGCGAATGTACCTTGCTTGGTCTGGAAATCGAGAAATTTCGAACTCATTTAGCTCTTTAATTCCGTTGCCATTGTAGTCGTTCCAAGCATAAATTCCCTGCCCTGGTAAAACTTCTAAATAGGTAATTTCCCTTCTAGGTTCCTGTCCGTTACCCACTTCATAGTAAACTGAAGTATTGATAAAACCCTTCATCGCATTTAGATTGTAATCTAATCTCCCTACCAAACTTTCATCGTTAACTAAATTATTGGCAAATCCATTTTCGTAGTCTGTTTTACGGTAGCCAGCAGTTAGGCTTAATCTAGAATTTACATTCTTGGTTAAATCCATTCCTACATTTACGCTATGCGAATTCGAACTATTTAGTAGTTCAGTTGCCCGTGGCAGTTGGTCTTGCCTAAAACTATAATCTATTTTATATCGGTTACTTTGCGATGCTTGGCTTTGCAGGTAAACTTTATAAATGTGATACGATAAACTATTGCCTGTAAGTAGATCAGTCTGCTTATCTGTAGTAAGATTATGCTGCTGCTCGAAAACAAAACCAGCTACGAGATTAAAAACCTCCCTGTTTACATCGAGATAGTGTTTATAAAAAACACCTTGATTGGCCGTAGCATCAGAATTTAGCAAACTACCATCGTAACGCATACCATATTTACCTGCTTTGTACAACGCATTCACTTTGTGCAAATAACCTTGATATTGCCCTTCTCTGGTAAAGGTGTTTAAAGTGTAACCGATATTTTGATTTTCTTTCTTAAACAATTGCATTCCTGCCGAAAACAGATGTTCTGTGGCTTCTGCAGCAACCACGTCTAGGTTAAAATCGCGGTTAAATTCTACCGTTCTATATCGTTCTATTGGCTTAAATGTGCGGCTTACGTATTCGTAATTGGCTGTAGTGTTCAACTTCAAGCCTTTATCGCTTAACAGGAACGAATGCAGCGCATCCAACTTTAAACCATGCCCTGTTAAATTTGTAGTACTTTTATCCGCAAATAGGTTAACGTTATTATTACTAATAGCAAATTCCGAACTGAAAAGTGTTTGTTTCCTAGGTTTAAAATCTGCGCCGATGGTTATCAACTGTTGCTGCTTTGGGGTAATTAGCAAAGTAATCGGCTCGTAGTTCCCTTGCATTTGCCCGCCAACAGGTTCAACAAATTCATAAACTTTACCATTAGCTGCCGATTGATTGTTTATTCGGTAATTTCCCTGCCCTTCGCCAATATATGAAAAGCCAACTCGATATTTCGCCAATTGCGGATCCGTTGAATATCGATAATACTCGATACCCCCTACAGACATTAAACGCTCGTATAAAATTTCATTCTCGTTAAACTCAACCTCGGTTACGTTCGGATAGTAAGCCTGCGTAATATTTCGGTCTAAAGTAGACATGAACTGCTTTTGTTCATCATTAAGGGTCTGCAAAAAAGGCTGATTGCGATTGTCTTTTTCGTTGTAATAATTTAATCGGAACGCTAGTTTCTCTGTCGCTATCCTTTGATTTAAGTAAGTAAGCGAACGAGAATAGTTCTTATCAGAATACTCAAACTCTACAGAAATACGACTATTTAGGTTGATGATTTGCTTCGCAGTAAAAGTGATTTCCGCAGTATTGTAATCAATGATGTAGTCATTATCCTGGCCGCGAACCAAAGGCACACCATCAATAAAAACCCGTTCTGTACCGGCAATCACTACAATATAAGTTTCTCCGTTATTCCCGGTTAAACGATAAGGCCCTTGGTTACCTTCTTGCCCGATGATTAAGTTTCTAGCAGAACGCCCTTTGGCTACCGCAGCTGCAACCGTAGTGCTATAACTGATGCCGTTTGCCATTTTAAAATCATGGCTAATCATGGCACCCTGCGTACGTTTGTAGAAATTCATAAAATAGCTATCCGGGCGTTTCAATTCGTAATCTCCAGCGGTGAGCACCGTGCTATCTCGTTTAATTTGCACAAAAACACGGTCAAATTCGTTGAGCTGCTGCGTGTTCCCCTCTGGTTGTATAGGCAAATTATCATCGGAAATGGCTGCTAAAATTTCAATGTCGTTGGCAATTTTCCCCGACATCTGTAATACCATATTCGAGTTTACAGAAAGATTCTGGTTGTTGCCAAACATAATCCCTCTGGAGATACTTCCACTTTTGTTCAAGCCTTTCATCGAAAAAAGGGTGTTCTCGGCAGCAGGCGGCTTATACACATAAAAACTACTGTTATCAATAGCTAAATTCTCCAGCTGTTTCACATCCTTATGAAAATAGCTTTTCGAAAACAAGATTGGAAAAACCTTATAGCTTATGGTAAGCGAAATGCCTTCTTGGCCCTTCCATAAAAAAGTTGCCTTGGCGTGATCTATCCTATAAAGCGAGGTATCTACCTTAACATTTTCAGCATATTTGACAGCAAAGGTTTCTGGCACGATACTCAAACTATCTAGTGAGATTTCACCTTTGATAGTCGTAATTTTTTTGATGCGCTGATTGGTCGTCAGCTGTGCTTTTAATCCAGTGTTTACCAAAATCACTAAAAGCGATATGAGGCCAACCCTAAACATCATTACACCAAAGGAAAAGTAAGATAGAAGATGGTCCCATTGTTGAGCACGGAAGTAAATTCAACCTTTCCGCCAGCATTTTCTATAGCTTGTTTTACGAAAGCCAAGCCCAAACCAGTACCCGATGATTTGGTTGTAAAGTTTGCCCTAAAAATACTACTATGCAAGTTTGGATCTATCCCCTTGCCATTGTCTTCTACCTCAACAAAAGCCTGCTTTTTATCGTTAGCGATATGGATCTTAATTACACATTTCTCTTTTCCATCGGCAGCTTCTATAGCATTTTTAAGTAAGTTATTAAACGAACGGAGCAACTGATCTTTATCTCCCAAAATCACTATTTCCGTATTGGTTCTATTTAAGATATGGATTTCTACATGATCCATTGAATTAAACACCTCTTTCGCCTGCTCAATAATTGGCAAAAGCTGGATATGCTCCAATTTAGTATCGGGCATTTTAGCGAAGTTAGAAAACTCCGAAGCAATGGTAGCCAAACTATCTATCTGCTCTACAAATGACTTACTGAAGCTGGCAAACTTTTTCTCAAAATTAGCATCTTGTTCTTTCCAAGATTTCTCCAATAACTGCACTCCCAATTTCAATGGCGTTAATGGGTTTTTAATTTCATGAGCTACCTGTTTTGCCATTTCACGCCAAGCACTTTCACGCTCGCTACGGGCCAGTTTGTTCGCACTAATTTCCAGCTCGGCAATCATTTTGTTGTACTCCTTAATTAACACCCCAATTTCATCTTGACGGTGCCAAACCAAAGGCTGGTTAATTTGGCCAAGCTTGGTTCTACGGATATTCTCTTGTATAAACGTTAAAGGGCTGGTAATCTGATTAGCTAAAAAAACCGCTAACACACCAATGAGCACAAATACCAAGGCATAAATATTAATTAAGGTATTGATGAAAAGCCCAATTTTGGCTTGATAATCGGCTTCGTTAGAATAATAAGGTACACTAAGGTAAGCCACGGTCTGGTTGTCTGCGTTTCTGATAGGTGCATAAGCTGCTGCATAACTAAAATCGCCAATTCTTTCTACCGGATTAATATACTCCGATTTTTGCTGTACGGCAATCTGCGAATAAGCTAACGGCCCCATCTTACGTCCAATAATTCCCAAATCGTAAAGTTTGGGCAAGGAAGTAAGATATAAATTACCGTCAATATCATAAAGGTTAAGATACACCCCATTTACTTCTGCAAATTGATTGAACTCAAATTGTGCTTCGCTGTTATTGCTAATCGTTCCTGCCAAAGCAATATGCTTTTCGTAAGCTAACTGAACCTTTCTAATTTTATCCCGTACTTGTTCGGTTTGTTGCTCCAGATATTGATGCCTGATATTGAAAAAGGTAGTCCAACCAACAATAATTAAGGTGGCAACTACCGAAAGCACAATAGAAAACTGGATACGCGTTTTGTAGAGAATCTTGTTGGCGTTAATCATCAAATATCTATTGATGTTAAATATACCACCACGGTTATCGCTAATATTTACCGCCAACCAAGTTACAATGTAGGTAAAAACACCAAAAATGATGAAAATTAGGAAGAAGAATGACAAGGTAGCCAAACGGACAGTGAAATCAACTTTTTCAATACTCAACACAATTAAACGACTGTTAGCAGGTTTATAAACTGCGTGACTGTAATTTGCATCGTCACTGTACTCATTTATAAAAGTTATATTATCTCTCTCACCTTTAAAGTTGGTGTTTACCATTGGATAAACATATTTACCTGATTGACCAAAAAGCTGGCTTTCTTTGTAAAATGCCAAAGAATATTTACTTAAATCTTCATCGCTTTTGAGCTTTCCATCTATCAATAGATCGGGGAAAAAGCTATTATAATCGTAAGGTCTAGAGGTAAGCTCTACAACCATGGTTCCTAACAGATTGGCACCATCAAAAATTGGAATGATACCAAAGTAGTTTTGAAAGCCAAAAGTATCGTTAACTCGATAAAAATAATTAGCTTGTTGTGTCTTAACAGCACCATATCTTACCAAATTCCTATACTTGGCGATAGGCAAACTTTCACCACTTTTCAACGATTGATTTTGATCGTTGTATTCAAAAACTTTGTATTCGAATCTCGATAAGTAGCCATCTAAATAATTCTTCGAAATGTAATTATGGAAGTTTGAGGTCTGCGTAAGTAATGGCTGCTTAAAATAACTTACAATTTGCGAATCTACCGTTAAACCATGCTCCAACAGCTCTATGGCGTTCATTACCTTCGGGTCGTCGTCATACATCAGCTTCTTTGCAATTCCCGTTCTGGTATTTCGCTCTTTTACATCTTCAAACCTGATATATTTGATAGAAGTAATGGTAGCCATACAAAGAAAAATAACTGCCATTATAGAAATGGATAGCCTATTTTTTTCTTGGTAATGATGATAAGCTACCATAAAAATCAGCAATGCATAAATAAGATAGAAAACTGTATAATTAGCGGTAAGCTTGTAAATAGTGTAAGCTAGCACCAGAGCTAAAAACAGATATAACTTTTGTGTCGTGCTAATAATCATCTGATTACTTAGCGCCATCATAGCGCTAATTAGCAAGTAAATATTTAGCCAAACTAAGCAAAGGATAAAGATACTTAACCAACTTACCCATCCTAAGTTGATGATGTTACTAATGTTAAAATCAATTTTTGAATAGTACACTACGCCAAAAAACAGGTCTTCGGTTAAAAAGCCAATTCCTGATAGCAGCAGAATAAAAAGGATTAACAAAACGTAGTTTGAAACCTTATTTTTTGCAATCCAATTAGGCAGAACATAAAGCTTACGATGAGCGTAAATAAATATAA
Source organism: Pedobacter sp. (assembly GCF_031119335.1). Lineage (GTDB taxonomy): Bacteria > Bacteroidota > Bacteroidia > Sphingobacteriales > Sphingobacteriaceae > Pedobacter. The sequence continues at coordinate 143,838 of NZ_JAVHXT010000002.1, forward strand.
AGATGCAGGTAAAGGCCAGCACATTAAGCAATAAATCGCCTAGCGACGGCAAGAAATCGCTTTCTGCATAAATACTTGGATCAAATATTTTAAGATCGAATTGATGATTGAACCAAAAGAATTTTAAATCGGTGAGGCGTAGCGCAATAAAGTAAAACGCAACCAGTAAAGTACCGCCCAATACCTTTCCGTTTTTAGCCAAAGATAAAGCACAAGAGTTAACGAACAGACTCACGAAAACTACGCCAACTACCCAGAGCCATAACTGCAAATTGGTGTAAATATTATGCACGTAGCTATTGCTCAGCTTTACGTTGAAAAGATATTCTTTGTTCAAACTGAATATCTCAGTAGTTTCTTTATCGGTAAAAGAAGCTATTTCGAGCGTCTTCTTGTCAAATAACCCCGGCCAGATTTCATTTTTAAGGTATTGATTTTCTATCGCGTATTGAGACTTAACCGTTACCAAAAATACAAATATGTACTCGCCAACAGTTTTCTTTATTAGCTCATAATAACCATTAGACAGCAATACAAAGGAAGTTCCATCTTTTAAACGGTCTATATTAGCAGGGAATGCCCTATAGGTACTCCAATATTCTAATTGCTTATTCCTGTAGACTAAAACATTTATTCCATTAGCTCGGTAGGTATTGATAAAGCCATTCGAAAGACCTTCGTCTACACTAAATTTCTTTAAATCCTCTAATTTTTGAGGGATAGTTAAGTAATCGTAGATTATCCTTTCTCTAATTAATAAGTTTTCTTGTAAACGGTTGGCCTCGTGTTGTAATAGGTCTTTTTTAGTTATTGACTTACGCAAAGATATTGCCGTTACAAAACAGCATATACCTAACAGTAACATCAACAATCTAATTTTTAACCCTGTACTCAACGTTTAGCGATTTTAAAAATATAAATATACAGAAATGGGGCTGTCTAAAAAGCAAAATCTTAATTTCCAACGTATAAACACAGAAAAAGTTATGATGTTATGCATCTTTAAAACTTTTTCTAACGCTCTCTAACGTTGGGTTAATTGCTTTTAAACAGCCCCAATAATTATTTCAAAAAACTAAGCGATGCTTGCGCTGCTAGTTTGTACTTCTCTGCTTACTTTTTTAACCAAACCTTGTAAAACATTGCCTGGACCAACTTCTACAAAGTCATTACCACCATCGGCAATCATATTGGTAGCAGTCTGTGTCCATTTTACGGCGCCAGTTAATTGCGCAATTAAGTTTGTTTTAATTACCGCTGGGTCGCTAGTTGGCTGTGCATTTACGTTTTGGTAAATCGGACAAACTGGTGAGCTAATTTCTGTAGCTTCAATTGCAGCTTGCAACTCAACCTTTGCTGGCTCCATTAAAGGCGAGTGGAAAGCACCGCCTACGTTTAACTTCAAAGCTCTTTTTGCACCTGCAGCAGTTAATTGTTCACAGGCCTTGTCAATACCTTCAATGCTACCAGAAATTACCAACTGACCTGGGCAATTATAATTTGCGGGAACTACCACCTCTTCAATACCAGCACAAATTTGCTCTACCACTTCGTCAGCTAAACCTAAAATAGCCGCCATTGTGCTTGGTTGCAACTCGCAAGCTTTTTGCATTGCATTAGCACGAGCAATTACCAATTTCAAGCCATCTTCAAAAGACAATGCGTTTGCAGCAACTAAAGCAGAAAACTCACCTAACGAGTGACCAGCTACCATTTCTGGTTTAAAATCATCACCCAAAACCTTCGCTAAAATTACCGAGTGCAAGAAAATTGCTGGTTGCGTTACGTTAGTTTGTTTCAATTCTTCGTCGGTTCCGCTAAACATAATGTCGCTAATACGGAAACCGATAATTTCATTCGCTTTTTCAAAAAGTTCTTTAGCCAGCGGACTGTTTTCGTACAAGTCCTTACCCATGCCTACAAACTGGGCGCCTTGCCCTGGAAAAATATATGCTTTCATTTTTTTAGATTTGAGATATGAGTATTAAAATGTGAGACATCTGTCCTATTTTCATATCAAATATAAATTGTTCTATTGTTAAATTGATTTATTGTTATGCAAGTAGCAGCTACCGTACAAAAATTGACCTCACATCTAATTTCAGTACCTCCTAAATCGTAACTCGTCAATCGTACTTCCGTAAATCCTTCTAGTGTAAATTCGCCGTAATCAACCTTAAAAACTCTGCACGGGTTTTATCGTTGTTCAAAAATCCGCCAGTAAATGCCGATGTAGTAGTTACCGAATTTTGTTTCTGCACACCACGCATTGCCATACACAAGTGCTTGCATTCCATTACTACCGCAACGCCAGCTGGGTTTAAAGTATCCTGAATGCAATCTCTAATTTCGTTGGTTAAACGTTCTTGCACCTGTAATCTGCGGGCAAAGGCATCAACCACACGAGGAATTTTGCTTAAACCAACAATATGTCCATTAGGAATGTAGGCAATGTGCGCTTTGCCGAAAAACGGCAACATGTGGTGTTCGCACATCGAGAAGACCTCAATATCCTTTACCACCACCATTTGGCTATAATCTTCCTTAAACATGGCCGAACGCAAAATTTCCTCAGGTTTAATATCGTAGCCATGCGTTAAATATTGCAAAGCTTTAGCCACACGCTCAGGTGTTTTTATCAAACCCTCACGCTCTGGGTTTTCGCCCAATTGCGTTAAAATATCCTTGTAATGTAGTGCAACACCATTAATTTTATCATCGTCATATCGTTCTATCTTCTGATAGCCCAATAATTCTTCATCATCGTGGTCGTGATTGTGTGCCATAAATAGATGTAATTAGCCGAAATATTCGACGTAGTTATTATCAGTTTCGTAAATTTTAATGCAGTGCAATTCAGCACCGCTTTCGTTCACATGTGGTTTCAAAATATCCCAAATAGCAATAGCCAAATTCTCTGTAGACGCCAATTTACCTTTCATAAAATCAACATCAAGGTTCAAATTTCTGTGGTCTACTTTGTCAATTACATGCGTATTAATTACTTGTTTCAACCACTTTAAATCTACCAAAAAGCCAGTTTCAGGGTTAACCTCACCTTTAACCGTTACATATAATTGGTAGTTGTGTCCGTGCCAATTTGGGTTAGCGCACTTACCAAAAACCGCTGCATTTTCATCTTCTGTCCAATCTGGTCTAGCCAATTTGTGTGCAGCGTTGAAACCTTCTCTACGTGTGATATAAATCATTTTTTCAAAATAAAGTGCAAATATACAGTATAAAGTCGAGAGGCGAAGGTTCGATATTCGAAGAAACAAAAATTTGAGTGTTACATTGTTTTTTGAAAAGTAATTGCAGTATTTCATGGCTGCGTTAGTCCCGCTTTTCGTTGCTGCCGATAAAATCGGCATACACTTCAATACGGGTTTAGTACACAAACAACAGTGCTAAACACTAAAAAATCACCCCTCCAAACAAAAAACAACCAGAAAATTATCGTTAATTAGCATCATGAAACTTCTCATTGTTGCAGCCACAGAAGCCGAAATTGCGCCAACTTTAGCATATTTCAACTTACAACCTAGCAATTTCATCGAAACTGTAAAATTCGATATTTTAATTACTGGCGTAGGAATGGTTGCAACTGCATTTGCTTTGGGCCAACAACTTAGCAACAAGTATAATTTAGTTCTCAACGTTGGCATAGCTGGGAGTTTCGACAGAGAAATTTCATTAGGCGAAGTGGTAGAAATTGTAGAAGACACTCTTGCTGAACTTGGTGCTGAAGACCATAAAGACTTCATTTCCTTGCCTCAACTTGGTTTTGGCGAAAACAAATTTTCTTCATCAGCAAATGCGGAATTGGACCTTAAAAAAGTAAAAGGCATTACCGTTAACAAAGTGCACGGAAATGCCCAAAGCATTGAGAAAACCACAGCGCTTTACCATCCGCAAACGGAAAGTATGGAAGGAGCGGCTGTTTTTTACGCAGTTAGCAAGGTTAACATTCCGGCTTTGCAAGTTCGCAGTATTTCTAACTATGTTGAGCCAAGAAATAGGGAAAGTTGGCAAATTGGATTGGCTGTAAAGAATTTAAACGAGTGGTTGACTGAATTTTTAAGAATGCTAAAATGCTGATAAGCTTTGTAAAACCATTTTTATACCCTACATATTTGGCGACTAGTATTTTTTGATTAAAATTGGTAAATTTGAATATGAGCATACTAGTAAATACACAAAATGAACAGGAAGAGAAGGTACTAAGGGCTTTTTTAGATAGCTTAAAATACAACTATCAATCTGGCATTGGGGCTAATGAAGAGCAAATTAATGCAACATTTTTAGACGAATACAACAAAGAGGTAAATTTGGCTGACGCCGAAATTTCTTCAGGAGACTTTATTAAGCACACAGATGTAGTAACATTGCTTAAAAATAGAAGAAAAACACTTTGATAGTAATTAAGTGGAATAAATTAGCTTAAAGCAGCTCCTAGATGCAATAGTGTACCTTGAAGAAAATGAAGGACTTTCATACGCACAAAAGATTGAAGATAAAATTTTATCAAAAATAGAATTACTGGCTCAACGACCAAAAATTTACCAGTTAGATAGGTTAAAGAAAAATAATAACGGCAGTTTTTATGCATTTGAAATTGAACGCTATAGAATTTCATATCGTGAAATCGCCTCAGAGATACGGATATTAAGAATTAGGCATACGAATAGACGACCATTCACTCGTTAAACAGCATATCACACCTTATCCCTCTCAAAACTTTGAACTCCTAATGACCATAGTTTAAATTGCTAGCCATAAATTTACAGCATGGAATTAACACTTGGTTTTTCGCCCTGCCCTAATGACACCTTCATTTTTGATGCCCTTATTCATGGTAAAATAGATACAGAAGGTTTAAGCTTTAAGGTGTTTTTTGATGATGTAGAAACCTTAAACCAAAAGGCATTACGTGGCGAGCTAGACATCACCAAGTTGAGTTTCCATGCTTTTGCTTATGTAGCAGAAAAGTATGCTTTGCTAGATGCAGGCAGTGCTTTAGGCTTTGGCGTTGGTCCATTATTGATTTGCAAAAAGGAAAATATTGAGCGAATTAAAAGCGAACTGCAAACTCCAAACTGCAAACTGGTGACTGCCATTCCCGGCAAATACACTACCGCTAATTTCTTGCTAGGTGTTGCCTACCCGCAGCTTACAGAAAAACAAGAGATGGTATTTTCTGATATTGAAGATGCTTTGTTAAACAATGAAATTGACTTAGGGCTAATCATTCACGAAAACCGTTTTACTTACGAAGCTAAAGGTTTATACAAAGTGATGGACTTAGGCGCTTATTGGGAAGAATTTTCTGGCTGCGCTATTCCGCTAGGTGGTATTGTAGTGAATAGAAATTTGCCTTTGGATGTCCAGCAGAAAGTAAATCGTTTAGTACGAAAATCGGTAGAGTTTGCTTTTGCAAACCCAAAATCGGGGATTGAGTTTATTCGTGAACATGCCCAAGCTATGGACGAAGCCGTAATGTACAAACATATTGAACTATACGTAAACCAATACTCAGTAAATTTAGGCATAGAAGGCCGCAAAGCGATTGATACTTTATTTGATATTGCGACTAAAAATGAAGTAATCCCCAAAATAAGTAAAAGCTTGTACGTTGTTCCTAAATAACTCTTGCCAATCAAGATATTTAAATTGCTTTTTCCATTGCCAATTGAATTTTACCCTTATTTTTACTCAAAAAAGATGTAATCAATGAAGTTAGATGGCCTATTGTTCCGAAAATTAATCTCCTCCCTTCAGGAGTTTGGCCATCTTTCGCAACGTGCATTAGGCAAATCCGACACTTTAGAAAAAAAGAAAGAATTTAACCTAAACGAATACCTACGTGTTTTTCACTCTTTTGATCGCTATTTTTACAGCGTAGCAGATATCTCGTCATTGAAAGTTATAGATGCGGGCGGCCCTATAGAGCAATGTATCGGATATAGCCGTGAAGATGTAATTAATAAGGGCTACCGCCTGATGCTAAAAGTGCATCATTTGCAGGATACTATACGCTCGGCACGTGGCGGTTCTCGATATTTTAAATACCTATACCAGCAGCAGCCACACCACAGACCATATATCAAAGTAAACCGTACCTTAGATTTATTTTGTAAAGACGGCAGAAAAATCCATGTGCTTGCCCAAAGTATACCTGTACTATTTAATGACCTGATGGAGCCAATCTATATGCTCAATATCTTTTCAGATATTACAGATATTAAACCAGACAGACGATATACGCACTATATTATAGATAACAGCAACCCCGAAGAAAGCAAGAGAATAGATTTGTTTAACAACGATGAGCTACCATCATACCAGTTAGACAATGCGATACCTATATCTCCCGCAGAGCGGAGAGTAATTGCCCTTATTGCCGAAGGAAAAACAAGCAATGAAATAGCCGACGAGCTGTTCTTAAGTCCACATACCGTAAAAACACATCGCAAAAACATGCTCGAAAAACTTGGTTGTGACAACACCGCACAACTTATCAAAAAAGCTGTTATATCAGGCTGGATTTAGCACATTTTACCTCTTTTTTGGTATTGATACCTTTTATTGCGCTGTCTACTTTTGTTTTAAAGCAATCACTGGTATATATGAAAATCTTACAAACAGTTTCACTATTATTACTATTAACAGTAGGTAAAACTTATTCGCAGACAACATTAAAAGAGGAGAGTCACATCATAAGTTCTGGCCATGCCTCCATCACCATTAATGCTAAACGGAATGGCTCTGCCCTAGAAGTTTGGGTGCAGAACATTAATAATACCAAAACCTACAAAATTTCTTTTACCGCAAACATTAAACTAAGGGGAGACAAAGGAGAGTTTGTGAAATCAATAAAATACTCTGGCAAAATAGCTCCTAATAAAAAGGATTTTACCATGCCCACATATATCGGCTATGCCAATGCAATTACTTCAACCAGCTACAATACCTTAGTAGGCGGTGTTCTAGAAGATTTTAATTGGTCTGAGGTTCCTCAAGCTACCTCAAGCACAAATGTTGGCCAACCAAGCACGGCTATCGCTTCACCAGCTATAAAAAACACCAACGCTGAACAAACTGTAAGCAAGCCCAACCAGACATCAACGACGACTACGGAGACAACTGCAAATGCACCAGTAGATACTCGATCGGCACAAGAAATGGAACGTCAAAAGAAACAGGCCGAATTGGATAAGACATTACAAGCTATAGAACAAAATCAGAAGAAAATAGCAGAAGACCAAAGGAAGACGGGACAGGTTGTGGATGCTATTGGCGGTTCTGTAACTGATTTTCTTGCCGCCGAACGCCAGCGCAAGGCCGAAGCTGAAGAAAAAAGATGGGTGAGCCAACAGCAGAGATCTGCGAAAGCCAAATCATTATGGGACACCTATCATGAAGATGCGCTAAAAGGGGATGAATTTGCTATAGAACAAGTTTATAAAGCTTACCGTTTATGGGACAATTACAAAGAGGCTGATAAATTTATAAACGATATGTTTAACAGATATAGAAGCAAATTTGCCACAAAAATTAAAATGGAAAGAGAAATAAGCATTATGAACAGCGAAATATATGAACAAAAGAAAAACATCCGCCGTTCTTGGTTTCATCCGCTTTTGGGTGCTGGACTTGCCTATGGGGGGTATAAGCTTGGTGAAAGCATAGATGCCGATGCCAGTTTAGGAGATTCTACACCAGGCGTATGGGTGCAAACAGCCGGAATTTTAGCTGGGGTATACTTCGTGGGCAGTGGTTTGGTAAACTTCGCTCGATCTTTTGGTACTGGAAAAAACTCTGATAATTACAAAGATTCCCAAAAACGTTATGAATCCCTAAAACAACTAAACGTTAGTGTAACCCCATCTTATAACCCTTTTACCAAAGCACCAATGATGGGTATGAGAATAAATTTTTAGCCTATTGATTACAAGGCCCCTCTGGAATGTCTTTCAGAATTTTAAGCACTTTCGTAACTACCATGGTAGAGTCGTAACCACCTGTTACCGTAGAGGTATCTGATTTTACCAAATGCGCTTCTACCTCAATGTATACTGGTGTATATGGTTTCTCGAAACCTAGGTTGGTGTATTCTAACTCTAGATTTTTGGCACTGTCTGCAACCCAATATTCGCGGCCTTCATCGCAGTCTGTAAATGATTTTACCTCTGGACCAAAGCTATAAAGCCCCTTTAAGGTTACAGATTTACCTTTCGCTTCTTCCGAATCTTTATTGTTGCGGCATGCCCATAGCAAACTTGCAGCAAACAACAACACACAAACTAAATTTCTATTGGTATACATAGGCTTAAAGATCATTATTGATACGATCTATCTTTTTAACACTTAAATTTGATGCCAAACCCGCAGCTATAAAAGAAAAAAAGCTAACAGTAACAAAAACCAGCACAAAATCTTTCCATTTTAGCGCAATTGGATAAGCATTGGAGAACATAAAATTGGCATCACCCATTTTTACCCAGCCAAAATGCTGCTGTAACAAGCAAAAAATTAACGCTATTAACACCCCAAAGATACAACCTGTTAACGTTATCATCATACCTTCGGCTAAAAAAATTCTTCTAATTAATTGTTTTCCAGCACCAAGACTACTCAGCACTGATATATCTTTTTGTTTATCGATAACCAACATGGTTAACGAGCCAATGATGTTAAAAATTGCGATGATTAAAATAAAGGTGAGAATGATGTAAACCATCCATTTTTCGGAACCCAAAAGGTTATACAAAGCTTGGTTTTGCTCGATCCTATTTTTTACTACATAGTTAGTGCCCAAATTTTCGGACATCTCTTGTTTCAGTTTTTCTACATCTACCCCAGGCTGTACATTAATTTCTATACCCGATACGTTGGTTGGCTCGCCAAGTAGTTCGCGGGCAAAATCTAAAGGAACAATCAAAAGGTTATCGAAATCTTGTTGTATCTCAAAAATACCTGCCGGTGATATACTCAACATGGTAAAATCATCCATTGGATTAACAGAACTACCTGTGACACCCTTTTTTGGAGAGTAAATCTGCAGTTGCTCAAACGGATCGGCAGGGTTAGTATCTAGAAAGGATTGCAAGGCCGAACCTAAAACCGCTTGCGGCTGAGCGATCTTGTTCTCCAAAGCAAAAACCCCATCTACCACAATGGTATCTAAGTTTTTATTCTTAAGGAAATCGCTACTTACACCTTTTACAATTGCCGGCGTTTGCTTTTCACCATACCTTACCAAAGCATTTTCTGCCAGCACCTCGGTAAAGGAATAGATTTTTTCATCTTTCTTTAACTGGTTAAAATAGGCTGTATTTGGATCAAAGGTTTTACCCTGAGCTGGCGCAACCAGAATTTGCGGGGTAATACTGTTGAACATCTTGAGCACCATTTCCTCAAATCCGTTAAACACCGAGAGAATAATGACCAAAGCCGCACTGCCCACCATTACGCCCAACATAGAAATTGCCGAAATGATATTAATGGCATTGGTTGATTTCTTTGCAAAAAGATACCTGCGAGCTATGTAAAAGGCGGTGTTCACTGCGGGTAAAGATAGGGAAAAAGGCGGAGGGTTTAAAGGTGGAAGATTGTTTGAGAAATTCTAAAACTTTTAAATATGCAACCTTACGACAAGGCTTTCTTATCCCACCAAAAACGGATTATTCACTTTTTCGTAACCAATAGTTGTACTTGGTCCGTGTCCAGGAAAAACCTCACAATCATCTGGCAGAGCAAAAACATTGGTTTTAATGCTTTCTATCAATTGTTGGTGGTTACCTCCAGGTAAGTCTGTGCGACCGATACTACGGAAAAACAGCACATCGCCGCCAATTAGGAAGTTCTCTTGTTTAGCGTAAAAACACAAATGTGCTGGGGAATGACCTGGCGCAAAAATCAGTTCTAGCTGACTGCTACCAAATGATACTGTGCCTGTTTCTTCCAAAAATATTTCTGGCTCGGGCGAAACTTCGTACTGGAAGCCCATTTGCGGTGCATAACTTACCACTCGATGCAACAATGGTAATTCTCCTTTATGAAACTGCGGCTTTAAACCCCATTGATCGAAAACAAATTTATTACCCAATACATGGTCGATATGACAGTGTGTGTTCAGCAACAAAACAGGTTTCAAGCCCTTTTCTGTAATGAAATTCACTAACTTATTTTGCTCGTTTCCTTCGTAAATTCCTGGATCTATAATTACGCATTCGCCAGTTTCGTCAAATAAAACATAAGTATTTTCTTGGTAAGGATTGAATGTAAAAAACTTTAAACTGATCATTTGAAGTACGATTTTAGATTTACGAATTACGATTTCTTGCTACATACTTTCTCTCCCTTTTGGGGAGAGATGCCGAAGGCAGAGAGGGGCTATTTCTTCCACTGAAAGGTTTCTATCAGCTTGTCTATATCTTGTTTAATAAATTTAACTACGGGTTGGATGGAATCGTATTGTGGACGTTCATTGAAATACAACGCACCACGCAAATAATGGTTTACGCTATCCGTTAGAAAAAACTGAACTGAAGAAGCAGTATTTCCAGCGATGCTGTAATAAATGCCATAAACTTTCTTATCAGGATAATTGATGATACGCTGATCGATAGCATCTGCCTTAATAGTATGCTTCATAGCTAAACTACGGGCATTCTCGGTCATTTCGTTATAGGTTCTAGGCGAGAAAACATCGTAATAAGTAATATGCAATACACCGTTAAACTGCGTAAAATTCAAATTCTTCCAGCAAGGTGCAGCATTTTTATCCAAATCATCCGTTAGTTGCGCATAAGTTGGATAGCTAAAGCTATAGGCACATCCATCATTAAAAGATTGATATTTTTTTTCTGGGAAGTTGATACGAAAATACCCTTTAGGCTTAGGCGTAGCTACTTTCTCGTTGCTGCAGGCCGATAATAGCGCTATGGATAAAATTAAGCAAAAAATAGTTTTCAGTTTCCAGTTCACAGTGCAACAATAAAACAATTTAACCATATAGCCATTACTCCCCTCTAGAGCCTGTCCCGATAATTCGGGAGGTTGGAGGTATTCCAAATATCCCAAGAACGCTCTGCTTGTAAATGTAGCATTTCCAAACCATTTTTTATGGCTCCGCCTTGCGCTTTTACTTTGGTTAAAAAAGCAGTTTCTTCTGGATTGTACACCAAATCGTAAGCTAAATGCTTTTCATTTAAATGCTGATATGGGATTGGAGGAAAAGAATCTACATTAGGAAACATACCTAAAGGGGTAGTATTCACTAAAACGGTGTATTCTTCCAAAACTTCTTTGGTTACGCTAGAGTACAATACTGCATTTGGCTGTGCATTTCTAACTACCGAAATAAAAGGAATGTTCAGTTGATTGAAAACATACTTCACCGCCATTGCAGCGCCACCATCACCAAATATCAAAGCTTTGGTATGATGTGGTTTTAACAAAGGTTTTAAGGACACTTCAAAACCATAAACATCGGTATTGTAACCTTTCAATACTGGCTTTTCTCCCGACTGATCGATTGATATGCAGTTTACAGCACCAATTTTTTCGGCAGCATCATCTAATTCGCTAATGTAAGGCATTACACTTACTTTATGCGGAATAGTCACATTCAAACCGCAAAGCAAGGGGTCTGCCTCAATTAAATCGAGTACCTCTTTTGCTTGTGGTATGGGATGAAGTTCGTATTTACAATCTGTAATTTGCTCTTCCTTAAATTTGTCTGCAAAATATTGCTTAGAAAAAGATGCGGAAAGCGGAAAGCCTATTAAACCAAAAGTTCTCATATAGTAAATTAAACATTTAGTCATTTCGAAGAAGGAATGACTGAGAAATCTTTATGTTACAAATCCTCGTAACCTCCGAATGACATTAAGAAAGATTTCTCCATTTCGCTGCGCTCCAGTCGAAATGACGGACGGGCAACTATAGTTGTCTGTTATTTATTTAAAAAATAATCGAAAGTATCGCCGCGTAAGCCCAAACGAATGGTTTCTAAAGGTATCACTTCTGCAGGGGCAATATTACCCAAGTTTACATTCGTACCAATTAATTTGATAAACCATACTTGTTGCTCTTTTTGTGGAGCCTCCCAAATGATACGCTCATCTGGTATCTGCGTTAAAATTTCGTCTACCAATCCTTCCCTAACCTCGCCAGTGCCGCGGTAAATACCAACATTTCCGCCTTCTCTTGCTTCAGCTATTACCTTCCAAGATCCAGCTTCAATTTCAGCTTTCATCAATTGGATCCATTTGTATGGTGCAAAAATCTTTGCAGCGTCCTTAGAGCCAACTTCAGAAATTACAGTAACCTGTTTAGCTAATTTAGCGATATATTCACATTTTTCTTCATGAACAATGTCCATAGAACCATCTGAAACTTCGGCAAATTCCATCCCAAATTCATCTAAAACTCTTTGGTAATCTTCAAACTGATTTCGGATAGCAAATGCCTCGAACAAAGTACCTCCGAAATAAACCGGAATACCGGCACTACGGTACAAAGCCAATTTTTCCTTCAAATTTGGGGTAACGTAAGAAGTTGCCCAGCCCAATTTTACAATATCAGTATGTACGCCAGCTACTTCTATAAAATCTTCAACCTGCCTTAAACTTAAGCCTTTGTCCATCACCATAGTTAATCCCTTTTGGCGTGGCTTGCTTGTACGTTCAGGAATGTCGTTTAAAGTATAATTCATCTAATTTGTTATTGTATCCCATCTAATAGATGGCTCGTTCCCATGCAATTGCGAAGTTTTCAATCAAACTAAGCTTTTCGATAGAAAGCATATCGGCGCAAAGTTAAAAAACTCCGCCTTCTTTTATGCACCAACAAATGTTAAGTTTTGCTTTTTATTTAATGTATTTACTGATTATTGTCACAATTGTGCTGTTATTTGCTAGTTGCGGCAAATATTCGAACAAAATGTAGTGCTTATCTGGATCAATGGCCAAGGCAGTTTCCAAATAATCTATGCCTTCCTGACCTTTACCTAGCGCAAACATATAGGCAACCATTCTGTAATACAATTCTGCTGCATCTGGATTGTTTTTGATGGCATCCAGCATCGTTTCTGACGCTTCTACCAACCTGCCCTGCTCATACAGCACGGTAGAAAAATCTAACCAAGCTTCAACATCAACCGGATTAAACTCTAGTACCTTGTAATAAGCCTCAATAGATTCGTCTATTTGACCTAATTTGTAATACGAATCTGCTACCGCAAACCAAAAATCAGCATTTTCATCATCAAGATCTAAGGCTTTTTTGTAAAAGTGCAACGACTCAAAGTATCTTTCTTCAAAGTTCAAGGTTACGCCAATTCCAAACCAGGCATCAGCCATTTTAGGATCCATTTTTACAGATTTCTTGTAATAAGATCTTGCTTCGTCCATCTGCTCTAGCTTTTCGTAGCATTCGCCAATGGCACAATAAGTATCGGCATTAGGCGGTTCGTATTCAAACGTCTGTTTATAAACCTCAATGGCTTCTTCGTATTTGTCTAACTGTACTAAAGCATTTCCTTTGTTGAAATATGCTGAAGAAAAGTTTTCCTTAATCAAGATGGCGTAATCATAAGCGTCGATAGCCTTTTCATAAAGTTCTAATTTATGATATGAATTTGCCAAATTGTACCAAGCGGCGTAAGAATAAGGGTCGTTATCAATATATTCTTGATAGAAATGGATACTTTCTTCCTGCTTATCCAAAATATCATAACAAAAGGCCAGCTCGTAAAGTCCGTCTTTGTTCTCCATGTTTTGTTCTAAGCTGCGCTTGATGTAAACTATTGCATTTTCATAATCGTGCATGTTTTGATACACATAGGCAATCTGCAATAAAATTTCGTCGGTGGTTTCTGCTAGTGTAAGCGCCTTTTCATAGTTTTCCAAAGCCTCGGCATGACGATCCATGTTTTGATAGATATTACCTCTTAGCACATAGATATCTGCTTCCGAAGCCTCTAACATTTCGGCCTTTTCCAAAGCGGCAAATGCTCTATCTACCTCATTGGTAAACAATAATAGTTGCGCTTGTTTAATCAAGAAAACCGCAGCATAAGGGTGCTGACTTAATGCAAAATCAATTACTTCCAATGCCTTTACAGGATCGTTCTTTTCTATATAGTTATCTATGATATATTCAAAAGCTTGCGCATCAAAAAAATACTGATCCTCGTTACGGATCATCTCTTCATAACGTTCTACAGAATTTTGCGCATCTTCATTAAAATCAAATTCAAATTCTTCTTCCATGTTTCTGAATATTTAAAAGAACAGCCCTTGTTGCTTAGTTTTACATCATAAGTTTACGTTAATTCTTAAACAAGGCGATAAAATAATTATCAACATACACACACTGCACTGTTCAAATGTTTCAAAATAAAAGATTTAGGCAGGTTTGAATGTGGATGCGTTTGCGGCCGCTTGGCAGGGGCTCTTCTTTACTTATTACAAATTTCGATATATTTAGTTTTAAAAAGGTAACATCAAAGTCATGAATAAACTAAGAATAGGGCTTGCGCTGCTATTTTGCTCAGTAACTACATTTGCATTTGCGCAAAACAATGAGGAAGAAGCAATCAAAAAGACCATTAACCAATTGTTCGATGGCATGCGAAAATCGGACAGCACACTAGTAAGAAGTGCTTTTAACCAAGGGGCGATTTTGCAAACCATTGGCAAAACCAAAGAAGGAACTGCCGTTGTTAGAAGTACAGATTTGAATGGTTTCGTTGCAAGTATTGCAAAACCACATCCAGAAATTCACGACGAAAGAATTGTATTCACGAAGATACTAATCGATGCAAATTTAGCTAGCGTTTGGACAGACTATAAATTTTACATTGGAGAAAAGTTTAGCCATTGCGGCGTTAATTCATTTCAGTTGGTTAAAGTTGGTGATGCTTGGAAAATCGTTTATTTGATAGACACCAGAAGGAAAGAAAATTGCAATTAAGATTAGCCACATATGCAAAGATGTTTTTGATTTAAAGTTTAAATTGATATCTGTGCATCTGTGGCAAAAAACATTATAAACACTCTTTTTCAATTTTATTTTTTGTTGATTTGTATATATCCGATTAAAATATAGAAACATGAAACCAGATATCAGTTCAATTTTAGCACAACTAGGCATTGCCGGTTTTAACCCTTCGTATAGCACAGGTAGCAAATGGAGCCATGCGGCAGATGGTGAGCATATCCACAGCATGTCGCCGGTTGATGGCGAGAAAATTTCATCTGTTTTTGCAGCTTCTTTAGAAGAATACGAGCATGTCATCAGCACTGCGCAAGAAGCATATAAACACTGGAACAAAATTCCTGCTCCTAAACGTGGCGAAATTGTACGTCAGTTTGGCGATGCTTTGAGAAAGCAAAAGCATGCTTTGGGCACTTTGGTTTCTTATGAAATGGGTAAAAGCCTACAAGAAGGCTTGGGCGAAGTGCAAGAAATGATTGATATCTGTGATTTTGCAGTAGGTTTGTCGCGTCAGTTGTACGGGTTAACCATGCATAGCGAAAGACCAAACCACCGTATGTACGAGCAATGGCACCCGCTAGGTATTGTAGGCATTATCTCTGCTTTTAACTTTCCTGTAGCCGTTTGGGCTTGGAATGCAGCCTTAGCTTGGGTTTGTGGCAATGTTTGCGTTTGGAAACCATCAGAAAAAACACCAATTACAGCCATTGCTTGTCAGCGCATAGCGGAAGAAGTTTTTGCTGCCAATGATATCCCAGAAGGAGTTTCTTGTTTAATTATCGGTGATGCTGAAATAGGAAAATTAATGAGTGCCGATACTCGTGTACCTTTAGTTTCGGCCACAGGTTCTACACGTATGGGCAAGGCAGTAGCGATGCAGGTAGCCAATCGTTTAGGCAAAACCATTTTAGAATTGGGCGGCAACAATGCCATCATTATTTCAAAAGATGCCGATTTAGAGATGTCGCTAATTGGTGCTGTTTTTGGCGCTGTGGGTACTGCCGGACAACGTTGTACCACAACTCGTAGGTTAATTATCCACGAAAGTGTGTACGAAACTTTCAAGGCGAAACTGGTAAAAGCTTACGGACAACTGCGTATTGGCAATCCATTAGACCAAAACAACCACGTTGGCCCGCTGATTGATAAAGATGCAGTAAGAGCTTACTTGGCTTCGATAGAGAAATGTAAGGCAGAAGGCGGCAGATTTGTAGTGGAAGGTGGTGTTTTAGAAGGCGATGAATACAGCTCTGGCTGTTACGTAAAACCTTGCATTGCCGAAGTGGAAAACCATTACGAAATTGTACAGCACGAAACTTTTGCACCAATCCTATACTTAATTAAGTACAACGATTTGGAAGAAGCCATTGCCTTGCAGAATGGTGTACCACAGGGTTTATCTTCAGCTATTATGACATTGAACTTGCGTGAAGCAGAGCAATTCTTATCAGCTCAAGGTTCTGATTGCGGTATTGCCAACGTAAACATTGGTACTTCTGGTGCAGAAATTGGCGGCGCTTTTGGCGGCGAAAAAGAAACCGGTGGCGGTAGAGAAAGTGGTTCTGATGCTTGGAAAGGCTATATGCGAAGACAAACGAATACAATTAATTATTCGAATACTTTGCCGTTGGCGCAGGGTATTAAGTTTGATTTGTAACCCCCAAATCCCCTAAAGGGGACTTAAATATAAGACTTACGAAGTTTCGAAAACTTCGTAAGTCTATATACAAACAAAAAGGCAGCTCAAACCTTCGAACTGCCTTTTACATTTATGTAGAGCCCTATTACGGGAGCGGATTTTATTTTGATAAAAGCACCTCGTCATTTGCAGCAATTGCCTCTAACGTATTTGCAATTACTTTGGCTTGTGCTCTGTAAGCCGGAGCAATAGATTTTACATCTGAACAACCCGCAATGAAGTTACCTGTAGACATTTTTGCCGAAGTACCCATTAAAGCATAGTGCTCTTCTGTAGAACCACTTAATTTTAAGCTTGCCTGGTCTTTAACCGAAGTGTAAAGGTTTACCGTGCTAGCGTTGATATCAGCTGTAGCTTTATCTTTCAAAATCACATCTAAACTTAAAAAGTTCACTTTTCCGAAAGTTTTTACTGTAGCATTCTCGCTTACCTCGATAGCTGAAATGTTGCGTACATAAACTGTTACCGATAATGGCTCCTTTTCGAAAGAACTAATGCGCAACACGCCGTCTTTTTGCTGTACCAAAGCATTTTTAGAATAGTAGCTATCGTACACTTTTACGCTTTCTGTTGGTGCTTGTACTACAAACACTTCAACGTTACCGGTCGCCACAATTTTGTTGATGTTTTTTACCTCGTTTAAGATGGTTACTTTGTTAGCGCTTGCACTGTTTTTTGCATTCTCTTTAATGCTGTCAGTTGCGAATGCAGAAGTAGTCATTGTTACCAAACCTAATGCTACCACGAATAAATTTTTAATAGAAGTTTTCATAATCTTAATATTTTTATCTTTTTGATTTTCTGTTAATTGTCAACCTTTTCAGGATGTTTTCGAATATAAGACGACACCAAATCGAAAACGTTTCAGCACTTATCGGCGTTTTATACCACAAGCAGTTAACCCTAGACCAACGCCTGTAATTTTTCGACCAACGGGCAGCAATTTTTTAAAGATTTTCGTGTAGATGTTGAATTTTTAGGAAAAGAATGTCGGTGGTTCTTGGCAAATGCAGCCCCGCTTTTCGTTACAATCTTTTTGTATACTGTTTCCGTCATTTCGAACGCAGAGAGAAATCTCACGGTTAATCGCTTCTATGAAACTGATTTCTCACTGCGTTCGAAATGACGCTCCAAAAAGTATTTCCACTTCAATCGGGTTTAACTAACAAAGGTTTCTGAAACTAGGTAACAACCTGCAATGACGCCAAATCATCTTTGCGTCCTCTGCGTAACTCTCATTTTCTTTGCGTTTAAAAAAATAACCGCAAAGATTTTGGAAGTTTTCGCAAAGAACGCAAAGCCTTTGACAAGCATTGCCACCTAAACCCGACAGCAGCGAGCACGTAGGGGCAAACCTGTATGTTTGCCCCAAGTAAAGCGAATCCCGAAGTATCGGGACAGGTCGGCGGGACGAACGAAAAATAGCAGCACAAACCCTGCTTTTCAAATAATTTAAGCGCTATAAAAATCGAACATCGTTTTTAGCTTTTGCTTTGAAAAAACAAGTATTTGCCGTAAGTTTAGAAATTTTTATCAGCGTACCTTTTAATAAATTTTTCCTTTAAGCAATGTTACGAGTAAATAGTTCAGCACCTTGTCAAATCGTGTATTCGTTATGCAAACACGATTATTTGGGCTATTTAATTGAACCGCACATTGTTCAGCTAAATCCACAGGGCGATTTCTCGCTTACCTACCAGCGTTTATTTACGCATACGGCGCAAGAATTTGCAAAACATTTAACTGATTTAGATTTTAAACTGATTAAAATTTTAGATGAAACTGAACAAGATTTCATCATCAAGAAATACCATAAAAAAGCGGTTAGACCTTTCGAGTTTTTCAGCAAGTTTTACGACCAGAAATTTTACGACAGCGTACGCCCCAAAATAGAGAAGAAATTGGTGGAGGTTTTAGAAGTACTAAAAACCAAAGGTGATTTATACCTCATGGACAAAGACGGTTGGCCTGCAGAACGCAAGATAGAATTGGCTACCGAAGCCGCAACTATTCTGTTTCACTTCCGCAGAAATGAAGTAGAAACACGTTATTTCCCGACCATCAAATACCAAGGTTTACGCATCGATTTTATGTTCAAGGATGCACAGGTAATTTGCAATCAGCCTGCCTGGTTGTTATTAAACGATGTAATGTATTTCTTTGAGCAAGATTTTGAAGGCAAGAAACTTACACCTTTCCTCAACAAAAGATACATTACCATACCAAAAGCTACGGAAGAAACTTATTTCGAAAAGTTTGTGGCACCGCTAATTGAAAAATACCATGTTTACGCCGAAGGTTTCGAAATTAAGACAGAAAAATACGAACCGAAGGCAACCATTAAGGTAATTTATGTGGAGAATGGCGTGTCGCAAATACAGCTTTATTTTAAATACGGCGAATATTCTTTTGCCATGGGCAACGAGCATAAGGTTACAGTTCGTTTAACTAAGGAAGGCAACACAGACAATCCAGACTACACTTTCCACCGTGTAAAACGCAATATAGATTGGGAGAAACAGCAGTTCAGTTTTTTAACAGGCTTGGGTTTGAAGAAAGTAAGTGCGCTTTTTCATCATTTAGAGTTGCCAACTTTAAGTGAAAACCACGATGCTTCTTATGCCATAATCAGTTGGGTAAACGAACACATCGATGTATTAAAGGAACAAGGCTTTAACGTAGAACAAGCCAACAGTGCCAAGCGTTTTGTGTTGGGCAGCAACAAAATCGACTTCGAAATCAAAGAAGATAATGATTGGTTCGACATTAATGCGATTGTATATTTCGGTATCCATCCTATTCCTTTTATTTCGTTAAAACAGCATATCCTTCATAAAAAAAGAGAATTTGTTTTGCCTGATGGCGATATTGCAGTTATCCCTGAAAAGTGGTTTACGCAGTATAGCAGTTTGTTTAGCCTGGCTGATACAAGTAAAAACCTGAAGCTTAAGAAATTCCATGTGGGTTTAATTAATGATTTGGCAGAAGACAGCATTGCCAATGTAACGTTAGACCGCAAACTGCAAAAGCTGAACGATTTTGAAGACATTGCTGATTTTGCCATGCCACAAAATTTTAAAGGCGATTTGCGTCATTACCAAAAGGCAGGCTACAATTGGTTTAGCTTTTTACGTGAATATAACTTTGGCGGTTGTTTGGCTGATGATATGGGTTTGGGTAAAACCATCCAAACATTGGCCATGTTGCAAAAAATGAAAGAGGAAGATGTGCAGCAAAGCACACACAGCACGTCGCTAATTGTGATGCCTACTTCTTTAATTTACAACTGGCTTAACGAGGCGAAGAAGTTTACTCCGTCTCTAAAAATATTATCGCATACTGGCACTAACAGAAATAAAGATGTAGCACTTTTTGATAAGTATGATATTGTAGTAACCACTTACGGCGTTACCCGTGTAGATGCAGATTTATTGCAGGGATTTTATTTCAACTACATTATTCTCGATGAAAGTCAGAACATTAAAAACCCTTCTTCTAAATCTTTTAAAGCAGTGCGAATGTTGAAATCGAGGCATAAATTGGTACTGAGCGGTACGCCAATAGAAAACTCGGTTAGCGATTTATGGACACAGCTAACTTTCTTAAACCCTGGTCTGTTGGGCACACAAACTTTTTTTAATGAAGAGTATGTACAAGCCATAGAAAAACGTAAGGACGAAGATAAAGCGAAGAAATTGCAAGCCATCATCAAACCTTTTGTGCTGCGTAGAACGAAGGAGCAGGTAGCATCGGAGCTTCCGCCAAAAACGGAACATATTTTCTATTGTGACATGAGCGAAGACCAAGCCGCTTACTACGAAAAAACGAAATCTGCCTATCGTAACGATTTGTTGAGCAGCATGGACAACGGCACCTACGCAAAAAAACAAATCCAGATTTTGCAGGGATTAACTGCTTTGCGCCAATTGGCCAATCATCCGGTAATGATTGACGAGGAATACACTTCTGACTCTGGAAAGTTCGAAAATGTGATGCACACTTTAGATAACGTTTTAAAAGGTGGCCATAAGGTTTTGATTTTCTCTCAGTTTGTGAAGCACTTGGATATTTTTAGAAAGCATTTGGAGAAAGAGGAAATCAGCTATGCTTACTTAGATGGCGGCACCAGAAACAGAGGCGAAATTGTAGCAGATTTTCAGCAAAACGAAGATTTAAGGGTGTTCTTAATTTCGATAAAAGCAGGTGGTGTTGGTTTGAACCTAACCCAAGCCGATTACGTTTTCATCTTAGACCCATGGTGGAACCCTGCTATTGAGCAGCAAGCCATTGACCGTACCCACCGTATTGGTCAGGAGAAGAAAGTTTTCATCTATAAATTTATCTCAAAAGACACGGTGGAAGAGAAGATTTTAGCTTTGCAAAACCGCAAAAAACGTTTGGCTAGTTCGTTAATCACCACAGAAGAGAGTTTCTTTAAATCGTTGAGTAAGGATGATATTAGAGACCTTTTGGCGTAACTCACTTAAAACTTATTACTTATAACTCACAACTTATATGCAACCCTTCGATTTAGAACTTAACCATATCAACTACGCTGTTTTCCCAGAGGGAAATGAAACTTACACCATTTACAAGAATGGAAAAGAATACGTTCAAATTCAGAAAGATGAAGGCGAGCAGTGGATTAAATTTGACGGAGAAACAGGTACGCCAGTTTTTGAACCTGATGAAGAAGTAAATGCTTTAGGCAAATTGATTGTGGCCTATATAGAAAATCCAGAGGAAGATGAGGATGAAGAAGACGAATTTTAACAATGGAAGATAGTTTTCACTTCAAACTTCGCGGGGCTATTTACGAAGTAATTGCGGAAGAAGATAACACTTTTACCATTTTCAAAATGGCCGAAGAATATCTGCTCATTACTAAATTAAAAGGCAAAAAATGGGTTCGTATTGACTATAAAACTGATGAACCTGTAATAGAAGATAACGATGAAGTAGAAGATATCGGGAGTATTATAGATAGATACTTCTTAAAGTAAAGCAATCGCTCTAAGAGCTAGTGTCATGTAAGTTTTAAACCTATATACTGTGACTGACACTAAAATAAAATTAGCTTCAACTTAACTGTATGGCGGGGCAATTTTCTTTATAACCTGAGTTCGATTATTATTTCATTGAAAATATTGCTATGCCTTCGCTATGCCTAGGCGCAACGTCATGCTGACCACCATAAGCTAAAACGCCTATTTAATAGTGGAAAACACACAAATAATAATCGAACTCAGGTTTATAGGAAGCATGAAGACCTCCACGAGGTCAAATGTCTATAGAAAAATATGTGAGCCAACATTCGACCTCGAAGGGGTCGTACAAAAAATCTACGATGCTGAAACTATAAATATTAAAATCCTTTGGATTTCTCTTAACTTAATGACATTGAGGTTAGGATAATGCGGTCAAATGCTTCATCACGGCTGCCTTAACAACTTCCACAAAATACACTGAAGAAATATTCTAGGCAGATGATCAACATCCGCCTAGAACTATTATCTTTTCCTAGAACTTGTAAACTATCGCATTAATGTGCATTCCTGCACCTACAGAAGCAAAAACAGCATGGTCTCCTTTTTGTATCTGATAACCATCAACTTTGTTCTTTAATACCAGATCTATCAGTGTAGGTACTGTAGCAACCGAGCTGTTACCCAACCAAGAAATAGTCATAGGTACTAGCTTTTCTGGTACGGTATCTTCTCCGTAAAGCTTAAACAAACGCTTCATAATGGCATGATCCATTTTGCCGTTGGCTTGGTGAATAAAAACCATTTTAATTTGTTTAATATCAACCCCAGATTTATCTATAGCTTGCTTTACCAATTGCGGAACCGTGATTACCGCAAACTCGTAAAGCTTACGCCCTTTCATTTTAATATAAGCATTGCCATTTGTCTCATCAGGATTGCTGCTGCTGCCCATAATCAACATATCTGCATGACTAGCGTGAGTTTGTGCTTTGTGAGCTAAAATTCCCGTATTATCGTCAGTTGACTTGGCCTCTAAAATAGTCGCACCTGCTCCATCAGCGAAAATCATACTATCGCGATCGTGCGAATCAACAATCCGCGAAAGGGTTTCAGCACCGATAATCAATACTTTCTTCGCATCGCCAGATCTAATCAAATAATCTGCCTGGATCATTCCCTGCACCCAGCCTGGGCAACCGAAAATGATATCGAAGGCTACGCAATCTGGGTTAGCAATACCCAATTGAACCTTAACTTTAGCAGCTAATGCAGGCAGCATATCAACTCTGTTACTACCAGCTTTTACATCGCCAAAATTATGGCAGAACAAGATGTAGTCCAATGTTTCTTTATCAATGCCTGCATCTTCAATTGCCAATTGCGCTGCTAAAGTGCCGATATCGTGGTTAAGCTGATTTTCGCTGATGTATCGTCTTTCATTGATTTCTGTGATATCGGCAAACTTTTGAATGATCTCCTCGTTCTCCTTATCAATTTTAACCCCGCCATCAAAAAAAGTGTTGGTAAGAAAATGTTTTCCGGAGATGACATTTTCGGGAATATAACTCCCTGTACCGGTAATTACCGATTGAATTTTGTTCATATAAACAGTAGTATTTACTTTAAACCAGTTTGGTATTTAGTATAAAAGTAATACTGTTAGACGATAGAACAAAATACTTTAAGAAAAATCATCAATTAAAAACACAAAAAGTTCTTTAGGACCGTGTGCGCCCAACACTAAGGTTTTTTCAATATCTGCAGTACGGCTTGGCCCTGTGATGTTACTAATCATAGATGGGATTTGGTTGCCATATTTATTTTTCAGCAATTGGAAAGCATCTTTCAAATCAAGCACCAATTGTCCGGTTCTGGCAATTACAATATGATGATGTGGAAAAATACTTAATCTTCTACCCGCTGCATTTTGGTTACTCACCATTACCGAACCGTTTCTTGCAACTAGCGCCTCGCAGGTAGTGATGCCAACTTCGGCTTGTTCAAAGTCTTTATCAGTCTGGTAAAATGGAAATTCGTATGCGCTAAGCAAGGCCTGTAATTCTGGCTCCCAGCAATAAATTTTACGCCACTTATACTTATCTGCTAAATCGAGGATATTCTCTACAAAATCGACACCGTTTTCACAAAAGATAAAGTTACCAGCTACCGCAGTTAGCTGCTCTGCAAACAAAATCTCTAGCTCTTCTTCGTTCTGTTGGTATAAAGGACTTTCCTCTAAATTAGGGTAAGGATTGTCACGCTTTTCTAGAAGCGCTTTCCTTATTTTTTTTAGCATGAGTTCTTTAGGCGTGATATTGTCTTTCATTTCTGCAAAGTTATTATAGTATTCGAGCAAAAAAAATCCCGAGTTACCTCGGGATAAAATTTAATGACTAACGCCTTTATTTTCATTATCAGGAATATCATTATTTTCTGCTATCGGAGTAGGCTCAATCACCAGTTCTTCTGCAGGAACATTTTCTGCCAGCAACTCTGTTGTTTCACTATCAGACGGACGCTTTCCGAAAATCTCTTCTAAGTCTTCTTTGAAGATTACTTCAGATGTTAACAGCTTTTCTGCCAACTTACCTAGGTTCTCCTGGTTGTCAGTCAAAATTTGCAAAGCTCTTTGGTATTGTTCTTCAATAATTTTACTAGCCTCTTCGTCAATAATTCTAGCTGTCGCTTCAGAATAAGGTTTGGTAAAAGTCTCTTGACCTCTAGAATCGTAGTAAGAAATATTACCTAATTTATCGTTTAAGCCATACATAGAAACCATTGCATAGGCTTGTTTCGTTACTTTTTCTAAATCGCTTAACGCACCGGTACTAATTTTATTGAAGGTGATTTTTTCTGCAGCTCTACCACCCATTGTAGCACACATTTCATCTAAAATCTGCTCTGTAGTGGTAATACTTCTTTCTTCTGGCAAGTACCAAGCCGCACCTAACGACTGACCACGAGGAACAATAGTTACTTTAATTAAAGGATGCGCATGTGGCAACAACCAAGATACCGTTGCGTGACCAGCTTCGTGGAAAGCAATTGCCCTCTTCTCTTCTTTAGTAATGATTTTATTTTTCTTTTCTAAACCGCCGATAATTCTATCCACAGCATCCAAGAAATCTTGTTTAGTTACCGATTCGTGACCTTTTCTCGCTGCAATTAATGCCGCTTCGTTACAAAGGTTGGCAATATCTGCACCTGAGAAACCTGGAGTTTGTTTTGCCAAGAAATTGATATCGATATTATCTTCTAACTTAATTGGTTTTAAGTGTACACCAAATATTTCTTTACGTTCGTTAATATCTGGCATGTCAACGTAGATCTGTCTATCAAAACGGCCTGGTCTCAATAAAGCGTTGTCTAACACATCTGCTCTGTTAGTTGCTGCCATAATAATAATACCACTATCGGTACCAAAACCATCCATTTCAACTAGTAACTGGTTCAAAGTATTCTCACGCTCGTCGTTACCGCCCATCATGTTGCCCTTGCCCCTAGCCCTACCAATAGCATCAATTTCATCAATAAAGATGATACACGGTGCTTTATCCTTTGCTTGTCTGAACAAATCACGCACACGAGAAGCACCTACACCTACAAACATTTCCACAAAATCAGACCCTGAAAGTGAGAAAAATGGCACTTGTGCTTCACCAGCTACAGCTTTTGCCAGTAAGGTTTTACCGGTACCAGGAGATCCAACCAATAGCGCACCTTTAGGGATTTTACCCCCCAAATTGGTATATTTTTTAGGGTTTTTAAGGAAATCTACAATTTCCATTACCTCTTGTTTGGCCTCAGTTAAACCGGCAACGTCGTTAAACGTGATGTTTACTTGACTTTCTTTATCGAACAAAGTAGCCTTAGATTTTCCAATATTGAAGATCTGGCCACCGCCACCACCACCGCCGCCGCTCATACGACGCATCATGAAAATCCATAAACCCGCGAACAACAGCAAAGGAAGAATGATGTTCAAGAAAACTCCAGCCCAAGCATTAGATCTAGATTCTGTTTCTACAGGAACTTGATTTTCTAGCGGAATGTTAGCTTGAGATTTCTCTAACTTTTTAGCTAACATATCGGCAGAAGCCTCGTTAAATACGGCAATAGGACCTGTTTCTTTTCCAAATCCTGTTCTACCTTTATACTTTTTATACTTAGGGTCCTCTTTCTTATTCTCTTTTAAATAAACTTCAACCTTCAAAACATCGTCTGCCTTGTAGGTAACCAATTTCTGTACATCGCCAGGAATAAGCATTTCTTCTTCGAAAGTTTTATAACTAATTGGCTTTGCCGTATCAGAATTAAATAAAAAATTAACTGCAATAAGCGCTACAATAATGGCTGCGTAAACCCAAAATATGTTAAACTTAGGTGTTTTTTGAGGTCTTTTAGGAATATTCGGCAGTCGTTTAGAAGGCTTTTGCTTATCGTTAGGATTGTTCTCTTGTGTCATGTTAATTAAATGTTTTTGAGGGGTTATGCACTCTTGAATGTGGTAGCTTCGGCATCGCCCCATAAATCTTCTATGCCGTAAAAATCACGTTTTTCGGTTCTAAAAATATGTACTACAACGTCCAAATAATCTAAAATGATCCATTCAGCGTGGTCTTGTCCTTCTTTTTTCCAAGGATGGGTTTGGGTTAGTTTGTAGACTTCTTCCTCTACGCTATCGGCTATTGCCTTCACTTGTGTAGAAGAATCTGCATTACAGATTACAAAAAAATCGGAAACCGAACTGCTCAGCTCCCTTAAATCCAATCGCACAATATCGTTCCCTTTTTTTTCCTGAATACCGTGTACGGCTATTTCAGATAGGTATGTAGAAAGGTTGGCATTTTTCTTTTTTACCATTAAAAAAATTAATTTTGGTCTTCAACAAATTATAAAAATCAACTCTTGCAAAATAACACTTTTTCAACATTATTTGTTGGTCAAAATCTTATCAAATTATCAGCGGTTGATTCTACCAATAATTATCTAAAGAACCTAGCTTCAAATTCCGAGCCACTAGCTGAAGGTACTGTAATTATGGCAGACCACCAATTTGCGGGTAGAGGCCAAATGAATAATGAGTGGATTGCAGAGGCTGGAAAAAATTTGACCTTCAGTTTGTTGTTAAGGCCAAATTTTCTCAAAGCCATAGAACAGTTTTTTCTTAACATGGCGGTTTCTATTGCTTTAAACAATGTTTTGTTAAAGTATTTGCCTGTTGGATTAACAATTAAATGGCCAAACGACATTTATGTTGAAAACAAGAAAATTGGCGGCATTTTAATAGAGAACGTTATTGTTGGCAGTAATATTAAACACAGCATTATTGGCATAGGTTTAAACATCAACCAGTCAGATTTTAAGGGCGATCTGAAATATAAAACAACATCTATATCGCAAATTTTACAACAAGATGTAAATTTAATGGCGCTTTTAAATGAGATTTGCACCCAAATTGAGCAGCTTTATCTTAAATTGCGGGCAGGCAAGTACACGGCTTTAAAGGAACTGTACGTTAGTAAGCTTTATAGGCTAAACCAAGTTGCCACCTATGCCGCAGCCGCAGATGGCAAGATGTTTGAAGGAACCATAGAGGGGATTAGCAATGAGGGCTTGCTAAAGATTAAACCATTAGATGGAAAGACTGTCGAATTTGGTTTTAAAGAAGTAGCTTTTATTTAATTGAAATTTTGACTAACTAACTTATATAACACATGAAAAAAATCACTTTAATTGTTGCAATGGTGGTAATGACAACCATCAGTGCGTTTGCCCAATTAGAAAACCCGGTAACTTGGCAGTACGCAGCTAAAAAAACTCCCGGAAAAAACGAAGCTACCCTTTACATTAAGGCTAACATCGAACCTAATTGGCACCTTTATTCTCAAAACCTAAAGCCAGGAGGTCCAAACAAGACTGAAATTTCTTTTACACCATCAAAAGATTTCAGCTTAATAGGCAAAACGGCAGAACCAAAACCCATCACTAAATATGAGAAGGTTTTTAAAATGGATGTAAGCTATTTTGAAGATGAGGTAGTTTTCACCCAAAAAATAAAATTGAACAAAGGCGCTACTACTGTGAAAGGTAAAGTAGAGTTTATGGTTTGTGATGATAAGCAGTGCTTGCCACCTAGCGAGGTAAGTTTCAGCATCCCTGTAAAATAAAATTGATAGAAGAGGAAGAAATGGCTGACATTGCTTCCTCTTTTTGTTTGATTTGCGCATGAAGAAAATCTTACTTTTTGTTTTAATCTTATTTAGCAGCACCACTTTCGCACAGCTACATAAACCTGTGAAATGGTCGTATTTTGCGAAGAAGATTAATCAACAAGAAGCAGAAGTTTATATCAAGGCCACGGTCGCACGTGGTTGGCATATATACGCTATGCAGGATTCTGAAGGCCCAACAAAAACAAGTTTCAGTTTTACGCCATCATCTTCTTACCGTCTAATCGGAAAAACCCTAGCGCCTACGCCTATCAATAAATTCGATAAAGTACTTCAAAAAAAATTGAGTTATTTCGAGAATGAAGTGGTATTTAAGCAAAAAATAAAACTGCTTAAACCCAAAGCTGTAGTAAGTGGCGTTTTAGAGTTTATGGCTTGTAGCGATAAAAGCTGTTTGCCTGCCGAGGAAGTTCCTTTTAAAATTCCGATAGTTTAACGTAAGCGCTTTATGATGTGCAACTGACCTGATAAATAGAAAATTATCGCTAATTTCACGGCTTCACACAACACACAAATGAAGAAACTAAACTTATTATGGGTGCTTTTATTAGCACTTTTAACCGTATTTAATATCGACCAAGCAAGTGCTCGGCAAACGACGCAGGAAGACACTACCGCAGTCGATATGGGTGACATTGAATTTACCACCATTGGCTCAAAAGAAGACAGCATAGCCAACAACATTAAAGCAGATACCGCTGTAGCAAAAGCAGATTCGGTAAAAACTGATGGCAAAGCTACCACGGCTGCCGATGCCGACAACAAAACAAAAACTTTATGGCAAACCTTTATTGAAGGACTTTTAGGAGGCTTTTTAGCATTCCTGATGCCCTGCATATTTCCAATGGTGCCATTAACTGTAAGTTATTTTACCAAACGAGCCGAAAGTAGGCAAAAAGGCATTATGAAAGCCGTTATTTACGGGCTTTCAATTATCGTAATTTACGTAGCGGTAGGTTTAATCATCACTTTAGCATTCGGATCTTCGATGCTAAACGAGCTAAGCAGCAGTGGAATTTTCAACATCCTATTTTTCTTATTGCTCGTATTTTTTGCATTCTCGTTCTTTGGTGCATTTGAAATTACCTTACCAAGTTCTTTCGTTAATAAAATCGATAAAAAAGCGGATAACAGTAGTGGTTTAGGTGGCATATTCTTCATGGCAGCCTCTTTAGCATTGGTATCTTTTTCGTGTACAGGACCAATTATCGGCACATTATTAGTACAAGCGAGTGCCAAAGACGAAATTTTAGCTCCAGCAGTAGGAATGTTTGGCTTCGCTTTAGCTTTAGCGCTACCTTTTACCTTGTCGGCAATTTTCCCTGGCTTCTTAAACAGCATGCCAAAATCTGGCGGATGGCTAAACAGCGTAAAAGTATGTTTAGGTTTCCTAGAATTAGCTTTGGCGCTGAAATTTTTATCATCGGCAGATCTGGTTTGGCATTGGGAATGGTTCGATAGAGAAATTTTCTTAGTGCTATGGATCGTAATTTTTGCGATGATGGGTTTCTACTTGTTAGGCAAACTCAAATTTTCGCACGATAGCGACCTGGCTTACATCAGCGTGCCACGACTAATGTTGGCTATTCTCTCGCTGTCATTCGCGGTTTATATGGTACCGGGTTTATGGGGAGCCCCATTAAAGGTTTTAAGTGGTTTAGCTCCGCCTATGCACACCCAAGATTTCATTCTACGTGAGCACAAAGGTGCAGCGGCATCAACGGCATCACTTGATTTTCCTAAACAAGTAAAGCACGGCGATGTATTGCCAGCACCACATGGATTTAACGTATTTTTCGATTTAGATGAAGGTGTTGCCTACGCAAAATCTGTTGGCAAGCCTATTATGTTAGACTTCACCGGGTGGACCTGCGTAAATTGTAGAAAAATGGAAGATGATATTTGGATTGATGAAACAGTTGGGAAAATCATCAGAGATGAATATGTTTTAATCCAACTCTATGTTGATGAGAGAAAGGTTAAAATGCCTGCTGATAAGGTGCATTATTCAAAATATTTAAAAGGAGAAACAAACGACTTAGGCAGGTGGAACCAAGATTTTCAAGCTACTAAATATGGTGCAAATTCGCAACCATATTATGTATTGGTAGATCATCAATTAAATCCTTTAGTTCCCGCTCAAGGTGCTATCTTTGATGCGAAAAAATACACCGCATTTTTACAAAGTGGCGTAGATAAGTTTAAAACAATAAATGAGTAAGATACAAAATATAGGCGTGCTTACATCTGGGGGCGATTCTCCGGGAATGAACGCAGCTATTAGAGCCGTTGTTAGAGGTAGTTTATACTACAAATTGAAAGTTACTGGTATTTTAAGAGGCTACGATGGCTTAATCAATGCCGATTTTATCCCAATGGATGGCAAATCTGTAGCGAATATTATTCAACGTGGTGGCACTATTTTAAAAACCGCCCGCTGTGATGATTTTAGGACGCCAGAAGGAAGAGCAAAAGCACATCAAAATTTATTGGATAGTGGAATTGATGCCTTAGTAGTGATTGGTGGTGACGGAACCTTTACTGGTGCTGATGTTTTCTCTCGCGAATACGATTTCCCAATTATTGGGCTTCCGGGTACGATAGACAACGATTTAGAAGGCACTGATTTAACCATTGGTTACGATACTGCCATTAATACTGTAGTTAGCGCCGTTGACAAGATTAGAGACACTGCAGAATCTCACGATAGGTTGTTTATTGTAGAAGTAATGGGCCGCGACTCTGGCTTAATTGCGCTGAGAAGCGGAATTGGTGTTGGTGCAGAAGCAATTTTGATACCCGAAGCAAAAATGACTACCGAAGATTTAGTTGAGAGAGTAGAACACGGTCGTAAAGACAAAGCGTCTAAAATTATTGTAGTTGCCGAAGGTGATGAAGCAGGCGGTGCCTATAATGTTGGCGAAGTACTAAAAGAGAGGTTCCCTCATCACGATATTAGGGTTTCTGTTTTAGGGCATATCCAGCGTGGCGGCAGCCCATCTTGCGCCGACCGCGTATTGGCTAGTCGTTTAGGTCTTGCAGCGGTAGAAGGTTTGTTAGAAGGAAAATCGAAAGTGATGGTGGGGCAAGTGAACAAAGAGATTGTATTCACTCCTTTTTCTAAAGCCATTAAGCATATTGATGCTACTCAAGTTACACCAGCTTGGTTAAAACTGGCAGAAATTTTATCACTATAATGTAACAGAAAATATAAAGCGAAGCCAGTGTTTAAGAACACTGGCTTTTTTTGTTTTTCGGAAAATTTCCTAAATTGAAACTGAAAAACATCTATCTACCTATGTTAGTAAAAACCTATGGCAGCGCTGTATACGGCGTAGACGCAATTACCATTACCATCGAAGTAAATATTGGCGCTGGCAGCAGCTATTACATGGTAGGCCTGCCAGACAATGCCGTTAAGGAAAGTCAGCACAGAGTGGAAAGCGCTGTACGCGTTGTTGGCTATCACATGCCCCGTCAAAAAATTTTAGTGAATTTGGCTCCCGCCGATATTAGAAAAGAAGGTTCTGCATACGATTTGACTATCGCCATTGGCATTTTAGCGGCCTCTGGGCAAATTGATGCAGATAAGCTGGCCGACTATGTGATTATGGGAGAGCTATCGCTCGATGGCGGCCTGCAAAGTATCAAAGGTGCACTCCCCATTGCCATACAAGCAAGAAAAGAGGGATTTAAAGGTCTCATCCTTCCCAAAGCAAATGCAAATGAAGCTGGCATTGTAAATGATTTAGACGTTTACGGAATGGATACACTGTTAGATGTCATCAACTTTTTTGCAGGGAAAGATGTTCCACAGCCTTTACAAATAGATACTAGAAAGGAGTTTTACAAGCAGATCAGCAGTTATGAGCAAGATTTTTCAGACGTAAAAGGTCAGGAAAATATTAAGCGGGCTTTAGAAATTGCCGCTGCCGGTGGGCACAACGTGATATTGATTGGGCCACCAGGTGCAGGAAAGACCATGCTGGCCAAAAGACTACCTACTATTTTACCCCCGTTAAATCTGCTTGAAGCCTTGGAGAGTACCAAGATTTATTCGGTAGCGGGACGTTTGCCAGCATCAAATGCATTGATGACAGAAAGACCATACCGTGACCCGCACCATACCATTAGCGATGTTGCTTTGGTTGGTGGCGGCATGCATCCACAACCGGGAGAAATATCATTGGCACATAATGGGGTATTGTTTTTGGACGAACTTCCCGAATTTAAACGTACAGTTCTAGAAGTAATGCGCCAGCCTTTGGAAGATCGAAAGGTGAGTATTTCTAGGGCTAAGTTTTCGGTAGAATATCCCGCCAGTTTTATGCTGGTGGCTTCGATGAACCCCTGCCCTTGTGGTTTTTTCAATCACCCAGAAAAGGATTGTGTTTGCGCACCCGGAGTAGTACAGAAATATCTCAGCAAAATATCGGGACCTTTGTTAGACCGTATAGACTTGCATGTAGAAGTTACGCCTGTTAATTTTTCAGAACTGTCATCATCTCGCCCTGCGGAAAAAAGCAGTTTGATTAGGGAACGGGTAATTAAGGCAAGAGAAATACAAGACAAACGCTTTACAGAAATGGAAGGCGTACACGCCAACGCACAGATGAGCGCCAACATGGTGCGGAAAATTTGTGTGATAGACGAGGTTGGCAGAGGTTTAATTAAACAAGCGATGGAGAAACTCGGCTTATCTGCCCGTGCCTATGATAGGATTTTGAAGGTAGCTCGTACCATTGCCGATTTAGCGGACAGTGATGACATTGATATGGAGCATTTGGCAGAGGCGATACACTACCGCAGTTTGGATAGAGAAAGCTGGACGGGTTAGCAGCTTTAAAGGCAATGTGAGTAATTAACACTTAAATATGTTCATCAAACCCGATTGAACGGAAAGCCCGCAAGCGAGTGTAACGAGTGCGGACTTGAAGTGAAAGCGGGACTGATGTAACCGAAGAACTTCTGTAATTTCTTTTCAAAAAAATTGAGTCGAATATGTTATCCACCGACTCTCTTCAAACCCTGTTTAGCCTCGTTTTCGATGCTATTTTTGTATTCGTGATCTTTCATGCCTGCCGCTAGGTTAAAGTAGGCTTTTGCCTTCGGGTAGTTCTTCTTCTTTTCGTAAATATTTCCCATTAATACTGCGGCTTTTGGCGCATAATAATACTTTGTGCCCTTGCCCAAGTTGATAGCCGTTTGATAATTGGAAAGCGCAGCATCGTCTCTGCCCAAATCGTCGTTTACACGCCCCAGCCGGTAAGCAAACTCTGCTTTGTCTTTGGCAGATTTAAAATCATCAATTTTGTGGTTATTTAGCGCTTCCAAGGCACGGCTGAGGTAACCGCCATCGTACAACAACCTTGCTTTTAACAAAACGAGATGAGGCGTGGGTGCGTTTGCTTCGTTTAGTGCCTGCTTGTCTTTATCTGCAAAAGTAGCGCCTGCATTTTTTGTTTTACTAATGAAGGAATTGTAACCAGAACTATCGCCACTTAGCAAAGAAGCCCAAGCCAAGTGCAGATAAGTATCTTTGATGTAGTTTACGCCCTTATTCACTTGCAAAAAATGCTCGAAATTTGCAGTAGCTTTTAGATCGAGCTTATTTAAACGCACTACGCCCAAAAGGTAATCGAGATAAGCAAAAGGCTGATAAACATTTCCTTTAGGGCGACTTTCTAATATTTCTATAGCTTGATCGTTTTTCCCATTACGGGCACAAACGTAAGCTTGCATATAACTTTTCAGCAAGCTGCTGTCTGCTATGCGGGCAGTATATTTCATGGTTTTAGCATAAGCCTGCGGATGTTTGGCCACATCAGAAAGGATATAAGCGTAGTAAAAAATCACTTCTTCGTAAAAAGGTTCGTAGGTTGATTTTGGCAAGTTCTCTGCCAATTTATCTAGTTGACTTAAGCCTGTTTGTACATCGCCTTTCACCCCAAAGGTAGAAAGTGCGGATTTCATGAAACCATCGGGCAGTGCGCCAATTACCACATTGATTAAACCTAAACCTTTAGTATTTAAATGAAAACTTGGAAATTTCTTCTGGTTGTCTTTTAACAAACTATTGGCCCTATTTATTTCTCTCGAAGCAGCAAAATAAGCTCCGTAACGAGATCGGATCAAAGCCCATTGCAGATTGATTTCGGCCTGGGCATATAAATAGTAGGGCGAACTTTTATCGTCTTTACTAATTTGGTCTAGCCTTGCAGATTTATTGGCTTCCAGTCTGTCGAATTCCGTTTTACTTTCGTTGGTAAGCAAATAAAAATAATCTACATAATTTTCTAGCAAGGGCACGATAGAATTTTGCGGACGTGCTTTTTTCTCTGCTGCTATTAATGCTTTGGCAGTATTTAATTTTAACTCAAAGATATTTTGATAAGCTTTTAGACAATTGGCGTTAAAATCGAAATTGGCTGATGCTGCAAAGGGCAGTAAGGTAACGAGAATTATGAATGGTAGGCGAAGTATTTTCAATGGCATTCTGACAATTTAGCAAAGGCAAAGCTATATAACGTAATTATTTCCGACTTGTTTTAGAGTTGGCTACATTTCTGGCGCTATCCAATTCCACTTAACCAACACCTTGGTTGCCAAAGCAATAAATCACCTGCAAAATTCGTCTTATTAAAACAAAAGTAGTGTTTTACACTTTACTATTAAATTGGATGCTTTTAATTAAACCTTTAATCGGAAGAATATGCAGATACAACAGTTTAAGAAACCTTTGTTAATGTTATTGGTCGCAGCAATTACCTCACTAGTTTTCACTGGTTGCAGTAAAGATAATGACGACAACAATAACGAAAGTGGTGTACACTTGAAAGCTAAAATTGGTTCAAAGGATCATAGTTTTAACAATGTTAGAGCCAGATGGATGGAAGGTGGTGCCTTCTTAGAAATTACTGGCATAACGGCAAGTGGTGAAGCACTTAGCATTACCGTAATGAATGAAGAAGGTAATAGAGTGCCTGTTGGCAAATATACGTTAGACGACAATACCCGCTTCTCTATTTTAAGTATTTACCACTTTATGGAAGGCAACGTTCAAAAAAATTTCTCGGCGTCTGAACAAACCGTTTGGAACGATGCTTTTGAATTAGAAATTACCAAGCAGAACAACACTCATGTAGAAGGTAAATTCTCTGGAGTTTTGGTGATTGGCTCGGGATTAACCACACTGCAAACAATAACCGTAGAAAACGGTTCATTTAGTGCTCCAATAGGTAACGAGTAAATTTTGCCATAAAAAAACCCCGAAATGCTTCGGGGTTTTTCAATTTTATATTTGGTTGGTTGTAATCTAAGCTTCTGCCAATTCTTGTGTTAGAGCCTCATCAACCAAGATACGTCCGCAGTGCTCGCAAACAATTACTTTTTTACGCTGACGGATATCTAACTGACGTTGAGGTGGGATTTTGTTGAAGCAACCTGAACAAGAATCTCTCTCGATAGTTACAACAGCTAAACCATTTACCGCATTTTTTCTCAATCTGTTGTAAGCAAATAACAAACGCTCTTCGATATTCTCTTGTGCTTTTTCTGCTTTTTTAACCAATTCTTGCTCTTCTTTTTCAGTCTCAGCAGTAATGGTTTCTAATTCAGTTTTCTTAGCTTCTAAATCGCCTTTTCTTAAGTCGATATTAGTTTGTGCTTTTTCGAAGATTTCAGTTTTGTTATTGATTTCAAACCCAAATTCTTTGATTTTTTTCTCGCTTACCTGAATATCTAAGTTTTGAATTTCAATTTCTTTATTCAACGCATCGTACTCACGGTTGTTCTTTACATCTTTAAGTTGCGTATCATATTTTTTAATCAAAGTTTGAGCCTCTTTGATCATGTTTTTACGGTTTACAATTGCATCTTCCGTATCATCCAACTCTGCTTTTATCTTTTGTATACGGGTCTCCAAACCAGCTACCTCATCTTCTAAATCGGCAACCTCAATTGGCAACTCACCTCTAATTTGGCGTATTTTATCAATTTTGGTATGTAAGTTTTGTAATTCGTATAAAGCCTTTAGCTTTTGCTCTACTGTTTGTTCCATTAAATGAAATAATTTATGGGGTTTGTGTTATGCTCCGTTAAACGGATTGCAAAGTTAGGAAATTTTTCTTGAATATTATCTATCAACAAATTAGATGTAAATTGTTCACTTTCAAAATGTCCGATGTCTACAATCATAATTTTATCCTCGGCGTCGAAAAATTCGTGGTACTTAAAATCAGCGGTTACAAAGGCATCGGTCCCTGCCGCAATAGCATTTTTTAATAAAAAGCTTCCAGAGCCACCACAAACGGCTACTTTTTTTATTTTTTTAGGGAGGATGTTTGTATGTCTCAACACTTTCGCCTGCATATTATCCTTTACTAAACGAAGAAAATCTTCACCTGCTAAACCTTCCGCAAGTTCACCAACCATTCCAGAGCCTACACTTTGCAATTTATTTTCTAAAGCATAAATATCATAAGCCACTTCTTCGTATGGGTGGTTTTGGAACAAAGCTGTTAAAATGCTACGCTCATCTTGTGCTTTAAAAATTACTTCTATGCGGGTTTCGTGTGCGTGTTCCCTCACACCCGCCTTGCCCAAAGTTGGGTTAGATTGCTCGTTACCTTTAAATGTACCTACGCCTTCTAGGTTAAAACTGCAATCGCTGTAGTTACTGATATTCCCTGCGCCTGCATTAAATAAAGCTTGACGTAGATTCTCTGCATCTTTATGTTCGCAAAAGGTAACCAGTTTCTTCAGAATGCCAGATTTTGGAACTAAGGTTCTTGTATTTATTACCCCTAGTCGTTTACAGATTTCGGCGTTTACTCCATTGTGCACACTATCTAAATTGGTATGAATAGCATATAATGCGATGTTATTTTTGATAGCTTTTAAAACCGTTCTCTCCACATAATTTTTCCCGTTCAGTTTTTTCAAGCCCTTAAACACGATGGGATGGTGGGAGATAATCAGATTGCAATTCTTCTCGATGGCTTCGTCAACAATTTGTTCCGTACAATCTAGAGACACTAGAGCAGCATGAATTTCATCGTTCGGATGACCTACAATTAAACCTGCATTGTCATAGTCTTCCTGATAATTGAGCGGAGCCAAGACTTCGAGGAAGTTGGTAATTTCGGATAGCTTCATGAGGTAAAAATAAGGTTAATTGTTGAAATTGGTTAACTGGTTAATTGATCTGCAATTATAAACCATTAAGGAATTAAGAAATTTTAAGTTTTCTCGCTTTTTAAAGAACTAAAATGAACTTAGATGTCTAAGGTGGTTTAATTGTTTTGAATTTATTTTTCACCACCTAAGACATCTTAGAAAACCTTAGTTACTAATACATAATTATAAAAACATTAAGGAATTAAGTTCTAATTGTCCCTAACTTCTTAATATTTACCAAATCAAACAACTAAAATGAACTTAGGTGCCTAAGGTGGTTTAAATGTTTTGAATTTATTTTTTAACCACCTAAGACATCTTAGAAAACCTTAGCTACTAATACATAATTATAAAAACATTAAGGAATTAAGCTTAATTAAGTTCTTATTACAGAATAACAACTAAAATGAACTTAGATGTCTAAGATGGTTTAAAAAATTGTCGATTTAATTTCACCACCTAAGACACCTTAGAAAACCTTAGTTATGGTTTCCTTAATGTTTGAAAACAAAAAAATCCCTACAGGTTTTTAACCGATAGGGATTTGATCTTTGTGTGTTACAATATATTCTCCCCTTTAGGGATTGGGGTTAAAAGTTGCTCATTCTCACCATTTGCATACTTTCAAAAACCATTTTCTGGTTATACTCAAAAGCCAATTGTTTGTGGTTCACGATATCGACAATTGAACCGATGAAACATAAACCTATGGTGAAGAAATATAAGATACCCATTCCTATTTGGCCAACAATGAAACGTTGCAAGCCTGGCACCAAGAACAAACCTATGATACAGAACAACAGCATATCGCTTGGGTTTTTACGCTTTCCAGAGTAAATCATTAAGAAAGTGCGCAACTGTTGCTCATTTAATCCTTGAGTTGCAGATTGTAAGTAAGAATATTCTTGAGGGGTAATCCCTGGCAATGACATAAAATTTTGATCGAACATGACTAAATCTCCTTATATTTTAAATAATTTCTTTGTTTAATAGTTAATTGTTTACCTAACTGATAAATACGAT
Source organism: Pedobacter sp. (assembly GCF_031119335.1). Classification (GTDB taxonomy): domain Bacteria; phylum Bacteroidota; class Bacteroidia; order Sphingobacteriales; family Sphingobacteriaceae; genus Pedobacter. Next base: position 181,964 of record NZ_JAVHXT010000002.1, read on the forward strand.
AAAGGATAATTAACAAGGCTGGAATGCCAAACCAATGTTGCTTAAAACTTCCATAAAAATCAGCATTAAAGATGGCCGTTATTGATCTACCTAAACCACATCCCGGACACCAATCGAAACCCAGATTTGCTAGTGGACATAAGGTGAAATGATGCTCGTGAGGATTAGCGGTGGCCAATAACGTTAGCGCCAAAACCCAAAAAACAATTTCTACATATTTTCCAACTTTGCTTATCACCGTTTCTTTGTTGTTTATTAATTAGAAACAATGATAAGGCTATTGTTACTTGTTTTAAAGCGTATTCGACCAACGGGAAATAAAAACCGACGAAAAGGAGATTATCGTATAGAATTTTGAATGATTAGATGAGAGAATGATTGAATTTGAGCATAATGCCCAATTTTGGAACATCTCAAAATCTGGCAGAAACAAAAGAGCGAGTATTTCTCTCGCCCTTTCATTGTTATTTTAGTGTTTTTAAAGTTTCACAATCTAAATCATCTACCTTTTTGCCTTTATACAATAAGAAAAATTCTGTACGTCTGTTTAACTGCTGTTCTTCTTCGGTACAGTTTACGCCATCGGCACAGTGGTTTACCAAGTTTTCTTCTCCATAAAAGCTGATACTAATTCTGCCTGCTGCTATACCCTTGTTAATGAGGTAATTTTTAACCGAATTAGAGCGCCTTTGCGATAACCTGATATTGTACTCTTTAGATGCCCTGCTATCGCAATAACTTGCTGCAGCTATTTCAAACTGCGGATTTGCCTTTAAGAAAACTGCTAATTTATCCGCAACTTCGGCAGCATCTTTCCTGATATTAGATTTATCCAAATCATAGTACAGCACAAATTGGCTTATTAGCTTCTTTAGTGTATCACAAGGGTTGCCTGCAATATCATTTTGCTGTTGGTTAGGCACACCAAGTTTTTTTAGGGCGATATTTTTGTTGATGACAGTATCTGTTAATAGCTCTTCGGTACTTAAACTAAACTGCTTAGGCTCGTATTGTGGAACCACAAAACCAAGTTTGGTAACTGCATTTTTTGGCAATTCGTATTCATAATTGCCCTGCGCATCTGTATTGATATTTAGTTTTTCGCCATTATGTTCTACCGCAATATTGATGCTAGCCAAAGCATTGCCAGTACTTTGCTCAGTCAATTTTCCTTTTAAGATGATTTTATAGTCGTTGTAATCGAACATATAAATATCATCGTTACCTCTTCTATTCGAGCTAAAGAAACCATGACTTCCACTACCATCTCTTACTAATGAAAAATCATCTACCGAAGAATTTACTGGAGCTCCTAAGTTTTTCGGTTTACCTTGTGGTGTAAATCCATCTATGTTTAACTCGAAAATATCTAAACCTCCTAAGCCAGCGTGACCTGTAGAAGAAAAGAAAAGCTGCTTGTCTTGATACAAAGTTGGGAACATTTCATCGCCTTCGGTATTAACCGTTTTGCCCATATTTATAGGCTTGCTCCATTCTTCATTTACGGAAGTTCTGGTGCTGTAATACAAATCGGTGCCGCCAAAACCACCCGGCATATCCGAAGTAAATATCAACAAGGTACCTGCTTGGTTCAACGCTGGATGGCCAACCGAATATTCGTCGCTATTATATGCAAAAGGCTTCAGGTTATCCATCGAAGCACTGTTGGCGGTAAACATCTTCAACTTAATTACGCCATCGGTACTTTTCCCAGTTTTGCCATTGTAGTAGTTGTTTCGGGTAAACATTATGGCGCCATCAGGTAATAAAGCCACCGGACCTTCGTGATACTTAGAATTAATGGATTTACTTAAACGCATCGCCAGTTCTTCGCTGCCCGTCGCCCTTGCCAAGGTATCATTGATGGTTGCGTAACCATCTGCAAATGTTTTACTGTCGTTACTAGTTTTGCGGGTATCATCATTGTTCACCACATAAAATTTCTTCCGTAAATTCTTATCAGTTTTTGCAGCTAGCATTACGCTGTCAATATTTATCGGTTTTACCTTTTCTAATTTATCTACCAAATACAAATCTGAAAAAGGTGATTGGTCCCAAGCAAAAACATTTTTGCTAAAGCCACTCGTTTTTCTGTTACTTACGAAAAGTAAACCATTGCCATAGTAAATAGGTGCATATTCAGATTGGTTGGTATTGATGTTTGCAAAACCGACTTTCCATCTGGCTTTATTTGCCATAAAACTAGAAACGTTGGGGTAGATATTTAAGAAATCGGCTGCCCTGGCATCTCCATTTTTTAATGTTACATATTTATTATACCAAACTTTGGATGTTTGATAATCTTCGAGATTGGCCAATACCTCCGCATAGCTTAAAGCCCATTCTGCCTTCACAGGATTTTGTTGCGCCAATTTTGCGTACCAAGCCGCAGCATTTTGATAGTCTTTAGTTTTGAGATAAGACTGCGCCAACAAAGCCATGGCATCTACGTTGGTAGGCTGTTGCTTTAAGGCACGCTCTAACAAAGGGATGGCATAAGCGTATTTCAATGCGTTATATTCTTTGGTTGCGGCTTTTAAAACAGCATCCGATTGATTTTTTTGGGCAAAAGATTGGGTTATAAACAATGAAACCCCTACAAATACCACAATTTTTTTGATGTATTTTCTCATTTTGCTCATAGGTTAAAAGTATCTAGGGGAGATGGTTTTGCCCTTCTCAAATCCGAATTCGTAGCGTAGCATAATTTCGTGGCTGCCCGAGTTAAACTGCACCAAGTTTGTGGTACTTCTATCATAAGAATACCCCAAACGGAATTGTGGTGATGCCTGAACTTCTACCATAGCGGCTATATCGGCACTGGTGCGGTACTGAAACCCGATTGAAAACACTTGCTTAATCCATAAATTGGCGTTTAAATCTGCCTGGATTGGCGAGCCCTGCACTCCTTTTACCAAAACAGAAGGCTTAAGGTCGAAATCTGGCGAAAGCGGAATAACATAACCAGTTGCTAAGAATAAGTGTAGCGCCTGACCGCTAAAAGTGTTATTTCCGGCAACCTTAAATTCGCTTAATTGGTTGTTAAGTAATTGAGGAGCCGATAAGCCCACATAAAACCTATCTGAATTATAATAAACTCCTGTGCCTAAATTTAGCAGGCCTTTGTTCACATTGTCTTGATATGCAGCATCATTGTTAATGCCACTAGAATTTAATGGCACGTTACTAAAATTACCGCGGTACTGACTGTAGCCAGCCTGCAAACCAAATGACAAAGTACCTGTAGCCATGCGGATGCGATAAGCATAACTAGCAAGCGCACCAGTGTTTTGGGTTACACCAATTTTATCACTAAAAATCTGTAAGCCCAAGCCTACTTTTTTGTTGCTTACCGGTGCATCTATGGTAAAAGTTAATGTTTCTGGTGCACCATCAATACCTATCCATTGGCTACGATACAGTGCCGTTGCCGAAGTAACGTTACGGCTTCCCGCATAGGCGGGATTAATGGCCAAGGTATTGAACATATATTGTGAGTACATAGCTTCTTGCTGCGCCATAGTTTGCCCAGCAAGAAGTGAAAAGAAAAGTATTGCGATATATTTCTTCATGTCTATCGTTTTAAGGTTAGATGTCCAACGTGTTTTTCATTTCCATCGAGGATGACAATATAGAAGTACGTACCTTCTGGTAAATCTTCTCCAATTCTCAAACCGGTGTTGCTGCGTCCATCCCAATCGTTTTGGTAATTATTGCTGATGTACACTCTATTTCCCCATCGGTTAAATACCTCTAGCGAAAGTCGTTTATAACCATTATTTTCAATCACAAACTTATCGTTGGCACCATCGCCGTTAGGAGAAAAACCTCCTGGAATAAACTCCTTAGGCTTTTGGATATCGATATTTGTTGGGTCTGATGGGCTAACATCGCCAGCATTGTTAGGGTCTGGTTTTAAACCGTTGGTAGAAATATCGGTTACGGCAATTCCCGTAGCAGATTGCGCTAATGCTGTTGCACTGTTCGAGTACGTTTTAGAGGTACTTGTTGGCATTACATTAACTTCCATTTCTATGGTTTGTGTAGCACCAACTGTCAGGGTATTTCCAGCTTGTAACAACTGTACATCTGTGTTACCGTTATAGGCTGTATTTACAGTTAGGGTACCCAAGGTTCTAACAGCTCGTACTGTAAAATTATCACCGCCAAAGGTAGTACGTAAATTATCGGTGATGTTTACATTATTAAGTACTGATACGCCGTAGTTTCCAACCGTTAACCTATAAGTGATGTTATACGAACCGTTAACCTGTTTAACTGAAGAAATGATTGCCTTGGCCAAACCAATTTTCGGTGCATCTTTTACATCGATAGTTACTGTTGCTACGTTAGAAACAACCCCAGATTTATCTTTCACTGTATAACGGAACGTATCTGTACCGTAGTAACCCGCATTTGGTGTGTAAGTTACCCTACCCGTTGTAGGATTAACAGTTAGCGTTCCGTTAGCTGGTTGCTGCGTAATTACCACAGAAGTTAAATCTAAACCGTCATCGATATCGCTATCGTTTGCCAATATATCTATAACTACTGGAGTAAATGGCGTAGTGGTAGCATTGTCGTTTACTGCTACTGGAACATCGTTTACCGAAGTTACCGTAATGTTCAGTTTAGCCGTTGCCGCACCTCCTTTTCCATCGCTTACCGTGTAGGTAATTTCTGGAACCGTACCATTGTAATTTGCTGCAGGTGTGAAGCTGTAACTACCATCTGCATGGATGGTAATGCTGCCCACATTCGGAATGGTAAAGGCGATACCTATTGTTGGCGTGCCGATTACTCCAGCAATGCTGAAACCTGTAACAGTTAACACATCGCCATCAGCATCGGTAGCATTTTTCAACAGACCGTTGGCAGCTGTTAACGTTAGTGGTGTGTCTTCATTTGTTATTGCTGTGTTGTCTCCAACTACTGGCACATCGTTAACCGAAGTTACCGTGATGTTCAGTTTAGCAGTTGCCGTACCTCCCTTGCCATCGCTTACCGTGTAGGTAATTTCTGGAACTGCACCATTGTAATTTGCCGCAGGTGTAAAGCTGTAGCTACCATCGGCATTGATAGTAATGCTGCCCACATTTGGAATGGTAAAAGCTGTACCAATTGTTGGTGTGCCCGTTACTCCAGCAATGCTGAAACCTGTGATGCTCAACACATCCCCGTCGGCATCAGTGTCATTGCTTAACAGTCCGTTGGCTGCTGTTACCGTTAGTGGCGTATCCTCGTTAGTGGTTGCCGTGTCGTTTGCGGTTACCGGAACATCGTTAACTGAAGTTACTGTGATGTTCAGTTTCGCTGATGCCGTACCACCGTTACCATCGCTTACCGTGTAGGTAATTTCTGGAACTGCGCCATGGTAGTTTGCTATTGGTGTAAAGCTGTAGCTACCATCCGAATTGATACGAATTGTACCAACATTTGGAATTACAAACGGTGTATTTACCGCTGGTGCAGCTGTTACGCCGGCAATGGTATAACCTGTTAAAGTTAAAGCGTCGCCGTCTACATCGCTATCGTTTTTAAATAAGCCATTAGCCGCTGTTACTGTAAGCGGTGTGTCTTCGTTAGTTGTTGCGGTATCATTGTTAGTTACCGGAACATCGTTTACTGGTGTAATTACAATTTTAAGAATTGCCGTTGCAGTTGCTCCATTTCCATCACTTATAGTGTAATTGATATCTGGTATGGTGCCATGGTAATTTGGCAGTGGAACAAAGGTGTAAGTTCCGTTAGCATTTAAGGTAATACTACCTGCGTTTGGAATTACAAATGGAGTACCTACAACCGGAGTTCCAGCTACACCTGTGATGGTGAAACCTGAAACCGTGAGCACGTCACCATCAGCATCGGTATCGTTAGCAATAACGTTACCGGTTGCATTAGTGTCTTCTGCTGCCGTTCTGTTATCATGTACTGCTACTGGAACATCATTTATAGAGGTTACGGCAATTTTTAAACTTGCGGTAGCACTACCACCTTTACCATCACTTACAGTATAAGTAATTGCTGGTACATTACCGTTGTAATTTGGCAATGGCACAAAAGTGTATGTTCCGTTGGCGTTAACCGTAATTGTACCCACATTTGGAATGGTAAACGGCGTACCTACTACTGGTGTACCTGTTAATCCAGCTACTGTGAAGCCTGTAATTGTTAAAGCATCGCCATCGGCATCGGTATCATTTGTTAAAACGTTACCTATTACGTTGCCGCTGTCTTCGTTAACCATTCTTAAATCATCGGTTGCTACCGGAATATCATTCACCGAAGTTACGGTTACAGGGATGCTCACTGTTGTAGTAGCACCATCAAAATCCTTCACTGTTATTTCAAACACATCGGCACCGTGATAATTTGGCGATGGCGTGTAAGTATAAGTTCCATCTGCATTAATAGTAACGCTACCGTGTGCAGGAGGTGTTGTTAGGGTATAAGTTAATGGCTTGTTAGCTAAATCGTCTTCTACATCTGTAGCCGTTACTTTACCGTTGGCTGGGGTATCTTCTGAGGTAACAATTACCGGCGAAGTTGCCACTGGTACATCATTTACCGAAGCTACATTTACTGGCACTACTACCGTAGCAAAACCGCCATTACCGTCACTTACGTTAATTGTAAAGCTATCTGTACCATGATAGTTTGGCGCCGGCGTGTAAGTGTAAGTTCCATCTGGACGTATTACCAATGTGCCATGTGCTGGCGGAGTAGCCACCGTATAAGTTAGCACATCGCCATCTGCGTCTGTAGCGGTAATTGTGCCATTTTGTGGCGTGTCTTCTAAGGTATTAATAGGATTAGAAGAAGCTACCGGCACATCGTTTACAGAGTTTACAGTTAAACTTAATGTTGATGTAGCTGTAGCACCATTGGTATCTCTTACCGTATAAGAAATTACTGGTACCGCACCGTAATAATTCGGAGCTGGCGTAAATACATAACTTCCATCAGCTTTGATGTTGATGGTACCTACGGTTATGCCACCAACTCCAACCACTGGTACGTCGGTATTTAATAGTTGCGTGCCTGTTGTTCCAGTAATGCTATATCCTATTATCGTTAGCGCATCGCCGTCTACATCAGTATCATTGGCCAATAAACCGTTGGCAGCATCTACATTAAGAGGCACATCTTCATTAACGGTACCCGCATCAGTAACTGCTACTGGCGCATCATTTACAGCAGTAACGGTGATATTAAGTTTCGCTGTGTTGTTGCCGCCATTTCCATCGGTTACCGTATAGGTAATTTCTGGAACTGCTCCGTTATAGTTAGGTAGCGGTGTGAAACTGTAACTTCCATTTTCGTTGATGGTTACTGTACCCACGTTTGGTATTTCAAAAGGAGTACCTAATACTGGTATATCCGTTACTCCCGCTACAACAAAACCTGTAATTGTTATAGGGTCTTTATCTGCATCGGTATCATTTGCCAATAAGCCATTTGAAGCTGAGCGATTAAGTGAGCCGTCTTCTAAAATAGTAGCGTTATCGTTTACTGCTAATGGCGCATCGTTTACTGCTATAACACTTAACGATAAACTTGCGCTTGCAGTTAAAGCACCATCGGTAATGGTGTAAATAATGGCAGGAACTGTACCGTTATAATCTGGGTTAGGCGTAAAAGTATAGTTACCGTTGGTATTGATAAGTATGCTACCTACATTAGGGATGCTTACTGTACTGCCGGCAGTATGTGTGCCTGTAACACCCGCAATGGTAAATGTAGTTACCGTTAATGCCGACTGAGGGTTGTCGATATCGGTATCGCCAGTTACTGGGTCTGTAACAACATTGCCAGATATTGCTGTGTCTTCATTACCAGAGTTGGTATCGTTATTAGCTATTGGAGCATCATTTACTGCGGTTACTGTGATGTTAAGTTTCGCTGTATTTGTACCGCCGTTTCCGTCGCTAACCGTATAAGTAATTTCTGGAATTGTACCATTGTAATTTGGCAGCGGTGTAAAGCTGTAGCTACCATCTACATTAATGGTGATATTACCCACTAAAGGAATAGTAAAGGCCGTACCAATTATAGGCATACCAGTTACTCCAGCAATGCTGAAACCCGTAATGGTTAGTGGGTCGCCATCTGCATCGGTATCATTTGTTAACAAACCATTTAAGGCCGAACGATTAAGCGAACCATCTTCTAAGATAGTAGCACTGTCATCTGCTGTTATTGGAATGTCATTTACAGCAGCAATCGTGATGTTAACATCTGCATCTACGTCAGCGTATTCAGTGGCATCTTTTCCGTTCCATTTAAATGAAGTTGTACCGTTCCAATTGGCATTTGGCACAAAAGTGATGTTAGCCAAATCGGCTGCCAAAATCATTTGTCCAACATTAATATCAACCGGAGGGTTAACACCATCATTTAGTTGAAGCTTACCATTTGCTGGCAACGAAACTATTTTAATTTCGGTTAAGGCATCTGCATCTACATCGCTAAACTTAGTTGTAAAATCTGCAGCAGCAAATGTTATTGCAACATCTTCTGTTCCTGCTTTTGTTACATCGTCTACAACTGGTTTATCGTTTACATTAGTTACCGTAATATTTAGTGTCGAATTAAGGGCGACAGTACCATCTGTAACTGTATATGTAATTGTTGGAACTGTTCCATTAAAATTCTCAGACGGTGTAAACACATAGTCACCATTTGATTTCACATTGATAGTTGCCGTATTACCTTGCGCATCAGTAATTACAATATCAGTATTTAACTGAGGGCTTGTTACCCCTGGAATGGCAATTTGTGTAATTGTTAAATTGTCCCCATCTACATCAATATCATTAACCAACAGATTTTTGCTAATTGCCGAAGCTCCTTCTAGGATAGTTTCAGTTTCTGGCAGCAACACTGGGTTATCGTTAACTGGGGTAATTGTGATGACTAGCGTAGCACTAGACTGTGCTGCCGTTGCCGCAGGGTTTCTAGTAGTTGGATTATCTTCAACGGTATAAGTAATGGTTGGTACCGTTCCGTGATAGTTTAAAAGTGGCACAAAAGTATAGCTTCCATCAGCGTTAATGGTGATATCACCCACGTTCGGAATAGTTGCCGTTGTACCTGCAGCATGGTTGGTTAAATCGCCATCAATACTGAAATACTTAACCAGAAATGGGTCATTGTTAGGGTCGCTGTCAGGTGTTCCATCAGTGATAACGTTACCCAAAACACTAGCATCTTCTGCACCTGTAGCTGTGTTGTTTGTAGCTATTGGTGCTTCGTTGTCTACTGTTACAGTCAATGAGAAAGTTCCTGTTTCAGAAAGCGAACCATCTGTTGCTGTATAGGTAATTAATGGCACTTGCCCGCTATAACCTGGTTCGGCAGTAAATACTACACTTCCATCAGTATTTATGGTAATTGTACCTACGGTAGTTGGCCCCGAAGTAACAACTACAGGTACGCCTATTGCTTGAGTTCCCGGCATGCCTGCGATGGTATATCCAGAAACCGTTAATGATGGGCCATCAACATCGGTATCGTTTGATAATAGACCTGGCGTGCCAATATTAAGTGTTTCGCCTTGTTTAATACTAGCTACATCGTTACCTACAACTGGTTTATCATTTACGGCATCGATAGTGATATTTACCAATGCGTTTACATTGGCATAAGTTGTACCATCGAAACCGTTCCATCTAAAGCTGGTACTGCCATTCCAATTTGCATTTGGCACAAAAGTGATGTTACCTAAATCGGCTGCATTAATTTCGTCGCCAGCAATAATATCTGTGCCATTCAATTTCAGTTTACCATTATTTGGCAAACTAACTATCCTTACTTTAGTTAAAGGGCTATTTTCTACATCAGTATATTTCGAAATAAAATCTGTATCGGCAAAAGTAACCGTGTTATCTTCTAAAGCATTTTTAGCAATGTCAGAAACTACCGGCGGGTCGTTTACTGCAGTTACACTAATGGCTAAATCAGCTGTTGCCGTACCGCCGTTACCATCGCTAACAGTATAGGTAATTACTGGTACTGCGCCATTATAATTAGCCAATGGAGCAAAACTGTACGAACCATTTGCATTAATGGTAATATTACCAACTCCTGCAATAAGATGAGCCACACCAACTGTAGGTGTACCTGTTACTCCTGGATAGGTAAAGTCGGTGATGGTTAAAGTTGTACCCGCATCAATATCGCTATCGTTTGACAACAATCCGTTTGCGGCAGTTCTGGTTAAGGTACCGTCTTCTAAAATAGTTGCGCTATCATTTACGGCAATTGGTAAATCGTTAACCGAATTTACCGTTAAGTTAAGCGTTGCCGTTGCTGTAGCAGCGCCATCGGTAATGGTGTAGTTAATAGCTGGCACATTACCGTTGTAATTTGCAACTGGCACAAATGTATAACCGCCATCATCGTAAATGGTAATGGTACCTACCGATGGAATTAGTACTGGTGTATTAGTTGCCTTTACTCCCGAGATACCTGCTATGGTAAAGCCGGTAACCGTTAAGTCATCTCCCTCTAAATCGGTATCGTTTACTAACAAGCCGTTAGCAGCGATAACGGTTAAAGTTACATCTTCATTTACATTATTTACATCATTTACGGCTATTGGCGCATCATTAACTGCCGTGATACTAAGGGTTAAAGTTGCTGTGTTTGTGCCGCCATTGCCATCGCTAACAGTGTAAGTAATTACTGGTACTGTACCGTTGTAATTAGGCTCTGGTATAAAGCTATACGAACCGTTTGAATTTATGGTAATTGTACCTATACCCGTAATAAGATGTGGCGTACCAACGGTTGGCGTACCTGTTACACCCGGATAGGTAAAATCGGTAATGGTTAAGGTTGTACCTGCGTCTACATCGCTATCGTTTGAAAGTAGACCCGTTGCCGCTGGAACATTTAAAGTAACATCTTCTGTTACTACAGCAACATCATTCACAGCTACCGGAATATCGTTAACAGCAGCAATAGTGATTTCTACATCTTCAGGTACATTAGCGTAAGCCGTACCGTCAAATGCGTTCCATTTAAAGCTTGTAGTACCGTTCCAATTGGCATTAGGCACAAAAGTGATATTCGCCAATTGGGCAGCAGCTATTTCATCACCTACTAAAATATCTACCCCGTTTAACTGTAATTTACCGTTAGCAGGTAGGCTTACAATTTGGATTTTAGTTAGGTTATCTCCGTCAGCATCGGTAAAGCTATCGGTAAAATCTGCCGAAGTAAATGGCAAGGTAGTGTCTTCTGTTCCCGATTTGGCAATGTCAGTTAACACAGGTTTATCTGCCACTGCGGTTACCGAAATATTTACAGTCGATGGTGTTGAATAAGCGGTACCATCACTACCGCTCCATCCGAAACTTGTGCTGCCGTTATAATCAGCGCCAGGTACAAAAACCAAGTTTGGTATTTCTGCCACAGGGATTTCTTGACCTGGGCTTACCGGCGAACCATTTAATAAGAGTACACCTTGTGATGAAGGCGGCAAGCTAGAAATCTGAATTTTAACCAGTGCATCGCCATCAGCATCTGTAAAGTTGTTTGTAAAATCTGTTAATCCAAAAGTTACTGGAGCATCTTCGGCAGTTGTTTTATTAATTGCAGTAAGTTGCGGCGCATCGTTAACCGGACTGATTAAGATACTTACATTGTTATCTGTAGTAGCGTATTCCGTACCATCGTGTCCGTTCCACTTAAACGTAACTGGGCCGTTAAAGTTAGGCACTGGCACAAAAGTGATGTTTGCCAACTGCGAAGCAAGGATTTCTTGTCCTAAAGTAATATCAACCCCGTTAAGTTTTAATACACCTTGGCTAGCTGGCGGTAAGGTAACCACCTGAATTTTGCTCAAGGCATCGCCATCTACATCAGTAAATTTCGAAGTAAAATCTGTAGCTGTAAATGGTAGGGTGGCATCTTCTGAACCAGCTTTGGTAACTAGTGCCACTATTGGTTTATCATTTACAGGAGCAATATTAATATTTATGCTTGCTGTAGTTGCGGCATAAGCTACCCCATCACTTCCGTTGTAGCTAAAGCTTACCGGACCATTAAAGTTAGGTGCTGGTACGAATGTGATTTTACTTAAATCGGCAGTAGAAATTTCTTGACCTACAAGGATATCAACTCCATTTAATTTTAGCACGCCTTGGTTTGCAGCAGGTAATGTTACCACCTGAATTTTAGCCAAAGTTCCGTCTACATCTGTAAACTGTGCAGTAAAATCTGTAGGTGCAAAAGTTACAGGAGTATCTTCTGTACCAGCTTTGTTAATATCGGCAACTGCCGGAATATCATTTACCGATTGTATAACTAAAGGTAATGTTTTGCTGTCTGTTAATGCTGGCCCCCCGGTGTTGCCCAAATCGTTGATGCTGGTTGTTAAGTTAACCGTACCATTATCATTTGCCGCTGGACTGTAGGTTACTTTTGCGGCATCGATAAAAGCATTAATTGCTGCCACTGTACCTGTAATGGTAACGGTGTTTGTTCCACTTCCAGTAATTACAATACCTGTTTCGTTAGTGGCTGCAATGCTACCTTTTCCTGCTGGTACGCTTAAAGTAACAGTTACCGGATTATTTCCAGCGTCTTTATCTTCGAAAGATATTCCTTCTAAAGCTTTAGGCGTATCCTCTGTAAAAATATTATTTGTTGGCACAGTTACAACTGGCGCAATGTTATAGTCTTCTCTCCAATCTCGCTCTGGTGTGCCAGGCGTATCTAGGTTAGGGAATGTTGTTGGCGTTTGTCCATTGCTTGGATTAAATGCACCAACATTATTATCAAAAGCATCGTCAATACCATCCTTATCTGCATCAACTCCAGATTTTACTTTGTCTGCAACACCATCATTATTGGTATCGTAAGCTTCTAAAGTATCTGGTTCGCCATCGTTATCACTATCTAAATCTAAATAATCTGGCAGGTCTGTTCCATCAGTATTTACTGGCGTGATACCGTTAGTACTTACATAAGCATTGTCTAGGCCTTTGCTCGAATATGTTCCGCTTGGAGCAATGTAACCTGCTGTACTTTGTGCTTCGATATTATCCGGGATACCATCGCCATCACTATCTAAATCTAGGAAGTTAGGAATGCCATCACCATCGGTATCAATTGCTTTTTCTACCGAATCTAATATCCCATCATTATCCGAATCTATATCTCTGTAGTTCGGTATGCCATCGCCATCGGTATCTAAAACTACCATTGGTACGCCCGAAGGATCTCCGGTAAGCGAGCCTGTTAAGTTGTTATAATTATCTACGATGTCTGAGATACCGTCACGGTCGAAATCATTCACCAAACCTACGCCCACTTTTCCGTCGTTGTCTGGATCTGGACCTCCGTTTTCGATCACATCAAAAATACCATCGCCGTCGGAGTCTAAATCTAAGAAATCTGGTTTGCCATCGCCATCAGTATCTACCGGGGTATAACCGCCATTGGCTATTTTTGGAACTCCGTTGGCATCAACATCAACTGCCCGAATTAAACCAATTCCTGGCAAGCCGTTGTTATCTGGGTCTGAGCCACCAGCTTCAATTACGTCTGGAATACCATCGCCGTCAGAGTCTAAATCAAGGTAGTTAGGGATACCATCGCCATCATCGTCGCCGTAACCTTCTACAGAATCTAAAATACCGTCGTTGTCGTTGTCAAGGTCAAAAGCATCTGGTACACCATCACCATCGGTATCTAAAGAGCTTCTCCAATCGCGTTCGTTGCCCGGATTACCATTGCCAGGCATTGAGGCTGGTGTTTGTCCGCCGTTAGTTGCGTAACCAGACGGATGCGTATTACCGTTGTCATTATCAAAAATATCGGCCAAGCCGTCGCCGTCCGAATCTGGAAGTACGTCCATCAAACCGTCTGGACCTGGTGCGCCTGTCTGGTTATTTACCAAATCGACCTCTAGCGGACTAACCACTGCGTTTTCTAGCCAATCTCTAATACCATCATTTTCAGAGTCAGTATCAACATAATCTGGCGCACTACCACCATCGGCATTGGCATAGCCAGAAGCTACGCCTCCATTGTTTACATCGTAGGCGTCGTCAATTCCATCACCATCGGTATCTCTACCTGTTGGTGGCACATACCTATTGGTTGCTAAACCTTCTAAATTGTCAATGATACCGTCGTTATCAGAATCGATATCTAAGTAGTTTGATAAGCCGTCAAAATCTCTATCTTGGTTAAATAGCGGACTTATTACCACGAAATCTGGGTCGTTTAAGTCTGATAAACCATCGCCGTCGGCATCTACAATTGGCCCAGTACCAATGATACCATCATTCTCACCATCTACAATATAAAATGCTGCTTCGAAAGTGTCCGGAATACCATCGCCATCAGAATCTAAATCTAAATAGTTTGGCAAGCCATCTCTATCTTTATCCTGAATAACTAAAGGTGTACCCCCCATTGCCGGATCTAAATCGTCGTGTAATCCATTTCCGTTGGCATCTTTGAAAGGTCCAATTCCATAGCGTCCATCTTTATCTGGGTCATTAGCCGGATTTCCGTTAGATTCTATTGCATCTACAATGCCATCGTTATCAGAATCTACATCTAAATAATCTGGAATGCCGTCTCCATCTTTATCGCCAGTACCTTCAATTGAATCTGGAATACCATCATTGTCGTCATCTAAATCGGTAATGTCTGGTACACCATCGCCATCCGTATCTATACTAAGGTTAGCATTGCCAGAAATTACCGCAGCGCAGGCATTATCGCTCTGTGTAACTAAGACACGGTACCTGTAGCCTTCCATCGTTTCTATAGCCTTTGGAATGCTTAAAGTATTTGTTGTTGCACCAGTATAGGTGGTTCCATCTGTTACGTTGTTCCAACTATTTCCATCGGTACTTACTTGCCATTGATATTGAGAAACTGCGCTTCCGCCTGTTGCTGTTACAGTAAAGGTAGCCGGTCTAAATCCTTTTACAGTTTGGTTAGCTGGCTGTGTACTAATGGTAGCGGCCGTTCCAACATTGATAACTATTGGAGCTGTAGCAACCGAGTTACAGCTAGTTGTTCCCGTGGTTGATACTGCAATACGGCGATATTGTGTAGTCTGGATTAACGTTCCAGGCGAATAGCTAGCCGCTGTTGCACCACCAATTACAGTCCAAGTAGTGCCGTTAATAGAGCTTTCCCATACGTAGGTAATTGTACCACCGCCAGTAGCATCAGTTGTTGAAGTAATGGTTGCAGGTACTGTGTTGGCACATATTGTCTGGTTTGCGCCAATTGTTCCAGGTGTAATATTTGGCTGAATGGTTACATCGAAAGTAAACGCAGTACCTGCACAACCATTTAACACTGGGGTAACAGTATATCTTACTACACCACTAGTAGCAGCAGTATTAGAAAGCGTTTGACTAATTGGCCCGCTTACCGGTGTACTTTGGTTGCTAAACCCTGTGATACCCGTACCACTTTGCACAGCGGCTGTCCAAGTATATTGTAAGCCTGCATTGCTAGTAGTTGGCATTACCACAAATGAACTACCGGTACAAATTGCCGCTGGACTAACCGCCGATGCAGAAATATTTGGCGTAACTAATACCGTGATGGTAAACGAAGTACCTGGACAAGAGCCATTACTTGGCGTTACAGTGTAAGTTACCGTAGCCGTTGTTGTGCCAGTATTGGTTAAATTTTGTGTTACAGCGGCAAGGTTGTTTCCGCTAGTTGCTCCCGTTACGGTGCCACCAGTAATTGTTGGCGTAGACCAAGTGTAGGTGGTTCCTGCTGGTACTTCAACGGGATCGAAAGTGAAACTTCCAGTACGACAGATAGTATAGTTTTGATTTACAACCGCAGGGCGTTGGGTAACGGTTATGGTTACCGGCGTTGAAGTAGCTTGGCTACAGCCTCCACCACTAACTATTGCTCTAAACATTGCAGAACCGCTAATGTTTAAGTAGTTTAAGGTTGTAGAAGCAGTGCTCTGAGGATGCGTATTCCAAGTAATACCATCATCGGTTGAATACTCCCATCTTACTACCGATGCCGAAGTACCGTTTAAAGTTAACGTTCCGTTGGTACCGCTACATACTGGCGAAGCACCAGAAACAGTTCCTGTCGATGTTACCGTAATGGTATGCTTAGCACTTCTTGGCGTACATCCGGCTGCCGTTGCTGTAACTTCTATCGTTCCATTAAAGTTGGCCGAAAAAGTAACTTCTCCAGTAGCTGCATCTATTACAGCTCTATCGGTAGCTACATTTAAACTGTAGGTAATACCAGTGCTGTTATTTGCAGTTGCCGAATAAATTTGGCTGCCCGGACCTTGACATCTCGAAGAAGTTGAACCCAAAGCAAACACTGGCGTACCTACCAGTCCATTTACCTGTATAGTTCCTTTTGCAGATACGTTTGGACTACCACCTGTAGTAGTTACCGTATAAGTTTGCGGACCAGAGGTAGCTTGTGTTGGTGTACCCGAAATTCGTAATACTTTTGAAGATGAAGTATAAGTTGCCGTAACTCCAGCAGGTAAACCTGTTACATTAGCTCCAGTAACAGAACCCGATAACTGATAGGTAATATTAACCAATGCCGTGTTAATACAAACCGACTGCGCATCTGAAGGAGGAGTAGAAGGCGATGTTAATGTAATATTTGGCAGAGGTGTTACGCTGGCAGAACTTTGGTCGTTGCTAGCATCGGGGTCTGTTTGTATACCTACAATGGTAGCGGTATTATTGTAATCTCCTGTGGCATTAACTCTAGCGGTAATGACCAATGTGGCTGTTGCCCCTCCATTTAATGTACCTATTGACCAAAGGCCTGTTGTATTGTTATAACTGGTTCCAGTAAAAGGCGTAGCAGATACAAAAGTATATCCCGATGGAAGCATATCTACCACAGAAACACCCAAGGCCTGTCCTATACCCAAATTTTGAGCAGTTATTGTAAATCTAACCGTTCCACCTACTACTGGATTAGCATTATCTACCGTTTTAGTTACCGCCTTGTCTACATTACAAAGCGCAACAATAATTGGTAGTGATTGTGATGCGATACCACAATCTATTTTAGAGGTTAAAGTATAAGTTCCAGATTGAGTTGCTACGTAACTACTTCCAGTGGCATTAGGAATAGCCACACCATTAAAATACCATTGATAAGGAGCAGAACTGCTAGGGTCGGCATTAAGTGTAGCCGTTGCACAATCTACCTGTGGCGCCAATATCGGCTTTAAAGCTCGTTCCGGAAATGGCGACAAGGCATTTGCCATAGAAAAACCACCTCCGTTTTGTATCATTGACGCACTAATCCTAGAGTTACTGGTAATGGTTATTACCGATGGGGTACCAATATTAGCACTGGTAAAATCAATTACATACAAACCTGTACTACCCAACTGCCTACGTTTACCTACACCCGAAATTAATTCGATATCGCTATTGGTGTAGTTCGTACTTCCGCCAGTTGTGGTTAAATAAACTTTATCTGTAGAATTTTTAGTAATGATATAACCGAAATACGGTAAATCTTGACTGGTTGTTAGTTTTCTAAACTTATACGTTTCTACCTGCTTAGAACCAGCACAGAAAGATAAAGGAGCTAGTGTAGACACATCTACCTCGCAACCAAAAGCTGCACCAGCATAGGCTGCAATATTTTTATTTGCCTTAATATGGCTTCCCGAATAAGTATCTCCAGAAATTCCATTTCTAAAAGTGATAAAGCTACCCGCCGCTACCAATGTATAAGTAGTGGATGTACCAGAAAGCACCCCAAGAGAGGTAAAGTTTGTTACCGTAACCTGTGTATTAGGCTCCGTTGCCACTACCGTGGTTTGCTCTGCGGTGTTATTTCCAGCGGCTCTAATTACTGCATATTCATTACCCAATAAATTAATTGGCGGAATTGGGTTAGACGTACCATCAGCACATCCTTCCGGAGCATCAAATGTAGCGTTGGTAGTCATTACCGCAGGTCCTGAGGTTTCTACCAAAGAACCCATTGCCGCTTGTAATAAATAACTTTGCCCTTCATTTAATGTGGTTATAGCAATACCATTAAGTTTTACGATGGTGTTGTCTTCAACAGCCATTAAACCATAAACAGGCCGCTTGTCTCTTGCCAAACTCCTAGAGGCCAAATCGCCATCCCTATAGTAGCCCACCCTGAAAGCCGTACCTACCGCGGCGTCACCAAAACTAAATAAAGACGAATTTCCTTTAATATAATCATCATTTCCACCTTCATCTGAAGTTACATTTCTGATATTTACCGAGATGGGTTGCGTACCTTCTACAATTATACCCGCCGCATTTAGCACTGTATTTAATGCCAAGTATGGAAAGCTTTTGATGTTTCCAGTAAAACGATATACTGCCGGATTACCTGTTGTACAACTTAATGTAGTTACCAAGGTACCATCACTTTTATTAACAGTAACTGAAACAGGCGTAGTGCTAGTAGTAGAAACCACTAACTCGTTCGCTTGTGTCCAATACTGCCAGGGAGCGGGAGCAATGTAATGCTTTTTATAGGTTTGTCCCCACGAAACTAAAACGATAGAAAACAGGAGAAAAAAAACAGAAAGTAGCTTTTTAATCATAGTAGCGTATTTAATAAAGGATGGCATGTATTATTTAGAGAGAAGAGAATTATAAGACACTATTAACAAGCGCCTTACAACATAATCACCTTAACTCTTCAACAATTGGGAAAAGAGGTAGACTGTCAATCATAGATTATTTAATTTTTAGCGGTTAAATTCATCAATTGCATCACATTTAACACAAATTGGTTGTAATTATAGAAAAGAGCCAAACTTTTAATCGTGTTTAAACGTTTAAAGCGTTTATAATAACATTATTGTTACAAAACACACACAATACAGCTATAACTCGCAATTATCAATCTTTTTTATTCCTTGCATCATTATGTATTTACACCACGGCAGCTAAATATTTTTTTTCATAATTAGACTTACAACTACCGTTTATCATTCCGTATCTTTGACTAGTGAACGTTAGAGATTTAATTAACAGATTTAAGACAGACCAAAGAGTTCTTGCCATTGCGCAATCACTCAATAACAGCAAGAGCAAAACTCAAATCAAGGGATTGGTGGGTTCTTCCGATGCCGTAATTGCGCTTACAACCTATTTTTTACAGCATAAGCCCCAACTTTTTGTACTGCCCAACCGAGAGGAAGCCGCCTATTTTTCTTCCGATTTGGAAAGCATTTTGGGTAAGGAAATTTTGCTGTTTCCCTCGTCGTTCCGCAAACCGTTCGAATTTACGCAAGTAGATACCTCTAACGTATTGGCTCGTGCAGAGGTATTGAACGAACTGAACCACCAAAGCGAATATGGGCAGATTGTAGTTACTTATCCCGAAGCGCTAGCAGAAAAAGTGATTGATCGAAGCGTACTAGAAAAAAACACTTTAGAGATTAATGTTGGTGCTAGTTTGGGCATCGATTTTATCAATGAATTTTTATTCGAATACGATTTTGAACGTTCGGAGTTTGTTTACGAACCCGGGCAATTTTCTATTCGTGGTGGTATTGTAGATATTTTCTCGTTCTCACATGATTTACCTTATCGTATCGAGTTTTTTGGAGACGAAGTTGAAAGCATCCGTACCTTCGAAATTGAAAGTCAGCTTTCGGTAGATGATGTAAAAACCTTAACCATTGTACCCAACGTACAGGCTAAGTTTCTTACAGAAAATAATATCAGCCTACTAGATTATATTGAGAAAGACACTCAACTTTGGTTTAAAGATGTTGCTTTTACTTTAGACATTGTTAAATCTGGTTACAAAAAAGCCAACGAACTTTGGAAAGCTTTATCAGCTGCAGAAAAGCAAGCCAACCCGAATTGGTTAGATCCTAAATTTGCATTTACTGATGATAAAATGTTAGCGGATTTATTCCACGATTTTACATTGGTAGAGTTTGGGAAACAGTTTTTTTATGAAACAGACCACGTTTTTCAGTTCGACACCAAACCGCAGCCATCGTTCAATAAAGATTTTAACCTGTTGATACATAATTTTAAGGAAAACGAAAAGCAGGGCGTTAACAATTTTATTTTTAGCAATTCGGCCAAGCAGATTGAACGTTTGTATGCAATTTTAGATGATATCGACAAAACCGTAAAGTTTATTCCAATTCATGTTCCTTTACGTGAAGGTTTTGTAGATTTTACACAAAAAGTAGCTTTTTACACCGATCATCAGATATTTGACCGTTTCTATAAATATCAACTCAAAAAAGGTTATCAGCGCAGCCAAGCCATCACTTTAAAAGAGCTGAGAGATTTAAAACCAGGTGATTTTGTAACCCACATTGACCACGGAATTGGCAAATACGCAGGGCTGGAGAAGGTAGAAACCAACGGAAAAATGCAGGAAATGATCCGTTTGGTTTATGCCGATAATGACTTGCTGTACGTGAACATCAACTCCCTAAATCGCATTGCGAAATATAGTGGTAAAGATGGCACACCTCCAAAAATGAACAAGCTAGGTACCGAGGCTTGGGACAAACTAAAAAAAAACACTAAAAAAAAAGTTAAGGACATTGCTCGCGACCTGATTAAGCTTTATGCCATGCGTAAGGCACAAGTGGGTACGGCTTTCGCTCCCGATAGCTATTTAGATACCGAACTGGAAGCTTCGTTTATTTACGAAGATACCCCAGATCAAATGAAAGCTACCACCGATGTAAAACGCGACATGGAAGCACCACACCCAATGGATCGTTTAGTTTGCGGCGATGTGGGCTTTGGCAAAACCGAGGTAGCTTTACGTGCAGCTTTTAAAGCTGTTGCTAACGGAAAACAAGTGGCTGTTTTAGTACCAACTACTATTTTAGCTTTGCAACACTTCAAAACTTTTTCTTCGAGATTAAAAGATTTCCCTTGTACAGTAGATTATATCAATCGTTTTAAAACCTCTAAACAGGTTAAGGAAAGTCTGGAGAAATTGGCACAAGGCAAAGTTGACATTATTATTGGAACTCACCGTCTATTAAGTAAAGATGTGAAGTTTAAAGATTTAGGCTTAATGGTGATTGACGAAGAGCAGAAGTTTGGGGTAGCAGCTAAGGAAAAATTACGTGCGCTGCGTGTAAGTGTAGATACGCTAACCTTAACCGCAACGCCAATTCCTCGTACTTTGCACTTTTCTTTAATGGGTGCCCGAGATTTATCTATCATTAATACACCGCCACCGAACAGACAGCCTGTAACTACCGAATTGCATGTGTTTAACGATAAGCTATTGCAAGAAGCTGTACAGTTCGAGTTAGACCGTGGCGGACAGGTTTTCTTTGTACACAACCGTGTGCAAGATTTAAAACAACTAGCAGGGCTGATACAAACTTTAGTGCCTACCGCTCGAATTGGTATTGCACACGGTCAGTTAGAAGGCGATGCTTTGGAAGATGTAATGCTGGATTTTATTAATGGTGAGAAAGATGTTTTGGTAGCTACTACGATTATTGAAACTGGTTTGGATGTACCTAATGCCAATACGATTATCATTAATCATGCGCACATGTTTGGTTTGAGCGATTTGCACCAAATGCGTGGTCGTGTAGGGCGTTCTAATAAAAAGGCTTTCTGTTATTTATTGAGTTTGCCTTTATCTACCCTAACGGATGAAGCCCGTAAACGTTTAAGTGCCATCGAAGAATTTTCTGACTTAGGTAGTGGCTTCAACATCGCTATGCGTGATTTGGATATTCGTGGCAGTGGTAACCTTTTAGGTGGCGAACAAAGTGGATTTATTGCCGAGATTGGTTTCGAGATGTACAACAAAATCTTAGATGAAGCCATCCAGGAATTGAAGGACGATGAGTTTAAGGATTTGTTCAAAGACCAACCCGAAAGACCTTATGTAAGTTTCACTCAGGTTGATACTGATGTAGAAATGCACATTCCGGATAGCTACGTAACCAATATTACAGAGCGATACAACCTTTACACCGAAATTTCTAAACTAGAAACCGAACAGCAAATATCCGCTTTTGAACTAAGGATGAAAGACAGATTTGGTCCTGTGCCTTCGCAAATTTTAGCTATGCTTAAAGTAGTGCGTTTGCAATGGATTGCCAAGAAATTGGGCTTCGAAAAAGTGAGCTATAAAAAGAATATATTGAGAGGTTATTTTGTGAGCGATAAGCAATCTAAATTCTTCGACTCGGAAACATTTAATAGAGTTTTAGCCTTTGCTCAATTGCATCCACGTTTGTGTAATTTAAAAGAGGTGAAAGACAGCCTTCGCATTTCTTTTGACAATATTGGAAATATTGACGAGGCGGTAGAAATGTTGGAATTGATATAACACCCCCTACCCCCCTAAAGGGGGAATTTCTAGCATGATGCAGGTAAACAATCTGCTATTAAAAAGTTCCCTTTAGAGCTTGCTCCGATACATCGGAGGGATTTAGGGGTTATATCTGTTGCCTTGCTTTGATAGCTAAATACCTATTTACCACATTAACTGTTAGATTTTGTGGAGCCGTAAGCAAACTTAAAATGCCGTGCTTGGTCAGTTCCTTTACCATCAAACGTTTCTCGTAAGCAAATTTCTCGGCAATGGTTTTAATATAGATACCTTCTACATCTTTTGCATCATCGTCACTTAATGTTCTCAAAGTAGTATTCTCAAAAAACACCACTAACAATAAGTGATATTTCGCTATGCGCTTAAGGTATGGCAATTGCCTTTCTAATGCCGACATGCTCTCGAAGTTAGTGAAGAAAACCACCAAACTACGTTGCTTTAATGCCGAACGCAAGCTCACAAAAAGTGCTTCCATATCTGTTTCGAGATAACGGGTTTTCTCTTTGTACAGCACTTCCATTATTTTATTGAGTTGCGTCGGCCTGCGATCTGCCAAAACTACATTTTTTGTCTTCTCGGCAATGGTAATTAGCCCTGCTTTATCTTGTTTAATTAAAGCTACACTTGATAAAATAAGACTAGCGTTAATCGCATAATCCAGCAAACTCATACCTTCAAAAGGCATTTTCATAGCCCTCGATTTATCGATTACGCAGTAAATATGCTGTGAACGCTCTTCGGTGTAAGTGTTTACCATCAAATCAGAGCGGCGAGCAGTAGCTTTCCAGTTGATGGTTCTAAAATCATCTCCAGCTACGTAGTTCTTCACTTGGTCGAATTCCATACTATGGCCTACCCTTCTAATTTTCTTTATACCTACATCAGTTAGACGGTTGGAAATTGCCATCAACTCGTACTCCCTTAATTTCAGAAAAGATGGATAAACAGGCACCATTCCAGCACCAGCAATGTTAAATCTTCTACTTACCAAACCCAGAGGAGATTTCACGAACAATCTGGTAAAACCGAAATCGTACTCACCACGTTTGGTGGGGCGCAAAAAGTAATTGATGATTTTTTGTTCTTTCGTTTTAAGCGTAGTGTTAAACCACAAATCTCGCTTTTGGAATTGGAACGGAATTTCGTCAATAATACCTATCGATACTTGAAATGGGTAAAAGTTTTCGAGATAGATTTTGAGTTCGTTATCATCACCATTGCTTAGTCTTTCTGGCACATCTCTTCGTAAGAAAACTGCTTTTTTTGACGAATGAAGCAAGTAGATATCAATCAAAAACAAGAGTAACAATACACCAAAGGTAATGTATGGAATATCGCCCAAGATGGGTAAAAAAAAGGCAAAAAGAAACAAGGCCGAGCAAGCGCCCAGTGCTATGAAAAGCCTGTTTTCGAGAAAGAGATTGGTATAGAATTTTCTAAATAGTTTTTCCATTATTTCATTTTGCCGTCATTGCGAGGCACGAAGCAATCCTAAAGTGAAGGTTAATCCTTACTAGCGTTGTAAGATTGCTTCGCACCTCGCAATGACGAGAGTAATTTACTTCGAGCATTTAAATTTATCATTTTTTAATTCCTGCCCCTTCAAAGAGGCTATCGTTTGGACACATCTCAATCCCCCTTGAATCCCCCGTGACACATCATGCTTAAGCAATTTGCCTATCCCCCTCTCCGAGGGGGCAGGGGGAGGAAATCTGCTATTTTCAATAAATGTGTCCACACGATGCTCTTTGAGGGGGGACGACAATGTTGTCTATAGCGCTTTGCTTAAACAAGATGTTAGGTCTGCATCCAGTATCCCCCGCTGGCGGGGGAATTAAAGGGGGTGGTTTGTCTTATACTCCTCTATATAATTTTCAATTGTTCTAATCACATTTTCAATATTAGTCAGGACTTCTTCATCGGAAAACCTCAAGACTGAAAAGCCAACCTCCTTTAATTGCCCTTCTCTAATTATATCATTTTCCGCAACTTCTTCCCAATCATGTGTCAATCCGTCAACTTCGATAATCAACATCAATTCTTTACAAAGAAAATCGGCTATATAATTCAAAACTGGCCGCTGTCTTCTAAATTGGTATCCTTGCATTTGCCTTGCGCTTAGAACATGTTTCCAAATGCAAGCTTCCGCTTTAGTAATGCCCTTTCTATTCTCGTTTGCATATCTCTGGAGGCGCTTATTATAATGCCAAAGGTTAGATTTATCGGCGTCTTCCATTTTTTGAGCAATATTTAATCTTGTTTAAATAATTCCACCCCCTTCAATTCCCCCGCCAGCGGGGGATACGTGAGGCAAAAATGACAATGAGCATATAGCGAAACGTTAAAATCTCTCTGCCTTATTTTTACCTCGGCACCTCTATTTTCTTAATAATCTGCGCAATAATATCCGACGTTGTCAAACCTTCCATCTCTTTCTCTGGACTAAGCATTACACGATGCGCCAACACCGGCGTAGCTACTTTCACAATATCATCTGGTGTTACAAAATCTCTACCAGCCATTGCTGCAATTGCTTTTGCACTGTTAATTAATGCTAAAGAAGCCCTTGGCGAAGCGCCCAAATACAGGGCTTTATTTTGGCGAGTTTCGTGAACAATTTGTGCTGCATAAGCCAGCAACTTAGGCTCTACAAACAAAGCTTTTATCGTTGCTCTTAACGAAGTAATCTGAGCAATATCCAACACTGGTTTAATTTCTTCTAGCTGATGTTGTGTATTTTGCTGATGTTGCTGTGTTAAAATCTCAATTTCCTCTTCTAAGGTTGGATATTTAATTTCAACCTTGAACAGAAAACGGTCTAACTGTGCTTCTGGCAAACGGTAAGTTCCCTCCTGCTCTACTGGATTTTGTGTGGCCAATACCATAAAAGGCTCTTCTAATTTATAAGTTGTTCCATCAACGGTAACCTGGCGCTCTTCCATGGCCTCAAACAATGCCGACTGCGTTTTTGCTGGTGCACGATTAATTTCATCTACCAAGATGATGTTACCAAATATCGGCCCTTGCCTAAATTGAAACTCTGCAGTTTTAGGACTGAATACAGCAGTACCCAATACATCAGAAGGCATTAAATCGGGCGTAAATTGAATGCGAGAAAACGTTGCGGCAATGCTTTTGGCTACCAATTTTGCACTTAAAGTTTTTGCTACTCCTGGCACGCCTTCCAAAAGCAAATGTCCGTTGGCCAGTAAACCAGCGATTAACAGATCAATTGTTTCTGTTTGCCCTACAATTATTTTGCCCAATTGTTGTCTAATTTGATCTACCGCTTGGTTAAGCTGACTTAAATCGGTGCGGTGGTTAAACATTTCTTGTTCCATGCTTATATCTTGTTTTATTTGAACCACATAGACACATAAGTTCTATTGTTCAGGTAATCTTTTAAAATATTCGTTTACTAAAGTTTTTTGCCCTTCTTTGAAAATATTAGCACAATTAAAATTAATTAGTACACCTTTGGGGCATTTCAACAACTTCATATAAGTCAGAAGTTGTGCATCAAAAATATTTGGCATTTCCTGCACCGACTTCAATTCAACTACTAAACAATTCTGTACAATTAAATCACACCGTAAATTAACGTCGAGTACTTTACTCCTATACAAAACTGGCACTTTAACCTCTGATTGATAATCAATACCTCTATACAATAATTCTTCTTTCAAACATTCGTGATAGACGCTTTCTAGTAAACCGCTACCTAAAGTTTTATGAACTTCAATTGCACTTCCTAGCACCTCATAAGTTAACTCATTTAAGTATCTCTTTGTTAACATCGTCTATGTGTCTATGTGTTAAAACCTATCTAGTTTATAAAATTGCTCTATTAACTTATTAAATTCAATTAAATACTGATCTGTTATTTTTGTGTTCCGATCCATTTTTTCAATGGTATTAACGTAACCAATTAATTGCTCAATAAGTGCCGTATCAATGCTTGTAATCTTCACCAAAGTATCTACAAAATCTTGATCTAGTTCGGTTGTTTTTAGACGGTACTTGTTCCTCAAATATTCTAAGAAATAATTAACTTTTTTGTCAAGAATATCGTGGTTGTTACGCTGTTGATAGTAAACTCGTCCGATAGTCTGTACAAATTCTACAGCGCTGTTTTTCAAAGGATCTAAAACTGGGATAATTCTTTGTCGGCGCTTCATCTCATAAAGAACGAATATAACTAAACCGATAATTGCTAAATAATAGGCCCAGCGCAATTCGTCGTAACTAAATAATACCCGTAAAACAGATTGGCTGTTCACTACTGGTCGGCTATAATATTCATCCCAAATAATAGTCTTCGCCTGCGGCAAATAAGAAAACACCTTTGCGGCATAATCTGAACCATTTTCGTTAAGTAGGCTATAATTGGTAAACAATTGCGGGTTTGGACATAACAATAAACTCCCTTTACCAAATCGATACTGAATTAAGTTGGGGTGCTGATCGTATTTACGACCAAGAACAATTGCTTTTTTTCGATCTAATCCGCTAAAATACTGTGCAGCAATTCCTTTTTCGAAATAGTAATCCATATCTCGCTTTAAATGCGGCGACGTAAAGTTAATTGGATACTTGGTTTTATTTTGAAAATCGAAATCGGAACCCAATTGTATATTAAGTGAATCTGCCAGCGCTCCATTCATTTGAAAAGCCGCAATCAGCACATGATTTCCAGCCTCCATGTATTTTTTCATCGCTGCAAAATCAAGTGCCGATGTCTTTAAGTTTGATGCAATAATGAAATAATTTGAGCTGCTCTTTGGTGCATTTTTTAAGGAATTATAAATATCAGTTTTGTAAACCTTCTGCTCAGATTTCGGGAATAACTCTTTTGCATGATTCCTCAAAATGTAGGTACCAAAAGGAATTTTATCTTCTGGCAAGTATGTTGTAGCCCAATTTACCTCTATAGGTTTGGTGTATTGCGCAACGAGGTAAAGTACCAATAACAAGCTGCCAAAAATCATATATCTTTTCAATCCGCTCATTTTACTGCTGCATTAAATTGTTGAAAAGACTGTTGTATTTCACCGAAAGTAACTTTATCGATATTAAAGTCGCCGTACCAAATGTACTCAAATTGGTTGGTGAGGTTCGCAAAGTCATCGAAACCCGCTTCCTTTTGTACTTCCTTTACGTAAGCCAAATTCGTTTTGTTTGGCAACCAATCAATCACCCCTTTATCGCTCAAATGCTTTAAAGTTTGCAAGTAAAGCAGTCGAACTGCCAAACGGTAATTTCCATTTCGAAGGGTGTTTTCAATTTCGTCATCAAAACTAATTTCATGGATGTTTTCTAAACTCTCATCGTATGGCACATCTACAGCTTTAGATTTTCCGGTTAAGAATTTTAGATCTACGCCTGTCAACTTAAAAATAGCAAACACAATTAAGCCTATGCAAATTACAATGGTGGTGTATTTTAAAACTAATGGCCAAATGGTGGGTTTGGTATTGGTGGGGTTTCTCTCTCCGAAAAGTCTATCTAACCAACTCCAAAAATTTCGCCAAAAGCGTTGCCACCAGTTTAAGCCTTTGGGTTCCTCATCACCATACTGAAACTCCTTGTCTGCTTTATACTCTTGGATGGTCTGGTTATCAAACTCACGAACTTGGGTTTTGCTGCTATCTAACTTTAGGGCAATGGTATCTTTTATAGGCTTGCG
Source organism: Pedobacter sp. (assembly GCF_031119335.1). GTDB lineage: Bacteria > Bacteroidota > Bacteroidia > Sphingobacteriales > Sphingobacteriaceae > Pedobacter. The sequence continues at coordinate 209,985 of NZ_JAVHXT010000002.1, forward strand.
TACAATGAGTTGGGGCTGTTGTTGGGCCAACAAATTCGTCGAAAAAAACAATAAAACAGCTAAAAGCAGTATACGCATATTAATAATCTTCGTCGGGGTGTGATACGGGAGCCTGTGTATTTCCAAATTCTTCAATTCTGCCCATTAAACCTTGGCTTTCCTTTCGCTCTGCCAAATTATAGTAGATAAATGCTATTGAAATTAACGGAATGATCATGAACACTTGCGAAAGCGATTGCGAAATTGCCGTAAATATTTGATAGCTCTTTAAAAGCTTTGCATCACCTTGTGTAAAAGTGCTAACCATTGTTAAAATTAAGGTTGGCGCATATATCACCATCATAAAAACAACAGTGATAATACTTACCACAACAATTGTAGCAAAGGTAATCCACCAGTTTTGTTTCACTAAAGCAAAAGCCCTACTGAAACTGGAGCTAAAATCTGCATTTTCCAAAATCATTACCGCAAGTAAAATAGAAAAAGCAGGCGTAACGTAAACCCCTGGAATTAGGCATAGTACGGTACAGATTACCCACATGATATAAACCAAAATTACGCTTAACATTACCCTGAAGAAGTAATATTTAAAGTAGCTCCACACTTCTTCTACGGTTGGCGCCACATTGCCCTTAGCAATGTACAAAGCAACAAAACTAAGTATGGATGTGCTCATTGCAGTATAGTTGAGCACTGAAAACACAATCACTAAAAGATATCGCCACCCCAACATGTAAGCCCAAACACTTGAATTATAGCGGGAGCCATAACCTCGGCTTGCATCAATAAGATGAAGTTCCATAAACACATTGGAGATCATTCCGGCAAGGATAAAGAACCCACAAAGCAAAAAGAAGGTTTTTAAAAGGGCTTTGATATTTTGTTTGATGAATAAAAGTGTGCCCGAAATTATTCCTTCGAAATCCCTTACTTGTCTAAATTCTATTTTTTCCTTCATTATAAATTATTTGAGCTAGTTTGAGGTTGTATGGCAATTCTTCTAGCTAACTGATATGGATAAATGATGATGTACCAAACCATGAACATTAGTGACGATGCCAATATTGATATACTTAACCAAATGGGCATTTCTGTATATCGGGTAACAAATCCTTCTACAAAAGCAGCCAACAAAATAATTGGAATAATACCCAATGCAATTTTAGTGGCATCTTTACCACTTCTTTTGAAAGCCTCTAAACGGGTATAAGTTTTCGGAAAAAGCAGCCCATGCCCCAGCACCAAACCTGCACCACCAACAACTACAATTGACAAAATCTCCAGTGTTCCGTGTATCCAAATAACCAAAATAGATTGTGCGCCCAAGCCCTTGCTGAAAAAATAGTATTCGAAAGCGCCAACCATTATGCCGTTACGTAGCAAATAAAAAACTGGGCCAATAGAAAACAAGGTGCCGCTTACAAACATTACAAAAGAAACCCAAGTATTATTTGCTGCAATGTAGAAGAACATTGCAAACTCATTTTCTTTTTTATAAACTCCAAACGGATCTCCTTTAGCTATGTTTTCGTTGGTCATGTTTACGTACTGGTCTCCCAAAATTAAGCGCACAAAACGATCGTCATACTTGGCAGAAAGCGCCCCTATGCTCATTGCCAGAACAAAAAAGATAAATGAATAAAGAATTTGTTTACGATAGGTATAAAAAAGCAAGGGCAACTCCAATTTCCAATACCTAAAAAACCTACCTTTTTCTTCTTTCTTATTTTTATAGATAGCTTGATGCAGCACCGAAGCCAAGCCATTTAGATAGGCTGTAGTTTTAGACTTAGGATAAAAAGTCTTGGCATAAGCCAAATCGTTAGTGATGTCTACAAAACGCTGTGCAAGTTCATCGGGACTATCTGTTTTTAGCGCCTCGTAATTCTTCCACTTTTCAGCATTTTGCTTTACAAAGAGCGCTTCTTTCATAGCTATTTCTGTTTCCGGAGATATTTTCCGTTAAAATAAAACAAAAAACAATCATAACCATATAGACACATAGTTTTTTTCAAACTTTAGTATTCCTAAATCTGCTGAACGAACACGATAAGGCCTCAGAATAATCGACTAGCTCAAAAAACATCATATCCTATACATCTGTGTGGTTAAAAAAATTATATTTGAAGTAATGGAAACCATCAAAATTAATACTAGCCAACACGTAGAAATAGATTATCCGGTAGCCGGCTTGGGCGAAAGAGTGGCAGCATATCTTCTGGATTTTGCCATGTTTATGATTATCTATTTTATCGCAATGATTGCTTTGGCCATTATTGGAATAGAAAGCACACTCAAAAACAGTTCAATTGTAATTATGGTAATCATATTTGCGGTAGGCTATGTGTTTTACGATTTACTTTGCGAAGTGATTTTTAACGGGCAGAGCCTGGGCAAGAAACTGCTAAAAATTAAGGTGGTAAGCTTAGATGGCGGACAGGCAAGCATTGGTCAGTATTTTATTCGCTGGGTATTTAGGATTGTTGATTTTACCCTAACTGCAAATATGCTGGGCTTTATTTGTGTTGCTGTGTCAGAGAAAAAACAGCGTATAGGCGACTTGGTTGCCGGAACAACTCTGATTAGAACCGTTCCAGCTACTAAGATGGAACACATTGCTTTTCATCCGTTTGAAAGCGAGGAATATATACCCGTTTTTGAAAATGTAACCATATTAAGCGATAGAGATGTAGAGCTTATACATGAAGTGGTGCGCACTTATTATACTACCCACAATGCACAATTGATTTACCAAATGGCAGCAAAAGTATCAGGACATTTGGCAGTTGCTATCCCAGAGGGGATGAATGAAATGCAGTTCTTAAAAACTGTTTCTTCAGATTATATTTACCTGACTTCGAGAGCGGTTTAAATGAAAAAAGCGAAGTTTTTAGGCCTCGCTTTTTTAGAGTATTAAATAATAGGATTTTATTTAACTAAAACCTTTAGGCTTTCTGTTTTTTGCTCGCCCTTTATTTTGATGATATAAGTTCCGGCAGGCAATTGTGTGTTGTTCAGTTTATGGTTTGCCAAGCCTTGCAACAAGGTTAGTTTTTCTGCATGCAATGTTTTACCAGTGATATCTAGAATGCTAACATCGGCAGTTTTTCCAAATTCTGATGGGATAGACACATTGATTTCACGAGCAGTTGGGTTAGGGAAAATTTTAACAGATGAAGATGACAGCTTAAAATTAACCACTTCATTTCCAACAATGTTTAATTGACCATCGGTATCCAACTGTGCTAGTTGATAGTAGTTAGTTCCATTTAATGGGTTACGATCTGTATAAAAATAATCTTTGTTTTCATTGGAGTTTCCCGCACCTTTTATTCTCGTCAACTCGTTAAAAGTTACGCCATCTGCAGAGCGACTTAAGATAAATTCTTTGTTGTTTCGCTCTGAGGCTGTTTGCCAAATAAGCCTAATATCACTTACTGCTAGGCTAGCATTAAAGCTTGCAATACTAACTGGAAGCACTCCGCTGTCGTCAATAGTCCAATTCTTGTTGTTGGTTAACACATTGCGATGTTGGATTGAATTGGCAGGATAGGTTAAACCTACCGCACCTAAAATTATATTATTAGGTGTATTGGCACCTTCTGCCCAACCTTTTAAAGTAAGGCCGTAGTTAGTACTACTTAATTTAGATCCATTTAACATGTTTTGCATAGTTACAACCGAGCTTAAATTCCAGCTACCTAAATTTTGGTTGAAAGCCGAGGCTGAAACAAACATGTTAGACATATCGGTTACCTTGCTCACATCCCAATGGTTAATTGATTGGTTAAATGAACTTGCACCAGCGAACATCCACGACATGTCAGTCACTGCTGCTAAATTAGGAGCATCGGCTGGCAGGCTATTGATATTTTCGGCTCCTACAAATGCGTATTTCATATTAGTCCAAACTGTGTTACCCCAACTTTGCACAGCAGTTAATCCCTTTGCCTCATTTGCAAAACCGTAGGTATTAAATGCGCTAAATGTACCGTTACCAGGCTTGATATAAAGTTTATAAGCGCCCGTACCATGTGCAAATTGCGGAAGTACAAGACTTTGAGCATTAGTATTCACCATGTACGTACCCGAATTGGTGTTTTCCTCATCGCCTATTTTCTCCCAATAATATTCGTAATTACTACCAGTAGTATTAAAAGAAACGTGTGCAGTCGACAATTTATCAGTATCCCAAGTGGTTATAAAAGCATTGGTATGGTCTATAGCTGGTGCCGGGATTTCGATATCATACAAGTACGCAGAACCAGCTATAGCTTTTGAATTTAGGCCATTTGCATCGGTATCATCTCTGTAACAGCCTACAATAACATTAGTACCATCCATTGCTAAATCGGCTCCAAACATTTGCAATTCCGTTCTTGTAGTGGCAACTATTTTTTGTTTTTGTATATATTTACCTTCAGCATTTTTTGCGAAAAAATAAGCTGCCCCATAGCTTTTAGCTGCACCAGGAAAAGGGAAACCTCCCATCGATCCAGCGTCGCCCTCGCTGCGAGCGCCTACCACTAAATGTGTACCATCAAAAGCGAGTGCCTCTCCAAAATATTCTTGTGCCTCTCTATCGTCAGCAAATATTCGGCTATGATAATTCCATACGCCATTGGCATCTCTTTGGTAGATATAACAAATGCCCGCATAATGTAGATATGGAGCCCCGTCATCTGATTTTCCACCAATTGCTGTAATCACTAGCGTATTGTCTTTAAGGGCTAATTTTCTCCCAAAATACAATTGAGTTGTTCTATCAGCCGCAGGCCCAATCAGCTTTACCTTTTGTGTCCATTTTGCGTCGTTACCTCTCTCAAAAACATATACGGCTCCCGCATTAACAAATTCGTTAGCACCTTGCAAATCTTTAGTTTCCTTTTCTTTTCCCACTACCAAACGATCTCCATCAACATCGAAAACCTCTCCAAAATAGGCATTAACTGATCTATCTCCCGCTACAATTTTTTGTTGTTGTGTCCAACTACCGTTAGGCTGCCTTTCAAATACAAAAATTGCTCCGGCGCCATCAACAGCAGCACCGCCAGTAGCATTCGTTTTATTGTTACGATCGGCAATAAATAGTCTATTCTCTTTTAGCTTTATTTTCTCACCAAAAGAGTAACCACCAGCAACCAGACCTACAATCTTATGTTTTTGCGACCAAACACCATTATCTCCTCTTTCAAAGATATAAACGGCCCCCAGGCCACTTGAGGATCCTGTGGCACTGATTGCCACCACATTTCCACTCATACTTGTAGAATGGCCAAATCTGTTGTTTACAGCCCGATCATTTGCCACCAGCTTTTGTTTTTGGCTCCAAACACCATTCTCTTTTTCAAAGATGTATGCCGATCCTGCCCCGGTAAGTTCTGCACCTCCAGCTGCATTGTGTTTTTCTACGTAGGCTCCTGAAATTGCATAATTGCCACTAATATCTACACTATTGTAACTAAACCAGTCGTCTTTATCTCTATCGCTAGCGACTATCTTAGTGGAAAGCTTTAAGTTCTGCCCTTGCGATTGCATACTGAAACCAAGTGCCAATAAAAGGGTTAGTAAAAGGTAGGTTTTGTTGAGTAATCTTATCTTCATATCTATTTGATTGTTTAACTTGCATCTTTTGAGATGCCTTATTTATTTGGGGTAATATTTTTGCTGCAGATGCGTTAACATTTTGTGGAAGAAAACGATAAGGATGTATGCTTTTTAATCATAAAAAATAATTTTGAGGAAATAAGTACATAAAAAGCCCAAAAATACCCACACCTAACACCCCATGAAATAGACCCCAGGGTTCTATTTACAAATCATTTTACCCTTCATTTTAGGATGTTGGCGAATAAAAAATGTACCTTTAAGCACTCTATACTGCGAAAAACAAGGAATTATTTGACAGAATCCCTTCGTTAATGCGCAATAACCTTTTTATCTTCAAGCTGTTACTTTCGTTTAGCCTTTGTTTATACGCAACATTAGGAAAGGCACAACACGAATTCGAATTTCAGCATCACGACCAAATTCGGCTAAAACCACATTTTAGGATATTAGAAGACAAGGACAATTTATACCATCCCGAAGCGTTGTTTGCAAATCCTCATCAGTTTCAAAAGATTGATCAGTTTAAGCCGAGTGAAAATGACCATGCTTTTTGGCTTTTAACGACTTTCAAGGCTGGCGCTAACACAGAAGCAATTGTATCTTTTAGGCATTTAACCTTTGCCGAGCTTTATTTTCGTGCCGACACTCCAAATGCGCCACTAAGCCATCGTAAGGCAGGCGCTTTTAGACCTTTAAATAAAATCCATTCAACAGATAGCCGTTTTCATTTTTCGATAGATTTAGCAAAAGATGTGACGTATCAACTACTTATAAAGAGTACACATGTAAAAAAATACGAGCCTATTTTCGACTTTCAATTGAACAATAAAAACGATTTTTTAGCAGCAAAGACGAAAAGCGAATTCATAGATTTTTGGCTACAAGGAGCTTCTGTTTTACTCATTTTATACGTATTACTCTCTTGGCTCTCTACAAAATATCGACCTTATTTATGGTTGGCACTCTTTGCGTCAGGCTTTTACTTGTATGACATCGCCTTAAACAGGTACCTTATCGATTGGTTTTTCCCAAACCATCCGCAAAGTAGTTGGCTTAGTATCCAAACTTTCTTACACATAGGCTTGCTTGGTCTTTTTCTTCTTATCATCGATTCTTGGAACCTCAAAGCTAAAAACCAGCAGCTTTACAAATATGGAAAGGTCTTAATCGTAGCCATTATTTTGCTTTCAATTACATCTTTCATCATCAATTATCTCACTCTAAATTATAACCTCACTACAAAAATCAACATCTTATTCTCTTTTATTCCAATCACTTATGCAACTTACACAGTTTGCAAGCTTTGGAAACAACTCGACAAGCAAGAACGTTATTTGGCCTATGGTTTAGCACTGTACTTTTCAGCCACGCTTTTCTTTAATATTACCATTAGCATTTGGGGCGAAAAACTGTATCTATTAACACCAATAGCGTCTAAAGTTATCTCCATTAGCGTGGTTTTACTTTTCCTAACGGGATTAAATGCCCGACTACGGCAAAATGAAAAAGATAAGCTGCATTACCTAAATGAGCTTAATCTTCTTCAGAAACATCAGAATGAAATTTTAGAAAGAAATGTTACCGTAAGAACTGAAGAACTAAACCAACGAAATGAGCGTATAGAAACGCTAATGAATGAGTTGAACCATCGCGTAAAAAACAACCTACAACTGCTTTACAGCCTCAACAGCCTACAGTTAAGCTCGGTTATCGAACCATCAACATTACACGTACTGAAAGACAATATAGCTAGAATTAAAGCCATGATGTTAGTTAACGACAGCCTAAATCCATTGATTGATGCGACACCTCACAGCAAATCCTTAAAAGAGTTTATTTCAGAAATTGCCGCACACTCTAAGCGTATGTTTCTCGATAAACAGAATGTAGAAATTGACTTAGCAATAGATGAAGACTTGATTTTGGACTCTAAAACTGGATTATCGCTTGGACTTATTGTTTCTGAACTGATAACCAATTCATTTAAACATGCCTTCGCTGCACATCAATCACCTAAAATTCATATCAGCATTTCCTCAAAAATCGAAAACTGGGTTTTGAGTTACAGTGACAATGGTGTAGGAATTACGAATGCTACAAATAATGGATTTGGTATTTCTTTAATTAACGACCTCACTCGCCAATTAAAAGGCAACGTAAAGTTAACCGATCATAACGGCTTGAATTACACTTTCAATTTCCCTAAATAGGAATAAATGAGGATACTGATAATAGAAGATGAGATTATTATTGCCCGATTTATTGAGCAACAACTGAAAGCTAATTTTAACTGCAGCACGGCTCTTGCTATTAATTTAAATGAGGTAAAGGGAGTGATGAAAGACTTTTTGCCACATTTAGTGCTTTGTGACATCAACTTAAACGAAGATGAAGATGGCATTCAAATCATTAGCGAATTACAGCAAACCTATGGATTTGGCACCATTTACATCACCTCTTATCAATCTAAAGCAACCATAGAAAGAGCGCTAGCCACCAAGCCACTTAATTATATTGTAAAACCTGTAGATGAAACTAAGATTTACACCGCAATTAAATTAGTGGAAAACACCGTGGCCTTACAGACCAAATACGGCGAACGAACCAGCAACTCGTTACCGATTAACCACATTGAGTTGGCCATTGTAAGGTTGATTTTAAAAGGGCAAACCACTAAACAAATTGCAGATACACTTTACTTAAGTCCGTATACTGTTAAAAATTACCGCCACAAAATTTGCCGCAAACTAAATTTAGCTGATGAAAACAATGCTTTACTGAAATGGGCTTTACAGAACGAAGATCTGATTATTTAGTAACCTCTTCTGCTAGCAACTTTGCCCATTCACTATACATCTTCCCAGAGGGATGAAGTCCGTCGCTGGCAATGAGGTTTTGCTTTTTTATAGCCTGTCTTGATCCAGGAGTGATATCTACATAAGTTACATTTCTTGCTTCCGTTTCTTGCCTATTGATCCCGTTAAAACTGTCGATCTCATCGCTGATGGCTTGCAAATCACGCCCACTATTTTTGGCAAACTCGGTTACGCCCCAATCTGGTATAGAAACTACGTAAACATTTTCCTTTTTACCCGCAGCAAAGCTGATGGCAGTTTCTAGTAGCTCAGCAAATTCAGTTCTGTAGGTTTCTTGCGAATAACCGCGATACTGATTATTTACGCCGATGAGCAGAGTAACCAAATCGAAAGTTTCGGTAATTTGTTCTTGCTGTATGGCGTGTCGAAGTTCATCGGTAGTCCAACCTGTTTTGGCAATTACTTTCGGTTGCTCAAATGCGTCGCCACCATCACTTAATAATTTTGTTAGCTGAAATGGAAAGGATTCTTCCTGTTCTACAGCTTCACCAATAGTGTAAGAATCGCCTAATGCCAGATAAGTTTTTTTGTTCGCCATAATTAGTGCACATGCTGAAACAGCATTTTGTAAATATAACTGATGACGATTACAAAACCCGTAAAAAAATACATTGCTTTAAGCCACTTCGCCTCCTGATTAAATTTAAACAACCAAGCACCAAGACCTGCCATTAAACTTACCAAAAATGGAATTGTTGCTGGATAAAGTTCTAAACTTGTTGTGAGATCACCGCTTAACAAGGCAACAACAGATCGCTGAAAACCGCAGCCCGGACAATCTAAACCAAAAAGATATTTGAACGGGCAGGGCAGCAAAAAAATATCCGCCCTGCGCAAAATGAGCAAAGCGGATATTTTGTAAATATTTAAAGCAATCAGCAATTAAAACTGATTTGGGTTTTGTTGATTAAACGGATCGTTAGGGTTGCCAAAACCATTTCCGAAACGACCTTGTTGTGCCTCAGCCGCAGATGGACCAATGTATTTTGCGCTACCGAAACCTAAAATTGGCCAAAAGATAAATGGCAACAAAATTAAGCCAACGGTAAACCCTTCTTCTTTCCCGAAGCTTTTGCTCATCAGGTTAATTAGCCAAATACCAAACACAATATTAACACATGGAATTAGGCACCATAACAACCAAATACTTGGCTTTCCAACAATTTCTATCATAACATAAGTACTATAAATTGGAATGAGGCTAGCCCAACCTGGCTTACCAGCTTTTTCAAAAGCTTTCCACGCTCCAATAATACTGATAATTGAAATGCCTAAGCCTATGATAAAAAAGATGAAAAAAACACCCGCAAAGATACCGGCGCCAGCAGAAGAGTAATCAGATGAATAATCCATAATTTAGTGGTTTTTAGTTTTTGATTTAGTTAAGATAAAGTTAGCACTTACCTCTAAATATCAAAATGTTAGACGAATATTTTTCTTAGCACTTTTAAGATTAATTATTCAATGATTTCTATGGTTGCTTTTGTTAATATATCGGCGAAACCTGTTTTGCTGCGATCACCATCTTTGGGTACGACACCTGCCCTATGTAAAAACCAATCAGTTCCTAGAAATTTCCGATAGGTTAAGCCATAAGACGAATCTATTCTATGGGCAATTTCAGGTCCGTAATAGGTGAAGGGTCTGGGTATTTTCTTTTTCTTGCCATTTACGTCAACTACTTCACGAAAAGTATTGCTTACAGACGCATACTTTTCATTAGCGAGCCACTCTATTGCGACGTAAAAACCTTTTTCAGGAATTTTAATCTGATATTCAGAAATATCAAACTCGTTCCAAGCATTTTTCTTTGTAGCAACAAGTTCTAGGCTTTTACCTAACAGATCTGAACCTGGCAAACCTTTTTCGTTATCGTACAACCTTACTCTAAAAGGCGCATCGTACTTGTGTCTGCCTACAAAAAAATGAACGCTCTTTACTACACCTGTAGTCTTTTCTTCATTCTTCATCAAAACAGCAGTTTGAACTCCAGACCTACGAAGCCTTTCATTAAAAGGATTGAAATTACTGCCCGTTTTTTCTAGAACACCAACTTCCTTTAAAACTACTTTACCTTTTTTAATTACCACTTCACTTAAAGTAATTGATGCCGGAAGAAGTTCGTAAATAGCTCCTACACCCGTACTTAAATTCGTGATATACTTTGCTTTGTAGCCTACACATGAAATCTTTAACGTGTCTGAAATTTTTCCTTGAGGTAGCTCGAAAACAAAAACACCATCTTGGTTACTTTGTGTACCAGTTTTGTACTTAAAACTTTCCAAATTCACATAAGGAATAGGCTGCTTGGTAGTAGCATCAATTATTTTGCCTTCAATTTTAATTTGCGCAAAACCAAAACATGGTAGCAATAAAAAGGAGAAGAGTATCGATTTCATATTGCGTTAAATAGATTAAAAACGCAAGATAATAATTTTAAGAAAAGTTGATGTGCTTGACAACCGCAGGCGCTAAACCAGCTCCATTTTAAAAAGTGCTGCTATGTGGTTTTTCAGTTTCGATCTCACCTCTTCCATATCTAACGCTCTACCCAATTCACGCTGCATAGAAGTTACATCTTTATCGTCAATACCACATGGCACAATGTTTTTGAAGTAATCTAAATCAGCATTTACATTAAAAGCAAAACCATGCATAGTTACCCAACGACTACAACGTACGCCCATCGCACAAATTTTACGGGCTTTTTCATTATCTGCATCTAACCAAACACCGGTGTATCCTTCATATCTTCCGGCGGCAATGCCATAATCTGCCAAGGTGAGAATTACCGCTTCTTCCAAAGTACGCAAATAAAGGTGTATATCAGTAAAAAAATTGTCTAAATCTAATATAGGGTAACCAACAATTTGCCCCGGCCCATGATAGGTAATGTCGCCACCTCTATTGATCTTGTAGTAAGTTGCTTCTTTGTCTTTCAGTCCCTCCTCATCTAACAACAAATTTTCGGGCTTACCACTTTTCCCTAAAGTATAAACGTGTGGGTGTTCGTTAAAAATAAGATAGTTAGGTGTTTCTAAAGCTGTGTTTTCTGTACGGTTTTTACCTTTAAGCGCAACAGTTTCATTGAATATTGCCTCTTGCCTATCCCACGCTTCCTGATAATCAGTTAAACCCCAATCTATATATTTTACTTTTTTGTTCATACCCCTAGCCCCTAAAGGGGAATTTATTGTTGTATTGTTACCCCTAAATCCCCTAAAGGGGACTTTCAGGTTGTGCTGTTAAATCTCTTTGTAGTTAAATCCCCCTTTAGGGGTTAGGGGCTTACCCTATCACATAACCCAACATATAGCCGTCATCGGTTTTAAAATAATTTACTTCGAGTTCTTTTGTCCCCTCTGGCAAATTAACCAAAGCAGTTAAATCGCCTTCATCCCTTAGTTTAAATGGCTTGATGTGGATATCCCGTTTAAATTCCAATTCTTTTCTGCCATGCCATTTATAAATTGCCTCTTTTGCACACCAGCACACATACAAACCATTGATGTTATCGCCAATCTGTTTTTGCGCCAACTCCACATCCGACAGGAATTTATGTCTAACCAACTTAATCTTATGCTTAATCATTTCCATATCCAGCCCTACTTTTTTATCGGCATCTCTGCTAATCATTACGGCAGCATAATCATAAGAATGGCTCAATGAAATATGATAATCGTAATTTACCAAGTACGGTTTACCATGATCATCCATTTGGCAATCGATATATTCTTTGGTGTTGAGCATGGTGCGCAGCAACAAACGAGTGCTGAGCCATTGCAGGGCCCTTTTTTCGCTCTTAAAAGAATCGATTTTATCGAGTTCGTGCTGCTTAAGCTGAAGACCAGACATCAATTGATCATGGTTCTCTTCAATTTTCCATACCGCAAGTTCGGTATGTTCATCAATTTTTAAATCAAAAACTACGGGCATCCTCTAATTAGAAAATCAATGCAAAAGTACGAAATTTTAACATAGCATGGCAATCAATGCAAAAACGGCCTACAATTTATTTGTCTCAACAAACCAAAGTCGCAAATTGCTGGCATTATGTCCTTTGCCCTTTGGTGATTTTCTCCTAATTTAGTCCAAAAAACTGCGAAAATGATATTATCGGACAAACGGATACTTGAAGAGATAGACAAAGGCACCATTATTATTGAACCATTTAAACCAGAGTGTTTAGGCACCAACTCTTACGATGTACACTTAGGCAAATATTTAGCAACCTACAAAGACCGCATATTGGACGCCAAAGCACATAACAAAATAGAACATTTCGAAATTCCGAAAGATGGTTTTGTGTTGCAACCAGGCACTTTATACTTGGGCGTAACCGTAGAATATACCGAAACACATGAACATATTCCGTTTTTAGAAGGAAAAAGCAGTACTGGTAGGCTAGGAATAGATATCCACGCTACTGCGGGTAAAGGCGACGTTGGTTTTTGTAATACTTGGACATTGGAGATTTCTTGTGCACAACCGGTACGTATCTACGCAGGCATGCCTATTGGCCAATTAATTTACTTTATGGTAGAGGGTGAAATTGCCAACCTTTACAACACTAAAACCAATGCAAAATACAACCATAAAACCACACGCCCAGTAGAAAGCATGATGTGGAAAAACATTTTTTAAGTCTTTTTGAACCTTGTAACTAAAATAATAGTCTATAGTTTATCAATTTAGAAATTGCTTTTTGTAACTTGAGGTGTTAATTGTCAATATATCAGCAAAAAGAACATTTAAAGAAGGGCGTAATAAGAGCATTTCAAATTGGCAAACTAAAAGCACAGACAAATGAAAATTAAAAATATTACGTTCTCGATAACGCTCTCTAGAACGCTCTCAAAACGCTTCATATTATCGGTTTTTGGCGTAGCTATACTTAGCTTAATTGGCTCTTCGTCGGTAAATGCACAAGATGCTAACATTAGTAATTTCACTACAAAAATTGATGAGCTAACCAGCAAAAGCGCTCAAGAAAAAGTTTATCTGCACATGGATAAACCTTATTACGCCATAGGCGATGATATCTGGTTTAAAGCTTATACCATCAATGCCAAAACAGGTCTACCATCAACCATTAGCGGTTTGCTTTATGTAGAACTGATTAACGAAAAAGATTCGGTAACCAAGCAATTAAAACTGCCAATGAGAAGTGGTATTACTTGGGGAGATTTTAAACTGACCGATTCACTTAGCGAAGGCAACTACCGTGTTAGGGCCTATACCCAATGGATGCGCAATGCTGGAGAAAATTTCTTTTTCGACAAAACCATTAAAATTGGAAATTCGTGGGCAAACAAGGTTTTTACAAAATCTAGCAATGTGGTTAGCTCCGAAAACAATCAGCAGAAAGTTACTACCACCATTCAATTTACTGATAAGCAGAATATTCCTTATACCAACGCTCAGATAAACTACGAAGTTAAATTAAACAATAAAACAGTAGAAAGGGGCAAAGGCACCACCAACGCTGAGGGAGAAATTACTATTGAAACCGTAAATAAACAACCGGAAGCTTTAAAAAGTGGTCAAATCATTGCCAACATCACTTTGCCAAATAAACAGGTAGTAAATAAGGAAATTCCGTTAAAAACCACTTCAAAAGATGTGGATGTTCAGTTTTTCCCTGAAGGTGGCAAATTGGTAGAGGGCTTGCCGAACAAGGTGGCCATCAAATCGGTGAATAGTAACGGACTAGGCGAATTAACCACTTGTATAATTATTAATAACGAGGGCACTGAAATTTCTAAATTGGAGACTAACAAGCTCGGAATGGGGTCTTTCTTTTTAAACCCAGCTGCCGGACAAACCTACAAAGCCAATTTAACATTCTCAGATGGCACAAAAAAAACTGTAAACTTGCCCATAGCAGAAAAGAGCGGACGTGTACTTTCTGTAAGTAATTTAGACAGCACCAAAATGTCTATCAAAGTTTACTTTACCGAAGACCTATTGAACAAAGAAGACAACTACTTAATTGCACAACACAATGGTATCGTCTATTTTTCTACCAAGGTGGCTTCTAGCAAGCAGGTGGTTTCTCTAACTGTTCCTAAAGACAGTTTGCCATCGGGAATTTTACAGATTTCGTTGCTATCTTCAACGTTTATGCCTTTAAATGAGCGCATAGCCTTTATTAACAATTTGTATGACAAGATTGATGTACAACCGGAAAATTTAAACACTAGCTATGGCAAGCGAGAAAAAGTAGATTTATCTTTAGCGACGAGCAACAATGGCAAACCAGTGCAAGGAAGTTTTTCGGTTGCAGTTACCAATACAACAGCAGTAAAACCAGATCCAGAAAATGAAACCAATATCCTTACCAAGCTATTGCTAACCTCTGATTTGGTGGGCTACGTTGAAAAACCAAACTATTATTTTCTTAATAACGACAGAAATACGAGGTTCGATTTGGATAATCTTTTACTTACACAAGGCTGGCGGAAAATTGATTGGCAGCAGATTAACAGCGGAGTGGAAACACCACCAAAATTTCTGGTAGAGAAGAAAATGCAGATTAGCGGAACCGTAACCAGAAGTGGCAAACCTGTAGTAAAAGGCAAAGTTTCACTTGTTTCGTTTACTGGCGGATTTTTTATGACCGATACCTTAACGGACGATAAAGGACGCTTTAATTTCGACATTGAGTTTTTAGATAGCACTAAATTTGTGGTGCAAGCCCGTACTGATAAGGACAGGAAGTTTGTAGATATCGTGATGGACAAAGTTCCCGGAATGCTAACCAGTAAAAATCCAAATACTGGCGATATTGAAGTTAATGTAAACCAAGCTTTGGCTTCCTATCTACAAGAAAGTAGTAGGTATTTTGATGACCAAACTAAGCGAGGTTTATTAAACAGAACTATTTTATTAGATGCAGTAAACATTGTTGAGAAAAGGAAACCTACTCACAATTCGTCTAACTTGGGTGGGGCTGGCAACGCCGATGCCGTTTTTACTGCCAAAGATTTAGAAACCGCATTTTCACTTTCGCAGTATTTACAAGGACGTATTGCTGGTGTGCAGATTAGAAACGGGCAAGCTTTTGCCAGAGGCAGCCAAAGTCCAATGGTAATAATGCTTGATGGAATGAATATGGGTGAAGAGTTTAATTTAGACGATTTGGTAGTACAAGATATAGAAACCGTAGAGATCTTGAAAAGTATTGGCACCACCGCTATTTATGGCATGCAAGGCGGTGCTGGTGTTATAGTAATTAACACCAAACGTGGTGACGGAGTTAGATCAGTTAACACCTATACCCCAGGCTTAATTAACTTCAACCCTAAAGGCCTAAGCGTTGTTAGAGAATTTTACTCGCCAAAATATGATGTAAAACCGGATAGCAGACCAGACCTAAGAACTACTGTTTTTTGGGAACCGCAAATGGTTAGCGACGCAAATGGAAAAGCAAAAATTAGTTATTTTAATACTGATGTACCAGGGGTTTACCGCATAGTAGTAGAGGGTATTGATGTAAACGGGAATTTGGCAAGGAAGGTGTTGAATTACGAAGTAAAATAAAAAGAACATTGAAGAGCATTAATTTTATGCTTGCATAATAAAATCAAACCTCTTAGCTTTATAAACTGTTCATGATTAAGATAATCACGAACAGCAAATGTTTTAATCTTAAAAGCTAAGAGGTATGAGTACAATTTCCACATCCGTAAAAGATAAACTTGCCATTATCACTTTAAATCGGGGCAAATCAAATTCGTTAAACCGAGAAATGGTTACCGAGTTGCAAGATATGCTTCATAACATCGAAAACGATGATAATATTGGCGGAGTAATCATTACTGGAAAAGAAAACTTCTTTTCTGCAGGCTTAGATCTCATTGAACTTTATCATTACAACGAAGAAGAAGCCAAAAGCTTTTGGAATTTGTTTCTCAATTTCAGCGCAAAAATTACTGCATTTAAAAAACCATTGGTAGCGGCTATTAATGGTCATAGTCCAGCAGGAGGTTGCGTAATTGCCTTAGCTTGCGATGCCCGTATAATGGCTGAAGGCAAGTACATCATTGGCTTAAATGAGGTTCCGGTTGGCATTATTGTTCCTAACAGTATATTCTCGTTATACTCTTTTTGGTTAGGACAAGCCAATGCTTATCGTAATTTATTAGAAGGCAAACTTTTTTCTCCAGAAGAAGCTTTAAGTGTAGGTTTAGTAGATGAAGTAGTGAAACCAGAAAGCATTATGACGGCTGCAGAAAGAAAAGTGCGGAAATACATGGCTTTTGAAGCAAATACTTGGCAGCACAGTAAAGTGAACTTACGTAAAGATATTATTGCAGCAACTAGTGCAGATCAAACCAAAGACCTAGAAATAATGTTAAAACAGTGGTGGTCTCCGGCTACTAGAGCTATTTTAAAATCGTTGATAGATAACCTGCAGAAGCCTAAATCTTAATTGTTAAATTGTTTTATTGCTGAATTGTTGACCTTGATATCTCTGAAGCAAGGTTCTCATATCTCACATCTCAATACTCAAATCTTATGTACAATCAACCAATGTTAAAAGACGACGCTTTAAAAGGAAAAACTATTGTAGTAACTGGCGGCGGAACAGGCTTAGGCAAAGCAATGGGTACTTACTTCCTAAAGCTGGGAGCCAATTTGGTCATTACCAGCAGGAAATTGGAAGTATTGCAAAAAACAGCCCAAGAAATGGAAGCCGACACAGGCGGTAAAGTTTTAGCTGTACAATGTGATGTGAGAGATAATGCCCAGGTTGAAAATGTACTTGCAACTGCTTTAGCAAAATTTGGTAGCGTGGATGTTTTAGTAAACAATGCTGCTGGCAACTTCATCTCTCCTACCGAACGCTTATCTGCCAATGCTTTTTCTAGTATTATTGATATTGTATTAAAAGGCACGGTAAATTGTACTTTGGCTTTCGGGAAGCATTGGATTAAGGAAAAACAACCCGCTAGTGTATTGAATATCGTAACCACTTATGCTTTTACCGGCTCTGCTTATGTCGTTCCATCTGCCTGTGCAAAGGGTGGCGTATTGGCATTAACTCGCTCTCTAGCGGTAGAATGGGGCAAATACGGAATTAGAACCAATGCCATTGCTCCAGGGCCATTCCCAACCAAAGGTGCTTGGGATAGATTATTACCTGGAGATTTAGCAGAGAAGTTCGACTTTAAAAATCGTGTGCCGCTAAAACGTGTAGGCGACCATCAGGAATTGGCCAATTTATCTGCTTTTTTAGTGAGTGATTTTTCCAACTACATCAACGGAGAGGTAATTACCATTGATGGTGGCGAGTGGCTACAAGGTGCTGGTCAAATGAACGGATTAGAAGCAATTCCCTCAGAAATGTGGGATATGTTGGAGCAAATGACTAGAGGAGCTAAGGGAAGTTAAGAGATAAACCGATTTTTTAAAGAAGGCGATGGCACAACATACAACTCTCTTGTTTGCCCCCAATATTGTAGCGGTTTTTAGCTACCAAATCATACAACCAATCCCTTATAAATTTGGGGATAATAATGAAAAAATATAGTGCCCAAAAGAATTTTAATTGTTTAGCAATACGTAGCACAGCCGATGATTTATTATACACCTTACCATTATCCAATAAAATAATACTGGTAAGCTTATAGGTGTTAAAACCATAAGGATTTAACATTTGTTCCGCGACCTCACTTTGTAAAGAAGCAAACTTAAAAACACCTAGTTTATCGTATTTAATGATAAATTGTACTGCACCATTACATAGGTTGCAAGCTCCATCAAAAAATATAATAGACTGTGCTTTTATTATTTGAAGTCATGCTTGTCAAATATCTCATTATTATACTTTTCTACAGCATCATAAAACTCTTTATCTTTCGCATATTTTTTTTCTTGTTTTGTTATCTGCCCAACAATCTGCTTACTAGTTAGCACCGCTATGAAAGACAATACATACACAATGATTCCACTTTTCATATCGATAAAAAATAAAATAACCGATAATGGGAACAAAGTAAGAAAAACATAATTCCGTTTAATATTTTCCATAATCATTCGTTTTATTACTTATTTTTTTTGCCACGGCAATGGAAATTGGATAGGCAATTACTCCAGCTATTAACATCCCCATTATAAAAGTAAACATATTTTGCACTAAAAAAGGCCATTTGGAAAAAGAATCATAATCTTTGTTGCTAAGTTCGCTTTGTGTATGGCTTAATACCAATTTTAAAGCCTTTGCGAATTTTTTGGAAAATTCATTTCTTGTAATAAATTGATATGCAAAGTCGAACATCATAACCAATAATGTACATAAGAATATATATAAGGAAACCTCATAAACACCTTTTAATGCAGGTTTATTTTGTATGAAATTATGCTTTTTAATTGGGATTACAACCATAGGAACCGTTACCAGTGTAATTATAAAAAACACAACAAATGGAATGATGGTTAGCAAACCTATCATTGTATCTGGCATGGTTAAAGGGTCTTTAGGATAAACGAATATACTAAAGACTATAAAACCAACAAGACTTGTCACTGTTGCGGCATAAAATGCTATATATGTACTATTCTTAAATTTTTCCATTTAAACAATAATTTGTCTTTTAGTTTTTCAATTATCTCTTTTATCATTCTATACTCATCGTCATCTATAAACAGTGCATAAGAACCTATCATAATCCACGAAAAATTATCTATCCTCATAAAAATAAATATGCCAACGTGAAAGAAAAATCCCAATCCGATTATCCAGAATTTAGTTTTTTTAAACCAGATGAGAAAAGCAAAAGCAAGTTCCCAAAGTAGAGTAAAATAAGTAGCGAGAACTACAAAAAAATAGTTTCTAGTTAAAGGAATATTCCAATCAGTAGCCCTAAACTCGGCAACACGCATGGTATAAAAAACAGCAGTTCCGTTTAGCCAAAGGCTACCCTGTAGCTTTGCCAAGGCTGTAAAAAAGTATACAAATGTAATTTGAATTATTATGGCACAAGTTGCAACAGGGTTAACAATAGTGGTTATAGGTTTAACCAAGCTTACAATTACATTAAAAATTTTTATCTTCTTATAATAATTGGTGGCAAAATATCGGTAGGAATCTGCCATTATTAAGAATGGAAAGGTTACTTGTATTACATTATCGGACCCATCTAATATGAAAGGATTTCTCATTCTGAGTATGGTAAACATGATGTATAATACAATGCCGCTAAACCAGCCAAACTCTCCAAACAAGAATAACACCCCAAACACTATCATTACCAACAAAAATAACGTTGGTCTATGGTCTAAAGAAAAATCATAGGCAATAAAGTCGTAATATAAAAAACTCATTGCTTGTTTATACTCCCCAATTGGATAAACGGCATTAGCCCCAAAAAGTATGTTTGCCATTGGCAAATAAAATAGGCAGCTTTTTAAAAGCAAAAAAGTTAATATAATTCTATATAGCGATAAGCCTATTTTTTTGTCCTGCATCATTATATTAGTTTCGTAGGCTTAATCCAAAGAGAATTATACCGATAATTTTTTGCTGAAAAATAATCTTGTTCCCTCTTAGAAAACCTAGGGAAAAAAGCATCTATTATCTTATATTCTATAAATACAGAATCGGGCTTGCTATTTCTATACAACTTGTTGTAAACCGTTTTACTGTAATTAACCACACCAAAATGCCCCTGCGATTTAATAATATATTTTTCCATTTTATTGGTTATGTCCAAGGTGTCTATCTCTGTTCTCGTTTTTTTTGTTTCGCTCTCCCAAATTTTAATCCTCAAATCAATAATGTTCGAAGCGCAGGAGTTCAAAAATTTTAAAGGTCTTTGCGTTGGTGTCCAAAAATTATTGTTTTTCTCTTTTAACAAGGGGGTCACAATATCTATCCAACTAGAATTAGTCGCTCTGCTATTTTTATAGGATATAAACCTTATCTGTATGGTTTGATTTGAATTTGCAGGATTTGGAGAGAACAACGACCACTTTTGGGAGAAATGTGGGCTAATATAATTCTCCAACTCTACCTTAAACCTATGGTTGATAGGGTTTGCTGGGAGTTGATACAGAAACAATGCTAAAAAATGAACAATCAATAGCAGATATAAAATACCTGCTATTGATTTTCTAATTATCAAATCTACTAAAGTCTTCTTTGTCATAGCCAATATTCAATGCTAGTACCTCACCATCCTTTCCATAGTCTGTCTTGGTATCCATATAGCCATTATAAAACCCCAGTACAAATGCAGCCACGAGCAAAAGTCCCTCTGGCTGGTTTGCACTAATGGTATTCATAGCTACGCTATTTTTAACCTCTTTAAAAGCCCCAACTTGAGTCTTATTGGCAAAAGCTAAAACTGACACAAAAAGCAATAACAAGCATAAGCTTATTGAAATATATTTTTTCATAACATTATCGTTTAACTTAATTATCAAATGATGAGAAATCAGCAGGGTTATGAACGGAAATTTCTGCTAATGCTATTTCTTCACTTCCATGTACACTATGCCCTACTGCTCTTCCCAATGCATAACCCGCTGCATAGAAAGCACCTACTACTAGCACTACCGCACCAACAAGATCTACCTTTTCGTTCTCGATTTGGGAAACAACATTGAGTTCACCAACCACCTGTTCCGCACCAAATGAAGTTTGGTAGGTGAATGAAATTACTGTAATTGCCATAAGACAGACAACTACAATCTTGGAGAATTTTTTCATATAGTTTAGTAAAATTTTCACCTGCTCTTTTCAAGATTTTCGGTAACCTCTTGCTGCTGGCCAAACATTAAATCAAATGTAAAGGCAACTGATAGCAAACTGCAAGATTTTTCGCCCTCGAAATACGAGGGTAAAAATTTAGGCCGCTATTTTTAATTATGTAACATTTCTGTAGCTTTATAAAAAAGAGAATTATGATTTAAACCTACCTACCTACCTACCTACCTACCTACCTACCTACCTACCTACCTATGAAAAAAGAAGCTGGAATAGTAATTAAAGCCATTAGGCTGCGGCTCGGCTATAAACAAGAATACGTAGCACAAAAAATTAACATTAGTGCAAGCTTATTGGGTCATATAGAAAATGGCCGTGTTGGACTAGATATTGACAAACTATATCTTTTGGCTAATCTTTATCATGTGTTGCCCAGAAATATTTTAGAAATAGCAATAGAGCTGTATAAGAATAAAACCGAAGATGGTTTAGATAGAGCCATAAGTTACATTACAACAAAATAATCTAAATTTCCAAGCATAATCTAAACCCTAAAAATCACCTCTGTAGCACCATAACCAAATTTTTCTTTTTTGGCATCCATAAAAGTGCGCACCTGCGGATGTTTGCTAATTACCTTATGAATATGGTTTCTCAAAGTACCGTTACCAACGCCATGAATAAATACAATTGAAGACATTTGATGAACTATAGCTGCATCTAGAACTTCCTGAAACTTATTCAGCTGAACATCTAAAATTTCACTTTGTGATAAGAAATGATGGTCGTCTGTGAGTTTCTCGATATGTAGATCTACCTCTTGTTGTGGTTTTGCAACTTTTGGTTTATCTTCTTTTACACTGAAGAAACTTTCCTTTAGCTTTTGAGCATCAATTACCAAGGCAGGCTCATCCAATCTAATCAACCAACCATATTTATTGATTTCTGTGATTTGATTTTTAGCACCGCTGAAATCTTTAGCCTTGAAACGCTTATTTAGTTGTAGTGGAGCTTTTGGTTTTAAATTACCAGGAGTAAAAAACAAAGCCTGAAACGTGAAATTTGACCAATTGTCTAAATCGCCAAGGTTCGCGGTGTAGATTTGAACACTGCCTTTTGGTTGTACTACGCCTACAAAATCACCTTTGTAAATTCCAGCTTTTTCTGTTTTTAAGGATAACAGTAATTGATATGAGGTTCTGTTCACCAAAGTAAAGTGAGCCACTACAGAGGCTTTGTTGTCCTCGGCAACCGCTAAATAAACACCATCTTCTACAAACTTTTCGTCTACCTGTAGTGCAGGCATGGCATTGTTTGCTGTATCCGCATTGCTGTGATGACCGTGTACAAAAGTTAAATTGCTTTTAGCTACCGGAATTTCAAAACCATCCGTATCAGTAACACCTACGGTCAAATCATCAATTATTTTGGTGATGTAGCCTTCTCTTTTTTCGTCTATGAAACGAACGTAGTCTCCAACCTTAAACCCCAAACCCCTAAAGGGGCTTTCATTTCTAACCTCTAAATCCCCTAAAGGAGACTTTTCCTTTCTATCGTTCATATTGTTGCTTAATTTTTTACTTTTTGTATTTCCATCATGCCTTTAATTCCCACTTTAGGGGGCTAGGGGGTTACCATTTAATTAAAGCACTTGCCCAGGTAAAGCCAGAGCCAAATGCCGCCAAGCAAATCAAATCACCTTCTTTTACTTTGCCAGCTTCCCAAGCCTCGCTTAAAGCAATTGGTACCGATGCTGCAGTGGTATTTCCGTATTTTTGGATGTTATTGAACACCTTATCATCGCTTAAACCCAGTAACTGCTGCACGTATTGACTGATACGCAAATTAGCTTGGTGCGGCACCAACAAGTCAATATCTTTTGCTGTATAGTTATTAGCGGCTAAAGCTTCATTAATTACCTCTGGAAATTTGACCACTGCCTTTTTGAAAACCGCAGGACCATCCATATAAGGCAAGGCAGCACCACTTTCTATTTGTTCGGTGGTAATGAAAAGTCCGCCTAGTTCTTGATTTGGAAATGCTGGCTTATCTTTTAACCATTTATTGGCGTGCGCTCCAGGATAGTGCATTGCTAAAATCTCTGCATCGGCACCATCGCTATGTAAATGCGTACTTAAAATTCCCTGACCTTCTTTTTTTGCTCTTTGTAAAACTGCCGCCCCTGCCCCATCGCCAAATATTACCGAAACATTGCGGCTCCGAGTATCAAAATCCATCGCAAAAGAATGTTTCTCGCTACCTACTACCAAAATGTTTTTATACATTCCGGTTTTAATGAACTGATCGGCTACGGAAAGTGCATACACAAAGCCTGAACATTGGTTACGAATATCCAAAGCACCAACCTCTTTCATCCCCATTTCGCGTTGCAGTAACACACCGCAGCCCGGAAAATAGTAATCGGGACTTAGGGTAGCGAAGATGATGAAATCGATATCATCTTTGGTAACACCTGCTCGTTCCATCGCTACCTTTGCAGCCTCGATGCCCATTGTAGTAGTAGTTTCTTCGTACCTATGCGCAAAGCGACGCTCTTTTATGCCTGTGCGTTCTTGAATCCATTCGTCGCTGGTTTCCATGAAACGCGATAAATCATTATTGGTATATACATTTTTTGGCACATAATGGCCGATGCCGGCAATTTTTGAACTATACATAATAGGCGGTTTGATATACAAAGATAGGTTAATTTACGATTTTAGTCCCGAACATTCGGGATACGATTGGTTAAAAGAAAACAAGACTTTGAGGACTAAGTTTGAACTTAATTTATTGTGTGTCCAAAATTTGGAAAGGGATAATGCAATTGAGTTTTATGCAGGACTTTTTGTTAACTAAACCTGATGGCAGCGGTTATATCCCGATTTTTATCGGGAATAATAGCGAACAGCAGGGCTACCGTTACCGAAATGCTTGTTGCGAAAATTTCCAAATAAAAAAAGGCCGCATCCACGGCCTTGTGCTTAATTAATTATTAACCACGCTAGAACCTAAACATGGTATCTTTACCCCCAACTTTACCTCCAAAATTTTGGATGTTGTACGTGAGCGTAAAGAGCCCGTGCCTACCAATATTGTTCACTCGCAAATCTCTAGCGGTATTTTCGGTGATGTAGACGTAACGCCTGTTATTGGTATTCAGAATATCGTTGAAGCTGCATTTGAGTTGCAAGCGGTCGTTTTTTAGGAAAAGAAAAGTAACAGCAGCGTTCCAAAAACTCATGGTGTTGTTTTGTCCGTTAAGCGTTTGCGTGTTGTGCTGTAAGCGATAGTTGGTTTCCCAAACCACTTTCTTAGGGAAACGGATAATCATTTCGGTATCGCTGCTGTGGTTATAGTAGTTTAAATCTCTGAAGAAATCGCTTTCGTAGTAACTCTTGTTAAAGCCAAAGCTGTAGGTTTCGCCAAATTCGAATTTATCGTTTAGGTTAATTCTAGCGCCAACCCGAGGCCCGCCATTGATGATTCTACTTTTGCTATTTACGCTATTTACAATTACATAGCTTTGATTGTAGTTGCCCCAATAACCCGTGCTAATGGTAAACTGCTTTCTGGTGCCTTTAAATTCTTTCGACAGATTACCGTTGCTATGGAACTGCCAAATACCATCTTGATTTACAGGTGTGGTTGTCTGCACACCGCCATCGCTAACGGTTCTAGACATAATTAGGCCATCGTTTTGTACGCTACCACCTAGATATAAATTATAGCTCAATGTTTTTTGAGTATCGTATTTGTACACATTCATGTTTACTTGGTGTGTTTTAGATGGCCTTAAATTTGGATTACCATTTTGGATAAAAAACGGATTGGTGTTGTTCGCTACGGGCTGCAGGTAACTCACTAATGCTTCCCTAAATGAGGGCGAGTAGCTGAAATTTAAGCTCTTGTACCTGATGGTTCACTGCGGTGCGAAAAACTGAATATGCGGCTCGAAACGTTGGTTATTCGCAAAGTCGTTTGTTAAATCGATGGTGTTGAATACGAAGCCAGGCTGTATGTTCAAATCTTTGTTCACTTTCCATCGCAAGCTTAGGCGGTTGTTGGTTTTAAAGCCGCTCTGATTAACTGTCTCGCTCAAATTTGGCACAGCAATGTCGTAAGCTTGGTTACTCGGATTTTTAATAAAGGTGAGTAGCGCATTTTCATTATCAATATAATTGGCGTTGCTAGCGATGTTTAAACTTAACGACTTGCTAATAGGTTCGCTGTAATTTGCGTTTAGGTTGACGTTAAAATAGCCAATGTTGTTATCACGCCACTGGTCTAAATATTCGCTAGCATTTTGGGGGATATAGAAATTACTTTCGTTAAGATTGTAAGTATCTGTGAGGTTTTCCCTTTTCGAAACATTTAAAGTAAGATTTAGGGAACGTCCGGCTTTTTTAAAGTCTTTCCATAAGCTTGTGCTCAGGTTTAAATCGGTATTTCTACCTTTTACTCTCGAGTTGTTATCGCCATCACTTTCTAGTAAGAGTTGAGTGTTGTAAGTACTGGTTCTTAATGCGCCGCGGTTGTTTGAAATACCAATTGAAGCAGTAGGTTCTATAGTTAGTTTGGTCAAACTATCTAACTTGGCTTCAATTCTAGCACCAAAATTATGACTGTAATTTCTGTTGGTTTGCTGCGAGCTGGTGTTAATGAACAGCCTTCTTTGTGCCAAGGTTTGGTCTACGTCGGTTTGCGAATCTATGAAGTTATCGCTATACCCCAAAAAGTACTTACCGTTAATTTTTATCCCTTTTTTGGTGAGGGTATTGAAGTTTGCACCAGCACCTCCAGATTGCGTTATACCTCCGTTCATGCCTCCTCCAAAAGAAATTCCATTTAGGCTAAAACCACCCTCAGAGTTAATGGAAGTAGAATTTACACCGGCTCTCTGCATACCTCCAATGCGCATTACATCAGAAATGCTGAAACCAGGTTTGTTTGCGTTGTTGCCATAACCTAACACACTTACTTGAGTGGTATCTCTAAAGAAGCTCATGATACCGCCTGCTTCGAATAATTCCCTCGGCCCGCCACCTGCATAGAGTTTTCCAAAAGCACCGCTTTTAATTGCTTTTTTAAGTTTTAGGTTGATGATTTGAGGAATGTTACCCGCCACAATATCTGGATCCCTACGTTTCGCTTCCGGGTCGTCTGTTAATTGTACCTTATCGATGATGTTTGCTGGTAAATTCTTAGTCGCAATTTGCTGGTCGCCGCCGAAGAACTCTTTGCCGTCTACCAAAATTCTACTTACCGATTTGCCATTTACTAAAATTCCACCATCGCCATCAATGGTAACTCCGGGCAGTTTTCTCAATAAATCTTCTACTACAGCACTTGGCAACGTCTTAAACGACTCTGCATTAAACTCGATGGTGTCTTTACGTACAACAATTGGTGGTCGCTCAGACTGTATCACCACTTCGTTTAGGTTATTTGTTTTTTCTGAGAGATAAATATTGCCAAGATTTAAATTGGTTTGGGATGCCTGCAAAGTCACTTCTTTACGAACCACATTGTACATCCAAGCGTTAATTACCAAACGATATCTGGTGCCAATTTCTAAGTTATTGATTTTGAAAACGCCTTTATCGTCAGAAAGCTTGTAGGTATGCAAAACTGTATCAGCACCTTTAAATACGGAAATAGTAGCAAAATTTAGTGTAGTTTTTTTATTAACGCTGTCTAGTAAAGTTCCGCTTACGGTGCCTTTTTGCGCAAATAAAAGTTGTTGAGTAAGTAGTGTAACGAAAAGTAGTAGAAGTTTCTTCATTTGTTTGATTTTACTCAAAAGACGCAGCAGCAATTATAATGTTGCACAAAACTAAAAAAATAGTTTAAACTAAAAAATTAGTTTTATTAACATTCGCTTTTGAAACTAAAAAAGCCGAATAAGTAAATCTCATGCGGCTTGTCTATTTTAATAATTTGTTTACGTAAAAAAATCTAAGTCACTCGTTCGATTATTAATTTAGCTAAATAGCCATTACAAGCTGATGCTGACCTGTAGTTAAACGGAAAGCTACTTGTAAATTTATTTCAGGGTCAACTATAAAAAATATAGAGCTAAATCAATTGAATAATTGTCGAACTCAGGGTTACAACAAAATCTTACTACTTACTTCTTTATCTATCGTGATATAACCTGGGTATTTTACCAAACCTCCGCCAACTTTAATAGATGGACGGATTTTCAAGGTTACCAATCCTTTTTTCTCTGAGCCATTGGTGGCACCGCTGATAAAAGCGCCAATATCATCTATCATTTTGTTATCCGTTAAGAATTGATAGATATTGGCATTTACCTGTACTGGGACTTGAGTAGTTTGTCCAGCGCCAATGCTCACGCTTTGGTTAACCGAGCCGTTGAAAACTTCTTGTCGGTTAATTAGTACAATGTAATCGAAATTGTTAATGGCTGCTAGAGCATTTGATGGGTTGGTAATCTCCAAATTCAGCTTTGCTCTAAGCGGAATATCTTTCCTTAACAAACCTAAAGCCACCCCTGGAAAGTTTACGGAAGAAGTTGCACCACTTTGGATGATTTTCTTTACATCTGCACCAGCTATGGTAATATTTGTGGCATCCGTTAGGCGGTAATCACATTGCTCTAAAGCTTTAATTTGTTGTGCTTGTTTATTGATGCCGCATGACCCTAAACCAAGGATGATAAAGCAGGCTAAAAGTATTTGTTTCATTTCTTGTGTGTGTTTAATTAGCCACAGTACTTGTCCCGATTACGGGATGTACTGATGGTTTTTCAATTTGATTAATTTATAAATGAAAATCTGTGTATCTGTGGCTTGTAAAATTATAGTTTCAGTTATACAAACAGCGTTCCATTTCCGAGCGCTTTTGCAAAAATTAACTATTTTAGCCATACAACCAATACACAATGAACATCAAGACATTTTTTCTTGCTGCCTTGCTATTGCCATGCCTTGTGAGAGCCCAGATGCAGCAGCCTAGTGCAGCAGAAATAGCTCAAGGTATCGCAAGTCTTTCCGTAAAAGGTAGCGTATTATATATCGCCGCTCATCCAGATGATGAAAATACCAGGCTGTTAGCTTATCTTGCCAAAGAAGCCAAAGTAAGAACGGCTTACTTATCTTTAACCAGAGGCGATGGAGGGCAAAATCTAATCGGCAATGAACAAGCTGAACTGCTAGGGCAAATAAGAACGCAAGAGCTTTTAGCTGCTAGAAAAGTAGATGGTGCCGAGCAGTTTTTTAGCAGGGCGAACGACTTCGGTTTCTCCAAAACATCAGACGAAACCTTTAAAATTTGGGGTAAAGAACAGATTTTAGCCGATGCCGTTTGGGTTATCCGTAAGTTCAAACCAAATGTAATTATCACTCGTTTTCCAGAAGATACTAGAGCTGGTCACGGACATCACGCTGCATCAGCAATTATAGCTAGAGAAGCTTTTGTGGCTGCCGCTGATGCGAAAAGGTTTCCCGAGCAATTGAAACAGGGCGTTTCGGTTTGGCAAGCAAAACGTATTTTGTGGAACACCTACAACTTCGGTAATAATAACACTACCGCTCCCGACCAACTGAAAATCAACGTCGGTATCTATAATCCTTTGTTGGGTAAAAATTATGGCGAAATTGCGGCTATCAGTCGTACCAATCATAAAAGCCAGGGCTTTGGTTCTACCTTACAGCGTGGTGAAGCTTTCGAATATTTCAGTCATACTGCGGGAGAACCAGCTACAAGTTCATTATTTGATGGTATCGATATTTTGTTGCCCAACAATGAAATTGCTAACTTGCTAAAAGAAATACAGCAGCAATTCAACATCAACAAACCATCTGCAAGTTTGCCAAGCTTGCTTAAATTGAAAAAATTGACTGCCAATGAGAAAGGCTTCAAACATCAATTATTAGATGAAATGATTTTAGCTTGTGCTGGTTTTTGGGCAGAAGCTGTAACTACGCAACAAAGTTATGCCGTTGGCGATGAAGTCCCATTTACCGTAAATGCTATTTTTAGGGACGGCGATACAGCACCGAAAATTAATTACCTAGCCGCTGCACAAACTATGTCACTGCAGAACAACAAAGTATCAACCATACACTATCGTGTAAAAGCTACTCCTGCCGATATTACACAACCTTATTATCTCCAGAAAAATCATCCAATAGGATATTATACCATTGATAAGCAGAGCGATGTAGGCTACCCGGAAAACCCAAGCCCTTTACAAGTAAAATTAGATGTTGATATTGCTGGCGAGTTGATTAACGTACGTTTGCCGTTAATGTTCAAATCTACCGACCCAATTAAGGGCGAGCAGTATCAACCTTTGGTAATTGCACCGAAAGTAACGGCAACTTTGAACGACCAAGCTTATCTTTTCGTAAATCATCAGCCAAAGGCGATAGAAGTGAACCTGAAGAGTTTCACTAAAAATGTAGCAGGAGAAGTAGTTCCTGTTTTACCTGCCGGATGGAAAAGCAGTCCAGAAAAGATTAGCTTCAACTTTGCACAAAAAGGCGATGGGCAACTAGCTGTTTTTACTATTACACCTGCCGCAAACTCAACATCAGCAACGCTAAATTTACAGGTAAAAATTGCTGGAGAAATAGACAGCAAAGGCTTTAGAACCATCCGTTACGAGCATATTCCCGACATCAATTTATTTCCAAATGCGACGGCTAAATTAGAAGTGGCCGATTTGAAAATTGCCGGCAAAAGTATTGCTTATATTGATGGTGCTGGAGATTTAGTGAGCAATGCGCTACAGCAAGTTGGCTACGAAGTAACACATTTAAATGCGTCGCAAGTGTTGTTAAATAACTTGTCTAGCTACGATGCTATTGTTATTGGGGTAAGGTTTTTCAATGTAAACGAAGAAGCTAAAAATGTACAGGCAAAGCTAATGGATTATGTAAAAAACGGTGGCGTTGTTTTAGCGCAGTACAATGTGAATAACGGATTGAAATCGAGCAATTTTGGCCCGTATCCTTTTAGATTGGTAAACAAACGAGTAACCGAAGAAGATGCGAAGGTTACTTTTACAAAACCTAATCATGCGGCTTTAAATTCTCCAAATAAAATTACTGAAAAAGATTTTGATGGCTGGGTGCAAGAGCGGGGATTGTACTTCGCAGATGATATTGACCCGAAATATGAAACGATTGTAAGGATGAACGATACAGCTGAAGCAGCTAATGACGGCTCATTGCTAATTGCGAATTACGGTAAAGGAAAGTTTGTTTACACTTCTTTATCATTTTTTAGGCAGTTGCCAGCTGGTGTGCCCGGAGCATATCGTCTGTTTGCGAATTTGTTGGCTAAGCCACTGTGATTTTTCTGATTAATTGATTTCCTATGATTAATGAACAGTACAAATATTCAGAGCTAACCGCTAAAATTATTCGTTGTGCCATGAACGTACATAGCGCACTTGGCAACGGATTTCAAGAGGTAATTTATCAAAGAGCTTTGGAAATTGAGATGGCTTTAGAAGGTCTATCTTTTAACCGTGAATTTGCAATGCCTATTTTCTATAGAGAGCAAAGAATTGGAACACGACGAGTTGATTTTTTAGTTGAAGGTGTAATTTCCGTCGAGCTGAAGGCTAGAACACAAATAGAAGATGTACATTTCGCCCAAGCGATAAACTATCTGGAAGCTTACAATCTAGAAATAGGATTATTAATCAATTTTGGAGAAAGAAGCTTAAACTTTAAACGTCTTAATAATAAGAAATACAAGCCATCATAATTAATCATAAAAATCAAATTAATCATAGTCATGGATGAGTTACCTCCTTTCGTAAAAACCTGGAAACAGTTTTACTACCTCCTTATATTTTGGTTGGTGCTACTAATCGCTTTGTTTTACGCTTTTACTAAATATTTCCAATGAGCAATATAGATTGGGCGGTTTTGCTATTAACCCTATTGGGCATTGTTGGTTACGGCGTTTATAAAAGTCGTGGGACGAAAAGCATGGATGCCTATTTATTGGGCGGGCAGAGCATGCCTTGGTACACCGTTTGCCTTTCGGTGATGGCCACACAAGCAAGTGCCATTACTTTCTTGTCTGCACCGGGTTTGGCTTATTCTTCGGGGATGAGTTTTGTACAGTTCTATTTTGGTTTGCCATTGGCGATGATTGTTTTGTGTATCACTTTCGTGCCTATTTTTCATCGGTTGAAGGTGTACACCGCCTACGAATATTTAGAGCAGCGCTTCGATTTTAAAACCCGTGCTTTAACCGCTTTTCTGTTCTTAATTCAACGTGGTTTATCTACCGGAATTACCATTTACGCACCAGCGATTATCCTTTCTACCATTTTAAATATTAGCGTTACTTACACCACTTTGTTTATGGGTGGTTTGGTAATTTTCTATACGGTTTTTGGTGGCACAAAAGCGGTTTCGTATACGCAGTTACTGCAAATGACCATCATTTTTTGCGGTTTATTTGCTGCTGGAGTTATGGTGGTACATCTATTACCAGAAAGCGTTGGTTTCGGAAAAGCCATCAGTATCGCTGGAAAAATGGGACGAACCAATGCCATAGATTTTGATTTCAGCTGGACCAATCCCTACAATGTTTGGAGTGGAATTATAGGTGGTTTCTTCCTGCAGTTATCTTACTTCGGTACCGACCAAAGTCAGGTTGGAAGGTATTTAACAGGCTCTTCTGTTGGACAAAGCCGATTAGGATTGTTGATGAACGGTTTGGTGAAAATCCCAATGCAGTTTTTGATATTGCTGATTGGCGTGTTGGTGTTTACATTTTATCAGTACAATAAAGCACCTTTGTTTTTTAATAGTTACGAGCTAAACAAACTTGAGAAAAGCGAGTACAAAGCAGAGTTAGCGCAAATTCAGGCAAAACACAATCAACTTTTTGAAAGGAAGAAATTAGAAGTAGAAAAGTTGGATGTTGCGCTATCACAAGACAACCAAGCGTTAATTGACCAACAACGTATATTGGTAAAACAGGCAGATGAAGATGGAAAAGTGATTAGGGAAGAACTCACGACCTTAATGAAGAAGAATGATGAAAATGCTTCTACCAACGATAATAACTATATTTTTCTCAGTTTCGTAACCGAATATTTGCCAAAGGGATTGATAGGTTTATTGATTGCTATTATCTTCTTGGCCTCGATGGGTTCTACGGCTAGTGCGCTAAACTCCTTAGCTTCTACCACAGTAGTGGATATTTATAAGCGTATTTTTAACAAAACGGGTAGCGATGGGGCTTATGTAAATGCTTCGCGATGGGCAACGGTTTTGTGGGGTGTGGTTTGTATTATTATGGCTTTGTTTACCAGTAAAATTGGGAATTTGATAGAAGCGGTGAATATTTTAGGTTCGCTTATCTATGGAACTATCCTAGGCATTTTTCTCGTTGCTTTTTATCTTAAAAAAGTGGGCAGTACTGCCGTTTTCTGTGCGGCAATTTTAGCTGAGGGTATTGTTTTAGGCTGTTATCTTACTGACCTAGTTGCTTACTTATGGCTTAATGTGATTGGTTGTTTAGCAGTGGTAATTATCGCTTACATTCTGCAAAAGTTGATAAAGGAAAAGGAAGTTGAGGTTGCTCCAACTGCTTAGTTTTTGCAGACTTGCGAATTTTTAAAACGGCGAAGTCCTCAACTTTACCGCTAAAACACCATAGGAAACTAAAGTTAAGCTTCGTAAGTCTGTACTGTCTCTGCTGGTCGAGATTTGAAATCTCGATTTTGTGAACCGCGGATTTAAAATCCGCAGATAGACAGTTCCGGATTATAAATCCGGAACAGCGAGGTTGGCGCTTTAAGATTGCTTCGCAAAGCTCGCAATGACGAAATATGTAGGTGTGTGCAAAGTTTTTTGTTCTCCAAACCCGATTGAGCGGATTAGCCCGGATCCCGATTTTAATCGGGAGAGGACTATGAGCGAAAGCGGGGCTAGCGTAAATAGTAGTAATGACATTGCTTTACAAAAAGAAAAACCGCTAGATTAATTCTAACGGTTTAAACTTTCTAGACTTACGAAGTTTCGAAACTTCGTAAGTCTAATTTCTTGGCTAAAGTATTACTTCTTAGTTTGTTCTATCAAAGCTGTATTCAAACGAATATACTCATCATTTTTGATTTTTGTAGCAATTTCCACGCCTTCTTTGGCTGTTTTTGCAGCACCGGCTTTATCGCCCATTTTCAATTGAACTTTAGCTTTCCAAAGCTTTACCCAAGGTGCGTCAGTCATTTGTTTTTCGGCTTCGTTCATCCACTCTAGGGCGGTTTTAAGGTCTTTACCGTTGGTGTAATAATACTGAGCAGCTTGGAAATAAGGTTTTTTCTCACCTTTCATCGCTTCTGCAATGTTAGCCATTACACGCTCATCAACTGAGGTCGTTAGTTTTACGTTTACCAAAGTGTTTTCCCATGATAACTGTAAATCTGCATTGGTATCGCTGATGTTCGCAAACTGGATAGTGAAAGTTTCTACTTTATCTTTTAATGTCGTAGGCTTAACTTTTACACGTAGCACATCATTTGTTTCGCTGTAAGTGTAAGAACCCCATTCTTTAGTTCCTTTATTGAAGATGATAGTCCACTCGGTTTTATTTGGAATGGTGAACAAAGCATACTCGCCGGCAGGTAAATCTTTGCCTTCAACTTTTATTGCTTCGCTAAATTTAATTACGGTAGCAGAGTTTGCTCCCGTACGCCAAACCTTATCGAAAGGCTCTAAAGCACCGAAGATTTTGCGCCCCTTTGTGCTGGGACGAGCGTAAGTTAAATCGATTTTTCCTAAGCCAAAAGCTTGAGAAACGGTTTGAGTTGTACTAGCTTGTGGTAATTTTAAGCCTTGTGCTTGTAGGTTTTCGCCTAAGGTAACCAGTACAAAAAGTACTAAGATGAATTTGATTGACTTCATTTTTATTTGATTGTTGTTGTGCGATAAAATTACTGAATAATTCTGTTCAAGTTTATCATCGTTTTGTTATTTAAAACCACATAGAAACATAGATTTTTTAAAATGTCACTATGTACCTATGTGGTCAAATATTTATATCTTATTTTGCGTACAAATGGAGATAAAGACAGTTAGTATTTTGGGTTGCGGTTGGTTTGGACTGCCATTTGCAAAAGCGTTAGTGGCAAAAGGTTTTGTGGTTAAAGGATCTACAACCAGCACAGATAAGTTAGAGCAATTAAAGGCAGAAGGCATTGAACCTTATCAAATTAACTTGAATGAGGCTTCGGTGCTACCTACTGATTTTTTTGATACAGATGTACTTTTTGTAAATGTCCCGCCACGAGCAAAAACAGAAAGTGCTTCTTCGTATCCTGATAAGTTGAAAAACATAGCTGATGCTGCAACAAATGTAAAGCAGGTGGTTTTTATCAGTTCTACCGGAGTTTTTGAGGACGGAAATTTTGAAGTTGATGAAAACACGGTTCCTAAACCGGAAAGCGATGCTGGAAAATCGCTGCTTGAAGCAGAAAATCTTTGGAAAGCATATCCGCAGTTTACTACAACCATCATCCGCTTTGCGGGATTAATTGGCCCCGGTAGAAACTTAGCCAAGTTTTTTGCTGGTAGAGCCGATGTACCCAATGGAAAAGCACCCATCAATTTAATTGCTTTGGATGACTGTATCGGGCTTTGCCTGCAGTTGCTGGAAACGCAGCAATTCGGGGAAATTTACCACGGCGTGTCGCCACATCATCCAACTAGAGAAGAATTTTACACGGCTTTATGTGAGGTTTCTGGAATGGAAAAGCCTGCATTTAAATATGAATTGTTAGAATGGAAGCAAATTAATTCCGTGAATGTAACTCGTAAAATAGGCTACAATCTTAAAGTGCAGAACTGGTTTGAATGGATGGAGAAATTGCCCGTTCTTTAGTACTTGCTAAAAGTTCCCTCTCCTTTGGAGAGGGCTAGGGTGAGGCTCTTTACAACTCCTTAATCCAATTTGCTAAATCTTCTATGGTTCGCTGCTCTACATTACTAGGTCTTTGGTACTGCATAGCATTCCCTTTTTCTTCCTGTTGACTAAACAAATGGTTAAAATCTGGATAAAGCTTGAAACTTACATTGCTATTGGCTGACAAAGCCTCTTTCCATAAATTAAAATCGGTTTCTGTTACCTGGAAATCGTAACCACCTTGAAGTATAAAAATACGCTGCTTTAACTTCTTAGCGGTTTCTACCTGATTATAGCTATTCAAGTCTGCCCAATAGCTAGCAGGTAAGCCTAACAAAATAGAATCTGGTTTCATTTTACCAAGCTTGGTGATTTTTGCTCTTTCTATTTCCGTAATGGCATCAGCCAAGTTTTTTTGCATCACTGCAGAGGTATCCTTAATTTGAGAAACCATGTATTTATTCTGCTCAATAATAATGTCTGGTAAGCTACGTGCAGGAGCCGCCGCTAAAATTATCCCTTTTAAATCTGGCGCTAGGGTAGCAATTCGAGGTGCCAGCATTCCGCCTAAACTATGGCCAAGCAAGTAAATTTGTTTTAAATCTACACCAACAACTGTTTTTGCCAAAGCAATGGCTTGCAAAGCATCATCTAAAACCTCTTCTTTAACGGTGTAAGCTTTGCCAAATTCTTGAGGGTAAATTACAGTACGTTTTACGTATCTCACAGAAGCAATGCCGTTAACAGCTAAACCAGCAGCAATATCTTTAAACGGCTTATTCGGGCCAATAGTTTCATCCATATCATTAGGCCCAGAACCATGAACTAAAACAACAATCGGGAAACTATTGCCATCTTTCGGAGTAGTAACAACCGCCGCCAATTGGTGCCCAGGCCATTCTATGTACGTAGATTTTTCTTTGTAAAGTGTGCTATCTGCATAACCTGGTGCTCTGTAAGTAATTGCTTTTGGAGGCAAGTGCATACCCACCAATTTCTCTGTTTTATCAAATAATAAAATGAAATCTTGCTTGTCGTATTGGAACTCGCCGCTAACTGTTACCGCATAATACTCGCCCTGAACCTTACTGCCTGAAGCATCTATCGATTTTACCTTGCCTAATCTAGCTTCCATATTGGTCCAAAACTGCTTTAAATTTTCGGCAGTCACTTTGGTCTTGCCTTCTTCCGAGAAATAACCATGGGCTTCCTCAAATTTGCCCGCAGCAAAAAGGTCGAAAAATGTATTGGCTTTGCCGAAAAGACTAAAGATATTTTGAGAAAAGCTGGTTATGGCTAAAAGTAAAAAGGCAGATAGTAAAAAAAACTTCTTCATGTGTACTGTTGGTAATCAATAATATGCTAGAAAACCAAATGTACTATTTTTTGTAAAAAATCAACGTTGTTTTTAGTTAAAAGAAGTTAAGGAACAAGATTAGGGAAGGTTTAAATGATTTTAGCCATAGATGCACAAATAAAATCTTTGATAAAGAAATAAATATCTGTGCATCTGTGGCTAACTAAGAATTACAACAATTCAGAATCTAAAGTAATTTCTGCGTTCATCAATTTTGAAATTGGACAGTTTGCCTTAGCATCAGCAACTAGTTCATCAAATTTCTCTTGCGATAAACCTTCCGCTTTTACTTTCACCACCAAATGGATGTTGTCAACCTCGCCTTTTTCTGGGTTTAAATTTACAGTAGCTTTGGTTTCGATACTTTCTGGAGTGATATTTTCTGCAGAGATGTTAAAGCTTAACTTCATGCTGAAACAGCCTGCGTGTGCTGCAGCTACCAGCTCTTCAGGATTTGTCCCTACACCTTCTTCAAATCTGCTTTTGAAAGAGTATTGTGTATCCTGTAGCGTTGTGCTTTGCGTAGTTAGGGTTCCTTTACCTTCTTTGCCTGTGCCATTCCACAAGGCGGTTGCGTGTCTTTTCATTTTTTTATGAATTTAATTTATGAGATGATTTTTGATTTATTCCTAAAGATAATCATCGCTTATCAAATTAATGTTTTTGCAAGGTTAATTGTTTTCATCTAATCAACTTTATTTATCTAAGGTGTCTTAGGTGGTAAAATGATTCTTATATTTTTAAAACAACCTTAGCCACCTAAGTTCATTTTAGCTACTTAATATTCTAATTTATGAAAACACTACGCAAAGCGTTTCAATGGTAAATTTTTAGACTGATGTTTTTTATTCAGTTACGTTTCCTAAATTTAAAAATTCAATCTCGAAATCATGACAGCCAACGAACAATTGATCCAGCAATTTTACACCGCTTTTCAGCAAAAGGATTATAGAACCATGCAAGAAAGCTATGCCGATAATGCGACTTTTAACGATTCTGTTTTTCGCAATTTAGATGCAAAGCAAGTTAGGGCGATGTGGCAAATGCTCATTTCGGGCGGCAAAGATATGACCATGACCTTTGGCAATATCAAAGAAAACGGCAACAAAGTAACAGCTTACTGGGAAGCGCATTATACTTTCAGCGCTACTGGCAAAAAAGTCATCAATAAAATAAATGCAGAATTTGAGATTGAAGGAGGGAAAATCGTTAAACATACCGATAGCTTCGATTTCTACAAATGGGCAAAGCAAGCTTTTGGTGCTGGCGGGTTTTTGCTCGGCTGGACCAACTCTTTCAAAGAAAAAGTACGTCAAACGGCTAAGAAAAAGTTAGATCAATACTTAGAGAAAACTAATCAACCGTAACGGTTAAACCTTCTTGTTGCAAAATTTTACGGTAAACTTCCATCTCGGTAAAAGAACCTTCTAAAACTGCGCACTTACCTTTATTGTGTACTTCCCAAGCAATTTTTTCCGCTTGTGTTTCACTGTAATCTAGGTATTTCATCATACACCAAATTACATGATCAAAGGTATTTACATCATCATTCCAAAGAATTAAACGATGAACCGTTTTCAGCGAGGTTAAA
This sequence comes from Pedobacter sp., assembly GCF_031119335.1. GTDB lineage: Bacteria > Bacteroidota > Bacteroidia > Sphingobacteriales > Sphingobacteriaceae > Pedobacter. Next base: position 248,030 of record NZ_JAVHXT010000002.1, read on the forward strand.
ATTTCCTCCAGCGTAAAGGTTTCTTCCTTGGTTTGTGTCGACATGCTACAAAAATACAAAATAGATTTACGAATCAAACGATTTGGTTAAGAGAACGCTAAAACCTGTGGTTCTTCTTTAGCTGTAGTCCTGCTTTGCGGCTTTAGTCCCTCAATCTCCCCCCACATGCCCAAATCGCTCTCGGGCGCTGCCGCCTTCAATCAGGGTTAGCTAACACAAGCCTATTTCCTATCGCTAAAATAAGAAAACCCGAGACAATGCTCAGGTTTCTATTCCTTCTAAGTTGAAACTAGATCTTCTCTCCTTTTTCGAGTTTCTCTTTTCTATGCTCTTGCGAAAGATAATGCAGCAAGGTATTTAAAACCACTGCATTCCAATCGTTGTGCAAACTTACGTTGATGTTCTTTTTCTTATCGTACATATCCTGCACATGCAAAACACCTTTATCTAAGAAATATTTGATTTGGCTCCAAGGCAAAATAGCTGTTTTCGTTTTACCCAAAAACCAAGTCTTGTAAGACACTTCAAAACCTTGATAATCGAATTTTGCAGCACCAACTTCTAGCTTTTCCTGATTGTTCAGCTTTTCGATAAACTCACTTACTAAATGCTTTTTCACATATTGCCATAAGCCAGACATGATGTAATAGTACGTATGGTCTTCTTCTAAAAGTTCTTCAACTTTGCTACTTTCAAACTGTACACTTACCGATTTACCATCTTTGCTTTTAACTTCAATGATGTACTTCTTTTTAGTGGGCTTTTTAGCAGGGCCAATTAACGACACGCCATATTTAACGGCCGCTACGTCGTTACAGGGAATGCGGGTTTGATTTACCTCAATGGCTTCGGCTGTAATTTTTACTTTTTGCTTTGATGAAGGGATGACGATATCTACGTCGAAATTATGGTGTTGCATGGGTTCGAATATACAGATATTTTAGGAATGAAAACATACCTAAAACTTAGGATTTTTTAAAAATTTCGCCTGCTGAGTTTGGTGGGGACACCAAACTCTAATTGTCTGCCATAGGCGGGTGTCCCCACCCGCATAAGTGCCTACTTTAATGCTAATTAAGTTTCATCTCAATTTAATTTCACCAAGATTTACCTAAGGTTAAGCCAATAGCTACCGCTAAAAAGCCAACCAATAAACTGCTTACAGTATAAATAACAAGCAGCGTATAGTTTTGTTGCTGCAACAACTGTATATTTTCTGAGGCGAAAGTAGAAAAAGTGGTATATCCACCGCAAAAACCTGTCACAAAAAGCAATTTCAAATTTTCATTTTCTGTTGGATTTTTACCGAAAACACCCACACATATGCCAAGAATAAAACAGCCTAAAACATTGGCCATAAAAGTTCCCAAAGGGAAACCATTTACGGCATATTTAGTGGCAAATACCGAAGTAAGAAATCGAAAAATACTTCCTATTCCTCCGCCTAATCCTACTAGTAAAATTTGTTTTAACATTTTATTGAATTGGCCACAGATGCACAGATATTCTTCATTTAAATCAATATTTATCTGTGCATCTGTGGCAAAAGTTTATAACCCTAATCTATGCTTCCTCAACGTATCTTTTGCAATATCGTAACCTGCATCTGCATGACGAATTACGCCCATAGCAGGGTCGTTATGCAATACCCGTTTCAATCTTCTAGCTGCATCTTCCGTACCATCAGCAACAATTACCATCCCAGCATGAATGGAATAACCAATACCCACACCTCCACCATGATGTAAAGAAACCCAACTTGCACCACCTGCAGTGTTAATCAAAGCATTTAAAATTGGCCAATCGGCTACCGCATCCGAACCGTCTAGCATTGCTTCCGTTTCCCTATTTGGCGAGGCCACAGAACCAGTATCTAAATGGTCGCGACCAATCACAATTGGCGCTTTTACTTTACCATCAGCTACCAACTTGTTAAAAGCCAAACCAGCTTTTTCCCTATTGCCTTGTCCTAACCAACAAATACGAGCTGGCAAACCTTGAAAAGCAATACGCTCTTGCGCCATGGTAATCCACTGTCTCAAACTTTCATTTTCCGGGAACAGTTCCAAAATCACTTTATCAGTTTCGTAAATATCCTGTGGGTCGCCACTTAATGCAGCCCAACGGAAAGGCCCTTTTCCTTCACAAAACAACGGACGGATATAAGCAGGCACAAAACCTGGAAAATCGAAAGCATTTTTAACACCCACTTCTAATGCTCTGCCACGTAGGTTATTGCCATAATCAAAAGTGATAGCTCCTCTTTTTTGCAGTTCCAACATCTGTTCAACATGTTTCGCCATCGTAGCATAACTACGTTTCACGTATTCTTCAGGATTTTTCTCACGCAAATCTGCCGCTTCAGCAACCGTTAACCCTTCTGGAAAATAGCCAATCAATGGGTCGTGTGCCGAAGTTTGGTCAGTTAAAGTATCAGGTGTAATGTTCCTATCAATCAGCCTTTGCAATAATTCTACCGCATTGCAAACTACACCTATAGATAATGCTTTCTGCTCCTTTTTATATTGTAATGCTTTATCTATCGCTTCATCAATATCGTAAGCAATTTCATCAATATATCTAGTTTCTAAACGCTTTTGAATGCGCCATTCCTCCACATCTGCCGCTAGGCAAACGCCTTGGTTCATGGTAATTGCCAACGGTTGCGCACCGCCCATTCCGCCTAAACCAGCAGTTACATTTAATGTTCCTTTTAGGTTACTGTTAAAATGCTTCTTAGCCAAAGCAGCGTAGGTTTCGTAGGTTCCCTGCACAATTCCCTGCGAACCAATGTAAATCCACGAACCAGCGGTCATCTGTCCGTACATCATCAAACCTTTATCTTCTAGTTCATCAAAATGTTGCTGCGTTGCCCATTTTGGCACCAATTGTGAATTTGAAATCAATACTCTGGGTGCGTCTTTGTGAGTTGGCAAAACTCCTACAGGTTTCCCCGATTGAATGAGCAAAGTTTCATCATCTTCTAAGTTTTTTAATGCCCTGATGATGAGTTCCAAAGCTTCTTTGTTCCTTGCAGCTTTCCCTCTTCCACCGTACACAATCAAATCTTCAGGTCTTTCGGCAACTGCTGGGTCTAAATTATTCAACAACATTCTTAACGCCGCTTCTTGCACCCAACCTTTGCAGGTTAAGGTACTTCCGTGTGGTGTTTGACTTATTTTCAGGTTCATATATTTGGTTGTATTTATTTTCAATAAGTATTTTTTACCACCTAAGACACCTTAGTAAACCTAAGGCTTAAATGAGCTAAGGTGCCTTAGGTGGTTCATTTAATTAGCGTATTGTTTGTCACAGAAATCTAAAATCGTAATTCTTAAATCTCAAATACCTTCTTTGTTACAATTTCAAATCTAACGAATTATTATTATTTGATTAATTTCGCATTAGAATGCAAGCGAAAAAGCGCCATTTCTTGAAACAAATTTCTGCGGTAGTAATTCTGGCGATATTTTCGTTGGCCATTACGCCTTGGGGAGCTTTGCATCATCACGAAGAAAATATTCCAGTTCACGAAAAGAACTGTACGCACACTGTACACGTTAAAACTTCTTCCGAAAACTGTTTAGTTTGCAAAGCGCATTTCGAGAAAAATTTTGTTTCAGATATCCAAAATTATATTGTTTATCTAAAAGCAAATATTGTAGAAAACACCGTTTCATTAGTAGGCAATTCGTTTACCAGCATCATTGCAAGCTGCTTACGCGGCCCACCAGCAAATCAATAAATCTACCTATTCTTTCTGCATTTTAATTCGTTGCCAAAGGCGATGTTTTGACATGCGTATTTAATTATCCATCGTTTTACGTGAGTGGAAATACCACTTAATTATATTTCTTTTATGAAAAGGTTACAACTTTTAGTAACTGTTTTTGGCATTTTGCTGTCTTTAAATACCTTCGCTAATTCATTAGTTAACATTAAAGGTAAAGTTGTCGATGCCTCAACACAAGCACCTTTAGCTGGTGCAACATTATATATTTCTGATTTAAAAGCTAGCACCAGCACCAACGCCAATGGCGAATTTACATTCAACAACGTTCCCGCAAAGGGTAAATTCTTATTAGAGGTTCGCTATTTAGGTTATAAAACTTCCTCAAAACTGATTGATTTATCGGCACAGCAAGACATCAGCTTTGCCTTAGAACCATCGGTAATTGAAAGTGCTGAAGTAGTAATTACCGGAACTCCTTTCAGTGCCAACAATAAAACTAACAGTTTAGCCGTAGTATCGGTTAGTCGCGATAAACTGGCGCAATCTGCAGCAACCAACTTGGTAGATGCCATTGCTAAAATTCCAGGTGTGGCGCAGGTAACAACAGGTGGCGCCATTTCTAAACCTACCATACGTGGTTTGGGCTACAACCGTGTATTAACAATGGTTGATGGCGCAAGAGAAGAAGGACAACAATGGGGCGATGAACACGGTGTACAAGTAGACCAATTTTCTGCTGCTCGTATCGAGGTATTAAAAGGCCCAGCAAGTTTGCTTTATGGTTCTGACGCTTTGGGTGGTGTAATCAATATCATTGATGATTTGGTACCTGCTGAGGGAACTTACAACGGAAACTTCACCACCAATTACAACACTAACGGAGGTTTAACAGCTTCTTCGCTGATGATGCAAGGCAATACCAACGGTTTTGTCTATCGCGGTCGTATTTCTTACAAAAACGCTTATGGCTTTGGCTATAAAAATCAAATTGTACCAAACGCAGGATTTAACGAAATTAATACCAGCGCCATGTTGGGTTTAAACAAAACTTGGGGTTATACACATTTGAGTTTATCTCGCTTTGCAACAAATATTGGCTTGGTCGAGGAAGGTCCAAATGCCGATGGAAATTATCTAGATGAAGAAGGAAATGTGGTTAGCAAAAGTGATGCAAAATCGAGGTCGTTAAATCTACCTTCTCAAAATATCAACCATTATCGTGCAGCTTTAAATAGCAATGTACTTTTGGGCGGTGGACAGTTAAAGTCTACTTTCGCTTTTCAACGTAACATTAGAAAAGAGTTTGAAGAAACGAAAGACGAACCAGGCTTGAACTTAGGCTTAAATTCTTACACCTACGATGTAAAATATTCTTTTGCGAATAATGGAGTTTGGGAACCAACCATTGGCTTACAGGGCATGTATCAAACCAACAGAAATAGCGGCGAGGAGTTTTTAGTGCCCGATTATAATAGCAACAACATTGGTGCTTTTGCTTATTTGAAACGCAATTTCGAAAACGGGGCTATTAATGCTGGTGTACGTTACGATTACAAAAAAATTGATGGCAAAGATTTGTTCGAAGCTCATGATGACCATCAGCACCAAATCTTCAACGCTTTTGACAACAGCTTTTCAAACTTCACAGGTTCTTTGGGTTTTGCATTTGATATCGCTAAAAACCTAAACCTAAAAGGAAATATCGGTTCTGGATTTAGAGCGCCAAACATTGCAGAATTAGGTGCAAATGGTGTGCATCATGGTACTTTTAGATACGAAATTGGTAACAGTGATTTGAAACAGGAAACCAGTTTACAGTTCGATTTAGGGTTGACTTACCAAGCTGAAAACGTCACTTTTGGATTAAATGCTTACAGCAATAAAATCTACGATTACATCTATTTAAGCAACTTAAATGGCGAAACCATTGATGCGGAAGACCATCACTCTGGAGCTACAGAAACTTACCCAGTTTATCGTTTCTTACAAACGGATGCTAGTCTTGTAGGTGGCGAGGCTTCGGTAGATTTCCACTTGGTTAAGGCATTGCACTTTGAAAATACTTTTGCCTATGTAAAAGGAACTAACAAAGCGACAAATTCGCCACTGCCATTTATTCCCGCAGCAAGTTTAAATAACGAAATCCGTTTTGAACCCAACATCAAAGGATTGAATGATAGCTTTATTAAAGTGGGCTTAACCAATGTTTTTAAACAAGATAGAATTGATGCTTTTGAAACAGAAACCGCTGGCTACACCTTGTTTGATGCCGGAATTGGGACTTCGTTTAAAACTAAAAAAGGCAAGCTAAACGTTTGGGTTACCGGACAAAACTTAACGGATAAACTTTATTACAACCACTTAAGTCGCTATAAATTGGCGAATGTTTACAACCCTGGTCGTAATGTAAGTTTTGGAATTAGTGTGCCGTTGTAAGCAGTTGCGCTCAAAGCATGATAGACTTACGAAGTTTCAGAAACTTCGTAAGTCTTCAAGAATTGACATTCATACTTCGTCATACCCAACTCGATTGGGTATCGTAATGCGAAAGAAATTTATAATATAACGCTTTAAGGTTCCCGCATTCGCGGGAATGACGCAGAAGTTATAAGTAAGTGATAAAAGCCCTTCATACGTAAATGAAGGGCTTTTATTTTTCCTATTTCAATTACTATATCCCAACATAGCTAAAAAATTATTTACAAAAAATTTGGAGATTAAAAATTTAGCGCTACTTTAGTGTGTTATTTAACTAATACACTAGTATGATAAAGATAGACAATCTAAATTTTAGCTATAGCAAGCATAGAATTCTCTTCAAGGATATCAGTATGCAATTGAGCAGTGGTCATATCTACGGACTATTGGGCAAAAATGGCGCAGGCAAATCAACCTTGTTAAAAAACTTAGCTGGTTTGGTATATGCACAAAGTGGAAAAATTGATGTGCTCGGCTTAGACCCTGCAAAAAGACAACCTGCACTATTGCAGCAAATCTGTTTCATCCCCGAAGAGTTTCATTTACCTGCTATCAAAATTGATAGTTATGTAAAAGCTAACGCTGCTTTCTATCCAGAATTTAATCATCAGTATTTTGCAGACTTATTAAAGGAGTTTGACATCCCGGTAGGGCAAAAACTAATTGACATGAGTTACGGACAGAAAAAGAAAGTAATTATTTCTTTCGGTTTGGCAACCAATGCCAAGTTGGTGATTATGGACGAACCAACCAACGGCCTGGACATTCCTTCCAAAGCGCAGTTCCGTAAAATTATGGCATCTGCATTAACCGAAGACAAATGTATCATCATCTCTACCCATCAAGTACGCGATTTGGATAATTTGATTGACACGGTAATTATGCTGGATGAAAACAAGATTGCGCTAAAAGCAACGGTAGAAGAAATTACAGAGAAGCTTTCTTTCAAACGCCTGAAAGAAATTGATGAAACAGTGATTTATGCAGAACCTTCGTTAGCAGGCTACAATGCCGTAATGCCAAATTATCATCAAGAAGATAGCAAACTAGACATGGAATTGCTTTTTAATGCAGTTTTAGCTGAGAAAAACAAACTGAAACCAATTTTTAACTAAACAGATATGAACAATACTTTTAACATACATCGTTTTACGCTATTGCTTAAGAGGCAGTGGTTAGAGTTTGGGAAAATCTACCTAATGACTTTAGCCGTTGTTTTGGCAATTATCGTTTGTTTTTATGGTTTATCTTTTTCCAACGTGAACGAATATAAAAAGGCAAATATCATTAATAATCTGCTCAGATTTAGGGAGCCTTTATTTGCGCTTCTTGGATTGCTATTTATTAGTATAGCTTCAAGTGCATATTTCTTACATTTAGGCAATAAAGCCAGAGCAATAGGCGACTTGCTTACGCCTGCTTCTAACTTGGAAAAATATACTGCTGCTATTGTTTACACTACTATAGTGCCTATATTATCTTATCTTTTCATGTTTTACATAGTTGATTTTGCTTTTATACAAACCAACCTAAGCAATTATAAAGACACGCAAAATGTATACGAGAACGGAGAATATATTCACCGAACAATGCAAAATTCAGATTGGCTTTTTTTTCGGTATTCAATTTTATCTACCACTCATTTTGGATATGTATTTAGTGTATGTACTGCATTTTCAGTGCTAGTAACAAGTGTATTTCTATCTGGCTCTATTTATTTCAATCGCTTTCAGTATATCAAAACCTTGGTTTCAGTAGCAGCTTTTATTTCCGTAGCTACATTAATATATATGAAGGCTAGTCAGTTTTTCTTTAGTAATAAGGTGCAGATTACAGCAAACCAATCTTATCGTAACAGCAACGATAATAGTCTATTTCTAGTTGTTGCAGCTATTGCGCTGGTGGCATTATTTTTCTACATAGTAGGATACATCAGATACAAAGAAAAAGAAGTTTAATTAAAAGGGTATAGACATGGAATTTAGAGATAACAAGGCGATATACCTACAAATAGCAGACTTTGTTTGCGAACAAATTATGCTAGGGAAATGGCCAATTGAACAAAAAATACCTTCGGTGAGAGAACTTGCTATGGAAATGGAGGTTAACCCAAATACAGTAATGCGTACTTACGAATTACTACAGCAAAAAAATGTGATACAGAACAAAAGAGGTGTTGGTCTTTTTGTAACCGATGATGCGATAGCTAACATTACAGCCTACCAAAGAGCCCAATTTATAGATGAAGAACTACCAACAGTTTTTAGAAACATCTATCTATTAAACATCGATTTTGATGAGCTAATAAATCGTTACAACACTTTTGTTAAAGAAAATTTTAATACTAGAAATCATGAAAACCAGTAATAAATTATTAATCGCTTTTGCAGCCACGCTAATTGTATTGCCAGTGCTAGTAATGGCTGTAGTTTCTAAAATGTATTATACAGATGCGAAGAATTGGGTAGATTTAGAAAAACAAAACGAAACATTCGATGGTAAATCGGAAAACGTGGAGGCCATTCCATTAAACCAATTTAGTGCAATTAACATTGCCGATGGAAAAGAAGCAGATTTTTATATCCATTTGGTGAAAGATAAAAAATTTGGTGTTAAGCTAGCTAAAAGCGAGAAGGAATTTGTAAAATTTAGCGTAGATAAAGATGGTCGATTACAAATCAATATTACACCAAAAAATAAAGAATATAACTACATCGAATTGTTTGTATATGCTCCAGAAACAAATTTTTTAGGCGCCAATAATGTTTCTGATTTAGAACTAAAAGTTAAAGGAGACACGCTTGCTCTAAATATTAAAAAATTCCGTAATTTGAAGTTCCATGAAGCTTCTCAATTTCAAAAACTGAGTATTAACGCAGAAGGCGGGTACACAAATATTGAAGAAAAAGCAATTGTGAAATCATTACGTTTAAATTTAAAGAGCGCAAGGTTTAAAAGTGATGGCGTATCTTTTGAAAACTTGGATATTACTTCTATAGGAAACTCTAAAATTGATGTATTTGGCAGCTACGACACTGAAAAAAAATACACTATCCGCAACTTAAGCTTAAAAACTACAGACAGTGCCGATGTCACCTTTAAAGAAATTGCTATTGCAAACGCAAAAGGTTCATTATCTGACCAAACAGTAATTCAAATACCCGTTGTAAACTTAAAACAGATGTTGAAATAACCACCGACCTATGAAAAACATAAAAACAGTAATGACAACTGTACTGCTATTGATGAGCAGTTTAAGTTTTGCTCAACAGCTAAACGATAATATAAAGAAGGCTTTTAAAACTGACGATGCGGATGCTTTGCTAGCAGAAGTTAAAACTCAAAAAGTAACTATTAACGATTGCTTCGATATTGAAGATGCAAGTTACACCTTGCTTTCCCTCAGCATCAAAATGAACAAGTCAAACATTTTTAATGCGTTATTGGCAGCAAAAGCTGATTTAAACAAAGTATGTAGCGACAAAACACCGTTAATGTACGCAGCAAAATATGGGGAATTAACTTTTGCAAAAGCTTTGTTAAAAGCTGGTGCAGATATCAGTGTTAAAAATGCTGAAGGAAAAACTGCCTTTGATTATGCTATAAAGTATCAAAAATTGGAATTACAAACTTTGCTTAAACCAACTAAATAACTCGACGTCAAGTCCGTCATTTCGACGAACGAAGGAGGAGAAATCTAGCGACTAGCCGCATAATGTTAGATTTCTCTCTGCGTTCGAAATGACGACAATCGGTCTAATCTGGAAAATTCACTATCTCAAACCAATTAATCTTATGATTTTCATTATCGTAATTCTAATTATTCTTTGCCAAGCTTGCTAATTAGATTGATATTCATAAATACTTTCTTTATTGCAATCAAATTGTTTTTTGAGGTCAAAACAATCATTAAAAGCTGATGCTGAAATAAATTCAGCATGATGAAGCGCCAGTACAACGTCACCCTGAATTTATTTCAGGGTCAGTTAGGAAAGTCAATTAGACTAACGACCTTGAATAAATTGAACGGCAGCTTTAATATCTGTCGCTAACAATCTATCAGCATCGTTAAAGCTTACTACCGCTCTAAAATCACTCAAAAGCTTTTCAATTTTTGGAGATGATTTTAATGGTCTTCTAAGTTCCAAAGCTTGAGTTGCGGTAATTAATTCGATTGCTAAAATACGTTCTACATTTTCTACCACACGGAAACATTTAGTCGCGGCATTGGCGCCCATACTCACATGGTCTTCCTGTCCATTGCTACTTACAATGCTATCTACAGATGCCGGTGTACACAACTGCTTATTCTCGCTGGCAATAGATGCTGCGGTGTATTGCGTAATCATCAAGCCAGAATTTAAACCTGCATTTTTTACCAAGAAAGGGGGCAAACCTCGTGTTCCAGAAATCAGTTGGAAAGTTCTCCTTTCAGAGATAGAACCAATTTCAGCCAAAGCCAAACAAAGAAAATCTAAAGTCAAAGCCAATGGTTGTCCATGGAAATTACCTGCCGAGATAATCAAATCTTCATCGGGAAATACGTTCGGATTATCTGTTACCGAGTTAATTTCTGTTTCAAAAACGGATTGAATATAAGCAACACTATCTTTACTTGCACCATGCACTTGCGGCACACAGCGGAACGAATATGGGTCTTGTGTTTGTTTACCTTCTTGGACAATCAGCTCACTTCCTTCTAGCCAGTTTTTGATATTTTCTGCAGTTTGTAGTTGCCCTCTATGCGGACGAATAACGTGGCTCAAGTTCAGAAATGGGTCAATGCGACAATCAAAAGCGTCGATAGCGGTTGCAGCAATAACATCGGCCCAAGCTAATAAATGTTGAGCTTTTAACAAGCAATGAACACCATAAGCGCTCATAAACTGTGTGCCGTTAATTAGCGCTAAACCTTCTTTGCTTTGTAGTGTTAAAGCTTGCCAACCTAATTGTTGGTATAATTTAGCGGTGCTGATTTTCTCATTTTTATACCAAACTTCTCCTTCGCCAATTAGCGGAATTGCCAAGTGCGCCAAAGGAGCTAAATCGCCAGAAGCACCTAAAGAACCTTGGGTGTAAACCACTGGCAAAATATCATGGTTGTAGAAATCTACCAAGCGTTGTATAGTAGTTAAAGCAATGGCAGAATGACCATAACTCAAAGACTGAATTTTGAGCAACAACATCAACTTTACAATCGGTTTTGGCACTTCATTACCAGTTCCACAAGCGTGGGATAAAAGCAAGTTGTGTTGAAGCTGCGTAAGTTTATCGGCTTCTACTTTTACATTTTGCAAGTAACCAAAACCTGTGTTGATGCCATAGATTGGATATTCGGTTTTACTCAATTTATCATCCAAATAAGCTCTGCACTTGATGATTTTTTCTTCAGCAACAGCCGACAAAGCAATGCTTTGCGATGATTGAATAATTTCTTGGATAATCGCAATATCTAACCTATCGAGACCTATTTGGTAAACGCTCATATTGAATAATTTGGTCACCAAAAGTATATTTTTTTTGTGTGGAGCAGAAAACCTACAGCACAAATTTCTATTAACTCACCAAAGTTGATTATTTGTTGTAAAACTTACGTTAATCCGCCTCTAAAATTGTCAACTGTGCAATAATATCGGCTTCTGTAATCGGATATACTGCATCATTTACGATGGTTTGGTAAACCAACTCAAATAAATCTCCATAATTGCCTTGCGGCGATTTCAAGGCAGTAACTTCCCTTCCACCATCTGCTGTTACCATTGTAAGTTTAGCCGCATCAGTCGCATCTTCAAATCCATAACCCTCATCAGATGGCTTCATACCTTTTAACAATTGGCTTTCTTGAATATCTCCATGATTTTTAGAAAACGATCCCTTTGAGCCGTTCACCACAAATGCCGGAGGAATATCTGCATTCAACAAAGTTGATATCAGGTAAACGTTTAATTGGTTAGGATAAGTCAGGTGTATAAAAAAGTAATCATCTACTTTACTGTTTTCTCTATTGTTGGCAAGTACCTTATAAAATCTTTCGGGCTTCCCAAAAAGCGCCACAGCTTGGTCTATTAAATGTGGCCCTAAATCGTATTGCAAACCACTTGCTTCAAAAGCGGGGTCTTCTTTAAAAGTTTTTGGCCCAATTTCGCTACGGTATCTGTCAAAACGGAAATATACTTCCGTTAACTTACCCAACTTTCCACTTTCTATAATTTCTTTGGTGAGTTTAAAACCACTATCAAATCTTCTATTCTGATAAACTAAAGCTTTTTTACCTACCAATTTCGCTAAATCGAATAATTCTTTGGCCTGAGCTACCGTTGTTGTGAAAGGTTTTTCCACTAAGATATGTTTGCCCGCTTCTAGGCACTTTTTAGCATATTCGTAATGGGTATAATTTGGCGTGTTGATGATGATAAGGTCGATATTTTCGTCGGCAATCAGCTCGTCGATGGTATCATAACTTTTTACATCGGGATAATCTCGAGCAGCTTGCTTCTTACTTCTTTCGGTAACGGCTACAAAATTAAATCCATCATTTAAATGAACAAAAGGTGCATGAAACACCTTACCAGACATACCATAGGCCATTAAGCCTACATTAATTTTCGAACTCATATCACAAAGCTACAAAGACCAAAGCAGAAAGACTAGAGGACAAAGAATAAAGACTAAAGAGTAAAGCTGTATATTTGCGGCATGACTCCAGCAGAAATCAATATCAAATGGAAAGAGCTGCAAGAAAAGATAGCACAAGATTTTGATTCGGAAACTCCGGATTTAAAAGTGGTATTGTTTTTAATTGGTGTACAAGAGCTAGGTAAAGGCCCAGGAAAATTTAGCAAAAGACAAAAAGAAGAGCTAATGCATATTGCTACCTGTCGTTTGTTGAGCGAGATGGGATTTTACGAATTAGAAGCACTAGATCAAGATGGTTGGCCACATTGGAAATTGGTAAAACCTATTCCGGCTTATGCTGGTCTTGAGCAAGAAATGCTTTTAAGATCTTTAGCCATCAGTTATTTCGCAGACATCTACGAATAAAAAAACCCCGAAGTAAATTCGGGGTTTCTTATACTAGATAAATTAGTTTTAAATTATCCTGCTTTTTCTTGAGCTTCTTTTTTCAATTGCTCGTTAGCAACAATTACAATTTCTACCCTACGGTTTGCTGCACGACCAGCTTCTGTTGAGTTATCAGCAATTGGCTCGTTAAAACCTTTACCTTCTGTAACTAAACGTGATGCTGGTACGCCTTGAGAAACTGCATAAGTTTTAACCGCAGCAGCTCTTTTCTCAGATACGGTTTGGTTTACCGCAGCAGTACCGATATTGTCTGTATGACCATAAACTTTCACATCAGTGCCCGGATATTGGTTCAATGAAGATGCTAAAGACTGAATGTTAGTTTTAGCTGCATCTTTCAAATCAGTTTTGTTAAAGTCGAAAAGGATACCGCTATCAAATCTAACGATGATACCTTCACCTTCACGAATAACTTCTGCACCTGGAATAGCTTGCTTAATTTCAGCTGCTTGCTTATCCATTCTTTTACCAATGAAACCACCTGCAGTACCACCTACAGCAGCACCAATTACAGCACCTACAGCAGTATTACCTGCTTTTTTACCAATTAAGGCTCCTACCACGCCACCTGCAGCAGCGCCAATACCTGCACCTTTTTGTGTATTGTTTAAGCTATCGCAGCTTTGAAAAGTCATTGCACCTACCGATAAAGCTATAGCGACAGTTGCTGTCTTAAATTTTGTAGTCATCATGTTCTTATTTCGTTTATTATAATGTTGATAAATGTGTTGGCAAAGGTAATGCCAATTTTACACAACCTCGCTAATTATTCTTAATAGTTGTGAAAAATATCTGCTCAACAAAAACAATCCAACTCGTAGTTAGTTTTTGTTAACCCAAACAAAAAACCCAATTGACCATATTTTTATACAACAATTACTCCGAAAAATAAGCTTCTAGTTCTTTTAAAGAGTTCTCATCAGTATAAAAATCCTTAATCACCTTACCTTTTTCTAACAGGATAATTCTATTGCAAACATCCGTTACGTGGTTTAAATCGTGGCTAGAAATGAAGGTGGTTAAACGTTGAGTGGCACTTAAGTTTTTTACTAACGTTTTTAACCTAATCTGTGTAGTTGGGTCTAGATTGGCAAAAGGTTCGTCCAAAATTAACAGCTCTGGTTTTTGCATTAACGCAGCTGCAATTCCTACCTTATTTTGATTTCCTTTAGAGAAATCTCTAATATACTTGCCTCTACTTAATATTTCGCCATTGAAAAACTCCTCATATTGCCTCAAATAATCGCTTACATGAGCTACGCTTAAGCCGTGCAAACTGCCAATGAAAGTAAAATATTCTTCTGGGGTTAAATAGTCTATCAAAAAGCCTTCATCTAAATAAGATGCTGTATAATCTTTCCATTGCGAACTGCTGGCAACATTAATATCTTTCGATAGGATTTCTCCACTATCTGGACGGATTAAATCTAAAAGCATTCTAAAAAATGTAGTTTTACCTGCACCGTTGTTTCCAACAAGGCCAATGGTTTCGCCCGCTTTTATATTCAAATGCTCGATAGCCACAACTGTACGCCCGCCGTAGCTTTTTACTAAATTCTTAACTTCTATCATTTCTTATTCTCTAAAGCCTTCGGCTATTTTATAACGTTGTTTTTCAAATTTTCTAACAATAACATCTACCCAAAAATTACGCATCAGTAAACCCACCAAACCCAAAAATGCAATAGTGGCCAAACCCCAGTAAGGCAGGTTTAAAATACCAAATGGCACATATATAATCATTGGCAGCAACAGTAATGGTAAGCCCAACAACCATTGCGTTGCGCCTACGCCCTGCCAGTTAAAACTTGCACTAGCCGTAATATCTAACCTTTTATAATTGAAATTGGCAAAGTAAAGCACTACCACAGTACCCACCCCCAAATTATAGATATAAGCAGCAGCATGTAATATCAACAGTTTGTAACTCATAAAACCATAAAAGCTAGAAAGCACAGTAATTAAAGTACTACTAATGGTAAAGAGCAAAAACTTTGCTTTTATAAAATCTTTGTAGTTGATTTTGTTGGACAGTAAACCATCAAAATGGGAGCTTTGCCACGCATACATGAATTGCCCGTAAACTGATATGGTGATACCTGTCATAAACACGGCAGCAAACAACATTTTACCAAACTCATTGCCTGCTATTAACGGCATGCGATAGAAAAAGAAGCCATAGCACAAAAATAGAAAGCCCATAATTACCGAACTTCTAGAGCGTTTGTGCCTTAAAATAAGTTTCAATTCTAGTGCTGCTAGTTCACCAGCCTTACCAAAATTATTAAGGAAAGGATAATCGGTACTTACTTTTTTATCGTCTTTAGTGCTTAGTTCCTCTGTATATAAATTACTCTCCAGAAATTTAGCATTCATGTAATAAACAGCAAATGCAGCCACTGGGAATATCAAAGCCAAAATCGGATATACAGCTACGTTTTGAAAAACCAGATTAGAAAAATCTCTGATGGAAATAAAACCGTAATAATCTGAAGCTGCCAAGCCAAGAATAACGACAATGCCTGCCGCAAAAACAGCTACATTATTAATAGCCTTGCGTTTAATATACAGCACCAAAAAGTTGTTGAAAACAGTAAGCCCAATAATTGAGACCAAATACGCCAGCACGCCAACCGTGCCTGCAGAAGCGCTAATATTGATAAAAATAAATGGAAAAAAGATAAAGATTGGCAGGATATTGAAGAATGAAACAAGCGATTTCAGGTTTAAAAAATTGACAATCGTTTTTCTAGAAATCTTCAAATGTAAATATGGCACCACGCTCAAAGTTGGCAAATCCTGCATTTGTATTCTTACAGCTAAGTCGAGCAAGAAATAATATAAAATTAAACCGTTAAATACTACCGCTGGATTAATACCCGGCATAAATTTGTCTATTAATGTTGTCATCCAAAAACCGATGCCTATGGCTACAACCAAAAAATACAACATAAAAAAGCCCAGTACAATTTGGGCGGCAATACTGCCTGCCTTATTTCTACTGCGCCAAAACGATTTCCATTGATGTGATAAAAAAGTACTCAGCATATTAGTATTTGTATTTGTTCTTCCAGTTTTGTTTCAATTTTTCTCTCATTTTTTCTTCTGCCGGATTTTTGCCGGGGTCATAAAGCTTGGTACCGCTTAACTTTTCTGGCAAATATTCCTGCTCCTCAAAGTTACCATCGTAGGCATGAGAATATTTGTAATCGGCTCCGTAGCCAATGTTTTTCATCAACTTTGTTGGCGCATTACGCAAATGCAAAGGCACAGGCAGGTCGCCAGTTTGTTTTACCAAGGCTTGCGCTTTATTGATGGCTTCGTAAGAGGCATTGCTTTTTACTGATGATGCCATGTAAGTTACGCATTGCGATAAAATAATCCTACTTTCGGGAAAACCGATGACATTGACCGCTTGAAAACAATTGTTCGCCAATAGCAGTGCGTTTGGGTTGGCATTACCAATATCTTCCGATGCCAAAATCACCAATCTACGAGCTATGAATAAGGGGTCTTCTCCACCTTCAATCATTCGTGCTAGCCAATAAACCGCTCCATTTGGGTCACTACCGCGGATGGATTTAATAAATGCCGAAATAATATCGTAATGTTGTTCGCCCGCTTTATCGTAAAGTGCCAAGTTTTGCTGTGCATGAGCCAGTACGTTCTCGTTGGTGAGTTCTATTTTATCACCACCAATACCGTTAATGGCAATTTCTAAAACGTTGAGCAATTTTCGGGCATCGCCGCCACTCAAACGTATTAAAGCTTCATGTTCCTTAATTTTGATTTTCTTTTTCGATAGAATTTCGTCTTTGGCAATTGCTGTATTAAGCAAACCAACCAATTCTTCTTCCGTTAAGTTCTGGAGGATGTAAACTTGGCATCGAGAAAGCAAAGCTGATATCACTTCGAAGCTTGGATTTTCTGTAGTGGCACCAATTAGAGTAACTAAGCCACGCTCTACCGCACCCAACAAACTATCTTGTTGTGATTTGCTAAAACGGTGTATCTCATCAATGAAAAGTACAGGCATTCCCATAAAGCCACCTTTTAGCGCAGCAGCTTTGTCAATTACTTCCCGAACATCTTTAACGCCAGAGTTAATGGCACTTAATGCAAAAAAAGGTCGGTCCAAGTTTTGAGAAATGATGGTAGCTAGAGTAGTTTTTCCAACTCCGGGAGGTCCCCAGAAAATCATGGATGGAATACGACCACTTTCGATAGCTTTTCGTAGTACTGCACCCTCGCCCACCAAGTGCTTTTGCCCTACGTATTCATCTAAGTTTTGTGGGCGTAATCTTTCGGCCAATGGTGGAAGGTTCTGCATTTTTTAAAGGTAATTAAAAATAGAAATCCCAGCCACTCATATACCAGAAAAAAAAGAATATGAGAAGCAGAGAAATCTGAATAACCAGAAAACTAATTCGTTTTCCAGAGTTTTTTGATTTCCTATAAAAATAGATATTTAAAAGTGAAGGAGGGACAACCAATAGTAATAAAAAAATAACTCCATTAGCTTTTGAGTACATAAAACTACTTTCACCTTCTCCAAAAAACAACATCGAAAAAATAGCATATCCAAAGAAAATAAAAGAAAAATAAGCTATCTCAATTAGAAAAGCAGTTACTAAATAGAGAATGTTTTTTTGCTTTTCTGTCATTTTGAAATCCTTTATAGCTATAACTTTTGTAGTAAGATTGCTTCGTTCCTCGCAATGACGCTCCTATTACCGTCATTGCGAGGAACGAAGCAATCTTAAAGCGTTAAACTCTAAGCAATAAAAGTTACTCCGATTTCGCTGGTGCAGCTCCTTGTGCTTTAGGTTTCTTCTTAAAAAACTTCTTTTTCTTTTTAAAAGGCTTCTTTTCTCCCACAGGCTCATCTTTCGGAGCTTCACCTAAATGCTCTGGCAAAGGCATTCTATCAATCTGGCGTTCAATTAGTTTTTCAATATTTGCCAAGCGGCGTTTATCTTTTCCGTTAACCAAGGTAATTGCAGTACCAGTGGTTGCCGCCCTAGCCGTACGCCCAATCCTGTGAATGTAATCTTCAGGGTCTTGTGGCGCATCGTAGTTAATCACCAAATCAATACCGGTTACATCTATACCACGACTTAAAACATCGGTACCAATTAAAACATTCAGTTTATCATTCTTAAAATCAAGCATAATGGCTTCACGTTCCTTTTGCTCCAAATCGCTATGAAATGCTGCTGCTTTTAGGCCTAGTTTTTTAAATACTTTACCCAGCTCTTTAACCTTTTCCTTACGACCAGCAAATACAATGATGCGGTTGTAAGTTGCAGATTTTAGCATCTCGGTAAGCAATGGTACTTTTTGGTCGTCGTGTATGAGATAAACCTGTTGATTGATACCTTCTGCTGGTTTGGAAATCGCCAAACTAATTTGCTCGGGTTCGTTTAACAAAGTAGCCGCCAGCTTGCGTATTTTTGGCGGCATAGTAGCCGAGAACATCACTGTTTGGCGTTTTTTAGGCAGATAACCTACAATTTTCATGATATCATCGTAGAAGCCCATATCCAACATCCTGTCTGCTTCGTCAAGCACTAAATGCTCTAGCTTTTCCATTTTTAAAACTCCAGAAGCTAGGTGAGAAATTAACCTACCAGGGGTAGCTATGATGATGTCTACACCTTCACGCATCGAACGTTTTTGTTGCTCGTATGCTACACCATCGCCGCCGCCAAAAACGGTTAACGAACTGATGTTGGTGAAGTAGGAAAGCGCTTCTACCTGTAAATCTATTTGTTGTGCCAGCTCACGGGTTGGTGTTAAAATAAGTACGCTATTATGGCGGTCTTGCTTAGTGGTAAGCAGGTTCATGATGGGCAGCAAAAAGGCACCAGTTTTACCTGTACCTGTTTGTGCGCAAGCTATTAAATCTTTGTTTGCTGTAATTAAAGGTATAGCTTGTTGCTGTATTGGCGTAGCATTTTTGAAGCCCATTGCTAGCAGGCCTTCTAAAAGCTCCGCGTTAAATCCAAATTCTTTAAAATCCAATTGATGTTTTTAATAATAGCATAAAAGTATTGTTAAATAGAGGGAAATGCAAATTGCCACGCAGTTAAGGTGAACTTTGTCAATCTTTTCTATGCAAAATGTTTATAAGATTGATAAAGTTTGTGTAGAGACCATTGTTAAATAAACACAATTGAAGTGGAAAGCCTTTTTGGAGCGTCATTTCGAATGCAGAGAGAAATCTGTTCGTTAGAAGCATTTATTTACACCCGTGGTTGGTGTTATCACCATACCACATTAAGATATAAACACCATGGAAATCGCTGGATAGTTGGTGATAACACCAACCATAAGGATATCTTTCTTGTGCAAAATTTCTATTTGTGTAGAAATTATTCTTTGCGAAACTTTACACCCGTGGTTGGTGTTATCACCATACCACATAATTATTCTTTGCGAAACTTTGCGAAAACTTCCAAAATCTTTACGTTAAAATTTAACCGCAAAGGAAATAAGAGCTGCGCAAAGAACGCTAAGTTTATTTGCACAGTTTTGGGTTAATTAAACCTGATGGTAGTGTATCCCGATGTAAAATCGGGAGCAGCGTACAGCAGGGCTATCGTCTCCGATGAATACTGACTTTCATTTTGAAATTTAACTACTTCAACTACAAGCGCAAACGTTGCCAATAGCGTATTTTAATTAGAACGTTTCTAAATTGTCGATTTGTCGTTTTTTTGTAAGTTTTATTCCTAGTAAGTCTTCATATTTTAGATAGCTTTGCACACTAGTAATATAAATAAACAATCTAATGAGTAGTTTAAGTAAAGCTTTTACGTCGTCTATAGGTAAAAAGTTTGTAATGGGGCTAACGGGTCTTTTCTTGATTTCGTTTCTTATTGTACACGTATCTATAAACGCACTAATTTTTTTAAATGATGGAGGAGAAACCTTCAATGTTGCTGCCGATTTTATGGCACACAACATTGTTATCCGCATCATGGAAGTTGGATTATTCTTAGGAATTATCTTGCACATTGTTCAGGCGATTATGTTAACGTCGCAAAATAATGCGGCAAGACCTGAGAAATATGCGTACAACAAGCCGCAGGCTAATAGTAAATGGTACTCTCGTAGTATGGGTTTACTGGGTACGTTAATTTTGATGTTCTTGGTATTACACCTTTATCACTTCTGGTGGCCTACAAAAGTGTCTGTTTATACACACCAAGAGCATAACACCTTTCAAAACATTGTGATGATTTTCCAAGAAGAATGGGTGGTTGCTGTTTATGTTTTGGGTGTAATTTCTTTAGGATATCACTTGTTGCACGGTTTTCAATCGTCTTTTCAAACGATGGGCTGGAACCACAAAAAATGGACACCAGTTGTAAAAACAGTAGGCGTATGGTTCTCAATCATTGTTCCTATCATTTTTGCTTTAATGCCAATCGCAATCTATTTTGGTTGGGTTAGCTAAACCGAAACGTTTAATTAAAAGGATTAAGTAAATGTCGAAATTAAATTCAAATATCCCTGCGGGCGAATTAACCCAAAAGTGGACAAAATATAAATCTTCTGTGCCGTTGGTAAACCCAGCAAACAAAAGAAGTTTGGAAGTAATTGTAGTAGGTTCTGGTTTAGCGGGTGCGTCTGCAGCGGCTACATTAGCAGAAATGGGCTACAAAGTAAAATGTTTTTGCTTCCAAGATTCGCCTCGTAGAGCGCACTCTATTGCTGCTCAAGGTGGTATCAATGCTGCAAAAAACTATCAAAATGATGGTGATAGCACTTACCGTTTATTTTACGATACCATTAAAGGTGGTGACTACAGAGCACGTGAAGCTAACGTACACCGTTTAGCTGAGGTGAGTGCAAACATTATTGACCAATGTGTGGCGCAAGGTGTGCCGTTGGCTCGTGAATATGGTGGTTTGTTAGATAACCGTTCTTTTGGCGGTACACAAGTACAACGTACATTCTACGCAGCTGGTCAAACAGGTCAGCAATTATTGTTGGGTGCTTACTCAGCTTTAGAGCGTCAGGTTGGTATGGGTAAAGTACAAATGTACACTCGTCACGAAATGCTTGATGTGGTTGTGATTGATGGAAAAGCTCGTGGTATTATTGCTCGTAACTTAATTACTGGCGAGTTAGAGCGTCACTTCGGTCATGCGGTGGTTTTAGGTACTGGTGGTTACGGTAACGTATTCTACTTATCTACCAATGCAATGGGAAGTAATGTTACTGCGGCTTGGAAAGTGCACAAAAAAGGTGCTTTCTTCGCTAACCCTTGCTACACGCAAATTCACCCTACGTGTATCCCAGTTTCTGGCGATCACCAATCTAAATTAACCTTAATGTCTGAGTCGTTACGTAACGATGGACGTATCTGGGTTCCTAAAAAGAAAGATGATACGCGTAAAGCTTCGGATATTCCAGAAGATGAAAGAGATTACTATTTAGAGCGTCGTTACCCTGCTTTCGGTAACTTGGTACCTCGTGACGTGGCTTCTCGTGCCGCTAAAGAACGTTGCGATGCCGGTTATGGTGTAGGTGCTTCTAAATTAGCTGTATACTTAGATTTTAAAGCAAATACAGAGCGTTATGGTCGTATCGAAGCTTCTAAAGCTGGTAATCATAATCCTGATAAAGAAACTTGCATGCGTTTAGGTACTGCCGTAATTAAAGAAAAGTACGGTAACTTATTCGACATGTATGCGCAAATCACAGGTGAAAATCCTTACGAAACCCCAATGCGTATTTACCCAGCGGTACACTATACCATGGGGGGTGTTTGGGTTGATTATGATTTGATGACAACCATTCCTGGTTTGTACTGTACAGGTGAGGCCAACTTCTCTGATCACGGTGCTAACCGCCTAGGTGCTTCGGCATTGATGCAAGGTTTAGCAGATGGTTATTTCGTATTACCTTACACCATCGGTTCTTACTTATCGAAAGAAATTGCAACTAAACCAATTCCTACAGATCACCCTGCGTTTGTGGAAGCTGAGAACGAAGTTAAAGCAACTATCGATAAATTCTTAAGCATTAACGGAACTAAATCTGTAGACCATTTCCACAAAAGATTAGGCCACATTATGTGGGAAAAATGTGGTATGGCTCGTAATAAAGAAGGTTTAACTCAAGCTATCCAAGAAATTCAAGATTTACGTAGAGAGTTTTGGGCTGATGTTAAAGTTCCAGGTTCTGCAGATGAGTTTAACCCTGAATTGGAAAAAGCACACCGTGTTGCAGATTTTATTGAGTTAGGTGAGTTAATGTGTAAAGATGCCCTAAACAGAGAAGAAAGCTGTGGCGGTCACTTTAGAGAGGAGCACCAAACTGAAGAAGGCGAAGCAAAACGTGATGATGAAAACTATGCATACGTTGCAGCTTGGGAATATAAAGGCGTAAGTGAATTCGAATTGCATAAAGAAGAATTGATTTACGAAAACATTAAAGTAGCACAAAGGAATTATAAATAGTACAGCGTATTGAGATATGCGTATTGAGACATACGATAACTCAAACAACTGTTATAAAGTTATTAATAGTATAGTGTAAAGTTTAGCGAGATTAAAATCTCAATACGCAATACCCAATACTCAATACTTAAAGAAAATGAGTACAGGAAACATGAATTTAACGCTACAAGTTTGGCGTCAAAAAAATAGCAAATCAGCAGGTAAACTAGTTGATTACAAGCTTTCTGATATTTCACCAGACATGTCTTTCTTAGAGATGTTTGACGTTTTAAACGAACAATTAATTAACAAAGGTGAAGAGCCTGTTGTATTTGACCACGATTGTAGAGAAGGTATCTGCGGTATGTGTTCAATGTTCATTAACGGACAACCGCACGGACCAAAAGACTTGGTAACTACCTGCCAATTACACATGCGTTCGTTCAACGATGGTGACACCATTGTGGTTGAGCCTTGGAGAGCAAAAGCATTCCCGGTAATTAAAGATTTAGCGGTAGACCGTTCTGCTTTTGACCGTATCATTGCTTCTGGTGGCTTCGTATCAGTAAACACTGGTAACGCACAAGATGCAAACGCATTGCCAATCCCTAAAATTCAGGCTGATGCTGCTTTTGAAGCTGCTGCTTGTATTGGTTGTGGTGCTTGTGTGGCTACTTGTAAAAATGCTTCGGCAATGCTTTTCGTTTCGGCAAAAGTATCTCAGCTGGCTTTATTACCGCAAGGTCAGCCAGAGCGTTACCGTCGTGTACAAAGCATGGTAGCTCAAATGGACGAAGAAGGTTTCGGTAACTGTACCAATACTGGTGCTTGTGAGGCTGAGTGTCCAAAAGGTATCTCGCTAGAAAACATCGCTCGTATGAACAGAGATTACTTCAGCGCAAAATTCATCAGCGAAGAAGAAGTATAATTAAACTCGTCATTGCGAGGCACGAAGCAATCCTACAACGTCGGTCAAAATAAACTATCGCTTTAAGATTGCTTCGTGCCTCGCAATGACGGCTCATAGTTTTAACATAAGTCCCCAAATCTTTAATTAGGCTTGGGGATTTTTGCATTTGCTTCACCTCGCCGTCATTTCGATGAGGAGTACTAAGAAGAGAATTGGAAATCAACGAAGTTAAATTTAACTACCTATAAGCAAATTGCTAGATCTCTCCTCGTTCCTCGTTCGAGATGACGAATTTCTCAAAGGCTTGGGGTTTTTAGATTTTGAAGCTTGCTTTCGCTCCTCGTCATTCCCGCGTAGGCGGGAATCTTAAAGCGAGATAAAAGTTTTTCAACCTCTTATCGCATTACGATTGCCAGTCAAGCTGGCAATGACGGCATAGGAAAGGAAATACAAACATTCATAATCAACTTTTCTCAAAAAGCTTAAAACAATACATCCATACCATCGTTTTTAAACTAATAAAAGACATTAATTATGACAAAGCAAACAAAAATATTGAGCGGCGTTTTAGCTGGAGTAGCTTTAGGAGCCGTTGTAGCGATGGTTTTATCATCGGATAAAAACAGCGACATGAAAGATAAAATTGGAGATTGGTTCTGCGACTTATTCGATAAATCGAAAGATAAATTAGCTGGCGTTGCCGATATGGTAAAAGACCAAGCTGATAGAATAAAAGCATAAATTTTCGTCATTGCGACGCGATTGAATAGATTGCTTTCCCGAATTATCGGGATAAACTATGCCTCGCAATGACGACTTGTATAAGGGCGTTTCCGTATCTTTGAAACATGGATATTTACGGAAACGCCCTTTTAGATTTTCACCAGACCGGCAAAGCCGATATTTTATGGCTGCACAACTCTTACGGTGAACCAGAAGAAATGCCAATTGAGGTTTTCTTTCGGAGCGAAGATGATATGCCAGAGATTGAACTTAAAGCACTTGGGCTTTGCAAAGGCAAAGTACTTGATGTTGGCGCTGGTGTTGGTAGTCATGCGTTACTGCTAGACAAAAAAAAGATTGATGTAACTGCCATAGACATTTCGCCAATTGCAGTTCAAATTATGCAGGAACGCGGCGTTAAAAATCCTCAATTACAAGATTTCTTTCAGGTAAAGAAAAAGTACGACACCATGTTGTTTTTGATGAATGGTATTGGGCTTACTGGAACTTTACAAGGTTTTGAAGATTTTTTGGAAAGCGCCAAACAAATATTAAATCCAAACGGTCAATTGCTTTTTGACAGCTCTGATATTTCCTATTTGTATGACGATATGCCAATGCCAACTGATCAATATTTTGGCGAAATCAGCTACTGCTATGAATATAAAAAGGAAAAAGGAAATTGGTTTAATTGGCTTTACATAGACCCAACCACGCTGCAACGTTTAAGCAAGCAACATGGTTGGAATTGCAAGATTGTTTATGTAGATGAAAATGACCAGTATTTGGCGCAACTTACTCACCCCTAAATCCCCTAAAGGGGGAATATATATTGCGCCCAGCAAAGTCCCCTTTAGGGGATTTAGGAGTTATGCTCTTTCTTCCCAAACCTGCGCTAAGTGCACAATAGTCTCCACGGATTTTACCATATCTTGGATAGCTACCCACTCCTGCTTACCATGAAATGCATGTCCGCCAGTAAAAATATTCGGACAAGGCAAGCCCATAAACGATAGACGAGAACCATCGGTACCACCCCTAATGCTACGTGTAATCGGATTAAGACCTGCTCTTTTTAAAGCCTCAATGCCGTTGGCCATAATTTGAGGATATTTGTCTAGCACCTCTTTCATGTTACGGTATTGCTCTTTAATGGTCAGCGTATAGCTAGATTTTGGATAAGCTTTCATCACTTCTTTAACAACACCCTCTAAAGTTTCACCGTGAGCTTTTAATAAATCATTATCAAAATCGCGAAGAATAAAACTAGCTTCTGCCTGCTCAGCAGTTCCAGTCATCCCCACTGGGTGAATAAAACCTTCTTTTTGCGAAGTACTTTCTGCGCTTAACCTATCTTTTGGTAAAGCACTGATGATATCTGCTAAGATCTTGATGGCACTTTCCATCTTTCCTTTAGCAAAACCAGGATGAGCACTTACGCCGTTAACAACCAATTTAGCACCATCGGCAGAAAACGTTTCATCTTCTATCGAACCTAAAGTTTCACCATCGATGGTATAAGCAAACTCAGCGCCTAATTTCTTCAAATCAGCTTTATCTACTCCCCTACCAATTTCTTCATCGGGTGTAAATAAAATCTTAATGGTACCATGTTTAATTTGAGGATTTTGAACTAAATAAGCTGCAGCTTCCATAATCTCTGCAACACCTGCTTTATTGTCCGCTCCTAATAATGTTAAGCCACTAGCAGTGATGATATCATTGCCAATTTGGTTTTTTAAATCCTTATGCTCTGAAAGCCTTAAGACAATATTATTATCATCTGGCAATACCAAATCCTCACCTTGATAGTTTTTATGAACAATTGGTTTTACGTTTTCTCCACTACTATCTGGAGAAGTATCCATATGCGAGCAGAAACAAATTACTGGAACTTTTTTTTCTGTAGTGGCAGAAATTGTAGCGTAAACATAACCGTACTCATCCAAATGAGCATCATTTATGCCAATTGCTAATAATTCTTCAACCAATATCTTTCCTAAGTTTTTCTGTTTAGATGTTGAGGGAGTAGTTGGTGAAGATGCGTCAGACTGTGTATCTATTTTTACATATTTCATAAACCTCTCGGCCAAAGAAATACCATCAATTTTAATATTTTGCATAAATTCAAAGATATTGTTTATTTTTTTGAATAAAGATTATACTTTTGTATAGCAAGCACTTAATTTATAACAACTTGAAAAAACGTTACTTAGCTCTAATACTGATATTCTTTACGGTTACGGCATTTGGTCAATCAAATTTTTATAGATTAAGTTTAGGCGGCAGTGCTGGGGGTAATTACACCTTTGCCGATGTAAAAGGCAAGCCCGCTTTTGGAGGTGCTGTTAATCTTGACTACCACTTTACACCATTTATTACCGCAGGCATAGAAGCGCAAATGGGCTTGCTAAAAGGCGGCGATAGAAACACTGGACACCAAAGAGAATTTACCAATGCTTACCAAGCTTTTATGGTGAATGCTAAGTTTAGAGCTGGAGAGTTTACCGATTTCTATTACAGCGATTTTTTAAACTATACCAAAGGCTTCTATTTAGGTACAGGAGTTGGAATGATCAAAAACAATATGAATGAAATTGTTAGATCGAAGATTAACCCAGATGGAAATCCTTACACCTTCCCAGGTAAAGATGTAAGTTCTGGCCTTATTGTTCCCATCAATGTTGGTATAGATTTCTATTTTCCTGATGGATGGGGCGATATCAGATACATCTTTAACATCAACTACCAAGCAAACTGGACTTTTGGCGAAGGATTAGACGGTTACGATGATACAAAAACTATCCGCAGGAACGTTGGTAGTGCACCAGATATCTACAACTTCTTGTCTATAGGCTTTAAGTACACTTTTGGTCCTAGAGGATTAACTGGGAAATCAATCAGATAATCTTTCCAAAATTTAGGATACAATCCATTTCTTCTAAAAACAAAAGCTATTTTTATATTCAAATCATTAACTGATGAGGATATTTCTATTACTAACTTTTGCTTTTACCCACATGAGTGCTTTTGCGCAACTTACTCCCTACGAAAAAAGCAATAAAACGGCTACCGCAACTTACAACGAGGCAATTGCTCATTATCAACAATTAGCGAAGAACTACCCCAGTCAGGCTAAGCTGTTAACTTACGGACAAACCGACTTCGGCAAACCGCTACATTTATTGATACTTAGCAAAGATGGGCTGTTTGAACCTGCTAAAATTAAAACTGCAGACAAACGAGTACTGCTCATTAACAATGGTATTCATCCCGGCGAACCAGAAGGTATTGACGCCAGTATGATGTTAGCAAGAGATTTACTGCAGCAAAAAAATCTCCCTGAAAACATGGTGATCTGCATTATTCCTGTTTATAATATTGATGGTAGCTTTAACCGAACAAGCACATCAAGAGCTAACCAAAATGGGCCGTTGGCTTATGGTTTTAGAGGCAACAGCAAAAACTACGACCTCAACCGCGATTTCATCAAAACAGATTCTAAAAACTCAGCTGCTTTTCAAGAGATCTTCAATACTTGGCAGCCAGAGATTTTTATAGATACACATACCAGTAATGGGGCAGATTACCAGTACACCATGACTTTAATCCCTACGCAAAAGGACAAGCTAGATCCTATTTTATCTGGCTATTTGACGAATACAATGCTGCCCTATCTATATGCTGAAATGAAAACAAAAGGATTTGAATTGATCCCTTATGTAAATTCGGTTAAGGAAATTCCTGATAACGGTATTAGTGGTTTTATGGAAAGCCCGAGATATAGCACAGGCTATGCTGCCTTGCACAACACCATCGGCTTTATGCCCGAAACCCACATGTTAAAACCTTACGACAAGCGGGTAGAATCAACTTATAAGCTGTTGCAAACTTATATCAACATTGTTGAAAGAGATGCTAAAATTATTGGAGAAAACAAGAAGAAAGCGGACGAAACGATAGCGAAACAAAAGACTTTTACTTTAGATTGGAAATTGAACCGAGATAAGTTTGATGAAATTGAGTTTAAGGGATATGCTGCAAAATACAAACCAAGCGAAGTAAGCGGATTGGAGCGCCTTTATTACGACCGTAACGAACCTTATACCAAAACCATCAAACAATGGAACAACTTTGAACCTGCCTTAACCGTTGAAAAACCAATTGCGTACATTATTCCCAAAGCTTGGGATAAAGTGATCAAGTTGCTTAAACTGAACAATGTAAAGGTAAGCGAGCTGAAAAGCGATGTGAAACTTGAAACGGAAATGTATTATATCGCTGACATGAAAACTGCACAACGACCGTTTGAGGGGCATTATCTGCATTCGGCAGTTAAGGTAGAACCGAAAACGCAAACCATTAATTTTTATGCTGGCGATTATGTAATTTACGTTAACCAAAGTACAAACCGCTACATTGTAGAAACCCTAGAACCACAAGCTCCAGATTCGTTTTTCAATTGGAATTTCTTTGATTCGATCTTGGGCCAGAAGGAACATTTCTCATCTTACATTTTTGAGGACACTGCTGCCGAATTGCTAAAGAAAAATCCATCCTTAAAAGAGAAATTAGAGCAAGAGAAAACCAAAAACCCAGAACTTGCAAAAAGTGCTTATGCACAATTAGAGTTCATTTACAAAAATTCTGATTATTTTGAGCCAACTTTTATGCGGTATCCAATTGGGAGGTTGGTAAAAGAAATTAAACTAGATATAAAATAACCATTTTCGTCATTGCTTCGTTCCTCACAATGACGATAAATTTAACTCGAAAAACATTAATAAATATGTTACTAGAATATTGGAATGCTATGCCTGTAGCGTCAATCATTTTCGTTTTTACTTTAATTACCAGTATTTACGCTTTCAACAATCCGCAGTTACTAAGCAACTTCATATTCCATCCCTACTCGGTAAGTAAAGGCTATAGAATTTATACATTTATTACAAGCGGACTGATACATGCAAACTGGATGCACTTGCTCTTTAATATGTTTACTTTTTATTTCTTTGCCTTTAGGCTAGAAGTAATGATTGGACATTGGCAATTTGGCCTACTCTATTTTTTAGGTCTAATTTTAAGTGATATTCCTTCGTTAATTAAGCACAAAGAAAATTATGGTTACCATAGTTTGGGAGCTTCGGGAGCAATAAGCGCTGTACTGTTTAGTTATATTTTGTTCGAGCCAACTACACTTTTATTAGTGATGTTTATTCCGATGCCTGCTATTTTGTTTGCAGTGCTTTATTTATATTATTCTTGGTACATGGCTAAAAAAGGACAAGATAATATTGGACACGACGCACACTTTTTTGGAGCTTTAACCGGACTAGTATTCACTGTCATCTTTGTTCCCAACATTATCCCTAGTTTTATTGAAAAACTTACATTAGGGATTCAGTACCTAATTGGTGGCAGGTAAAAAAGGCTGCTCAAAAAAGCTCATTGGTGCTTTTGGGTCTTTAATAATTTCGAACAAAGTCAATTCATAGGGTTTCCAAAAGTTTTCTAGCACTTGTCCGTAGGTTTTGTGCTGCCATTCATCAAAAAGAGGCTTATTTTGGATACCACGCAGCGGCATCGGATCAATGTAGGCCACACCGTTTGCTTCGATTACATTATATTCTGGCAAGCGGTTGAACAAATAAGCAGAATAAAAGAAACGGGCTGCCAATTCTTCAAACTGTTGATCGGTTAATGGTTTGTCTTTGATGAAATCTAACAGCTGTTGATGGTATCTTTTGTTGGTGCCGTTGTCTTGCAAACAAGCTACGATACCGAAATCCTTAAACTTTAAAGAGAAAATTAGGGTGTTGATTTCATCTCTGAAACTAAATCCAGTTTCAGCATTTTCTAGCGGAACAACTACAATAGACCAAGGCGTAAACTCCTCAAACTCTACTTCTCTAAAAATACCTTGCAACATTAAATGAAGGTTGCCGAATTTGTGCATCAAACCTTGCGACATGTTCATGCCATCCCCACTTAATTGATTTAAACGAATAGCACCCTGCATTTCGATATACAAAAAGCTGTACATCAATTTACCGATCCATTGAAACAACTCTACTTCAGACAAAGCCGACACCCCTTTGTAACCTTGCTCAAATGCAGCTTCAATTTTTTGCTCCAATGGCAAAATAGCTTCGGTATACATTTCTGCACTGGCCGGAACTACCAAGCTTTTGTAGCTTCTAATACTCTCGTCCAATAGCTTTATAGCTTCATCGCCAGTGAGGTTGGCCATGTTTAGCAACCAATCTGGCAATACTCGAATAGCCAATGGCGATGTTTGATTTCCACTTAGAAAACATCTGTCGTTTCTAAAATCGAACGTTTTGAAGGGATTGTAAAGACTATGGTTCATTTCTACAATATTAGTGATAATTAAGATTGTAGGAATTGTTTAATTGTCATATTGTATTTACTTACCCGCAGATTGTCGCAGATTTAACCGCAGATATAAGGGGATTTTTGCTCTGTGCACAAACTTTGGTTATCTAAACCTGATTGCCGCGGATATACTTTTTGTTACGTCATTTCGACGAGGTACGAGGAGAAATCTGTTAGTTTGATGCGTCTCTTCTTAGATTTCTCACATACGTTCGAAATGACGGCAAACGGAACGCAAAAAGATAGCAGCAAAAGCAGGGCTGCCACTAATTGTAGCTGCGAACTCTGCTTTTCAAATTCTAAATAGTTTGAAATTGAGAATTGATTATTTCCTGATTAATATCTACTATAAAAAGCAGTAATATTATCTACCAACTGCGCATAAATGGGCTTGGTAAACTCTACAAACAAGTTTCCGGGTGGCGGCGGCATAACCTCACGTTTTCTGGTTAAGGCGTACTGTTGGTTATTCAGAGCTCTTTCATCGCCCCTAAAAGATGCCCAACTATCTACCCAAACATAAGTACCTGGCAATTTCCTATTTTGTAAAAGTTTATTGGTGTTCAGATCAACTATAGCCACATTTAATAGACCAGACGAAGAAACCTGCTTCTCGAAAACGCTGTAGGTAGCTTTCACCGTTCCGTAAATTTTACCACGCCTGTTCTCGCCAATTACCACGCTGTCTTTCTGCAATTTTTCTACACGTTCTTTCACATAAGTCTGACCAACAATAAAATCATCGAAATGTAGTTCTACCAACTGATCGGCTCTTACTTTTTGTTTATTGGCTTCTTGCTCGGAATAAAAGCGCACAAAGGTATTCCCTCTGTAAGTAGCTAAATAGTTGCTAATTTGTTGCTGAAAATAATCGTTACTTAATCTATAAGTATTGCTATTAATGATGGCCGGCTGAACCACCACTTTTAAAACTGCCGCCCAATAAGCGTCTTCTATCTTTTCTTTAACGCCTCTTAAAGATGGATACAAACTCTCGGCTTTAAGAAAGTGGTTGTACGCAACTTTTGCACTTTGACGATTATTTTCCCTCAGCGCTCTTTCGCCCAGTAAATAACGGGCTTCGGCGGCTTGATATTTAGAATCTTCAAATTCCTTTACATATTTAGGTGGATTTGGCACTAAGGTTAAACAGCTTGGGCAGGCGTTTACCTCATCACTTAGTTGATTAATTCGTTGGTATCGATACAAGATGCTTTCCCATTTTAAGGCATCAGCGGAAACTTTGGCTTCATCAATTTTTCTTAAATGCGTTTTAAGTGCCATATCAAAAGCAACTGGCAAAACTTGCATTGCCTCCTTATTTTGTGGCGAACTTCTCAAACGGTCTACAGCTTTAGAAACCGCAGCATCGTAATCTCCTTTTTGTAGTGCATTTTTTCCTGTGGTACATCCAACAAAAAGTATGGATAAATAAAGAAAATACCGTAATCTTGAAATCGTATTCATGGCCGTAAAATTTAGCGTGACAGCGTAAGAGCGTTTTTGCAAATATAGCGCAAGGCTATTAACCTTTTAATGATTTAGACGATATAAAATGAAAATTAGTTGCAAGGAGTTTGATTTAGAATTGAAGCATGCTTTTTCGATCGCAAAATTTACCAGAACCAGTACGCCTTTACTGCTTTTAAAAGTTGATTACCAAGGTAAAACAGGCTATGGAGAGGCCAGCATGGTACCTTACATGGGCGAGAGCTATGAAACCGCACATGCTTTTCTGAAAAAAGTGGATTGGAGCCGTTTTCAGTTCCCCTTCGATTTTGCTGCCATCATTGAATATTTGGATAGTCTTGCTACAGGAAACCCTGCCATTAAAGCTGCTATCGATATTGCGCTAAATGATTTAAACGGTCAACTCCAGAACAAACCTTGCTATGAAATTTACGGTGCCGACCCAGCTAAAATGCCGGTAACTTCTTTTACCATTGGTATTGACGCACCCGAAGTTTTGCGTAAAAAGCTAGAAGATGCAAAAGATTTTAAGGTGATTAAGGTGAAGCTTGGTAGGGATAACGATAAAGAAATTATTGAAACTATCCGCAGTGTTACCAATGTACCTTTATATGTAGATGCCAACCAAGGCTGGAATGATAGGGCTAAAGCCATTGATTTGATCTACTGGCTGCACCACCAAGGTGTAGTTTTAATTGAGCAACCCATGGATAAAAACGATTTGGAAGGTAATGCTTGGCTAACCGAACGCAGTCCAATTCCACTATTAGCAGACGAGGCGATGCAACGCCTGAAAGATTTAGATGGACTAAAAGGCGCTTATCACGGAATTAACATTAAGCTAATGAAGAGTACTGGAATGTACGAAGGGCATCAAACTATTTTGAAAGCTCGTAAGCTAGGAATGAAGGTTTTAATTGGCTGTATGAGCGAAACTTCTATTGCTACTTTAGCTGGAGTTCATTTAGCGCCTCTTTGCGATTGGGCAGATTTAGATGGGCCTTTCTTAACCGTGAACAATCCTTTTGAGCAACCTACTTTTGAAAATGGAAAATACATTTTAAACGATTTACCAGGTTTGGGATTGAAGGGAATTAGAGAGGATTTATTCGGGTAACATGATACATTTACAGACTGGTTTAGGCCTTTTATACTGACTTAAATCAGTTCCCTTTCTTAATTAATAGCCAAATACCTAGCTTTCTTTCCAGCCGGCTTTAAAGCCAGTTATTATTTCCTCTATATTTAATGCTAATGTTAAAATAATTAATACAATTATTACTAACAGAACAATTTTTAAAGTTTTGCTTTTCATAGGTATTTGGTTATGCAATATTTTTTAGATAGTTGTATTTAAGAAACTGTTTAAAAATGACATTTTTATCTTACAGGTTGAGTTTTTCGATAAACAGGAACAAGTTCAAGCACACCAACCTTCAGCCGTAGTCTATAGGCTGGTGTCCTCATCCGCCTACGCATTTTTGCTCCTAGAAATTAAAACAGTTTCTAAACATTCAAATGTATTTCCCAAAAACATTTATTCCAAAAAAACTACCCTATAAAATATTTAGGGTACAATGGCCAAACAATCTTAAAATCTCTTATTTTAGATTTACCTATCTGTGAAAAAATGAAAAAAGCAACTGGAAAAGTAATTAAGGCTTTTAGGAAGCACCTTAGTTATACTCAAGAATTTGTGGCTGAAAAGTTAAATGTTACTACAGAAACAATAGCCAATATAGAAAATGGCAGGGTAAGCGTAGATATTCAAAGGCTATATGAATTAAGCCTCATTTTTAGAGTGCCTCTTAAAGATATGGTTACCTTAGCCTCAGAAGTATTTGAAAATGGAGATGAAAAAGGACTTAAAACAGCAGTTGGCTATATCCGTTCAGCGAAACTTTACCTGGAGTTGGTTGGGCAACATTAAAATTGCTCCTTTTTCTTATACAAAACAAAAAGCCATCAAAAATTCGATGGCTTTGGTTTTATTTTTTCGGAGGACCTTGTCTAAATTCCCTATTTAGTTCTTTTATCAATTTAACTTTAAAGAACAGGAAAGCGGCCAATACCGCTACTAAGAAAATAGAAATTAGCGGACTTTTATTTTCGTATGCCCAAAATGCACCAATAATACAAAGTATCATTGCCAAATTGTAGAAGGCATTTAGGAATATCTTTTTCTTCATCTTTTTGAATGATTAAATGAGAAAATGACTAGATGATAAAGTGCTTCATTCAATCATCTAGTCATTTTCTCATTTAAAATTTAGTATACCGGCATATTCGGATCATAAGCTTCTTGCCAAGCTAATATACCGCCTTTTAAATTGTGCAAATTATCAAAACCATGTACTTGCTCTAACTGCATAATGGCAGCAGCACTACGTTTACCGCTACGGCACTGTACAATTACGGGCTTATCTCTATCAATTTTATCAGCTTCAATTAAAATACCGCCCAAAGGGATATTTAAACCATCAAGGTTAGAGGTTTCGTACTCGAAAGTCTCCCTAACATCAATTAATTGAAAAGGCTCGTTATTGTCTATTTTTTGTTTAAGATCTTGTACTGTAACTTCCTTCATGTTTATGTGTTTTTATCAAAGATACGAATTACGACAATAATTAATTTAGGTGCAATCTTCCAACGGTATTTTTACTTTTCTTATACTCGATTTGCAATGTACCGAAGGCATCTTACACAAAAAAACGGCTGCAGACAAAACTGCAACCGAATTTACAAATACCACGCACGCATCGAAATTTTGTTAACCTTAATTTTTTTTATTTCTTAAGATCGAAAGCATAAAGTGTAGAACCATCTTT
The DNA here is from genome assembly GCF_031119335.1 of Pedobacter sp. Lineage (GTDB taxonomy): Bacteria > Bacteroidota > Bacteroidia > Sphingobacteriales > Sphingobacteriaceae > Pedobacter. Next base: position 283,103 of record NZ_JAVHXT010000002.1, read on the forward strand.
CTGGTAATATAAGAAACCACCAAATTCATCTACCTCGTACTCAGGCTTCTTATCTTTAAGAACAATTTCTTTATCTTTTTTACCTGTGTCTTTGCTTACTTTCGCCAAACCTACCCCATCCTCTAATTTAGTGAGTATAAACTGATAATTCTCTGTGGCCGATGTAGCCTTAAAGCGCTTGTTCATCTCTGCAAAAGATGCCGAAGCAATATTGGCAAAACCTTCTTGGTAAACTTTCATTTGCTCGCCATAGCTATTTAACATATTACTACCTGCGTAAGTACCATATCGCCCCCCTTGGTAAGCTGCCGCCGATGACATAGCCATAGAGGCTACCCCCATAACTCCCGCTAAAATGCCTCCGGCTGTACTTTTGCCTGGCGATCTGTAATACTCATGGAATTTCTTAGATCCGTCAAAGTTCAACATCATCACATTTTGATCTGAAGTAAGTAGCAAACCACCATCTCTTACTTTTAATGTTCCCGGAACTTCCTTCTCTTCGAACTTATATTTTGCCAAAGTAGAAATATCTCCCGAAGTTTCATTAATAGCTACCATCTCTTCGCCTGTACTGATCAAATATCTCTTATTTCTAGCATCGTAAGTACTTGCAACGGCGCTGGCTTTTTTATATTTGATGGGCTTGTTCCAAATAGATTCTCCCGATGATAGATTGATGATGTCCGCATCTGTATCGGTAATGTAAATCAAACCTTTTGGCGTTAATGCCATGGTATGGATATTTTCTCCCGTTTTTAAAGGCTTTTTAAACAAGGTTGTGCCATCAAAAGAAATCTTATTAATACCTCCCTCTTGTATACCAAACAAAATACCATCGCTCATTACATAAAAATGCTGAACATATCCTTTGGTTTTTGGCGCTTTTTCCCACAAGTCAGATCCATCTTTTGCATTTAGAAAACCAATTTTCGACTCGGAAGCTGCCGAAGCTAATTTTGCTAGCCCACTTTTACCAGAATTATCTACATCACTAACAATAGCCAAGCCTTGCGGCAAAATCTCGAACCTAGAAACTTTTCCCTTAACTTTAACACCTTTCTCCCAAAGGATAGTGCCGTCGTTTTTAACTTTATAGATTTTGGTATCGCCACCTTGAGTTTGTTCGAAAGCGTAAATTTCGTTGCCAGTCGCGTCTGCTGTCAACCAAGTAATATCATCTACCTTTGTGGTCCAGGCCGTTTTTCCAGATTTCACATCAATTTGCATGAGGTTTTTGGTAGTTGGTACAATTAAACCATCGCCTATAATGGCTGGCCGGCCAGAAAACTGCGGTATAGCAGATGCAAAACCTACTTTTTTAGGATCGTTCAACTCTACCAAACCTTCCTCTTTTCCTGTTGCCAAATCATACAGTCCAACGGCCATTGCACCACTTTTCCTAGAGCCCAACACAACTAGTTTATTTTGAGGCAGCATTACATCACATCTGTTAGTAAGCTTCCAACCATTCTCTTCTGTACCAAACATCTTTTTTCCCGAAACAAAGTCGATAACCGATTTTTTCGCTGTCATAAAACCTCCTTGACTAACCACCAAATAAGGCGACATCGGAACAAATTCTAACTCATCTGGCTTTACTCTTCCGTAATCCTTAAAGTTAAAATGCGGCTCACTTGCTCCTGGCTTTATACCAACCAAGCCATCGCCGTTGGCAACTACCAAAACTCCCGCATCGGTTAGTTTCCTATAGGTTATTTTCCCACCTAATTTATAGGTAAAGTCTGGGTTCTGCGCTAATACACCCTGTACGCAAAAAGCAAAAAGCACAACTAGGGCTAACTTTGCTAAGTATGTTCTTGTCTTCATAATTATATTTTGAATAATTTGTTTAAGGTTCTGATTGTATGATTTTTCAGGAGTTGCTTTAATAAAAAGTTTCCTTTAAACATTACTTCTTCTAGTTTCTCAAAGATGCTGGGGAACCACCGTAGATTTATACCGTTAATTGGGGATTTTGATATACCAAAATATACGTAGATAAATATTTAACCTACGCCACTGTAACATTTGAGGTGCTTGGTCGTTTAACTATAGATATTTTAATCTGGTTAACAATGAACAGCATTTCTCGCTTCCTTTGGTTTTGCTCTGGCGCTCATGTAGAAACGCTAGAAAAACACCCAACCGACCATAATAAATACATAGGTATAGGCGCTACCATTTTCTTTACGGGCCTATTTGCGGCGTTATCTGGTGGTTATGCTATGTATTTCGTTTTTAAGGGTGGAGATTTTGCTTGGCTATTTGCTATATTCTTCGGTCTAATCTGGGGATTGGCCATCTTCAACATGGACCGCTACATTGTTGGCAGCTTAGACAAAAATGCAAGTAGCAAAAAACAACTTTTGCAGGCAACGCCGAGAATTTTACTAGCCGTTATGATCGGTATTGTGATCTCGCGGCCATTAGAGCTAAAGATTTTCGATAAAGAGATTAAAGAGAAACTGAAAGTAAGTTACCTGAACGGACAGCGCTCTAAAATAGACACACTGAATAAAGCCTTCGATAAGAAATACACCATCGAAATTGGAAAGCTGAACGATTTAAAAGCGCAACGAGACTCGCTTGCTGCAGCAATTAAAAGCGATAGACAAAAACTGAATTACGAGATTTTCGGTAACAAAACCACAGAAACTTCTGGCGTAATGGGTTATGGACCTTACGCAAAACGAAAAGAAGCCGAGCTTAAACAACGCGAACAAAATTTAGATACGCTTAATGCCGACGTAAGGCAGATGGAAAAATTTGTGGATGGCCGCAAACAGTTTGATGGACTGATGAGCGAAAAACTTTTCACTTCCAAACAGCTCGATAGCTTGGCCAACATTGCTGGTTTTGCTGATAGAAACTGGGCTTTGGGTCAATTGAGTTTCAACCCAGATGGTTCAAAAGATTTTAACACCGCCATGGCAGTTACTTTTATAGGCCTGCTATTTATTTTCTTTGAGTGTTTGCCTGTTTTCGTAAAACTGATGAGTGCTAGAGGCTCTTACGATCATGCAGTTGAGAATGCGGACAAAGTTCAAATGCACCTGTCTGACAAAGACCGCGATATGGAAATTACAGTAGCAGATCAGATACAAGATACCCGTGTCGGAATTAGGGCGCAACAGAGAATTGACGATCTTCGAGGGGAGTAATTTTGAGGTCGCAAATTGCGAACTCAAAGTTTAAATGGAGGTCACAAATTGTGACTTCCAATGCCAAAACATCTGTATATTTGGTTTACCTATGACAGCCAAACAACTATTTACTTCCATATCAGATGATATTGTAGTTAACAAAATTTACGAGATTAGAAATCAAAAAGTAATGCTAGATAGTGATTTAGCGGAACTTTACGGTGTTGAAACGAAAAGACTAAACGAGCAAATCCGTAGAAATCTTGATAGATTTTCAGAAGACTTTATGTTTCAACTAACGGACGACGAATGGCAAAACTTGAAGTCGCAAATTGCGACTTCAAGTTGGGGCGGAAGAAGAAAACTTCCTTTTGTCTTCACAGAACACGGCGTACTCATGCTTTCAAGTATACTCAACAGTCCGCAAGCGGTACAGGTGAATATTCAAATCGTTAGAATATTTACGCGGCTAAGAAATTTATTGAGCGAGCATACCGAGCTTAAACTAGAAATTGCTAATATCAAAAAGCACTTACAAAATCACGATAAGAACATCGAACTCGTTTTTAGCTACTTAGATAAGCTCATTGATAAGCAAGCCGAGCCTAGAAAACAAATTGGGTTTAAACCAGATAACCTTTAGCCGTCGCTTTTCAAAACAAAGCCTTATATTTGATGTTAATCACATAACAATCAACTAAATATTATCCTGAAAACATGAAAAACTCAATATTAGCTGCAGGTTTATCGCTATTATTTTTTACCGCCTGCAATAGTGAGAAAAAAGACAACACCTCAGATAGCACCACAGTAGACACTACTATTTTAGATACCGATACCACTACATCAGAACCAGCAGATTCTGCCGCAATGATGAAAGCTTGGGAAGCGTATATGAAACCAGGTAACGAACATCAGATGTTGAGCAAATCTGTAGGCAATTGGGAAGCTGCAATTTCATTTTATGCGCCAGATGGTTCAGTAGCATCAACCAGTCCGGGCATTAAAGCAGAAACCAAAATGGTGTTGGGAGATAGGTATCAACAATCTACCTACAAAGGAGATATGAATGGAATGCCGTTTGAAGGGATGAACACAATTGCTTTTGATAATTCGAAGAAAGTTTACATCAGCACCTGGATAGACAATATGGGAACTGGCCTAATGTATTCGGAAGGCACCTTTAACGAAGCTAAAAAAACGATGATTTTTAAGGGCACGGCAACAGACGCATCATCAGGAAAACAAATTCCGTTTAGAGAAGTGTTCACCATCATAGATGATAACAATCAACTAATGGAAATGTACGACACCAAAGATGGCAAAGAAACAAAAACAATGTCTATTAAGTTGACACGAAAATAACAGCTCGATTTACAGAGATGGAAAGCTTATCAATTGATGGGCTTTTTTTGTGAGCCGTGAACTTTAAACAGGGCTTTTTATTAGTTCCACCGTAATAAAATGCTCACAAATCAGAATATTTACTGTCGAAGTATTAACTTCATATCCTAAACTTAGGCAAATGAAGAATTATATACTAGCTGCACTTCTTGTTGGTGCTGCAGTGAACCTAAAAGCACAGCAAGAAATCAGTTACGAAGTAAGCTTTCCAAATGCGGTGCATCATGAAGCGGAGATCAGCATGACTATTCCGAACGTGCCTACAAATGCGCCGTTAAGGGTTAGATTTGCTCGTTCATCTCCAGGCAGGTACGCTACACACGAGTTCGGGAAAAATGCTTATCGTCTTAAAGCTTTTGATGCTAACGGCAAGGCTCTAGCTTTAAAGCAGCCAGCGGGCGATGTTTTTGAAATTGCCAAACCAAGCGCCAAGGTGAAGATTACCTACACACTTTTCGGCAATTGGATTGATGGCACTTATGCAGGTTTCGACGAAGCCCATGCGCACATGAACATTCCGGCGGTTTTTGCTTTCCCAGTGGGGATGGACAAACGTGCAAGAACCGTGAAATTTAACTATACTGGCAAAACCGACTGGAAAGTGGCCACACAATTGAAACCTTTGGGCAACGGCGTTTATCATGCCAAAGATTTCCAATATTTTATGGATAGTCCGATAGAAATATCGGCTTACCAAGCGGCAAGCTTCGAGGTTAAAAATAGCGATGGAAAAATACAAACCATCCACTTAATGGCACATTCTGACGATGACGAAATGAGTGTTTTTAACTACGCCAACATGCTTAAAAAAGTAGTGGATGAGCAAAAAGCCATATTTGGAGAACTTCCTAACTTCGATTTCGGTCATTATTACTTTTTGCATTGTGTGCATCCAAGTTACGCTGGCGATGGCATGGAACACCGAAACTCGACCGTAATTGTACAGCGCACCCCAAAAATTGGCGGAAACGAAAGCAATTTGCTGGGCACTTTTTCACATGAGTTTTTTCACGCTTGGAACGTTGAGCGTTTACGCCCCAAAACGCTAGAACCTTTTAATTTCACACATTCTAATGTAAGCGACGAACTTTGGTTTGCAGAAGGTTTTACCCAATACTACGGCAATTTGACCTTAAAGCGAGCCGGCTTCAGAACCTTAGAAAGTATTACCAGAACATTAAATGGATTGGTAAATGCAGTTAGTAATTCTCCTGGTGCCAAAAACTTTTCGCCTGTGCAAGCAAGTAGGTACGCTGTTTTTGCTGATGCAGGCGTTGCTGTAGATCAAACTAATCAGCAAAACATTTTTACGTCTTATTACACTTACGGAGCAGCGGTTGCTTTAGCGTTAGATTTACGTTTAAGAAGTGATTTTAACCTAAGCTTGGATGATTACATGAAGGCGCTTTGGAAAACTTACGGAAAACCAGAAATCGCATATACCATTCCAGATTTAGAGAAAACTTTGGCAACTTTAACTAAAAACCCAACTTTTGCCACTAAATTTTTCAAAGAATTTATCTACTCAACCAATAAGGAAGATTATGCATCGTTACTGCTAAAAGCTGGACTAGTTTTACGTAAAGAAAAAGCAGGAAAGGCTTTCAGCGGAATTAATCGTTGGTACGAGAACGAAGGCAAGCTTACTTTACCAGCCACTTTAGTTGGCACGCCTGCTTACGCCGCTGGTTTAGATATCAATGACGTAATTTTAAAAGTTGATGGTGTGGACATCAAAAATGCAAAAGATTTCGACGCTGCTCTAGAAAAACACCAACCAGGTGAAACAATTGACGTCACTTTTAGTCGAAAAGGAGTAGAAAGAACAACGAAATTAACCTTAATTGAAAACCCTACTCTAGAATTGCTGCCAATCGAAAACACTGGCGCAACTTTAACACCAGCAATGAAAACTTTTAGAGATAAATGGCTAGAAAGCGCCGTTAAATAATAAGCAAACAATTAAACACAATAAGTATTGAACTCGTGTTTTGGCATCATATCTCAATACGAAAATCTCAATACGCAATACTATATAACATGAAAAAAACCATATTCGCTATCGGATTAGCAGTTGCCTCGCTAACGGCAAACGCCCAAAACATCGATAAAATTATCACCAAAGACTACGTAGATCACTTGATTAAAACATTAGCAAGTGATGATATGCAAGGCCGTCGCACTTTTACTCCAGGCATCGAGAAAGCGGCAACTTTTATAGAAAAAGAATTTACTGCAATCGGCTTAAAACCACTAGACGGACAAACAGGCTATCGACAAACTTTCTATAAATATCAACTAAAGCCTGTTTCTACTAAAGTAACAATTGATGGACAAGTAATTGCTGATGAAAATGTTTTAGTGTACGGCAACAAATCAGAAAATCTTTCTTTTGACCAAAGCAATAGCGATGGCTGGATCAAGTTAGATGAAAGCAAAGACTTTATCAGTCAGTTTAGAACTTTAGCCCGCAGCGGAAAAAGGCAATTGGTATTGGTAGATATGAAGTTTGTAGATGCTTTTAAACGTGTAAAGGGAATGATTGGCAGGGAAGCGATTTTGGACGAAGCCGATTTGAAAAACGATAAAAATCCAGCGGTAGTTTTTGTATTAGATAAAGAAAACGCCAGTACTTTTACCATAGAATTAAAAAATTCGGTTACCAAAATGCCTTTATTTAATGTTGCTGGAGTAATCCCTGGCAAATCTAAAGCTAAGGAGTTGGTTATTTTCTCTGGTCACTACGATCACATGGGTATTGTTGCACCTAAAAATGGCGACAGCATCATGAACGGAGCAGATGATGACGCTTCGGGAACTTCGGCAGTAATAGCTTTGGCCAAATACTACAAAAAACTGAACAAGAACGAACGTACTTTAATCTTTGTTGCTTTTACAGGTGAAGAAATGGGAATGCTAGGCTCAAAATACTTTTCTGAGCAATTAAATCCGGATGAAGTGGTGGCCATGTTTAATATCGAAATGATTGGAAAAGACAGTAAGTTTGGTAAAAACACAGCTTTTATTACAGGTTACGATAAATCTGATTTAGGAACCATCTTACAGAAAAACCTACAAGGAACTGAGTTCATGTTCCATCCAGATCCGTACAAAGAGCAACAGTTATTCTACAGAAGCGACAATGCAACATTAGCTGCTTTGGGCGTTCCTGCGCATACCATCAGTACAGATCAAATAGATTCTGACCCACATTATCACCAAGTTACAGACGAGTACAAAACATTGGATGTAGAAAATATTTTATCAACCATTAAAGCCATTGCAAAAAGTGCGGTAAGCATCATTAGCGGAGCTGATACACCAAGCAGAATACCGAAGTTGAAGTAGTTTAATTTCGTCATTTCGACGAAGAATGAGGAGAAATCTGTTAGTTAGTTTAGCTCCCTCTCCATCACATAATCATTCATATAGAAACCGTTGCCAATATCAAGGTCAACGGTTTCTTTAATTTTGAAGCCGGCCTTTTCATAGAAATTAGCAGCTTTATTAGCCCTATTTACATTTAGCTGTAAAAACTCACCACCTTGTGCTTTTACAAGGCTTACAACTTCATTCATCAAGATTTTACCTACACCCTTGCCGTGCATTTTTGGTAGTACGTAAAGTTTATGAAGTTTGAAAGTCTTGGTTTCTAAGTTAACGGCAGAAAAACCCGCAAACCCAACATCTTCTTTCAACTCGGATGCCATAATAAAATGGTGGCCCTCTAACATTTGCCCCAACAGTTCTCCCTTGTTGTACATTTTCTCTAGCATGAAATCAATCTGCGCTTGCGAAATAATATTGCCATAGGCAGTTGGCCAAGTCTGTTCAGCTATGGTTTTAATAATCGGTAAATCTTCTTCTTTTGCTTTTCTTAGGTAAATCATAAGCCTCCCCTAACCCCTCCAAAGGAGGTGAAATCTAAAATACAAATCTAAGCAATAAACAGTTGCCAGTTTTCAGTTAACCGATTAAACAGTTCAAACAATTAACCCAAAACTTCTCCAATAAACAAATACGGTGATTGAAAACGGAAGGCTACCAATCCATCCTCTACCACTACAAACTCCCTTTCGTCCCGTTGCATCAAATTATCTGCCTCAAAATAAGCGATGATATCAATCAAGAATATAGTTCCTGCGGGCTTCCATACACTAAAACCATCTTTTATGGCGTAATATTTAGCTTCATCTGTAAAAAGCACCAAGTTAATATCGGGCAAATAACAGGTCAAATCATCAAAGCTGTTGATTTTACTGATCACATTTACCGCTGGATATTTCTCTTTCACCAGAAATTCCATCGCATCAGCTATGCCATCTTTCTGCATCGGTATCATTCGGATGTTCTCTTGAAGTTCTACGCCTGCTTCGAGATTGCCAATAACGACATCAACCTTAACATCTAAAGAAACTACCTTTTCGTATTGACTGGCTAGCACAATTAAAGTGGGGCTCCATTCTAAAAGCTGGCCTAAATATTCTTCGTTAAAATCTCCAAACTCGTGGATATACAAAGCTGGCTCCTGCTTCTCTTTTACAATATGATGTGACGACATTCCGTAAAGTTAAAAGTTTTCAGTAGGCAATTTACAGTTTTCAGTTAACCGATTAAACAGTTCAAACAATTAAACATAAAATTTATATCTTAGATTAATGAGCAAGAGTAAATTCGATTTATCAAAGGAAAGCGGCCCACATTTGCGCCTGCTTAGTTTAATTGGCAATTGGGATGGCCGTACACGTACTTGGTTTGAGAAAGATGTATTAGCAGATGAATCACCAACCAGCAGTAAAATTATTGCTCTGCTTAACAAACGTTTTATCCGCTACGAATACAGAGGCGTAATTAACGGAAAAACTCACGAAGGTTTAATGGTTTGGGGCTTCGATTTAGGCAATGGCAAATGCGTTTGTAGTTGGATAGACAGTTTTCACATGGGAACCGGCATTATGTTCTCAGAAGGGCATGAAACCAGCAATGGTTTTTCGGTAACCGGACAATATAGCAATAGCGAAATGCCCGAACCTTGGGGTTGGCGCACAGAATTGGAAATCCTTAACTCCGATCAGTTTATTCTACGTGCTTATAATATATCGCCAACTGGCGAAGAAGCTAAAGCAATTGAAACGATTAACTTGAGAATAGACCTATAGTCAGCTGGCAGTTCTCAGTTAACCGATTAACCAGTTTAAACAATTAACCAGTTAACCAAATAATTTATTTTTTATCCGGACTAGCCTTCTGTGCCATTTGCATCGCCATCATCTGTTTCATCGTATTGTTCATTCCTTCGGTACTACCATCTAAGAAAATTACATTGCCTTCGCTATATTCTGCAAATTGTTTAATGGCTTCTGTCCACATGGTGAAAAGAATTACCGAAGTATCTAAGTTGGCTTGCTGCATTTCGTGAGCGGCATTGGTCATACCTTTAGCAACCTCTTCCCTAAATAAAGCAATACCTTGTCCACGCAATTGCGCTGCTTCACGCTCTGCCGTTGCTGCAATCTTAATAGCATTACCATCAGCTTCTGCACCTTTAGTTTTAGTAATTAACAGCGCCTGACCTTCGTTTTCCGCAGCAGCTTTTAAGTTGTTAGAAGCTACTACTCTACTCATCGAGCGCATAATTTCCTCATCGAAAGTGATATCGTTTAACTGCAAATCTTGCAAATGATAACCCCAACTTTCTAAAACCTGATCTATTTGATGCTTTACGTGTTCTACAATTTCATTACGCTGTGCTAATACATTTGCTTGCTTTTGCGTAGCTACATAAGCACGTATTGAACCTTCTATGGTACGAATTAAAGCCTGCATCAAGTTGTTCGAATCTACGAATTTGAAGGCTACGTTTTTGATGGTTTCTTCATCGTGGTTGAGTACCGAATAAAGCAACATCGCTTTAAAATACACATTTGCCTGATCTTGGGTTACCGCTTGGAAAGAAAGCTCAACCGAACGATTTTGAATAGAAATTCGAGAGTGAATTACCTCAATTAATGGAATTTTTAAGCTTAAACCCGGACGCAACAATCTTTGATATTTACCAAAAATAGTAATCACCGCAATTGTTCCTTGTTTAACAGTTACGAAAGAACTGAAAAGAATAATTAGCGCAAATGCCAATACGCCGTAGCCAATGTAATCCATATCATTTAAGTTTGATATCCAATGATACTAAAAAATAATCAGCATTAGCAGAATTAGAGCTTTTGTTTCTAAAATACCCATATATACGGAGTGTAATTAACAATGCTTATATTAATTTCATAAAACTTTTTTCTTGATTTTAAACATATCCTATGAAATCTCTTTTAACCTCAGTTTTAATTTTTTCGTGTTTAAATCTTAATGCGCAATTTTATCATTATCCTTTTCCACCTACTAAAGCAGATTATGCTAAAAATGCCGCTGCTCAAGTAAAAATATGTCAAGAATATATGATTGCCTTTGATGAAAAAACACTAAACAGAACACTCGAATATGGAACTCAAGGGCTACCTATTGCATTATCCGAAAAAGGCACAAATGCTAATGGCGACAGTACCACAATTGCAGAAATCGGTTACAAATATGCTAATGGAAGATTAACTCTTGAAAACGTAAACAATCACGTAAGTGAAGAAAATTACAAAGTGAGTTACACTTACAACAACCAGGGCAAATTACTTAAAAAATCGATTATAGAAATAGACCCAAGCACCTACACCTACGTTTACAACAAGCTTGGGAAAGTGATAAAAGCCAACATTAAAGTAAGAATGCCAGATAAAAACGGTAAACCTGTTGATGTGCCTCGTGGCTGGTACGATTATACCTACAACGCTAAGGGACAACTAGTGCAAGAAACACATTACTCGCAAGAAAAGGAAAAGCAATTTGTTACTAACTGGCAGTATAACATTAAAGGGCAAATTGTAAAAATTACAGGCTATGCCCATGGTGAACTAGTTTATGAAGAACTATTGGAGTATGCAAGCAATGGACTGCTTAGTAAACGAACTGAAATTAAGCCGCAAGAAGCAGCAACCATTTATCTATATGAATATTGTACAAACTGTAAACAAAGTTGGATGAAGTAGCAGAAAGGCCCCCAGCCCAACACAATCTCTATACTGCACATCGACCACTAAAACCTACCAAATATGAAAGAAAATCCTCAGAAAAAGCGGAGTAAAGAAGAATACCGGCAATATTTACAGCAAAAAAAACAAGAGGAAGAAACAGCACAGAAAGAACGACAAGACCAAATTTGGGCTTTACATAGAAAAGCGCTTAGTGTTAAGTCAGGCGATGTTATTTTTAATGCAAAGCAGGATCTACTTAAAATTTGGGGAGTTAGTGTCCTCTGCTTTTCGATTATAGTATTCACCGTTTACATGCTTAGTTTAATGAACGAGCAAGAATTGGTTCGCGAATTTGGCTCAATTTTAAAAGGCAGATTATTTCAAATTGGGATGACATTATTTTCGAGCGTATTGTTTTTAGCTGTTTGCTATTTTCTGCATAACAAATATGTAATTACCATCACTTTGCTGGCAGATAGCGCACTACAAATAAAAACCTGGGGATTATTTGGCTACAAAGAAAATAGCTACCCTAAAGAAGCGTGGATAGTAGCACCTATTTACCACGAAGGCAAAACCCAGCTGCCTAACACCCCATCGGTATATGCGCCTTACCAAATTGTGAAACCTTACGGGGAAAAGAAGCTTGTTATTAGTGATTTTGGAAATTTTCCCTTCGGAACTAGGGTTTTAGATGATATTTTAAACCCCTCTTGAAATTGTGCAAGTGACGTTCGAAACAAAATTTCACCAAACGTGTTATTAGATGGATTAATTAATAACCATGAACGTAAAACGGACTTTTGGAACCATATTAACCATACTCGGCATTATCGGTTTAATCTATGCTGGTTGGGGTTTTGTAAATCACAATGTAGGCAACCGAGAACTCATTGTAGTGGGTATCATTGGGTTAATCTTCTTTATGTCGGGAATTGGATTAGTGAAGAACACCAAAGATGTAGCTTAAGAGCCTTACTCGTTTGCGGATTTCTTCTTCTGTCGGATAATGAAAATCTGCCCAACGCCAACTATTGAACATGCGACAATAGTAAGGAGTAAAGACCGATATTGACTTTGATCTTGATACAGCTTATAAGCCGCTCCAATAACTATCGCAAAAGCTGCAACTACAATTACATAATGTATGGTTAGTTTATTCTTCATTTAAGGATATTCTATTGTTCTCGAACTTTAATCCATGACCTTTAAAATCGATATCAGTAAGTGCTTTAATTTTCTTAAATGCAGCCTGAGTTTCATCAACAGTTAAGCGATTGATTTTATCTTGTTTTACAGAAACAACATCAGCGTAAAGGAAATCACCTTTAGCATTCAACTTGATTTCAAGCAATGGCGCAATGCCATTTGGTCCTTTTAAACTGAACATACCATAAGTACAGAAATTACCTAAACTGTAGGCAATAAACTTGTTTTTGTACACTTCCACTGCTCTGGTCACATGAGGTCCGTGACCTAAAACCACATCTGCTCCGGCATCTATCACTCCATGAGAAAAGGCATAAACATTACCACGATTTTCTTTGTAGAAGATTTCCGTTTTACGTGTTACATGCTCAAACCTTGCACCCTCACCGCCGCCATGAAAAGATACAATAACAATATCCGCTTGTTCTTTTAACTTCTTCACCAATAATTTAGCGCTATCAATTTTTCTGATGTCAACGGTATTCTCATTAGGGGCAAAAGCTACAAAAGCATACTTCACACTGTCAATGGTAAATAAATCGAAGGGTTTATCTAATTGCCCAGCATAGCTGATTTGAAGCGAATCTAAAATCTTCGCAGTATTTTTTCTTCCGCGGCTGTTGAAATCGCCAACATGGTTATTGGCTACGCTTAGCACATTAAAGCCAGCTTTTTTGAATATACCGGCGTAACGATCTGGCATTCGGAAAGCATAGCAATTGTTTGGGTTAATACCTTTGCACTTCGACGAATTTCCCGAGTTTAGGAAACATCCTTCTAGGTTTCCAAAAACCACATCGCCTTTAAGAAAAGTATCTACTTCCTTGAAACTGTTTATCGCATCATCTGGCGGCAAATTTAACTTACTTGGAAAAGCAGAACCCAACATGATATCGCCAACGGCAACAATGCTGATGGTGTCTTTCAGTTTCGCAACCGCGGGTGTATCAGTTTTAGTTACTGCTTGTTCAGTTTCGGCAGGCTTGTTCTGACAACTCAACATCAGGTAGACAAGAGCAACACCGACAAGCAATCCAAAAATTTTCTTCATCATATTACAAAAAAAATCCTTCCCGATTACGGAAAGGATAAATCTAATATCGTAAATCTAAAATTGTAAATCAGATTATTCTACAATTCCGCCTTCACCTGGCTCAATAATTCTGCCACCTTTATAAAAATAGCGACTGTAGTAAGGCTCGTTTAAGTTACTAATTACTACACCTCTAGAACTAGATGCGTGTGCGAAACGATTTTCTCCCAAGTAAACACCAACGTGAGAAATACTGCGGCTTTTAATCTTGAAGAAAACTAAATCACCTTCTTTTAACTCATCTTTAGACAATGGATTTACCATACTAAAAATATCACGTGAGTTACGTAGAATATCTGTTTTAAAAACTTTATCGTAAATGGCTTTTGTAAAAGCAGAACAATCTATACCTTTTTTAGTGTTACCACCAAAACGGTAAGGAGTACCAATCCATTCGTAAATAAACTTATATAATTTTAGGTTTGAAGTTGCATCTACAGCAACACCCATCACTTGCGAAAAATATTGCGAAGCTAAATTGTCTGGATCTTCTACCTTGGCAGCTTCTTTGCTTTTGCTTTGGGCAAATGCTACCGAAAAAGCTGAGAGAACGATTAACGTAGAAAACAAAAACTTTTTAATCATGTTATACAATTAAGTTTGGGTAAACAACACTTACACTTAACGGTCAACCACGGGGGCTTATTGTTAGCGCCACAAAACTAAAGCTTCACATTGTTTTATCCAAAATTAAAATGTTAAAAATTTCAAGTTATTAACATTTTGAGTATTCAGCTACCTCTGCATTCCTTTTTTTTAATCTTTTTACAATAAAAAAGCTTGCCCCTAGCATCGAAGTTAAAAATTAGGCTAAACCAATTTAACACAAAATTAAATTTCTGTTTTGAAAGGCTTTAAGTTTTAGTAAATCAACACAAAATGATTAGCGTAAAATTTACCATTTCTAAAAATGGTATAAAAAGCAGTACAACAGTGGGTTTAATTAGTGCTTCATGATGTTTTTACATTGGTAGATATACAAAAATCCAAGAAAATAAATTAGATTTGCTCTCGTAAATAAAAATTTATCATCAAAACATGAGTGCAGTAGAAATTAATAAAGATACCTATTTGAAGTGGTTTGAATCGATGTTGCTGATGCGCAAGTTCGAAGAAAAAACTGGACAACTTTATGGTCAGCAAAAAATCAGAGGTTTTTGCCATTTATACATTGGTCAAGAGGCCGTAGTTGCGGGAGCAATCTCTGCAATGCAAAAAGGCGATTCGATGCTTACTTCATATAGAGATCACGCTCATGGTTTAGCTTTAGGTATGAGTGCTAACAGCATCATGGCCGAAATGTATGGCAAAGTAACTGGCTGCTCTAAAGGAAAAGGCGGTTCTATGCACATTTTCAGTAAAGAGCATAACTTCTACGGAGGTCATGGTATCGTAGGGGGGCAAATGCCACTAGGTGCTGGTATCGCTTTCGCAGAAAAATATAAAGGTACTAACAACGTAAACATCTGCTACATGGGCGATGGCGCTGTTCGTCAGGGAGCTTTAAACGAGTCATTCAACATGGCAATGTTGTGGAAACTTCCAGTAGTTTTTGTTTGCGAGAACAACGGTTACGCAATGGGTACTTCGGTAGAACGTACTACTAACATGATGGACATCTACAAAATTGGTTTAGGTTTTGATATGCCATGCGCACCAGTTGACGGTATGGATCCAGTTGCAGTACACAACGCAATGGATGAAGCTATTCAACGTGCTCGTGCTGGCGAAGGGCCAACTTTCTTAGAAATGAGAACTTACCGTTACAGAGGTCACTCTATGTCAGACCCTGCTAAATATCGTACCAAAGAAGAATTAGAAGAGTACAAAGCAAAAGATCCAATTGAGCAAGTAAGAGAGGTTATCCTTAAAGAAAAATATGCTGATGAAGCTTGGATTACCGAAATTGAAGAAAAAGTAAAAGGTATTGTTGACGAATCGGTAAAATTTGCTGAAGAATCTCCTTGGCCACAACCAGAAGAGTTGTTCGAGGATATTTACGTAGACAAGAACTATCCTTTCCAAGAAGTTTAATTTTTAAGACAAGCATTCAAATAAAGATATATAGATGGCTGAAGTAATTAAGATGCCCAAAATGAGCGACACCATGACCGAAGGGGTTTTGGCGAAGTGGCACAAAAAGGTAGGCGATAAAATTAAAAGTGGCGATGTTTTAGCAGAAGTTGAAACAGACAAAGCAACTATGGACATGGATTCATATTGGGATGGCACTTTATTATATATTGGCGTAGAAGAAGGTCAAGCGGTTCCAATTGATGCTGTAATGGCCGTTGTTGGTAAAGAAGGCGAAGACTATAAAGCTGCGTTGGAAGCTGAAACTGGTGGCGCTGCAAAAGCAGAAGCTAAAGAGGAAGCTCCAAAAGCAGAAGAGAAAAAAGAAGCAGCTCCTGCTCAAGGTGGTGGTTTAAGCGAAGCAGAACTTTCTGCTAAAGGAATTACGGTAATTCGTATGCCTTTGTTAAGCGATACCATGACTGAAGGTGTAATTGCTGAATGGCATAAAAAAGTAGGTGATAAAGTTAAAGACGATGACATTTTAGCTGACGTAGAAACTGATAAAGCGACTATGGAAGTAATGGGTTACGCAACCGGAACTTTATTGCACGTTGGTGTTAACAAAGGTGAAGCTGCTAAAGTTAACGGCATTATTGCTATCGTTGGTCCAGAAGGAACTGACGTTAGTGCTATTTTAGCTGGTGGCGATGCTCCTGCTCCTGCAAAATCAGAAAGCAAAGAAGAGCCTAAAACAGAAAGCAAAGCTGCTGATGCACCAAAAGAAGAAGAGAGAGCGCAAGTTGTTTCTAACTCAAATGGTGGTCGTATCATTGCATCGCCTTTGGCTAAGAAAATTGCAAAAGATAAAGGAATTGATTTAGCACAAGTTGCTGGTAGTGCAGAAGGTGGTCGTATCATTAAAAAAGATATCGAGAACTTTACGCCATCGGCTGCTCCTGCTGCTAAAGCTGATGCCGCACCTGCTTCATCTGAAAAAGCTGCTGCTGCTCCAGTAATCCCAACTTATGTTGGCGAAGAAAAATATACAGAGAAACCAGTTTCGCAAATGCGTAAAGTAATTGCTAAACGTTTGGGCGAAAGTTTATTTACAGCTCCACATTTCTACTTAAGTATTAGTATTGATATGGACAACGCAATGGCTGCTCGTACGCAAATCAACACTGTTGCTCCTGTAAAGGTTTCTTTCAACGATATCGTAATTAAAGCGGTTGCCGTAGCATTGAAAAAACACCCAGCCGTGAATTCATCATGGGGTGGCGATAAAATACGTTTCAACGAGCATACTAACATTGGTGTAGCTATGGCTGTTGAAGATGGTTTATTGGTTCCTGTAGTTCGCTTTGCTGATGGCAAATCTTTATCTCACATTTCTGCTGAGGTTAAAGAATATGGTGCTAAAGCAAAAGCTAAGAAATTGCAACCATCAGATTGGGAAGGCTCAACTTTCACCGTATCTAACTTAGGTATGTTCGGTATCGATGAGTTTACTTCAATCATCAACTCTCCAGACGGAGCTATTTTATCTGTGGGCGCTATCCAAGCGGTTCCTGTGGTTAAAAATGGTGCCGTAGTACCTGGAAACGTAATGAAATTAACTTTAGGTTGCGACCACCGTGTAGTAGATGGCGCAACTGGTGCAGCTTTCTTACAAACGTTAAAGCAATTGTTAGAAGCTCCGGTTACGTTATTAGCATAACAAATTCCCTTTCGAGGACAAAATACAAAGGCTTCCAATTTTTGGGAGCCTTTTTTATATCACATCACAATGAGTTCTGAGTTAATCTTCAGTTTACTTTCATCCATTGCCTTAATCGCACTAGGCTTTTATTTTAAATACACCCACGAAAAAGAAGTAGAAACCAAACAAATGGTTAACGGCTATTTTAAAAAGCACTGGTACATCTTTGTAGCAATTGGCGTAATCTGTTTAGCTTTCGATTTCTACAAAATTTTCCTAAATAACGTGAGTTCGGGTTAAGCTTGATATAAAGATAATATCACCCTTCCAGGGTTCTGTTATCATTTATTAATTTATTTTCTAGTATAATTTTACCACTTCGTGGTTGCTTTTAAGTCCGATGGACTGATATTATGATAGAGAATTTATAAAATCAGCTATTTTAACCGCGAAGCGGTGACATTTTTCTTATCCCGAACTCACGTTAAATAATTAGAAAAGCAGTACAATTGCTCCTATTTACGTCAGCCCCGCTTTCGCTCATAGTCCTCGCCTTCGTTGCACTTCGGCTGTGGGCTAATCCGCTTAATCGGGTTTGGATGGCAAAACCCTTGCTCTTTCCAACATCATTTCGGCTGGAACGCAGCGTAATGGAGAATCAATGACTACGCAATAAACTTTGGATATTAAATAAAAAAGCTCTCCAAACACATTCTAAAGATTTCTCGACTGCGCTTGAAATGACGACAAGTGCCAACTACATTTCCACTATTGGTCAGTAAGGCACCGACCGATAGATGGAAAATCTGTAATTATATTTTCCAAACAACGTGGGCCAAAAACCAAATAATTGACCCACGTTATTTTGATATGGACAAAAAAAGCCTAAATTAGCCCACGTTATTTAATAAAAACATAAATGGCCAAAATACATCAAATTCCATTATTGCCTTTAAAGCAAGATGTAGAAACAAAGGCAGTATTAAAAAGGCTTAATACAGTTCGTGCAGCATTAGCAGGATTAAATGGAGTAGCGGAAAGTATTCCAAACGAACGAATAATATTGAACACGCTATCATTACAAGAAGCAAAAGATAGTTCAGCCATTGAAAATATCGTTACCACTCATGACGAGCTTTACACTAGTGATAGCATCACCCGTCAATTCACAAGTCATGCAGCCAAAGAAGTTTATAATTACGCCCAAGCTCTTTTGGAAGGATTTAATCAAGTAAGAGAAAGTGGATTAATTACAACAAATCATATTCTTAAGTTACAAGCTTTACTTGAAGAAAATGATGCTGGATTTAGAAAAGTACCTGGAACAGCGCTAAAGAATGATCAAACAGGTGAAACCGTATATACTCCGCCGCAAGAATTGGACAAAATTATTGATTTAATGAGCAATCTTGAGGCATTCATTAATAATGAAGCACTTACAGATTTAGACCCAGTTGTGAAGATGGCAATTATTCACCATCAGTTTGAAAGTATCCATCCCTTTTATGATGGAAATGGAAGGACTGGTCGTATCATCAATATTCTTTATCTTGTAAAAGAAAATTTGCTTAAACTACCTATACTTTATTTAAGTAGATATATCAACCAAAACAAATCAACTTATTATCGGTTGCTACAACAAACTAGAGAAACCAATAATTGGGAGCCGTGGATATTATATATGTTAGATGCTGTAGAAGAGACCGCTTTGCAAACCTCATATATCATTAAAGAAATTAGAAAATTGATGGTAGTTCATAAACAAAAAATCCGCTCTGAACTTCCCAAAATTTATTCACAAGATTTAATCAATAGTCTTTTTAAGCATCCTTATACAAAAATTGAATTTATTAAAAATGACCTTCGAATAGCTAGAAAGACTGCGGGGAGGCACCTTGATCAACTCTGCGAAACCGGTTTAATTACAAAAAACAAGATTGGGAAAGAAAATTACTACTTCAATAATGATTTAATTGAGCTGCTTATTAATGTTGGCAGCTTAAAGAAAGAAGATGCTGAGCAAATTAATATCACAACTAAACATAATTAAAGTTCAAAAAAATAACGCGGGCCAAAAATCAAATAATTGACCCATGTTATTTTGATGTGGACAAAATATGGAAAAATTAGCCCACGTTAGGCCTCTATGCCTCACCGACCGGAATAAAGATATATGAAGCTTCGACATGTGAAACACTAGTTGCTAGATTAAATACATACATCTCCAAAGATTTCTCGACTGCGCTCGAAATGACAGCAAGATGTAGAAGCCTATGCTTTGCCCTAACGCTCTCACGCTCTTCGTGATTTATAATCGCGAAGCGGTATCAACGGGATTTGTAATCCGTAATTAAATTTAAAAAAAAGCTCCCGAAAATCGGAAGCTTTTTCAAATATTAAGGTGTAATAATTATCCTTCTGGTGTTAGATATTGCGTAAACGCATAACCCTCTTCACCATCATCGGTACGCACTAGCCACCACTGTGCACTACTCTGACTTACCAAAGTAATCACCTCGCCATGTGCAGCTTTACCCACAATTGGCTGGTCTGTGCCCGGTCCTTTACGAATGTTTAAGTTAGAGCTTTCTGTAGTTACCCTTACCTTCGTTACCGCCGCACTTGTCGACACGTTAACGTTTAAAATTAAATCGCCCGTAGCAAAATTTGGGTCTATCTGCCCAAAAATATCCCAGAGTTGGTCCTTTACTGTGCCACTTGGTGCAGTACCATCAATATGTAAAACACCGCCTTGCTCAACAACGTTTAAGTCTGTAATACCAGCCGCTAATGCTGCGTCGGTTAACTGTTTGTATTTATCTTGTAATGCCATTATTGTTCTTTCAAAAAATTAACTACTTAACAATTAAACCTGTTCTTTCTACTTTTGCTGGTTTCAAAGCCATGTATGCTTGCGTAAAAGCTACGTTTTTTGCCTTCGAAATTTCTCCCGTCAAAGTAATTACACCATCCTTAACAGCATACTTCACTGTAGAAAGGTCTTTGGTTAAATCACGTAAGCCTGCAGAAATTGCCACATCTGTTGCGCTAATAACCGGATTGCTTGTAATTACTGGAGCAATGGTGATATTGTTAGTTACTGATTTCACACCTTTAATCGCTTTTGCAGCAGTTTCAGCGGCTACCTTATCTGCCTCATTTTTTAATTCTCCGCTGATGGTAGCTACACCATCTTTAACATCTACCACTACACCTGCAAGTGCAGCATTAGCACTGATAGTTTTTTCTACCGCAGCTTTTACATCTGCATCTTTAGGTTTGCAACTCACCACTGCTATCGAAGCCGAAAGCATCATCGCAAACAAAAACTTGTTCATTTTCATAATTAGATAAATTGATATTATTTTAAAAACTTAATTAACATTAAATCTACCTAAATATTGTATACGCAAATCCGCTTTTAGCCGATTAAACATACAGGCTCTAATTATTTTAAGCACCTTCTACTAGGAGACTTACGAAGTTTAACTTTAGTTTCAATTTTTCTTAAGGTGAAGTTGAGGGCTTCGCCGTTTAAAAACTTCGTAAGTCTTAAATTATCCTTAAACCCTACACCTTTTAGCTTTCGTCTTAATTAATTACTTTTGCGGCTATGTCAGTAACTAAGCCAAGCTTACCAAAAGGAACAAGAGATTTTTCGCCAGTAGAAATGGTGAAACGTAACTATATATACGATACCATTAAAACGGTTTTCAAGAAATATGGCTATGCAGAAATACAAACACCAAGCATGGAAAATCTGCAAACCTTAACTGGCAAATACGGCGATGAAGGCGATAAACTCATTTTTAAAATTCTTAATTCTGGAGATTATTTGGCCAAAGTTGATGAGCAGTTATTAGCATCGAAGAACTCGAACGCAACCATTTCAAAAATCTCAGAAAAAGCCCTTCGTTATGATTTAACAGTACCTTTTGCTCGTTACGTAGTGATGCACCAAAGCGAAATCGCATTTCCTTTTAAGCGTTTCCAAGTGCAGCCAGTTTGGCGTGCAGACAGGCCGCAAAAAGGTCGTTACCGTGAGTTTTATCAATGTGATGCCGATGTAGTTGGTTCTCCTTCTTTATTAAACGAAGCAGAATTTGTACTGATTTATCACGAGGCATTAAGCAATTTAGGTTTAACAGACTTCGATATTAAAATTAACAACCGTAAAATTTTATCAGGCATTGCCGAAATTATTGGCAAACCAGAACTAATTGTAGACATGACGGTTGCCATAGATAAGCTAGATAAAATTGGTTTTGATGGTGTAACCAAAGAACTTTTAGAGCGTGGTTTTACCGAAGCAGATATCGAAAAACTTAAACCAGTAATTTTGTTGGAAGGTTCTAATGTTGAAAAGCTGGAAAGTTTAAAGAACGTTCTTGCTACTTCTGAAATTGGCCTAAAAGGTATTGAAGAAATTGAGAAGGTTTTTGATTACGTAGCTAAGTTGAGTAGTAAAGAAAACGTAATGCGCCAAACGCCAAACGCCAACCTAAAATTAGACATCACCCTTGCTCGCGGCTTAAACTATTACACTGGTTGTATTTTTGAAGTTAAAACCAACGAAGTTGCTATGGGCAGCATTGGCGGTGGCGGTCGTTATGATGATTTAACAGGAATGTTTGGTTTGAAAGACCTTACTGGCGTTGGTATTTCTTTCGGAGCAGATAGAATTTACGATGTTTTGGAAGAATTGAACCTTTTTCCTGCTTCTGCAGCACAAGGCACAAAAGTGCTCATCAGTAATTTCGATGAAGCGGCTGAACTGTATGCCTTGCCGTTTTTGCAACAGTTAAGGGAAGCAAATATTGCTAGCGAACTATATCCAGCATCAGCGAAGCTTAAAAAACAAATGAGCTATGCAGATGCTAAAAACATTCCTTATGTAGTTTTAATTGGCGGCGATGAAATGGAAAGTGGGTTGCTAACTTTAAAAGATATGGCAAGTGGCGAGCAGCAAAAATTAACTGTGGCAGAGATTGTCGCCAAGCTGAAGTAAACACTTTATACCGTCATTTCGACCGTAGTGTAGCGAAATGGAGAACCGAAGCTCTGCAAAACAAAATCTTTAAATTCCTGCTCTCCGCTCTTCGAGATTTGCAATCTCGAAGTCCTATCATAGGATTTTTAATCCGATTTTTTTAGTTAAAGGATTGCAAATCCTTGGATACGAATTCCAGATTACATACCGAGCACAGCGAGCTCACGAAGTAATCTGGAATAGCAAAGATATGCTAGTCGGGATTTGCAATCCCGGCTTTTTGAGCTGCGGATTTTAAATCTGTAAAACACCAACTGCAAATCCGGAGTTTTAAACTTTGGCAATCTTGATAGGCAGGTGTAAGGTAAGATTGACAAAGTTGATGCAGGTTTTGCATTCCAAACCCGATTGAAGTGGATCCCGATTTTTCATCGGGAGAAACGGAAAGCGGGGCTTGCGTAACCAAAGAACCACCGCAATTGCTTTTCAAAAACCTTAAGCCCTAAACCTTTTACCTTACAACTTTAAAAACCCTGCCTTTACATCAAAACTTTTTTCACTCCAACTATTTGGTATTTAAAGTTTTCTCCCTATCTTTGCAGTCCCTAAAAAACTGGGGAATAATATATTTTTTAACAAATTAAATAAAAGCAAGTGAATACGTTAAGTTACAAAACTGTCTCTGCGAATGCTAAAACCGTTAACAAACAATGGGTTGTAGTTGATGCTGAAGGAGAGATTTTGGGGCGCTTGTCTTCTAAAATCGCTATGATTATTAGAGGTAAAAACAAGCCTGAGTACACCCCACACGTAGACTGTGGAGATAATGTAATTGTTATCAACGCAGACAAAGTTAAACTAACTGGAAACAAGTTGGCAGACAAAACCTACGTTCGTTACACTGGATATCCAGGTGGTCAACGTTTTATTTCTCCAAAAGAGTTATTGGCTAAGCACCCTCAACGCGTTGTTGAGAAAGCAGTACGTGGTATGTTACCTAAAACCAAATTAGGCAAAAAATTATACACTAATTTATTTGTTTATGCTGGTTCAGAGCATCCTCACGCGGCACAATCGCCTAAAACCATTAAACTTTAATTAAACGAGAAAAGAAATGTCAACAACAAATACTTCTGGTAGAAGAAAAACAGCGGTTGCTCGTATCTATTTACAAGACGGCAACGGTGCTATTACCGTAAACGGTAAAGATTATAAAGTATATTTCCCAACCCTACCTTTACAATATATCGTTAACCAATCTTTCGAAGTTGCGGAAGTTGCTGGTAAATATGATGTAAAAGTAAACGTAGCTGGTGGTGGTGTTAAAGGACAAGCTGAGGCTGTTCGTTTAGCAATTGCTAAAGCTATTGTTGAATTAGATGCTGATAAAAAATCTGCTTTACGTGCTAAGGGCTTAGTAACCCGTGATATGCGTATGGTTGAGCGTAAGAAACCAGGACGTGCGAAAGCTCGTAAGAGATTCCAATTCAGTAAACGTTAATCTTAAGGAGACAATACAATGGCAAGAACAACATATCAAGACTTATTGGATGCAGGTGTACACTTTGGTCACCTTACCCGTAAATGGAATCCAAAAATGGCTCCTTACATTTTCATGGAGCGTAATGGTATTCACATTATAGATTTAAATAAAACTTTAGCTAAAACTGAAGAAGCTGCTTCGGCGATTAAACAAATCGTAAAATCTGGTCGTAAGATCTTATTTGTAGCTACTAAAAAACAAGCTAAAGAGATTGTAGCAGAGCAAGCTAAAAAAGTAAACATGCCTTTCGTAACCGAGCGTTGGTTAGGTGGTATGTTAACTAACTTCGCTACTGTACGCAAGTCAATCAAGAAGATGGCTAACATCGACAAGATGACTAAAGATGGTACTTATGCTATTCTTTCTAAGAAAGAGCGTTTGATGATCCAACGTGAGCGTATCAAATTAGAAAACCTTTTAGGTGGTATCGCTGATTTGAACCGTTTACCTGCGGCTATCTTCTTAATCGACGTGAAGAAAGAGCACATCGCTGTTGCTGAGGCTTTGAAATTAAACATTCCAACTTTTGCAATGGTTGATACTAACTCTGATCCTTCTAACATCGATTTCCCTATTCCAGCGAATGATGATGCTACAAAATCAATCTCTTTGATTACTGACATTATTGTTAAAGCTATTGAAGAAGGTTTAGATGAGCGCAAGCGTGAGAAAGATGATGAAGCTGAAAAAGAAGCTGTAGCTGCTAAAGCTGCTGCTGACGCTCCTGAGGCGCCTGCTAAAAAAGCTAAGAAAGAAGCTGTTGAAGCAGAAACTTCATCAGAAGATAACACAGAAGCATAAATAGATAGTATTTAAGTTAAGCGTTTGGAGTTTTGCGTTTTAAGACGCTTATCGCCAAACGCTTATCATTTTCAAAAAATTCATAAATTTTCAAAAAATGTCTACAGTACAAATTTCTGCGGCAGATGTAAACAAATTACGTCAACAAACAGGTGCCGGCATGATGGATTGCAAAAAAGCGTTAATCGAAGCAAACGGCGATTTCGAAGCTGCAGTTGATTTATTGCGTAAAAAAGGTCAAAAAGTATCGGCTGCTCGTTCTGGTAATGCAACTTCTGAAGGTCTTGTATCGATCGCTGTTTCAGCAGATGGCACCAATGGTAAATTAGTTGCTTTGGCTTGCGAAACTGAGCCAGTTTCTAAAGTTGAAGATTTCCGCAACCTAGCTCAAGCTATTTTAGCTGCTGCTGTTGCTAACAATCCTGCTTCTGCAGAAGAATTATCGGCTATTGCTTTAGAAGATGGACGTACAGTTGCTGAAACTATCACTGAATTAACTGGTAAAATCGGTGAGAAAATTGTTATCCAAGAGTACGCAAATATTACAGGTGAAAAAATTGTTTCTTACATTCACTCTAATGGTAAAATGGGTGTTTTGGTAGTTTTTGAAGGCGCTAATGGTGCTGATATTACTGAAGCTGGTAAAGATGTTGCAATGCAAATTGCTGCTATGAGTCCAATTGCTGTTGATAAAGACGGTGTTGATCCTGCTACTATTGAGCGTGAAATCGAAATTGCTAAAGACGTTATCCGTCAAGAAGGCAAACCAGAAGAAATGGTAGAAAAAATTGCCGCTGGTAAATTGAACAAATTCTACAAAGACAGTACTTTATTAAACCAAGAGTTTGTTAAAGACGGTTCTATCGACGTTCGTAAATTCTTAGACAACACTGCTAAAGGATTAACAGTTACTGCTTTTAAACGCGTACAATTAGGCGCTTAATTTTTAAGCTAATCTATATAGAAAAGTCCCGGCAATTTGTCGGGACTTTTTTGTTTCTATTAATCTTTTGCCGTTACTGCTACATGCAAGACTATTCCCCCGCCCAACATCAATAACAAGAAGCCTCCGAAAAAATAATGGCTAGCATTCTCAGTAGCAAATCCGTAACCTAGACCATACCAACCCAGACCTATAAGTACAAGTCCTATAATTACTTTAATGGCATTTAATATTCCTGTTTTCATTAAAAAAAATCTAAGATAGATTAAGTATTTATTAGGAGAATTAGTTTTTTATATATTAATATTACAGTTCTTTTAAATTACTTTCTAATTATTTCTTAATCGAATAATTGATCACTTCAGTTCCATCATCCTTTATCATTTTCACCAGCAGTTCATTTTGATTGGCAGTAACTTTCGTTAGAGTCCTTGTACCTTCCTTCGGTCCTCCCCCGATTACTAAGGGGTAACTATTTAAACCTTTTACGGGCTCATGTATTTGATATCGATGTGTGTGACCACTCAAAACTAAATCTACCTTACCCTTATTTAAGAGGGGCTCAAACACTTCTGTACAATGTTTTGGCCCGTGCCAATCGCCAGAATAGCGAGGTGGAATATGCATTAAAACAACTCTAAAACGTGCCTTTTTAAATTCCTTACTTGCTATTTCCTTTGCTAATAATTCTGCCTGCTCACGCCTGTATCCATCAAAATCTACAATATTGGCGTAAACCGGATGCGTATCTTCTTTATCCTCTCCCGTATCTAATACCACAAACCTAATTGGCCCTAAAGAGAAGGCATTGTAGCTTATGCTCTCAAAATACTGAGGTAATTCACGGCAATACTTACCACGAGTTTCATGATTTCCACGAACATAAACAAATGGCGTATACTTAGCGAAAGCTTCGGTACAAGGTTGTAAAAAGTTTTTTATAATCTGCGGTTCGTCTGTTTGATAATCAAAAATATCTCCATTAAAAAAAACAAAATCAGGCTTGGTTTCCTTATCTAAACCCAACAAAAACGGAATGGATTTAGGTCTGTCATGAATATCATTTAACATGAAAAAATTTACCTCTGCTTTATTTATATCTGGATTAACAAAAGACTGGATATCTGAATTTAACACCTCGCCATAAGTAAGCTTGTAAGGCTGAAAATCCTTAATTTCTTTTGAAACAATACGATAGTAATATTTTGTGCCGGGCTGTAGATTGATTAACTGTATTACGTTAATAGTTCCAATAGGCTTTAAACCAAGTTCAGTTTTTCCATAAGCTTTTTCGGTTAGACTATCAGGCGATAAACCATACTCTACCCAACTTGCTGCATTTTTATTTACTACCCATATAATAGAAACAGTGTTATTAAAAGAACTTTGCAAACATGGCCCCACAACAATCTTAAACCCTTCTTCTTTTCCATATAAAGGTTCCGAAGCAATCGCTAAAGATGGTTGTAGTAAAGCAGCAGCCCCTAACAGTGCTCCACCTTTTAAAAAATTACGTCTATTCTGATTTATGCTTCCTTGTTCTTCCATTCCAAATTTGTTTAGATTTCTAATATAGATTTACAAGCTCACAAATCGGCAAAATTTTTACATATTTGATGATGCAAACGTTTGATAATTACGACTATTTTGACGGTAGAGAAATAAAACACAACCAATCAATTACCATTGGCAGTAATAAAATTGAATCTATAACCAATGCTGGCAAAATAGAAACTAGGAATGGCTTAATTGTTCCTGGCTTTATTGACCTACAAATTTATGGCGCCGCTGGCAAACTTTTCTCTGCCGATCCAACAATTGAAAATATCCGAATAATCGAAGATCAATTATTAAAAGAAGGTACTACGAGCTTTTTAATTTGTTTAGCTACTAATACGCCAGAAGTTTTCAATCAATGTATTTCTGTAATTAAAGAATATCGAAAAGAGGCTAGAAATTGCATGGGCCTACATTTGGAAGGGCCATTTATCAACCCAGAAAAAAGAGGTGCACACGTAAGGGAATATATCCGTAAAGCCAGTTTGGATGAAATAAAATCGTTATTGGATTTTGGTGATGGCACGATCAAAATGATGACTCTTGCGCCAGAGCTACAAGACGAGGAAGTCATCCAATATTTACTAGATAACGATGTTGTGGTTTCTCTAGGGCACAGCAGTGCAACTTTTGAGCAGGCTACTAAAGCCTACAATCAAGGCATCCAGACTACTACGCACCTGTTCAATGCCATGTCTGCACTGCAACATCGTACTCCTGGCATTCCAACCGCTGTGTTCAATCATCCTACGGCAATGTCAAGTATTATTGTAGATGGCCTGCATGTTGATTTCGAAGTGGTGAATGTTGCCGCCAAAGTAATGAAAGAACGTTTATTTATCATCACAGATGCGGTGACCAAATGTAATTCGGGTCCCTACCAACACGTTGCTATAGATGGAAAATTCGTAATGCCGGATGGTACACTATCAGGTTCGGCAATGACAATGCTACAATCTATCAAAAATTGTGTTGCGCATTGCGATATCTCTTTAGTAAATGCTATTAATATGGCAACTTATTATCCAGCGAAGCTGATCAAAAAAGAAAACGAAATTGGTAAGATAAGTGTTAATGCTGAAGCTAACTTCGTGGTTTTAAACGAGCAATTGAATATTGAACAGGTATTTTACAAAGGCGAGGAAATTAAACGTAATTAAAGCATCATCAATTAAAAAAACTTGATAATTTTGTCTTTTATGAAGTACAAACGTATCCTCCTCAAACTGAGCGGCGAATCGCTAATGGGCGAAAAGCAATATGGCATTGATAACGAACGAGTTAAGCAATATGCCGAAGACATTAAAGCCGTGCATGACCAAGGTCTAGAAATTGCAATTGTAATAGGCGGAGGAAACATTTTTAGAGGTTTAAGCGCCGAAAAATCTGGCATGGACAGGGCACAAGCCGATTATATGGGCATGTTAGCTACTGTAATTAACAGCATGGCCTTGCAAGATGCTTTGGAGAAAGTTGGATTAAAAACTCGTTTGCTTTCTGCTATTAAAATGGAACAGATCTGCGAGCCTTTTGTTAGAAGAAGGGCTGTTCGCCACCTAGAAAAAGGGCGTATTGTAATTTTTGGTGCAGGTACAGGAAATCCATATTTTACTACAGATTCTGCAGCAGCATTGAGAGCTATCGAAATTAATGCTGATGTGGTATTGAAAGGAACACGTGTTGATGGTATTTACACCGCCGATCCTGAGAAAGACCCTGCAGCAACTAAATATCAAACCTTATCGTTTAAAGAAGTTTATGCAAAAGAACTTAATGTGATGGATATGACTGCATTTACACTTTGCGAAGAAAACAACTTGCCAATTATAGTATTCGATATGAATAAAGCCGGAAATTTCATGAAAATTGCTGAAGGCGAAGAAATTGGAACTTTGGTAAAAGGCTAATTTATAAGCATTATTTTATTTTTGTATAAAATCACACAGAACAATGAACGACCTTATAAAGAAACAAATAACTGATGCGCAAGCTACGATGGACAAAGCCATTGCGCACTGCGAATCGGAACTTACAAAAATTAGAGCTGGAAAAGCTGCTGTAGGAATGTTGGACGGCATTACTGTTGAATATTATGGTTCGCCTACCTTGTTGTCTCAGGTTGCTGCATTAGGTACTCCAGACGCACGTACCATAACTGTACAGCCTTGGGAAAAAAATATGTTAATCCCAATTGAAAGAGCAATTATGGAGGCTAACATAGGTATCAACCCTCAGAACGATGGTAGCATTATTCGTTTGGTTGTACCTCCATTAACTGAAGAGCGTAGAAAAGACCTAGTGAAAAAAGTTAAAGAAGAAGCTGAAAAAGGTAAAATCGCGGTGCGTAACATCCGTAAAGATGCCAACGAAAAGATAAAAAAACTGAAAGCAGAAAGTGTTTCTGATGATGAAATTAAAACTGGTGAAGCAGAAGTGCAAAAAGTTACAGATGCTTATATCCTTAAGGTAGATAAGCTTTCTGAATTGAAAGAAAAAGACATTATGACGGTATAACTAGGCTTAAACAGCTGACAATATCGTTGAATTGTAATATAAAAGGGAAGGTAGTTTTGCTAGCTTCCCTTTTTCTATTTTTGCATTCCAAATCACAAAACAAAAATGAATTTATTATTAGAGTATCTAAAAACACATAAGTGGGTGGTGGTGCTTGCCTTATTTTTAGCCGCAATAAATATCGGTTTCTCTTTAATGGACCCGTATTTTACCGGTCAAATCGTAGATCGGTTTATAGAAAGGAAGGACCTACTTGACCGCTCGGCATATATTTGGGGAGTACTTGGCTTGGTGGGTTTAGCAATTGGTGCGGCAATGGTATCAAGAATTGCTAAAAACTTTCAAGACTACTTTACCAACATCATTGTACAGAAAGTTGGCGCTAAAATGTATGCCGATGGCCTTAAACATTCGTTGGAACTACCTTACCAAGTATTTGAAGACCAACGCAGTGGCGAAACCTTAGGCATCTTGCAAAAAGTTAGGGTAGATTGCGAAAAGTTCATTACTTCGTTCATCAGTATCATTTTCATTAGTTTGGTTGGAATGATCTTCGTTATCGTTTATTCACTTTCTGTAAGCTACAAAGTAACGTTGGTTTATGTGGCCTCAATTCCAATTATTGCTTTCATTAGCTGGTTCTTAAGCAAGAAAATTAAAGTAATTCAAAAGTCTATTGTGGCAGAAACTACTGCTTTAGCTGGCTCTACAACCGAGTCTTTGAGAAACATTGAATTAGTGAAAAGTTTAGGTTTGGCTAACCAAGAAATCGAAAGATTGAATAAAACCACTTACAAAATCTTAGGTTTAGAGTTAAGAAAAGTAAAATATGTGCGTAGCATGAGCTTCGTGCAGGGAACTACGGTAAACTTTGTACGTAGCGTAATGATTGTTGTCTTGTTGGTACTGATTTTCGACGACACTATTTCTCCAGGACAATATTTTTCGTTCCTGTTCTATTCCTTCTTCCTATTTGGACCACTTCAGGAGCTCGGAAATGTAATTTTAACATGGAGAGAGGCAGAAGTGTCACTTGGAAGATTTAAAGACATTTTAAGCACTCCTGTTGATAAAAAGCCAGACAACCCGAAACCGCTTCGTAAAATTGAGCAATTAACTTTTGATGATATCAGTTTTAAGCATCTTACGGGAAAAACGAATGCACTAAACCATATCAACTTTAGTGTAAACAAAGGCGAAACCATTGCCTTTGTGGGGCCTTCTGGTTCTGGAAAGACCACCTTAGTTAAGTTGTTGGTAGGTCTTTATCAGCCAGTAGAAGGTAACGTGCTTTACAACAGCATTTCTGGTAAAGAAATTAACCTCGACCAACTGCGAGAAAAAATTGGTTTTGTAACGCAAGACACACAGCTTTTTTCTGGAACAATTAGAGAAAACCTACAATTCGTTAAACCAAATGCTACAGATGAAGAGTGTTTGAAAGTACTTCGTCAGGCGGCATGCCATACTTTGCTAGCCAGAGCCGATAAAGGTTTAGATAGCGTAATTGGTGAAGGTGGCGTGAAGGTTTCTGGTGGCGAAAAACAACGTTTATCTATTGCTAGAGCGTTGTTGCGCAATCCTGATATTTTGGTTTTTGATGAGGCTACTTCTTCACTAGATTCGATTACTGAAGAAGAAATTACCGCAACAATTAAAGATGTTTCTAAGCTAAGTGAGCAAATCACGATATTGATTGCCCATCGCTTGTCGACCATACGCCACGCAGATAGAATTTATGTGCTAGAAAAGGGGCAGATTATTGAGCAGGGCAAGCACGAAGATCTAGTGGAAGAGAAAGGTTTGTACTATGCGATGTGGAGGCAGCAGGTTGGAGAACGGTAACATCTTGGAAAAGACCTATAAGGTTTTGAAAAACTTATAGGTCTAAACAATTATTACTTCACTATCCTTAATAAATATTCACCATAACCACTCTTAACCAATGGCTTTGCAATTTCTCTTAACTGATTTGCTGTAATATATCCCATTCGGTAAGCAATCTCTTCAATACACCCAATTTTCAAGCCCTGTCTTTCTTCAATAATTTGAACAAATTGACCAGCTTGCATTAACGAAGCAAAAGTTCCAGTATCTAACCAAGCCGTACCACGACTTAAGACACCAACCTTTAACTTACCGCGTTCTAAGTAAACTTTATTCACATCTGTAATTTCGTACTCACCACGAGGCGAAGGCTTGATATTTTTTGCAATATCTACCACATCGTTATCATAGAAATACAGTCCTGGAACTGCATAATCAGATTTTGGCTGTGCAGGCTTTTCCTCGATAGAGATTACCTTGTTGGCTGCATCAAACTCAACTACACCATATCTTTCCGGATCTGACACTTGATAGGCAAAAACAACTCCTCCTTCTGGATTGGCACTGTTTTGCAACAATTTTGCCATTCCATCGCCATAGAAAATATTATCACCTAAAACTAAAGCTACCTTATCTTTACCAATAAATTCTTCACCAATTACAAAAGCCTGCGCTAATCCATTTGGTTCTGGTTGTACAGCATAGCTAAATTTACAGCCTAATGTACTTCCATCACCCAATAACTTCTCAAAGTTAGGCAAGTCGTGTGGTGTCGAAATAATCAAGACTTCATTTATCCCGGCTAGCATTAAAGTAGACAGTGGATAGTAAATCATTGGTTTATCGTAAACGGGCATCATTTGTTTACTACAAGCCAAAGTTAAGGGATGCAATCTGGTGCCGCTTCCGCCAGCTAATATTATTCCTTTCATTATATAGCGTATTGGGTTCTATTTAATTAATTTTAAAGCATCAATACAAACTTTCAGGCTATCTAACCAATAAGGAACCTGGATATTGTAATCTGCTTTGATTTTGGTTTTATCCATCACAGAAAAATGAGGACGCTTTGCTTTAGTAGGATAAGCACTTGTAGGTATCGGATTTACTTTTACTTCAGTTCCGCTGTAATCGAAAATCGCTTTGGCAAAATCGTACCATGAGGTTACACCTTCGTTACTGAAATGATAAATTCCGTATTTCTTTTCTGGGTTTTGAATGATATCGAAAATCGCATTGGCTAGATCAATAGCATAAGTTGGCGTACCTACTTGGTCTGCGATGATGTTTAACTCATCACGTTCTGCACCCAGTTTCAGCATGGTTTTTACGTAGTTATTAGCAAACTCTGAATACAACCAACTAGTGCGAAGAATAATATGTTGATCAAGCTTTTCGATAATTGCTTGCTCTCCATCCAATTTTGTAACACCATAAACACTAATTGGCTTAGTTATGTCATCTTCCTTTAACAACTTAATTTCGTTGCCTTCAAAAACGAAATCAGTAGAAATATGAATCAGCGTAGCTTTATTTTCTGCACATAAAACGGCTAAGTTCTTGGCCCCGATTTCATTTACTGCTTTTGCAATATCAGCTTCATCTTCGGCCTTATCTACAGCAGTATAAGCAGCGCAATTAATTACGTAGGCTGGCTTCTCTTGGTTAAAAAGAACCGTTAGATCTGCTACATTTAGAATATTTGCAGCTCCCTCTTCCGGGAAAATCACATCAGCGATATTCCTTTGCGCAACAATCTTTTTAATACACTGACCTAGTTGACCGCCAGCACCTATTACAAGTACTTTTGCCATTTATTTATGATTGTATTGCTTCTCGTAATATGATTGATAGTTTCCTGAAGTAACATTAGTTAACCATTCTTCATTAGCTAAATACCAATCTACTGTTTTTTCTAATCCCTCTTCAAATTGGAGGCTCGGCACCCAATTTAACTTTTGTTGAAGTTTGGTAGAATCGATAGCATAACGCAAATCATGGCCAGCTCTATCGGTAACAAAAGTAATTAGCTTTGCAGATTCTCCTTCTTCTCGACCTAATTTTTGATCCATTATTTTACAAAGCAGATGAATTAAATCGATATTTTTCCACTCATTGTGCCCGCCAATATTGTAAGTTTCACCCGTTTTAGCTTCATGGAAAATCACGTCGATAGCTCTTGCATGGTCTTCTACCCAAAGCCAATCTCTCACATTCTCGCCCTTACCGTAAACTGGTACAGGCTTATTATTTTTAATGTTATTAATAGCTAAGGGAATTAACTTCTCTGGAAAATGATGCGAACCATAATTGTTTGAGCAGTTAGATATCACACAATCTAGTCCGTAAGTGTCATGATAAGCCCTAACAAAGTGATCTGAGCTAGCTTTTGAAGCAGAATAAGGACTGTGAGGATCATACGACGTAGTTTCAGTAAACATTCCTTCCTCGCCTAAAGCACCATAAACTTCGTCAGTACTTACATGATAAAACCTCTTTTTATCATAATCTCCCTTCCAATACTCTCTAACAGCATTCAAAAGATTTACTGTACCAATAACATTTGTCATCACAAAGGCAGTTGGGTCGGTAATTGAACGGTCTACGTGACTTTCTGCTGCTAAATGAATTACTGCATCAAAGTTTTCACTTTTAAATAATTCGTTAATAGCACCAGCATCCGTAATATCTATTTTAACAAAACTATAATTTGGTTTATCCTCAACATCTGTAAGATTGGCTAAATTACCCGCATAGGTTAGCTTATCAAGATTTACAATTTGATAGTTTGGATAGTTATTTACAAACCTGCGTACAACGTGAGAGCCTATAAAGCCTGCTCCTCCTGTGATTAGTATTTTTTTCAAAGCGATATATGATTTTCAACTACAAAAGTATAATAATGCATTAACTAACAAAGACTTTAATTATTAAAAGCAGCAAATGTAAGCTTAAGATTCGATGGCAATATTTTCTTCCAGTTCAGTATACCAATCTGCACCATACTTTCTAATCAGAGGATCTTTAAGAAACTTATAAACCGGAACCTTAAGCTCCCTGCCGAACGTACAAGCGTCTTTGCAGATATGCCATCTGTCATAATTAAGCACTTCGAACTCTGGATACTGAGTTATCCTAATTGGGTATAAATGACAAGAAATTGGTTTCTTCCAGTCAACAATTCCTTCTTCGTAAGCTTTTTCTATGGCGCATTTAGTGATGCCATTTTCAAAGGTTACATAGGCACATTCTTTATTGCCATCTACACACGGAGTGGTCAGATCGCCATCTAGGTCTAGTACAGATGTACCGTATTCCTCAATAGCAGCTATTCCCTTTGGGGCTAAAAGATGCTTAATTTTAGGATAGATCTCTTCTAAAATTGCTTTTTCAGACTGTTCAAGAGGCGCACCAGAATCACCCTCAATACAACAAATCCCTTTACACTTGCTTAAATTACATACAAAATCTTCCTTAATCAGATCTTCATGCACTAAGGCGCTTTGAACTTCTATCATTTTTTGGTTAATTGTTTAAACTGCGTAATTGGTTAACTGTTATTTCGTCCGAAAAAATTAGCTAACAGTTATGCTTAACCATTTTGCCATACAGTTAAGCGATTAAAACAATTAACCAAATAAACAATTAACCTTTACCTATCGGATATTTTAGCCCTTCGGCAGATTTTAGCTCCATAGTTACTGAACCTACTAAAATCTCTACTTGTGCTTTTACGGGCACACGGTTGCCGTCATCGGTGATCCAAAGGTACAACTTACTATCCTTTTTAAAAATACGTCCAGGTTTAATAGAAGGACTAAATTTTAGACAGTTAATATTTCCAAGCTTAGATTTGATAACTTCCTTCCCTACGTATTCGATTTCTAACGCCGAAATTTCATCCCCTAAAAAATAGTTGAGCTTGAAGGTGTCATTTATTTTCAGTTTGCTGATATCTAAACTGCGGGCAAAATAATAGGCAGAAACCAAATCAAAAGTTTGTGTAGTGGGAGCTGTGTAAGTTCCTGTATTGGCTACCACCTTTTTAGTATCCTGATAAAAACGGGCTTTGTCTTGTCGGCGATATTTTGCTTCCCTAACATCTTCCTGATAGAAATAAGGTGTAAGCTCAACTTTATCTATGTACGAATCGTAATGATCGCGAACTTTATAAAACACATCAAATGTACCAGAGGTCCGAGCATCAACTTGCAATCTGTAAGTAGACTTGCCGTCAAACTTCATATCTGAAGGCAAAACTTTTATCGTTGCTTCTGCCGCTGTGATAAAACCGTACTTCAATTTATAGGTAAGCACCTCACCTTCCTTAAAAGCCACTTCTTTTTTCAAGGGCAGCTCTTGGCCAAAGGCAAACTGTTTGATTGCGATTAAAGCAAATACTAACGCTAACTTTCTCATACTTTAATTAAAACAAAAAGCAATCCAAAATTTAGCGCTGGCAGAAGTGCAGATGTTAACATTTGTTAAATTTTAAACTTTCTAGTAAAATCTAAATGTACACATTCTAATCTTTTCTTTTATAGATGGGCACTGTAGAGCAAGGTTCGCCATACATGATACTTTTTACTACTGGAGTAAGTAAAGCAGTGATTTCTACGTAAGCAGAAACTGGAATTTGTGGATTTGCGCAACCTTTTACCACCACTCTTTCACCTGCGTAATCATCTAAATTAATTTTTGAAAGGGCTTTGGAGAAAAGTACGGTATCTAAAACATCGAGATTACCAAACACTACTTCGTTTGCGTAGGGCTTCATTTTATTAGCCAGTAACATATAAGCCCAAGTTGGCACAATGGCATCTGCAGTACACGTAATAGCAACGTTCTTACCTTCGTATTGTGTCCAATCGTGTGTTTTAACGAACTCTCTAAAATCTTTCTCCTTTAGCATTAGCCCATGAAAAAGGTTGTCTTTTATATCATACAAAAAGCGCTCACCTTTCTCTAAATGATCTTCGAGGTTAAAAGTGATTAATCCGCTTGCTGCTACTTTGTTAACGATGTTTTCTTGAATATCCATAACTAACTATTTGTGCTGTCATTGCGAGGAACGAAGCAATCTTACAAAAGTAGCTAAAGTGTTGACACTCTCGCTTTAAGATTGCTTCGTTCCTCGCAATGACGATTTCTATAAAATAAAAAACCGTCCCGATGTAAAATCGGGACGGTTACAAAATTAAGTAAATAAGATTAATAGAATTTCACCCTATTGTCTTTTATATCAGCTTTTTCTTGCAATGCTTGGAAAGCGTTACCTAAAGCACGTTGACTAATGTTCATCAACATACTTTCTTTTTGCTTAAATGTATTTGCTAGTGGAGCTGGATTAGTAAATCCTTCTACTACAAAAGCATAGACACCCCTATCGCCTGCAATAGCTTTTGAAAGTTTACCTGCTTGTGAACCAAATACAGTTCCAATCACTTTATTTTCTTGTGATAAGCCAGGAATAATTGGATTAGCAAATACCATGTTTTGAACTGGTGTTGCTGTTTTTCCTAACTTTTGAGCTACAGCATCGATACTTGAAGTACCAGCTAAAGCTTTGTCGAACTTCTCAGTTAACATCTTAGCTTTTTTAGCATTCAATACCTGAGGCTCGATTTGTTTCTTCACATCTTCTAAAGACAATTGTCCTTTAGGTTTTACAGACGTTACTTGCGCTACTACGTAAGCATTATCCATCGTGTAAACCTGTGCTAACACATCACCTTTATCTGCTTCGTATCCATCTCTAATTAACTGACGAGGATTATCTAAACCTGGAGCATAACCTTGTGTAGCTGTAATTCTATCAGCAATACCAACTGTATAGCCTTGTTTTTGAGCTAAAGCACTGAAATTATCAGATTTTACTTCGTTTAAGAAAGTAGTTGCTTTTTTGTAAGCGGCATCTCTTGTTTTTTGACTAGGCACTAAGCTTTTCTCAATGTAAGCTAATTTAACCACTTTAGATGAGCCAACTTGTTTTTCAACTTTAATTACGTGAATACCGAATTGCGATTTTACCACTTTGATATCGCCAGTTTTAGCATTGAAAGCAGCATTTTCGAACTCAGGAACCATTGCGCCACGAGCAAAAGTACCTAAATCGCCACCTTGATCTTTAGAACCATCTACGCTGTATTTTTTAGCTAGTTCAGCGAAACTACTTCCGCCTTGCGCTAAAGATTTTAAAGAGTCTGCAAGTTTAAATGCTTTATCATCGCCACCAACTTGTGCAGGATTAATTAAGATATGGCTTGCTTTAACTGAATCTGGAGAGAAACGGCTATCTACAACTTTCGCTAATTTGTAAGAATTTCCAGAGAATTTAGGTCCGTAGAAACTTCCAACTGGATAGTTGAAAATTACCGAATCTACTGCTGGATCTAATTTACCTTTAGAAAGATAAGTGTAAGGGATCTTAACATCAGAGTTATTAGCAGAGAATAACGAATCGTTTGGTGTGGTTTTAAAATCAGCAGCTAATTTTTCTACCTGAGTTTTTACAATTGCGCTATCAGCAGCAGTTGGCTGAATACTGAAGGCAACATATTGAAAATCTCTTGTTTCTTGAGCATTATCAAAACGTTTTTTGTTTTCTTCGTAATAAGCTTTGTAATCAGCATCTTCTAACTTCACATTTGCATCAAGAATAGAGCTGTAATCTAAGTTTACATATTTGAAATTAACCAATTTATTACGGTTGATGTACTCATCATTAGCTTCTAAACTAGAAACGTAAACAGAGCTACTCACCAATTTGGTGTATTTTTGTTGCAGCGCTTGTTTTTCGATTTCCTCTTCAAGCATTAACCATTGCTGAGCCAATTGAGGATTTGTATTTCTAGACTTAAGAGAAGTCATTACAGCTGCTCTATCAAACTCACCAGTTTGTGGATTACCGAAATACTGTGTAATTAATGGGCTAGGAGTTTTGCCTTGGATTAGATCGAAAAGCTCGTCTGCAGAAACTGTTAAGCCTACACGATCAAACTCTTTACCTAAAACGATGTTTGCAATTTCCGACTGCCAAGCTTGATCTACTGCCATAGCTTGCATTTGAGCGTTCATAACGCCTCCGTACTGTTGCTTAAACTGAGCAGAAGTTTGCTCTACTTTTGTGTTAAATTGTTCGTACTTTATGTCTTCCCCGTCAATAGACCCTACTGTTGTTCTAGACGCACTTAAAAAAGATTGTCCGGTAGTAAAAACGTCTCCAATTAAAAATGCTACAATTGCGAAACCTATTGCTCCAATTAAGATAAGCCCTGCACGGTTACGCAAGAATGTCATTATACCCATATTATTCTATATTAAAATTTTATTTTAAGAGGGCGCAAGATACAAATTTGAAACAAATTAGAAAATATTAAATTTCAATTGTTTTTTAAGTTGAAAACTAGGAAGATAGAAGCTTAAAATTGGTGGCTATTGAGGCAGTTTTCCATTATCAACATAACCCTGACCTGAAGGCATGGTAATGCTGTAAGTACTGAAATCTTGTGGGGCAGAAAAGCTAGTTCCATTAAGCACATTTCCATCTTTTGTAGTTACTGTACCAGCCGGTGATGTATAAAGACGCTTGTTCTCGTCCCATGTAAGTTCTTCGGTGGTAAAAGTCATGTTATCAGTAACTACAACCACATTTTTCCTAAATATGGTAATTTTTTCCACTTCTTTATTGATAGCGTAGTTTGAAGTTATGGTTCCTTTGTTTTTTAGAAAATCATCTAAAAAATAGATTTTAACGCCATTGGGCATTTCGCTATAAGCAGCACCGGCCGAAGGAGTTACTTTATCTAAAATGGGTGCATAACCTTTTGCTTTTACCTTTGCAGAATCGCTATAAATTATCTCTACGCCGTAAGTTCTGTCTTTAGTTAATGTAACTTTATTGGCAGCAATGGATGAAACTTTTTTTAGGTCATCGCCACCGCAAGAATAAAGAAGAAAGGTAAAAGTAAAAAGACCAAAGACTAAAGACTGAAGACTTAAAGCTGGCGAGCTAAAATTTTCGCCTGCAAAAGTGTTACCGCCAATCTTCAATTTTACCGCTTTCAACGCTATACTTCTTTAATCTTTTAGCTTTTTTCAAGCCTTATTAATCAAACCTAAACCTTTGGAACCATCTATCATTCAACAAGAAACTTAAATGAAAGTTTACGTAGCGCTCTTGAATTAAACTATTTGTAATTTTCCCTCTTCTACCAACTTCTGCAGAAACGTTCATTTTATAGAATGATGATCTTCCGTAACCAGATTGAAGCGGCAGCCCTAATCCGAAAGTAACCGCAGTCTGCTTCACATCTTCGTTAGCCATTCTAATATATGTTTTATCGTAAGTAAAGCCTAAACGGTAATCAACTCTTTTAAAATATCCGTTAATTGCAGTGATATCTGGCGTAAATTGACCACCAACAGATACACCATAAGTATCTTGAAGACCTTGGTTTACATTATCTATTGTTGTTTCAGACCATTTTCCCGTGCGATAATCAGCACCGACCAACCATTTATTTTCTTTTTGCAAGGTGAACCCAAATGAATGCAGCAAAGGCATTTTCAAATCTGTTTTTCCATTCTCTGTAAAGCTTAACGTATCTAAAGCTGAACGCTCGTTTCCTTGCGCATCTTTAGTATATATGGTAGTGTACTGGCTTTTCTCTGAGTTTAATTTTGAACCAGAAGACCCAGAATAACCTAATACCAAAGAAGTTCTACTACCTAAGCGAAAGTCGTATTGTGCACCGTAGCTGTAGTTAAGTCCGTAAATACTGTTTTTCACCTGATCGCGAGAATTAATAGCGCCAGGATCATTTACAAACTCGGTAGATGCACTTTGTATCAAGTTACCAAAAAGATATTCGGCATTGGCACCCACTCTAAAATGATCGCCAAATTGGATACCGTAACCTAGATATGCTTTTGACAAGCCTCCTTCGCCTTTGTATAAATAATCTACAGATTTTGCACTTGTACCAGTTCCTAAAGTTGCAGTATTTCTAAAATCGTAACCTAGCTCTGAGTATGGTAAAATACCGATACTAACTGCAGATTTAGTAGTAAGAGGAAATGCCATAGCTACATGGCTTAGCGACGCATTGAAACTACGCTCGCTTAAATTATTCGTCTTTAGTTCTGTTGAGCTTCCAGCCATACCAATATCTAAAGTGGTAAGACTTATACCAGCATAAGAAGCTGGATTTTGCATATTGATATTATTAATATAGCTAGACCTAAAAACACCCGTTGAGATACTTCCCATACCTCTTTGCTGAGGTAAAACAGAGCCTCTTAGGTTACCCAAGCCAAATTTAGAATATGGAGATTGTACTGTTGTTTGCGCAAAAACCCCTAACGACATTGTTAGCATTGACAGCGTAGCAACATATACACGCTTAATTTTATTGTTCATTTTATAATGTAATAACTTCATTCAAGCCTTTTAAAACCAAATATGGTTCGTGAGTAATCTGGGCGGCAAATATGCTATTTTTTAATTGCTTGGTCAAAAAAAGCGAATCGCCTCCGGTTAAAACTACCTTTAAATCTTTATTTCTCTTATGCTCTATGGCAATAAATCCCTCTATTTCGTTAAGCGCTCCCTGCAATACACCTCGCTTAATAGCATTCTGCGTATTACTTCCCTCTTCAATACGCTCTTGTTCCTTATCCCAATTTACCAAAGGGAGGCGACCAGTGTAATGGTTCAAAGCCTTAAAACGCATATTCAAGCCTAAACTTATGCTTCCGCCAAAGTATTCATTCTTGGCTGTCAACACATCATAAGTTATGCAAGTGCCGGCATCAATCATCAAAGTATTAATACCCTTATATAAGCAATGCGCTGCAATTACCTTTGCCCATCTATCTAGGCCCAAAGTTGCAGGGCTTTCGTAATGGCTTTTTATACTGCCCATTATTTCGGTAGTGAAACGTGTGTAATGGGTATGTTTATTTAGCAATATTTCGAGGTGGTTTATTTCATTGCCCACGCTAGAAACCGTCGAATTCTCTATCTGATATTCGGCAATAAGTTTTAAGAGGTCTTTCTCTTCTAGTTTTTTAAGCTGTAGGAAATGAATGAGTTCTTTTTGCTCAAAGACTGCTATTTTACTATAGGTATTGCCAATATCTACGACCAGATTACGCATCAATATTTTACCTTACCAAACCAAAATTTACGAATAGAAGAAACATCGCTACCAGTTTCATGCCACAAAGCTATTAATCTTTGGCAAGTTTCGAGGTATCAATTTGTTAAAAAAGGTTAAAGCAACATACTAAACCTATGGCACCCGCTCAAAAGATTTGTTTTAAAGACTAAGTTCTTGAAACGATTAAAATTAATCTAAAAACACAATATGGGCACCTTCTTGTTTTGTTATAACGATGATAAGTTAGAACAATGTAGTATGAAACAGTTTTTTTCAGTTTTAATTTTAGTATTTATAGCTCTGCTGGCAAAAGGACAAAATGCACAGAAGGAACGAAAGGTGGTACAAGTAATGACCCCACAAACATTCTACTTGAATGGCAGAACCAGAGGAACTTTAGGAGGTAGATCAAGCACGTCTTTCAACATTACACTTCCAAAAAATACAATAGAATGGTATTATTCTTTCACCACTTCAAAAGGTGAAAAATCAAAAATAAACATTGGACTTTTATCTCAACTTACTAGGCTTTATGATCCCACCGGATTAACAGCGGTTGCTACCAATGCCATTTTAACCCCATCGGGTGCTGGTGTTTGTGATATTTACCTAATGGACAGAGAAAACTGCAGTAAATTTAATAGAACACTGGATCAGCTGAGGGGTAATTTCACTTATGACACCGATTTCTCCAGAGAAAACTATCGTGATGGAACGGTATATATTAACGAAACAATGTCTAATAAATGGTGCTTAGCTTTTAGAAACCCAAGTGCTACCGAAGGAACATCTGTCACTTTTGAAGTGGTAGCCATTGTGGAAGAAAATATGATAGTTAAAAAGACTGAGAATGAAAGCAGAGCGGAAACCTTTGCAACGCTTGGCAGAGCCTCTTTTGAAAAAGAGGAGTATGATAAAAGTTTAGAGTTCAGCAAGCAGGCAATAAGTTTAAATCCAAATTTAGAGCGTGCTTATCCTCAAATTGGAATGGTTTATCTCATAAAAAAAGATTACATTTCTGCCATTAACCACTATTCTACTGGCATAATGCTCTTTAAGAAATCGGCAAATCCTAAATACTGGTTTGATGAAGCAATTAAAGACCTAGAGCAACTAATTGCCAAATATGGAGCGTTAGAAGGAGCAAACGATCTGTTGGGAATACTAAAAAAAGAGGGTACAGATTAGCTGGATTGATTGGATATTAAACAAACAAAAAGTACTGAATGCAAATCACCAGAATGGCAAAAAGGGTTTCGTAAAACCATCGTTTTTTGGCATTAGAAAAGAAATAAGCTAACAACACCGCTCCCGGAGGCACACACAACATAAAATGTGAAACTGTAACGCCACGTTTAGCATAGAAACTGAAAATGCTTACCAAAAACATAAAGAATAACATTTGAAACGCTTTCCGGGTACTGATAAAACTTCTAAAAAAGTTGTCCCTAAGCTGTATAACAGCCAAAATCATAATTAAACCTACCGGAATGAGCACCAAATAATCGTTGTAGTTAATCTGTAGCTTACTTGGGAACTTGTTGGTCAGCGGCTGCCAGATATCAATAAAACGATCTATCTTATCGTTCCAATAATAAAAAACCGCCACAAACATAAAAATGGTTAAAAAGCCGATGATCCCCGAAATCCACTCCCGCCAATTAAAAGGACGGTACATCAGTAAACTTAACCATAACATCAGCAACATTAATATGAAAGGGAAATAGATCAATGTGCCAATGGCGATGAGCATTCCTACATCAAACATGATGCTCATGGCGCTTGCCGTTTTCGAAAGTTTCAGGAATTTATCAATGATGATGATGATTAAAAAATTACAGATTAAAGCCGGACTGAGCACCAAAAACTGCAAAAATAAACTTGTACCGGTAACGTATAGTAATGCCGGTAGATAAGTTGGCTTGGCCAATAAGCCGTGATTATTAACGATACGATTAAAAATAAGCGCCTGCACCAATGCTATTACAGTTGCGAAAAAAACATTTGCTTCGGCAGATAGCACATCATTTGGGATATTGATAAAAAGTTTAGTGTAAGATTCTAAAATCTCGACATTAAGCTCTGGCGGCAGATGAAAAAAAATCGCCATGCGCATAAAAATGGTGTACGCTACCAGCAATGCCA
Organism: Pedobacter sp.; assembly: GCF_031119335.1. Classification (GTDB taxonomy): domain Bacteria; phylum Bacteroidota; class Bacteroidia; order Sphingobacteriales; family Sphingobacteriaceae; genus Pedobacter. The sequence goes on from NZ_JAVHXT010000002.1 coordinate 327,229, forward strand.
AATTAAGTGGATGTAAACTTCTAAACTGATTAATCATCTTTAACCGAAAATAAGTGTTGCCGGTATTGCAACTTTGCAACAAAGTAAAGAAATTTATCTGGCAAAAGTATTTACCGTATGGGCAATAATTGAAGCCGTTTCGTCTGGGAAATCGAATTTATGCTCTTGTGGCTTAGCTACAAAATCTTTGAGGATAGGCACCCAATTTCTGTTGCTGCCCCAAATTACGGGCAAGCCAAATTGCTTTAAAGCGTAGGCGTTGCATTGCTGCTCGTACTGGAAACGCATTGGCGCAACCAATAACTTCTTGCCTAAGTGTAAAGCCTCTGCTGGCCCTTCAAAACCGCCACCAGTAAAAACGCCTTCACAGCTTGCCATGCTTTGGTTAAACTTTTCGTTGTTTACCGGTTCAACAAATACATTTCCATCCGCATAAGCTATTTTGGTATGCTTAGAAAAAACCTCCCAACGTACCTGTGGAATTTGTTTCAGCACCTTTACCAAATCTTTATCATCTATGGCTGGCAAGTAAACCGTGTAATGTCCCAAATTGCTTGCCTCCAACTGTCTAATTTCACTTCTAATTACAGGCTTGTAAATGAAATCATCGTACCTATCAAAATGGAAACCAATATGATGCGTAGTTGGTGCATATCTACTTAAAATCAGTTTGCCCCAATCTATAGTTTTAGGCCGCGGCACCTTTTTAGATTTGAACGAAGCCTGATGACTTAACGAAACGCTTTCTATACCTTTTAGCTTGCAAGCCCATGCAGAAATAGGTTCAAAATCGTTTAAAATGAGATTGTAATCACTTAGTGGAATGGCATTCATGTCCTTTTTGAACTGAAAAAGGTTCATGTTTTTCCAGGTTTTGTAATGGTCTACGCCACCTTTTTTGCCGAAAATAAAACTAAAGCCATGAAAGTTATACTTGATTTCTTGCGCCAACTTCACATCCACCTGTGTGCCCGAAATCAGTAAATCTACCTCGCCATGCTGTTGTAAAAGCGGAACTATCTCCCTTGCTCTGCTCACATGTCCGTTGCCCGTTCCCTGTATGGCGTAAAGTATTTTCATTCGGGTTCTAATATCTATATTTTTCTGCAGTATTCAGAAACTGTTTAAAAATCAAAGTATATTTTTATTGAGTGCGTATTAAAAATATGCTTGTTGGCGTCCCCGCTAACAAGGAATAATGTTCAGTATGCAGGAAATGACACAGAAGGATAATGCTCCCATTGGCGTCCCCGCCAATGTCGTAATTTGGTCTATAATCGTTAACGGTCTTTTGTAATTTCAACCGATTTGATGCTAACACGCTTTCAAGTTTCAGGCAATTTCTAACTTAATTTTCTGCAATAAAATGTTCACATCCAGCTTTCCTGTCAAGTCATCTCCATCCGAAAGCTCGCCCTGCTCTATCTCATCTTTAACGAAGTTTTGCGCTTCGTATTTAAAAATTTCCCAATTCCCAGCACTGTATTCTAAAGCGGTTAAATTCTCTACCCAATCGCCACTATTCAGGTACAAAACCTCACCTTCATTCGCTAAAATATTTCTCTTTTCTGGCTGATGAATGTGCCCGCAAACTACATACTGATAACCGTTTTCGATAGCCAATTCCGCAGCAGTTTCCTCAAAACTATTGATGAATTTAACGGCATCCTTAAACTTAGCTTTAATCTTTTTAGAGAAACTCATTTTTTCCTTACCAAAAAAAGTAAGCATCGAATTTACCATGCTATTCAGTAAAATTAAGGTGTCGTAACCAATTGCGCCTAACTTTGCCAACCATTTAGAATGCTGCATCGTTACGTCAAAAATATCACCATGAAAAAACCAAGCCTTTTTACCATCCAGTTCCATCACTAGTTTGTTTTGAAGGTAAAAAGAGCCCAAGCTCATATCAGCAAACTTGCGCAAAAGCTCATCGTGGTTTCCCGTAAGGTAGTACACATTTACACCTTCTACTACAAACTTCATCAGTTTTCGCAGAATTTTCATGTGCGTTTCTGGCCAATAGCGCTTACTAAACTGCCAAATATCAATAATATCACCGTTAAGGATCAGCGTTTTTGGCTTAATGCTTTTCAGGTATTTTAATAGCTCCTTTGCATGGCAGCCGTATGTACCCAAATGCACATCAGAAATCACCACAATTTCTACATTTCTCTTCTCCATAAGCTAATTTTGGTAGCGTTATTAATCTTCCTCTTCGCCAACGGTTAACTCGTACGGACTAAAGAAAAACGCTACAAAAAGAACCAGGCATACAATTAAAAACAGTTCAAGCATAGTATGATAATTAACTTTTACAAAAGTCTATACTGCTAATTAACTGATTGTTAAGGCATCGTTATTTTATTTAGATGTTTTTGAAAAGCAGTGTTAGTAGCTCTTTTGAAAGGGTAGTCCCGCTTTCCGTTCATGCCGATGAAAATCGGCATCCACTTCAATCGGGTTTATGTAACAACGTACGTACACAAAAACCTTGCTCAAACCAAGCAAAATGCTTATTCTTGAACTTTAACCCAAAACCAAAATGAGCGAATTATCTGCCAACGCAGCATTTAAGAGTAAAGCACATTTCGAAATTTTAGATGGCTTACGTGGTGTTGCCGCAATGGCTGTGGTGGTATTTCACTTTATAGAAATGTACACGCCACATCCCGACGATTTAATTGCTCATGCTTATTTGGCGGTAGATTTTTTCTTTTGTTTGTCTGGGTTTGTAGTTGCTTATGCTTACGATGACAGGTTAACACAAATGGGCTTGAAAACCTTCTTCAAACAAAGATTAGTGAGGTTGCATCCGCTGGTAGTTTTGGGAACGATATTGGGGTTGCTCGGTTTTATCTTCGACCCATTCGGAAATCAAATAGAAGCGTACAGCACAGGAAAATTGACCTTGTTGTTTTTTGCATCAATCTTGATGATACCTTACCCAATTATTGCCGAACGAGCTTTTAATAATTTTGGTTTAAATGCACCCGCTTGGACACTTTTTTGGGAATACGTAGCAAATATTGTATATGCATTAGTGTTGCATCGCCTTAAAAGAGTTTGGTTATTACTGTTGGCAATCGTAGCAGCAGCTATGCTTTTCTATGTTTCCAAATCAGCGGGAAATATAAGCGGAGGTTGGTCTAAAGATAATTTTTGGGATGGCGGTGTAAGAGTGGCTTTCTCGTTTTTAGCAGGTATGTGCGTATTCCGTTATCAGTTGATCATTAAAAATAAGCTAGGCTTTCCATTAGTAGCCGTGTTACTTGCATTGGCATTTTTTGTTCCATACCGAGATAGTTGGAATTGGATCACCGAACCCTTGTTGATTGTTGTTTACTTTCCGTTTTTGGTTGCCTTGGGAGCGGGAACGGTTTTAAATCCGGCGCACCAGGGAATTTGCCGACTGTCGGGACAACTTTCGTACCCACTTTACATTACGCACTACTTTGTACTTTGGGCATTTGGCAACTACTACGCACAGGCGCAACCCAACCATCAAACATTAGCTTGGGTAATTCCGTCATTAATTATAGGTCAAATTATTATCGCCTATTTAGCCATGAAATTTTACGATTTGCCAATTAGAAAGTGGTTGTCTCCGAAAAAAGAAGAAAACTAGATTACTTTACTTCCTCGTAGTCTACAAATTCACCCAAATTATCGGCGTTGCCTCTTCGTTTTTCTTTTTTAGGCATGTGATCTATAGAAATAGTGCCTTCTGGACGACGCGGTCTTTGTTGTTGCTGCTGCTGTTGTTGAGCTTGCTGTTGCATGTTTCCAAAAGCATTTCTTATTACAGCAGGGAATATAAGCCTAATCAATAACCTGATTATCCAGAGTACAATTATTGTGATGAATATAAATTTTATCAGAAATCCCATATCAATACTGTTATTACAAATATAGACTTTGCCTCCAGTTATTTGTTTCAAGTAACGATTTTCATTGCAATTTCATTACAATTCTATTAGAAACTTATGGATTTGTTACAAATTAGGCTTTCGTTTTCATCTGACAAACACATCCTAGCAAAAATCTTGCAATGGTCGTCCCTACGGGACTTTGTAATTGGTATCCTTTCAATTCCTACCATAAGGGCATCCCTACGGGATTTTGAATTGCAAATAAATTCTTACTGTATGCTTCACCCTTCCTCAACAATTTCGCAAACCCTACCAATTTGCCCATCTTCTAAACGTACTTTTATTCCTCTGGAATGGAAAGCCGAAGAGGTTAGTAATTTTTCTACCACACCGTAAGTTACGTTTCCATTTCGCTGATCTTTCTTTAAAATAATCCCCACTTCTAAACCTGGGTAAATTTCGTTTCTGTTTTGTCCTTGCACAATTGTAATTATATTTTGGTTCAAAACTACCTATAATACAGTTGTTTTCTTAAATTTATATTCGAACAACTATTTTATTCATCTAAATAATCTTTAAAAATTAATGCTCAAGTCAATACCAAAAATAAAAATATTAGCTTTTATACTATCTTCTTTGCTTATTTATTCCATATTTTCATACATTAAGTTTGAACTGAAGTATAATAGCAGTTCTCCATTTTTCCCTCGGCCATTAGAGAATTATATCCAGCCACTTACGCTAATAATTTATCTAATAGGAATCGTGCAATTGTTTGTTAGTAAGTTTAAAAAAAGTACCGTTTTAAAAATCTATCTACAATACTTCGTCATCACATATTTAGTATTGTTGCCTTTTAATATCTATTGGAACTTTTTCTCTCCAAATAAGCCCATTGGGATGATAAACCCATTTTTTATTGTTCTTAATTATGTTTTGTTTGCTTTTAAAGGCTATGTGCTATATATTCTTCAAAAAGATGCTACTCCCCTATTAGATCAGCAAGATAATGGTGATGTTGTTTTTAGACCAGTTAATAGGTGGAATAGATTATTTCATCACTTATTTGATGTAGCCTTTTATTTCTCAGCTATTTATTCGACCTCTAGCACCTATAGGTATTTACTATTTAACACTAATTTTTTAGATATTCCATTTCTCGCATCATTAATAAGAGCTTCTAATACCTTAACCGGCGCATCTATTATAGTTTCATTTTTTACACTTTTCTATTATCTAGTTTTGGAAGTAGTTTTCAATATCACCATTGGCAAAACTATACTCGGCAACATCATTGTTAACGATGAAGGTGCTCGCCCGTCTATCGCTCAAAGATTTGGCAGAACATTTTGCAGGCTTATCCCATTCAATGCTTTATCATTTTTATTTAATCAAAGAGGTTGGCACGACAGCATTACGAATACCTACGTCGTCAAAGCCGAGAAACGCTAAAAAAATATATGCAAAAACCATTTAGACTAAAGTTTCGAAATCCACAGTAGGTATTCTACTTTCCAAACCTTTCTTCAAATACTTTCTCCAAAGCAAACATCTCATCACGTAAACGGGCGGCCAATAAGAAATCCATTTCTTTAGCTGCCTTTTGCATTTCTTTACGAGATTTATCTAATGCTTTTTGTAGCTCTGGTTTGGTCATGTATTGCACTACTGGATCTGCAGCGATGCTCACTTCGTCTACTTCTACGTAAGCTTTTGCTCTGGCTTTCTGTTTTTCAGAAACTTCCAACACAGAGGTCTGCTCCATAATTTCTTCTTTAGATTTACCGACAGTCTTTGGTGTAATGCCATGTTCTAAGTTGTAAGCAATTTGCTTTTCCCGGCGTCGGTTGGTTTCGCTAATGGTACGCTCCATCGATTCGGTGATATCATCGGCGTACATAATTACCCGACCTCTATCATTACGAGCTGCACGACCAATGGTTTGGATCAATGCTCTATCCGAACGCAAGAAACCTTCCTTATCTGCATCTAAAATAGCTACGAAACTTACCTCTGGCAAATCTAGACCTTCACGCAGCAAGTTAATACCAATCAGCACATCAAACTCGCCCAAACGTAAGCCACGTAATATCTCCACACGTTCTAAAGTTTTCACCTCAGAGTGGATGTAACGACATTTTATGTTCAGCCTATCCATGTATTTGGTCAGTTCTTCTGCCATGCGTTTGGTTAGCGTGGTTACCAACACACGGTCGCCTTGTTTAATGGTTTTATCAATTTCGTCCAATAAATCATCTACTTGGTTTATCGCAGGGCGGATTTCGATTAAGGGGTCTAACAAACCCGTTGGTCTAATTACCTGTTCTACTACCACTCCATCAGACTTTTGCAGCTCGTAATCGGCTGGCGTAGCACTTACATAGATAGTTTGCGGTGCTAAACGTTCAAACTCTTCAAAGTTAAGCGGGCGGTTATCCAGCGCCGATGGCAAACGGAAGCCATATTCTACCAACGATAATTTACGTGACCTATCGCCGCCGTACATTGCCCTAATTTGCGGCACCGTTACATGGCTTTCATCAATCACCATCAGGTAATCATCTGGAAAATAATCTAACAAACAGAAGGGGCGCATACCTGGCGAGCGGCCATCGAAGAAACGGGAGTAGTTCTCAATTCCTGAGCAATAACCCAATTCTTTCATCATCTCGATATCGAAATTGACACGTTCTTCCAAACGTTTGGCTTCGAGATTTAAACCATCACCTAAAAGTTGGTTTTTACGCACTTCCAATTCCTCTTGTATGCCCCAAATTGATTGGTTAAACCTTTCTTTTGGTGTAACGAAAAGGTTGGCTGGGTAAATGGCAATATCCTCTAATTTCTCTATGGTTTTTCCCGTAACCGGATCAATAGCTGATAATTCTTCGATATCATCTCCAAAAAATGAAATACGATAAGCATGGTCCATGTAAGCTGGATAAATATCTACTGTATCGCCTTTTACACGGAAAGTTCCACGCTTAAAATCATTAATGGTACGGGCGTATAAAATTTCCACCAGGTGGTGTAAAAAAGCATTTCTACTTACCCTTGTACCTACACCAAAACGGTATACGGATTTAGAAAAATCTTCTGGGTTTCCCATACCGTAAATGCAGGAAATAGAAGAAACAATGATTACATCCCGACGACCTGAAATCAAAGAAGACGTAGAACGCAAACGCAGTTTCTCTATCTCTTCATTGATTTGTAAATCCTTTTCGATATAGGTATTCGTTGTAGGCATGTAAGCCTCTGGCTGATAATAATCGTAGTAAGAAACGAAGTAGTTCACCGCATTTTCTGGAAAAAACTGTTTCATTTCGCCATATAACTGTGCTGCCAAAGTTTTGTTATGACTAAGGATTAGCGTTGGCTTTTGCGTTTGCTCAATTACGTTTGCGATGGTAAATGTTTTACCCGAACCAGTTACACCTAACAAGGTTTGGTAATGCTCGGCAGCATTTACTCCTTCTACCAATTGTTTTATCGCCCCCGGCTGATCGCCAGTTGGTTTATATTCAGAGATGAGTTTGAACTTCATTATTACAAAGATACGGTTTAGGGATTATACGTTGCTATGAATCTGGTCGTCATTGCGAGGCACGAAGCATTCTGTTATGAAATGACAACATACCGCTTTAAGATTGCTTCGTGCCTCGCAATGACGAATACTAAACAGCTACCGCAATAAAAAGTTACAAAAAAGCCCCGATAAAATCGAGGCCTTCGGGTATTTATCCGAGAATTATTATTTGCTTTTTTTCACTTCTAACTGCATTGGGTTGACGCCTTCAGACTGCCCCCTGCCAGCTGCAGATTTTGAAGCCTTAAACATCTGGAATTTAGATGGCGCAGCTTCTACCGCTCCCCAAGTGTTGTTACTTTCGTTGATATCAGCAGTTTCGCGGAAAGGGTCTACTTTAATGGCCGCCACTTCTTTATCTAGCGCATAAAATTTAGAAGTTTTCACTTCGTTCAGTCTCCATATTTGTGCCGGTATTCTATCCACCATTTTAGTACCATCTTTAAAAGTGAACTCTACAATAATTGGCATCACCAAACCGCCTTTGTTACTAAAGTTCAGTTCATAAAAATGTTTGTTGGCATATTTAGATTTTTCTTCGCTGGTAAACTCTTCCAAAGGCAATCTTACCTCTTTTGTTTTTACTTTACTGCTGTCTATTTGCACCAAACCTCTCGCATATTTCCAGTAAAAATCACGAGCTTCCAAATCTTGATCTGTATAGAACTTAATGCGCTTATCTTCCCTATTTCTTTGTTTGCTGATATCGTCATCTGTTAAGATAGGTTTATCTACCGTTTGCTTCTGCTTCATCGTTTTTGCAGGCTTCGGGAAATCGGCTTTGGCATATTTCACTTCATCCAAAGAGATATCGCAAGCATCGGTGCTGTAGAACCAACCTCTCCAAAACCAATCTAAATCTTCTCCACTAGCATCTTCCATTGTTCTAAAGAAATCGGCTGGTGTTGGATGTTTAAACGCCCATCTTTTTGAATATTCCTTGAAAGCATAGTCGAAAAGTTCGCGGCCCATAATAGTTTCCCGAAGAATGTTTAAGCCCGTAGCAGGTTTTGCATAAGCATTAGGACCAAACTGCACAATATTTTCAGAGTTGGACATGATAGGTTCCAACTGATCTTTTGGCAACTGCATATAAGGCACAATGGCATGAGCTGGCCCACGTTTGCTAGGAAATTTATCGTCCCAAGATGATTCGGTTAAGAACTGCGTAAACGTATTCAAACCTTCGTCCATCCAAGACCACTGGCGCTCATCGCTATTGATGATCATTGGGAAGAAATTATGGCCCACTTCGTGAATGACCACACCAATCATCCCGTTTTTCACGGTTTCACTATAGGTTCCGTCTTCGTTAGTTCTGCCGTAGTTGAAACAAATCATTGGATATTCCATTCCGTTTGCAGCCTCAATACTTTGCGCTACTGGATATGGATAAGGAATAGTGAAATCTGAATAGGTTTTGATGCTATGCGCAACTACCCTTGTAGAATACCTGCCGTACAAATTGTAAGCCTCTTTGCCGTAGAAGCTCATACAAAGCACGTCTTTATCTGCCACTTTTTGGTTCATGGCATCCCAAATGTACTTACGTGATGAAGTCCAAGCGAAATCCCTCACATCTTTAGCGTGGAAAACCCAAGTTTTTTTGGCCGTCGATTTTTTGGTTTCGGCAGCTTTAGCTTCTGCTAAGGTTACTATTTCTATCGGAGCTTTAGCCGTTTTAGCAGTATTAAATCGCGATAGTTGCGTTGGGGTTAGTACTTGTGCATAGTTTTGGCACTCGCCTGTAGAACCTACCATGTGGTCTGCTGGCACGGTCATTTGTACTTTAAAATCACCGAAGGTTAGCGCAAACTCGCCCCTGCCTGTAAATTGTTGGTTTTGCCAACCTTGAAAATCACTGTAAACGCAAAGACGTGGATACCATTGCGCCATCGTGAACAAGTAATTTCCATCATTTGGGAAATATTCGTAACCACCTCTACCACCTTTCGCAATCCGATCTACAATTTTGTAATTCCAATCGATATTGAAAACGAATTTATCTCCAGATTTTAAAACAGGTGTTTCTATACGCATCATTGTTTTATTGATGGTATATTTTAGATTTTTACCTTGCGCATCTGTAATTTTCAGAATATTAAAACCAAAACCATTGTCTGCATTAGAAAGTGAAAAGTTTTCTACTTGGACGTCTGTAGCTCTATCTGGCATTTTAGAAGACACTTGATAGTTGGCATTTTTGAGGTTGCTATGCTGATTTTCATCGAGCTGGATCCAAAGGTAAGTCAAAGGATCTGGCGAATTGTTATAATAGGTGATGGTTTCGCTACCTTTTAAGGTTTGCGTGTTTTCATCCAATTCGCATTTGATATCGTAATCTGCACGTTGTTGCCAATACTTTACCCCTGGTGCGCCACTAGCGGTACGCTGTTCGTTTGGTGTAGGTAATATAGTGCCCAATTGCTCGAACTTATTACCATGGTTGCTACCCGGATTGTTTTGGATATTTTGTGCCAATGCCGATGAAGCAAGTAATGTAGCACTTAAACAGAAACCGTAAAATCTTTTCATTTGATACTTATTAAAAAGGTATGCGCTGCAAAGCCATTTGTAAAGCTAATGCAAAAACTGCGGATGATAAAAATATGATCCAATCTCTTTGCCTCACTTTGAAGAAATAAAGCAAAATTCCCGATATCAACATTGTTAAAGCAACAAAAACAATTTGCCCTACTTCTAAGCCCAAATTGAAGCCAAACAAACCCCAGCCTATAGATTGGTCTTTTGCCAGCATCATACGGACCGAATTTGCAAAGCCCATTCCGTGGATTAAGCCAAAAAACAGTGCTAAATAATAATTAATTTGTACTCCTTTTTGCCTCTTCCCATTTTTAAATAAATTGGCTATAGCAGTGATAAAAATAGTGCAGGGAATTAAAAATTCTACCCATTTACTATCGAAACGGATGATATCTAAAGCACTCAATGCCAAAGTAGCGGAGTGACCAATCGTAAAAGCCGTTACCAATATCAAAATTTGTTTGATCTGTTTGGTAGTGTAAACGGCTACTAATGCCAAAATGAAGAGTTGGTGATCTAAGGCATCTAAACTTACAATATGCGACCAACCTAACTCAAAATAGAATAAGAAATCGGAAAAGGACATATCGAAGTTAATTTTAGCGGTGAATTTTACTCTAAGTTAGGTTCTTTCTGTTACTTTTAAGGTTTAGATAATAAAAATGAGCACAATATTTTCAAAATTGTTACTTCTGATGTTACTTCCTTTAAGCTTTTTGCCGCTAGAGGAGAATAAAAAGCATCCGTTTCATGTAAGTACAACTGAAATTAGCCATAACGCTAAGGACAAAACCTTAGAAATTACATGTAGGATTTTTACGGATGATTTTGAAAACGTGTTAAGCCAAAGATTTAAGAGCAAAATTGATTTGCACGCTAAAAACAGAGAAAAAGAGATGAACGGTTTCATCAAAAACTATATAGAGACAAATCTAAAAATTGCTATAGATGGCAAAATGGTAAAGCCTAATTTTCTCGGCTTTGAAAATGATCATGAAGCAACCAATGTATATCTGGAAGTAGAAAAGTTATCCTCTTTTAAAACATTAGTTGCAAATAATGGCATTTTATACGATTTGTTTGATGATCAAATGAATATTCTTCACGTAGAAAAGAATGGAGCTCGAAAAAGTACAAAGGCGAGTTTTCCAGAAAAGAAAATGAGCGTGGCTTTTTAGTTTTTTGGTTAACTGGTTAAATTGTGTAACTGGTTAATCGACTATAACATGTCGATGTCCGATCACTTCCGATCCATCAGGGGTTAGCGCCTTATATTCCCCTCTTTTAGAGGGGTGCCTGAAAGGCGGGGTGTTAAATCGCCATTACTATCTCTTATCGATCCCCATCTAAAAACCAAAGCCCCAAGTTTTACCTCGGGGCTTATTCAAACAATCTATTAACTAACGGATGAAGATAGTTCTATTGAAAAACTCTCACATAATCTATAATATACTTTTGTGGAAATACGGTGCTTGCATTTGGTGCACCTGGCCAATTTCCGCCAACGGCTAGATTAAGCAAGAGGAAGTATGGGCGCCTGAATTCGTCTTTATTTGCGCCAGTAGTATCGAACGTATAAAACTCTTCGTTATCGAGATACCACTTGATTGAGCTGGCTGTCCAAACGATAGAGAACACATGGAATTTATCGTAGAAGTCGCCAGATTTTAACGTGGTAGAACCGCCGATATATTTGTGTCCTGCATCTTCGTAGTGCACTGTTCCATGGAGGGTGTTATCCTTTCCTGGGCCACCGCCAACCATTTCCATGATATCGATTTCTCCAGAAAATGGCCAATTCACCGTTGTAATGTTTGAACCCAAAGCCCAAAACGCAGGCCAAATACCCTGACCTTTCGGCAACTTAGCTCTCATCTCGATACGACCATATAAGAAATCCTTTTTGCCTTGTGTTTTTATTCTTGATGAAGTGTATTCACGTCCACCGAAAGATTCCTTTTTTGCGGTGATGGTTAAGTAGCCATTGTGCACTCGGGTATTTTCTGGGCGGTAATATTGTAACTCCCAATTGCCCCAACCTTCGTGACCGTTACCTTCTTCGAAAGTCCAAAACCTAGTATCTAAAGCAGTGCCGTTAAACTCATCTTGCCAAACCAAGGTCATACCCGGATAAGTTTCTGGTGAGATGTAACCACTGTTATCTATTACTTCGTTCTTTTCTACGGTAACCTGTTTGGTAAGCTCTATAGATTTATTGCTAGCAGAATACGCTGTTACTTTTACGGTGTAAGTTCCACCTTCGGCATAAATCGTATACGCTTTACCGTCATTAGAACGAATGCTCTCGTTAGCGCTTTGCCCAAAAGAAAACAAATAACGATCTGCATTATTTGCTGTAGCTACAAAATCTACTCTTCCAGAACCATCGCTACTAACGTTTGCTGTTAATTGTAAATCTGTTGGCTCGGTGGCTTTTGCCTCCTTTTTGCAGCTCATGCTCATGGTTAGTACAAAAAGCGCCATGATACAACTTCTAAACAATAATGTGCGTGCCTTCATTTTCTCGGGTTTAAGTTCAAAAATCTAATCGCTCGGTATTTTACTTTACAAAAAATGGGATGTTAGCGGTTGCCACTTTGTTTTTTCCATCCTCCACATAAACAAATAAACGATAAGCACCTGATGCAGCTGGAGCAGTAATACTGATTTTACCATTGCCAAGATCCTTATAGTTCATTTTTACGGTTGCTGGTTTATCCTCATGATCACCGCCTTCGCCTACTTTAGTTGCTTCGGGCAGTAGCTCCCATCTATATTTTAACTGGTCTTTATCTGGATCAAAAGCGATAACTTCTGCGTCGTAATTTGTACTTGGCTTTAAGGTAACGCTCTGATTCGACTTCTGCTTATTCAGCACAAAGCCGTAAATGTGTGGTGCTTTATTTTTCGGGAAAGTACCAGTCCAAAGGTATTGCATTACATCTACCACTTCGCTTTCTTCACCTCTTGAAGTGAAAAGCCCATACCAAGTTGGCGTTCTTTCCTGCTTTTGTCCCCACAAGAACACGTACGAACCTAAGCAATTCGCTTTATCTCTATCAATTCCGTAATTATAACGGTTAAAATATACCGCAGCTTTTTCGCTACTTGTTTCTTCCACAGGCGCATTCCATTCGGTTTGTAAGCCTTCCCAATGTCCAGTCGGGCCCCATTCTGTAACTATATAAGGACCTGTCCACCCCACAGCTTTAACTTTAGCTGGCAATTCGGCCAAACCTCCGTAAGTATTAATTGCTAAAATATCTATTGCAGTAGCTGTAGCTTTAATTTGATCAATTTCCTTTTGATTGATGCCCGCCAAAACAGTAGTAGCAGGATGGTTTGGATCAACCTCGTGGATCATCTTCGCGATATCGTTTACAGCTTCCCAAACCTTTGGATTTTTGTAAGATAGGTTAAGTTCGTTACCAATGCCCCAACTCAGCAAAGCTGGATGATCTTTATATTTCATTACTTCTGCTTTAACTTTATCGAACTGCTTTTTAACCGCAGCTGCATCATCGTAATTAAAACCATGACGCTCTGGTGTAACAGGCAAGCCCATCATTACCGTAAGTCCGTTTTTTTGTGCAGAATCGAGAATGTTTTTCGCATTGTTGGTACTCCAGGTACGTACAGAATTTCCTCCGTAAGCAGCTACACGATTGTAGTAAGAAGTACCTCCAGCGCCTTTAATGTAGTAAGGTTTTCCACCTCTTAGCAATTGAAAGCCTTTATCAGATTTTCTAACTTCTACTTTTATGGGTTGATTAACTGTCATTCCCTCTGCTGCGAAAATGTTATTTCCGAACACAACGAGTAGCGTTACGATGCCGTTGATTATTTTTTGCATATCATCAGGGTATAAGCCTGTACGTTAAAAGCACTTGTTCGCAATTTTTAACCTTGCGGAACAAGTGCTATCATTTATCAATTATTTTTATGGATTAGGTGTTAATTTTCTGTTTCTTTCTCTCTCAATTTGAGGAATTGGAAACAAATTGTAACTCTCCTTATAAACCCTGTTTTCTAAAACTGCTTTGGTATAAGTGATGGAACCATCGGCATTTTTAATTACGTTCATTCTGTAAACAGGTCCATTGAAATAAGTCATTCCCTTTTTCCAACGTCTCACATCATAAACACGGTGTTCTTCAAAACAAAGCTCTACTCTACGTTCGTTGCGAATTTTTTCTTGTAATGCAACCTGGGTAAAGTTTCTCGGCAACGGTGGCAAACCTCCTCTTTGACGAACTTTGTCCAAAGCATCGTAAACTGTACCATCCGGGCCACTGAATTCATTTTTAGCTTCAGCATAGTTTAATAAAACCTCTGCGTAACGCATGTAAATCCAGTCATTATCACCACCTTGGTAAACTGCATCGGCTGTCATGTTTTTATCATCAATAAATTTACGAAGACCGTAACCAGTTTTAGTTCTATCGCCGTTGGTGCGTCCGTTGGCATTGCCATCTGGGTGAGCGTTCAAATCAGCACTTTGGAAAGTTTCTACCGTAATGCCCTTAAATTGCGAACCATTCATCAGCATTGCTCTATCTAAACGAGTATCGCGGTTAGCATACGGATTTTGCGGATCATAGCCAGAACCAGTTTCATCTGGACGAAGACCTGTTGTCCTCATTTCAAAAGCATCTACCAAGTTTTGCGTTGCATGGAAAGCACCCCAGCCACCCCAACCTGTTGGCGTAAAGCTCATGTGCAACATCCAAGCACTTTGGTGTGTACGGTGAGGACGAGCAAATTTCTTCGCGAAAATTACTTCTTTATTTCCCGCTTTGGTCATAAACAATTGGTAGTAATCTGGATGGATATCGTAAGTTGCAGGAGCAAGAGCCATTACTTGTTGGGCGGCTTTTGCTGCATCATCCCAACGAGATAATGTATTGTTAGGGTTGTTTAATGGACTTGCGTGATACAATAACACTCTAGCTTTTAGCGCTAATGCAGCTCCTTTTGTAGCTCTACCTAGCTCTGCAGCATCTGGATAAGATGGCAACAATACCGCCGCAGCTTCATCACATTCTTTGATAATGAAGGCCACGCACTCATCATAAGTATTTCTTGGCACCTCTAAATCATCAGTTGCGTTTTGTTCTGTGGTAATTAATGGCACACCACCAAACGACTTCACTAAATCAGCGTAAGCAAAAGCTCTTAAAAACTTAGTTTCTGCCTTTAAGCGATCTTTCAACGCTGTATTTGTAGTTGGTACGCCATCAATACGTGCAATAAGGGTATTCGCTTTTCTGATTAACGAATAGTTAACTGCCCAAAGCTGTGTGCCCATCGAGAAATTCGGGTTTAAATCACCTTCCTGAACTCGGTTCATCGGCAAATCGTTATGACCTTCGATGTCGTCAGTCATCATATCCAAATTAGCGAAACCACGTGCCCAGTCTTGATCGTAACCAAAATCTCTACGCTCGAAACCGCTGAGCATTGAACCGTAAATATCATTAACAAACTGATTGGTAAGTGTGATATCCTGAAAAACGGCTACATCAGACACGAAATCAATTGGTTTTATATCTAACAGGTCTTTTTTACACGAGAAAGTTGTAAACGTAACTACCATTACGCCGACTAACCATTTATATCTTTTGTTCATTTCTTTTCTTTTAATAGTAATCATATCAACCATTGGTTAGAACTGTACATTAACTCCAAAAGTGTAAGTCTTCTGTTGCGGATAATATCTACCAATACCATTTGTATTCTCTGGATCTAGGTTGATCAAATCGGTAATAGTAAACAAGTTTTGTCCTTGTGCATAAAGTCTGATGTTGTTTGCACCAATTTTAGATAGTAACCTGTGTTTTACGGTATAGGCAAACTCCACATTCTTTAACCTGATATAGCTTGAGTTTTGTACCCAGAAACTGCTTACTAAATAGTTATTACCATTAGTGTTTAGCGTTAAACGAGGCAACGGCGCATCTGGACGATTTGGGGTCCATCTATCTAACCATTCTGCATTTACACGACCGCTGTTATGGAATGCCCAAGCCGCATTTTGCGTAAATAACTGTTGAGATTGTGCAGCTCCTTGTAATAAGAAGTTTAACTCGAAACCTTTAAAGTTTACACCACCGTTAATACCATAAAGAATTTGAGGTAGCGTACCGTTGCCTAAATAAGTGATATCGTCATCATTGATAATTCCATCGCCATTAATATCTTGATATTTGATATCGCCAGGACCAGTAGAGTTTAGGTATGCGCTGTGTTTAGGCGAAGCCGCGTAATCTGCCGCATCTCTAAAAATACCGACTGCTTTGTATCCAAAAATTCCTCCGTTTGGTCTTCCTGTAATACGTCTGTAATCTGGAATATTAGAAGCTTCGGCTGCCTCCACAATTTTATTTTTAGCGTAAGTAAAGTTACCGCCAATAAAGTATGAGAAATTGCTAGATAATTGCTTGTTGTGATTTAAAATCAATTCCAAACCTTGATTGTCTACAATACCGAAGTTTTCAGCTGGCAATGCAGCACCAAAGCTTAATGGTACAGAAAGTGCACGAGTAGCTAAAATATCTTTCCTTCTTTCTTTGAACACAGTGAAATCTACACTCAATTGATTTTTGAAGAATTTAGCTTCTAAACCAGCATCCATTTTTACTGAAGTTTCCCAAGTTAGGTTTTCGTTTGCGATAGCACCAGGCGTTAAACCTGTAACGAAATTTCCCCCGAAAGGATAAACATTTGGTACCAAGTTGTAACGGTTGTAGTAACCAAAACGACTAGGAATACGATCGCTACCTAAAGTACCGTAAGATGCTTTTAACTTCAAGAAATCAACAAACTTTACGTTTTGCATGAAACTCTCTCTAGTTAGCAACCAACCAGCAGAGAAAGCTGGGAAATACCCTACTCTTTCACTTGGTGCAAAGTTTTCAGACTCATCTCGTCTTAAACTTGCTTGGAAAAGGTATTTTCCATCGTAATCGTAGTTTACACGGAAGGCCGCACTACGCAAAGCAGTTTTATCTTCACCATCACTCAATACTTCATTTAAGGCAGGGCCGAAGTTTAAGATTTGCAGAGCAGAACTTTCGTAAGAGTTTCTAGCGCCATAAATTCCAGTACCTTGATTTTGTTTTTGCAATACCAAAGCCAAAGCAGAAATTCCGTGTTTGCCAAATCTTCTGTCGTAGTTGATATGACCTTGTAACTCGGTGCTTTGTCCTTCGCCGTATCCTTTAGAAAGTGACGATTTTGATTGCGCATTAATGGTGTAAGTACCATCGGCAGCTCTAGCATAAAGAGGCACCCATTGGTTCCAGGTTTTGTTGTGGTTAAAGTTTCTATCGAATGCTAAAACTCCTTTAATTGATAAGCCTTCTACACCTGGAATTTGTTGTACCACTTGAAAGTTACTCATAAAAAAGTTAGCCGAGTTTCTATTGTAACCGCTCTCTTCGCTAATTAATGCTAAAGGATTTGGGTATACGCCTGGCGCTGCTAACAAACCGTTAGAAAATCTGGCTGGTTGTACCGGCGGATTACGCATGGTGTGTTCAAAAATATTATCTACACTTGCTGGCGGAGATAATTTATTTTCAATTCTTCCCGCTAAGTCTACCGAGATTTTTGTGGTAGAAGTTGCTTGGATATCGATGTTACTTCTAACATTATACCTGTTGTAGTTTAATGAACTGTACAAACCATCTTCGTTAAGGTAACCGAAAGAAGTAAAATACTTGATTTTCTCGCTACCGCCAGATAATGACAGGTTGTGCTGCATTCTTGGAGCAGTGCCACCAAGTACTAAATCCATCCAATCGGTATTTGGATTAGCATCAGGATCTGTTCCATTTCTAAACGCCTCTAAACGCTCTAAAGAAAACTCGGGCGTAGCTACAGGGTTATCATTCAGCTTTGCTTCGTTATATAAAGTTGCATACTCGTAAGAGCCTAGTGCGTTTGGCAATCTAGTTACTTGCGAAAAGCCGTAGTTGAAAGAGTAATTAGCGCTCAACTGACCTGCTTTACCTCGTTTTGTTGTTACTAAAACAACACCATTTGCACCCTTAACACCGAAAATTGCAGCAGAAGAGGCATCTTTCAAGATACTTACACTTTCAATTTCGTTTGGATCCATTTGTCCGAAATCACGTCCAGAACGCACCACACCATCAATTACGAATAATGGCTCCATGCTGCCGCCACCAAAAGTAGAGTTACCTCTGATGAAGATTTGAGTACCGTCTGCTCCAGGTTCTCCAGATGGCTGTTTGGTAATTACACCTGGTGTACGACCAGCAAGTGCATTACTCAAATCACCAACTGGTGTTTGTACCAATTGCTTGTTATTTACCGTAGCTACAGAACCTGTTACATTACTACGTTTTTGCGTACCAAAACCCACTACAACTACGTCGTTTAACGTGTTGGCAGCGTCGTCCATAGTAATATTAATAGTTTCAGATTTTGTAACGATAAACTCTTGGGTTGTCATCCCAATAAACGAGAAAACAATAGTAGTACCTACTTTAGGCACCGTGATGGAATACTTACCATCGGCTGTAGTTGCAACTCCGTTGGTAGTGCCTTTAATTAGCACAGAAACACCCGGAATTTCCTGACCTAGTTTATCTTTAACCACACCAGAAACCGTAATACTCTGAGCATACGCGTTCTGTAAGGCAAAAGAAACTAGTAATACGATCAATAGTCGAATTCTTTTCATATTTATATTTGGCTTTAATTAAAAATAAGCTAATTACTTCTTAACGAAACGCATTTGATGAACGGCTTCAGTTGTTTTTCCAGAACGTAATATCATTTCTGTTGCTGAAATAGATATGATACGGTAATTATTTGATGAAACGTCGGTTACACCAATAAATCTTTCTGGCGGCGTGCCTGGAATAGTAATGGTAGCCAAACCTGCACCTTGCACCGTAGTACTAAAGGTAAATGCAGTTTCGTAAGACCTATCGTTACCACAGTTGTAATTTGGATCAACGTTACCGCCGTTAAATGTTTGTCCATTTGCTTTGTAGGTAAGCTTAAAAGCGTTGTTGGCAAACGAAAAGATGTATTCGTCATCTAACTGGCAAGTAGCCAAAGCACCACCACCGAAATATTCTGACGGATTATTTTCTGTCCCAACAGTAATTGGTGCCAATGATGCTGGATCTAGTTTCCAAGCATGTGCTGTTAATAGTTGGTAGTTAGCGTTATTTAACGTAGGTGTGAAGTCATCTTGCTCTACCACTATAGGCTGTGTAGCGATGTCGTAACCACCCTCTCCGTAAGCATACAACTTCACATTGTACGTGCCCTTAGAGATAAAATAGGCTTCGGTGCTTGCTCCGGCAGATTTAAGGCCTTCGTTCTGTCCAAAATCCCATTGGTAACGGTAAGCATTTTGAGATGTACTTTCTAATAGGTAGGTGTTTGCTTTGCCTGCAACTTTAGTAACCTTAAAGGCTGCCGTAGCAGGAGTTCCGAGTTTGCTGGCATAATCTTCATCTTTACAGCCGAAGTTGAAAAGAGTAATTAATGCCAACAGTAAAAGACAATGATGCCTTACAAAAGACTTGTTGTTCATACTTTTTAATATTTGGTTAATCGGTTAATTGATGTAAAATTATCTTTAATAATATCCGACATCCAAATTTTAAGCCCCTACAAAACTACATCAAAACCGCTTAAAATAACTCAAGAGCACAGATTATACCTACAACATTTGAAGAAAGGAAGATTTTATCTACTTTTAGTTTGTTAATGAAAAACCAAATATTAGCCTTACTCCTATTTTCTCTGCCCCTTTTTGGATTTGCTCAAAATCCGATAGGTATGCCAGACATTGTTAACTATGATAATACTAGTTATGGCGGCGGTACTCACAATTGGGATATCCAGCAAGACCGTAATGGAGTTTTGTATTTTGCTAACGATGAAGGTCTACTAACTTTTGATGGTAGCCGTTGGAAAATTTATCCATTGCCCAACAAAACCATTGTAAGATCTGTCAAAATTGGCAACAATAACAAGATATACGCAGGCGGCCAAGGCGACTTTGGATATTTTGCCCCAGATTTAAGCGGTAGGTTGGTTTTTCACAGCCTAAAGAATGAAATCCCAGAAGCACACCGTTCCTTTGCAGATATATGGAATGTACATTCTACGGCAGATGCCACTTTTTTCAGAGCAGCAAACGGAATTTATAGATGGAAGAATAATAAAATTAGCGTATTTAAATCAGAAGCTGGATGGCTTTATATGGGCATTGGTAATCAACAGATTATTGCTCATGACAAGGCTAAGGGCTTGCTCAAACTTAACGTAGACCGCTGGGAACCAGCAGTAACCCATCCACTACCAACAGATTTATCTATTAGCTCTATTGCACAATATGGTAAAGACAGTGTCTTGGTTGGAACCATGTGGCAAGGCTTACTGCTGCTGCACAACCAACAAATGCAGCCCGTCAAAAACATTAGCTATCTATCAAATATCACCAATACGTGTATCGTTAACAATAATTTAATAGGCATTAGCACCTTAGACAAAGGTTTCTATCTTTTTGAAAAAAGCGGCAAACAGCTTTATCAGCTCAACAAAAATTCTGGTTTACAAAACAGTTCTGTTTTAAGCTTGTACAGTGATAAAAATGCTAATATTTGGCTCGGATTGGCAGACGGGATCAGTTTTATTGCCAATAGCAACGCCATCAAACACATCAATCCGCCAGTTTTTGATAATGCAGGCGGGCATACTTCTGTGCTTCACAACAACAACCTATACGTTGGTTTATCTAATGGCGTGTACAAACTTCCGCTAGGCAATACTACCGACGTCAGTCTTGCGCAAAGTGGATTTAATCCCGTTGCCAATGCTTTTGGACAAGCTTGGGGCATGAATGTAGTAAATGGCAAGCTTTTACTTGGCAGGCACGAAGGTGCTTTCGAAATAGTTAACGACCAGCTTATTCCAATTGCTACCGGAAAAGGATATTGGAACTTTCTGAGCTTTCCGCAGCCATCAACAAATAGGCAACTTTTGCTTTCGGGCAACTATAATGGCATTTCCGTTTTTGAAGACATTAATCAGAAGCTTCAATTAATCTCAAACATTGGCAACTTTAGTGAATCGGCTCGTTTCGTACTTGCAGAAGGCAACAATATTTGGGTATCGCATCCTTACAAAGGTGTTTACAAAATTACGACTTCTAGCTTGCGAACTACCAAGGTACAGCTTTACACGCATAAAAAAGGCTTACCTTCTACCTTCAACAACCATATCTACTTTGTTAAAAATAAAATTGTTGTAGGTACCGAAAAAGGTGTTTACGAGTATAACAGCCAACAAGATCGTTTTGAACCTTCAAGTCTTTTCAATCCAATTTTTGGAAATAAATATATACGTTATTTAAAAGACGATGCCGAGGGCAACATTTGGTTTATCGAAGAAAAGAAATTAGGTGTTGCACAACGTAAGGGCAACGCTTACGAATTGCTTTACATCACCGAGCTTAACGGAAAAACTTTGGGCGGTTTTGAGCATATCAACATCATTAATAAAAACAATATTATTATTGGTGCCCAAAAGGGATTTTACCATCTAAATTTAGAAAAATACCTCGCAAAATATGGTAAACAGCAGGTAAGGATTAGTTTAGTAAAAGCTTTTGGCAAAGCAGATAGCTTGCTTTTTGGTGGTTATTTTGGCGATGTTAATGAAGATGCGTCGCAAAGTATAATTCCAAAAATGAGACATGCCTTAAACTCATTCCACTTCGAATATTCCTCAACATTCACTAAAAATAGTGCAAACACCTTTTACACTTGTTACCTAAAAGGATTTGACGAAAATTGGTCGCCACTAGATAAAAAGACGGAGAAAGATTACACCAATTTGCCTGGCGGAAACTACACGTTTATGGTGAAAACTGTAGATAATTTAGGCAATGAATCAATTGCCGCAACCTACGAGTTTACTGTTTTTCCACCGTGGTACCAGAGCATTGTGGCGTATATCGTTTACATGCTGATGTTTTTTGGCATCATGTACATCGTTTATAAAAGACAGCACCGCAAAATAATTAATCAGCGTATTGCTTTTCAAAGAGAACAAGAGCATACCCAGTACATGCACCAGTTAGAGATTGATAAATCGGACAAGGAAATCATCAAACTTAAAAACGAAAAACTAGAGCTGGAAATAGAGACTAAGAACACCGAATTAGCTTCAAACACCATGCACTTGGTGCAAAAGGCAGATTTAATGTCGAAGATTAAGGGTGAGCTATTCAAGCTGAAAAAGGAGATCAAGGACGATACGTACTCGGCAGATTTTAATAAAATTATTAGGTTGTTAAATGCCGAGGAAAAATCTGACGAAAGTTGGGAACAGTTCACTGTACATTTTGACAAAGTGCATGTCGATTTCCTAAAGCACTTAAAGGAGGCTTATCCGGCCATTACCAGTAATGAGCTTCGTCTTTCTGCTTATTTAAAGATGAACCTTTCTACAAAAGAGATCGCAAAGCTGATGAAGATATCGCCCCGAGGTGTAGAAATTGGTCGCTATCGCTTGCGGAAAAAGTTAAATATTGATGGTAATGTGAATTTGTTCGAGTTCTTTAATGCGTTTTAGTAGCTTCAAAAATTTCTAAAACTGCTATGTTTGACCGCATAATTACTTAACTTAGTAAATATGCAGCTGCTCGTTTATAGTCCACAAGTTACCCCACGCATCAAATACATTTTCAATTTTATTTTTAGGGAAGTGTTGCGATGCGATTTTGAATTTACAAGTGTCGCTAATCAGTTCGTCACGTATAATGGGCCAAAATTCAGCTACGCAGAAAAGCCCTTGGGCAATGAACTATTTTTTAAAGCAAATGCGCTTTTACTTAAAAATAATATCGCACAGCAGGATTTAGACATTACAGATTTTGGAAACGATCGGGTTCCTTTTGCGGTTGAAAATAGCACATTACCATTTGATATCTTTGCGGCATCTTTTTACCTCTTAAGTAGGTACGAAGAGTATTTGCCCTACACGCCCGACGAACATTTACGATTTCCAGCAGAAAAGAGTTTACAGTACGAACTTGGCTTGTTAAAAACTCCAGTGATAGACCAATGGGCAATGATTTTGAAAAACTTGCTACGCAACAAACTGGGCAATATTCATTTCGGCAGCCGGAAGTTTGAATTTATTACAACCATTGATATCGATAGGGCTTACCACTTTAAATCTAGCGGTATTGTCAAAAACACAGCCCGTTTTATTAGGGCAATTGCCAAAGGCGATACCGAAAGATTGACTAACATTATAAGCACTGGTTTGGGGAAGAAAAAAGATCCCTTTGATACTTACGATTATCTGCATCAATTACATGAAAAATACCAATTAACTGCTATTTTCTTCTTCCTGCTTTCATTAAAAGGCGACAGAGCTCACGATGTAAACATTCACCCGAATGATGATTTATTGCAACAACTGATTGTAGAAACTTCCAAAGTGGCCAAAGTGGGAATCCATCCCTCTTATGCCTCAAATAGTAACGTTACCAAACTCAAAGAAGAAAAGGCTTTGTTAGATGCCGTGTTAGGAAAAACGGTGGATTTATCTAGGCAGCACTATCTTAAAATGCAAATCCCAAAAACCTACTTACAACTTATTAAAGAAGGCATTAACCATGATTATACCATGGGATATGCTTCGCAGGTTGGCTTTAGGGCAGGCACATGCACGCCTTTTTTCTGGTACGATTTACAGCTAGAGAAACAATCGCATTTAAAAGTACATCCTTTTGCAGCAATGGATTCTACTTTGCTAAAATACCTGAAATTACAGCCCAAACAAGCGATAATGCTGATCACAGAACTCGTAGAAAACGTAAAAATGGTAGACGGAACTTTCTATTCGCTATGGCACAACGAAAGCTTATCGGAAACGGGAAATTGGAAAGGCTGGAAAGAAGTTTATGAAAAGATGTTGGCATTGGCTGTTGCTTAAGTAACCTGAAATAGATCACTATTTTAAGGTTTTGTGGAATGTCTAAGATGGTTTATGATCTAAAATTGTAAATTTAGAACATGATATACGACCTAAGCAAAAACAATTCTATAGCCCGCACTTTTGTTGCCGAGATAAGGGATGAGCAAATCCAGAAAGATGCCATGCGTTTTCGTAAAAATATGGAGCGTTTAGGTG
Organism: Pedobacter sp.; assembly: GCF_031119335.1. Classification (GTDB taxonomy): domain Bacteria; phylum Bacteroidota; class Bacteroidia; order Sphingobacteriales; family Sphingobacteriaceae; genus Pedobacter. The sequence continues at coordinate 351,430 of NZ_JAVHXT010000002.1, forward strand.
CTTTCTTCGCTTACGAGATTAGCAAAACCTTAAAGTATAAGGAGGTTGAAACGCAAACCCCATTGGGCATTGCTACAAGTTCGGTTTTAGAACAGCAGCCAGTTTTGGCAACCATTTTAAGAGCTGGTCTACCAATGCACCAAGGTTTGTTGAGTGTTTTTGATCAGGCCGAATCTGCGTTTATCACAGCTTACCGTAAAACCAAAAAAAGCGGCGATTTTGTTATACAGATGGAACATATTTCTGCTCCAGATTTGGAAGGGAAAACAGTAATTCTTGCCGATCCGATGCTGGCTACAGGCTTAAGTATTGTACTTTGTGCGAAGGAACTCATCAACTCCTATAAAATTGAAAAGCTACATATCGTTTCTGCCATCGCAAGTGCCGAAGGCGTGAAGCATGTTAGGGCTAATTTGCCAAAAGCAGATTTATGGTTGGGTGCTATTGACGATGAAATGACTAGCAAAAGTTATATTGTCCCAGGTTTAGGCGATGCTGGGGATTTAGCTTATGGGGTGAAGCAGTAAAAAGCCTCCCCTAACCCCTCCAAAGGAGGGGAATTTAAGACAAATCGGAATAACAAGTAGTCAGTAAATTGAATTTTTCGTTTACAATAATGCGATAGAACCAGAAATCATTACGAAAAAATTATAGTCATGGTTATAGAAATTAATAAAGCAGATTATTTAGGAGACTATAAAATTAGATTTGGGTTTTCTGATGGAGAGGTACGTATTATCGATTTTACTGATTTTTTAACATCCGCAAAAAATCCAATGACAAAAAAGTATTTGGATAAAAACGAATTCAAAAATTTTAAAATTGAATTTGGTGACATAGTTTGGAATGATTACGAAATGTGCTTCCCTATTTGGGATTTGCATGAAGGAAAAGTCTAGCTTTACAACGTTAAAACATTTCAACTTTACAATTTGATTAAGCACATTTTCTTCGACCTTGACCATACCATTTGGGATTTTGACCGTAACGCTCAAGAAACCTTAATGGAGCTTTACGAAAGCTATAAACTAAATGAGCTGGGACTAAGTTCTGCAGAAGATTTCATAGCAACTTATACGGTAAATAATCATCAACTTTGGGCACAATACCATTTGGGTAAAATCACCAAGCAAGCGCTTAGAGAAGAACGTTTCCGCAAAACCTTTTTAGATTTAGGCCTGCAACCGGAGATGATCCCTGCCAAATTTGAAGATGACTATGTGGCGATGGGCCCAACCAAGACAAATCTGTTTGAAAGTGCAGAGAAGGTACTTACCTATCTTCAAAACAAATACCATCTACACATCATTTCTAACGGATTTAAGGAGGCTGTTCTTACTAAAATGCAAGTATCAAACCTCAATCCATATTTTAAAAACGTAGTGATTTCTGAAGATGTTGGTGTTAACAAGCCCGACAAAGCAATTTTTGAGTATGCTTTAAATTTAGCGGTAGCGCAAAAGCAAGAAAGCATTATGATTGGCGATAGTTTGGAAGCAGATGTTTACGGCGCACAGAATTTTGGAATAAAGGCGATTTTCTTTAATCCGCTGAAAGCACAAAAACCTGATGATGTGGAACAGCAAATCCATCATTTGGAAGAGTTGTTAAACCACTTTTAGTTGGACGCTTGGTTGGTGACGTTGTTAAATAGCCCGGATTGAAGCGGTAATACTTTTTGTTTCGTCATTTCGAACGCAGAGAGAAATCTGTTACATAGATGCATTTAACTTTTAGATTTCTCTCTGCGTTCGAAATGACGGCAACGGAACACAAAAAGATTTAGCGAAAAGCCGGACTGCAGGCTGCTATTAGCACTAATACTGTGCTTCAAAATTTTAACTTAAACAATATATGGTTTGGCAAAACGTATATTTACCTTATGGGTACTGAAAAAATTTACCAATCTGTTCTTAAAATAGCAGAGGCTTACCGGCAGGCACTTGATAGGATTGGCGCTGTTAACTTCCAAACCGAACCACCTATTGGCGGTTGGAGTTATAGCGAGGTCTATTCCCATATCTTCGATTCGAGTTTACTTTCGTTAATGGCATTGAATAATTGCCTTATGGGCGAGGGCAAGAAAAAACCAACGGCATTCGTTGTTAAAGTAATTTTATTTTTTGGCTCACTTCCTCCGGGAAGAAAGTATAAAGCGCCATCAAAAATAGCATCAAGAGTAAAGAGGATAAGTATTGCCGCAGCTCAGCAATTCATTACAGATTTTGAATTACAGCTGATGCAAATTTACCCGAAAATGAAAGATTCCGACCCAAATATTAAGGTTAAACATCCGGTGATTGGCTATTTAAACGCTAAACAGTGGCTTCGGTTTATCGAAATTCATTTGAACCATCACCTAAAACAGCTAAAGCGCATTGAAAATAGTTACAAGCAATAGTGCAAAATTTGCCGATATTGCCCACAAATTAGTAAAGATGAAAAAGATTTTATGCGCAATAGCTTTAGTAGGCTTGTTTTCGGCCTGCGACAATAGCAAAAACAATACGCAAACCCAAGTTCCAACTGCTACGCAGGGCGGCTTATCTGGATTACAAAATGCACCCGCAGCCACGACAGAAAGCCAAACCAGCTTATTAACCAATCCGGAACATGGCAAACCAGGTCACGATTGTGCTTTACCTGTAGGTGCTCCGTTGAAACAAAAAGCGACTACTCAGCAATCTACCGCACCTGTACCCAACACACCTGTAGCACCAGAACCTGTTGCGGCAAAACCTTCAAGTGCACAGAAATTAAACCCGGCACACGGCCAACCTGGACACGACTGCGCTAAACCTGTTGGTGCTCCATTAAGTTAATCCTACTCTGCGTAAATGAAACTGCCACATATTAAAGGATTTGATGAACAAGCTTTTCAAAAGTATTTAAAAAATACTGGCTGGGTTATGTTCGGAAAAATATTAAGCTTAGTAGTGGGCATGCTCATTGCGAGGTATCTTGGTCCTACAGAATTTGGGGATTTGAGCTTCGCTTTGGCATTGGTTGGTATTTTATCAGCAGTAGGTGCATTAGGTCTCGATACATTTATTGTGAGAGAAATCATTCAAGAACCTGATAAAAAAAATGAAATTCTTGGCACATCCCTTTGGCTAAGAATTTGTGTAAACTCGTTGCTAATTCCAATTGCAGTAGTCATTTACCTTTCTTATCATCATCTGTCTCACAATCAAGCTCGTCCCTTAACTATTATGGTAGCGCTTTTGGGTCTAGCTTCGTTCTTTAAATCTTTTAATGTAATCGATGCTTTTTTTCAATCACAAGTACTGTCAAAATATATCGTACAAGTACAAAATATATGCTTGTTTATCTCATCTGCAGTAAAAATTGTTGTTATTAGCTTAAATCTTCCGTTAATATATATTGTACTTTCGTTAGTGTTTGACGGATTTATTCTTGCGCTTGGACTAGTTATAATTTATCAGAAAAAACAAAGAGACATTACAAAATGGACTTTTAGCAAAGAAAGGGCAAGATCCCTACTTAAGCAGTCATCACCTTTAATTCTTTCTGCGGTTATGGTTTCACTATATATGCAGATAGATCAAATCATGCTAAAATCTGAAGGAAGCAAGACTGTCGGAATTTACAGCGCTGCTGTGAAAATAAGTGAAGCGTGGTACTTTATCCCAGTTGCAATTGTAACTTCAGTATTTCCTGCATTACTAAATGCACGAAAAACAGATTTAGAACGATACCAAAAAAGATTAGGTAACCTCTACGATTTATTGATTTTAATCAGTTTACCCGTAGCCATATTTGTTAGTTTTTCTGGGACATACATCATTAATATTTTATATGGAGATCGTTTTGAAGGTGCCGGCCAAATGCTTTCCATTCATATTTGGTCGGGTATTTTTGTATTTCTAGGTAGTGCTAGTTCACAGTATCTTTTAGCTGAGGGCTATACTAAGATTTCTTTCTACAGGACTTTGGCTGGAGCAGTTACCAACATTGGTCTAAATTTTTGGCTAATACCAAAATACGGTGGGCTTGGAGCTTCTGTAGCTACATTAATAGCGTGCTTCGTTTCCGCTTTCTATATATTATTTATTCCAAAAACCCAAAAACAAGGATTGATGATGTTAAAATCATTATTTTTGGTTACACTTTTTCAAAAAATCATTAAACGTTGAGCAAACTTAAAGCACTAGCAACATTATTAGCAAAACCGAAACGTTTAGCTGCGCTTCTATCATACGGACACAAAGGTTACTTGGCCTCTATCGGCTGGTTTACCGCTTTTGATAATCATCAGGCTGTTGACGCTAACAATCAGCCTATACCCTGGGTTACCTACTCTTTTATCGATTTCATTAAGGGCCGATTAAATAAAGAGCTAACTATTTTCGAGTATGGATCTGGAAATTCTACCTTATTCTATGCAAAAAGCGTAAAACGTGTGGTTTCTGTAGAACATGATGAAGCTTGGTACAAGAAAATAGTAAATGAAAAAGCCTCTAATGCAGAAATGATTTTCACCAAGTTAGAAACAAATGGCGAATACAGCCAGAAAGCAAAATTGCTTAATGAAAAATTTGATTTAATTATTGTTGATGGTAGAGACCGTGTTAATTGTTGTAGATATAGTATAGATGCTTTAACGGAAAAAGGAGTGCTTGTTTTAGACGACTCTGAACGCAAGGAATATAATGATGCTAGAGTTTTCCTAACTGATAAAGGCTTTAAAGAACTGTCTTTTTCAGGCATTTCACCAGGCTTATTTTATAATAAAGCCACATCTGTTTTCTATAAAAAGGACAATTGCTTGGATATCTAATCTCATGAGTAAACGCTCCGCTCTTCTTTTCTTTTTATTAGCATTTTGTCCCCTCTGGATATTTGCATTTGAAAAGAAGACACCTTTTGATGTTTGTAACAACATTAACTGGGCAACTTGGGGCAATTTCAACGGGCGTTCGGCTACGGGCTCAGTTTTTAATGGAAGCGAAAATGTTAACGTGACCATGACATCTAACTTCGATTTTAGCTCTACTCCCGACATTTACAACCATACCCGATTTAGTACATATCCATCCGCTATTCCAAATAGAACCGTTCCCAGAACAACTTGGTCTGCGGGAGTTGGAGGCACTACCGAGATGTGCTTTTCAAAAACAGTGACTAATCCTGTTTTATTACTCGCATCTTTAGGAGCCAGTAACGGCACTGCCTCTAGGCTCAGTTTCTCGAAACCATACGTGGTACTTTTTGATGGAGGAGGTATGCAATTTCATGACAGTTATTCCCTAACCGGAATTGAAGGATATGCCATTGTGATGTTTCCGGGAGATTTTGATTGTGTTACCGTAAATTCTACCACACCCGAAAACTACACCAATATTACATGGGGACTTAGACCACCTCCCTTTCCAATTAATATTATTGAAGCAAAAGGCTGTACCGAAGCAACACTTACGGCATCTGGCGGTGTTTCTTATCAATGGAATGGCGGACTGACACCAAACCAAGCAACCAACAAATTCACTAGTTCAGGAACTTACATAGTTACTGTAACAGATGCTAACGGTTGCAAAACCTCTGCTTCAAAACAAGTGACACTTTCACCAAACTTTGCCAATGTTACCGGCAACACAAGCGGCTGTAATTCGGTGACTTTAACTGCCGTTGGCGGCGCCTCCTATCTGTGGAATGGAGGAGATAGCCCAAACACAGCAAATAATACTTTTAGAAGTAGTGGAACCTATTCTGTTACAGTTACCAGTGCAGATGGTTGTACCCAGTTAATAAACAATACAGTAACCGTTAACAACGCTCCAACTGCCTCTATTGTTGACAACAGCATTGCATGTGGCAATACAAGTTCCCTCACTGCCAGCGGAGGCATCTCCTATCAATGGAGTGGCGGATTAACCCCTAACCAAGCAAGTAATACTTTCACTTCAAGCGGCACCTACTCGGTTAGGGTAACCGGAGCAAATGGCTGTACTACAACCCTATCAAAAACCATTACTATTGGTGCCGGGCAAACCGTTATCAACGGAAACGATACTGGATGTAACAATGTAACGCTTACAGCAACTGGCGGCGTAACTTACCGGTGGGATGGAGGCAACACACCAAACCAAGCCAGCAACACATTTACTACAAGTGGAACTTACAATGTAACTATCACCGATGCCAACGGATGTATTTCCACTTTGCAAAAAACGATAACCGTAAACCCTAATATTGTTCCATCTTTAAATATTGCAGCCTCAACCAACAATATCTGTGCTGGTGGTGTTATCAGATTTACACCAAACTACGCTGATGCTGGTACAAACCCAACTTTTAAGTGGTTTAAAAATGGTGTGCAAGTTTCCACTAACGAAACCTATATCGCCAACGGCCTAAAAAACGACGATGAAGTTCACTGTGAGATTACAAGCTCTACCCCATGTAGCGTTCCTTTTATCAGTAATAAAATTAAAGTGACAGTAAATCCTTTACCTGCTGTAAGCTTCGAAGGAGATATCATTATTGAAAATGATGGCCCCAAAACCTTAAATCCCCAAGCGAACGACAATATTGTTAGCTACCGTTGGTTTCCAGCCATAGGTTTAGACAACCCAAATATCAAAAATCCAAAAGCCAATCCAGAATATACAACAGAATACACCTTAACTGTAAGCGGACCAGGTGGCTGTTTGGCTGAGGCGAGTTTAAAAGTTGTAGTGCTCAAAGACATCTTCATTCCAAATGTTTTTTCTCCTAACGGCGATGGAAAAAACGACCAATGGGTAATTAGAAATATATCCGATTATATAGGTACGAAAGTTCAAATCTTTAATCGATATGGCCACAAAGTATTTCAAAACGACAACTTTATTACGCCTTGGGCCGGCATTTTTTCTGGCAAGCCCTTGCCTTCAGGCAGCTACTACTACATCTTAGACCTCGCAAATAAATCTAAAACGAGATACACAGGCAGTGTTACTATTTTAAGATAGTTACTATATTTATATCCTATGTTAAACAATGAATTTCAAACCGCCTACCAAGATTTCTACACCAACAACGATGTAGCTTGGCGCATGCTAAGCGCAAAATATAAAGTACAAAACATTGTTGATGTTTGCAAAGGCATTCGTCCTCAAAAAGTACTCGAAGTTGGTGCTGGCGACGGTAGCATCCTTCATTTCTTAAACGAATGGAATTTCGCCCCAGAAATACATGCGCTGGAAATAGCCGCATCTGGCGTAGAGAAAATTAAAGAGAGAAATTTAAAAAATGTAAAAGAAGTTCGGGTTTTTGACGGCTACAAAATCCCTTATCCAGATGATAGCTTCGATTTAATTATTCTTGCACACGTACTAGAACACGTAGAGCATGAAAGAATATTAATTAGAGAGTTAAAGCGTGTGGCAAAGCATGTTGTAATAGAAGTTCCCAGAGATTACAAATTTAATGTTGATAAACGGCTATCTCACTTTTTGGCTTATGGTCACATTAATATGTACACGCCTACTCTATTGCGCTTCCTTCTAAAAAGTGAAGGATTTGAAGTCGTAGCTGATAAGTCCTCCATCATCACTCCAGAAGTTACACTTTTCAACGATTATGTAAATCGTAAGTTTAAAAAATCATCAATAAGAACTCTAAAAGTAAAATTAGAATACAAAGTGAAGATTTTTTTGAGTAAGCTACTTGGCACGAAAAAAGAAGAACAATTCGCTAACGCTTATACTGTTTTAGTTCAAAAATCAGAGCAGGACATTAAGATATTTTAGACCCATTTCGTCATTGCGAGGTACGAAGCAATCTTAAAGCGAGTGCCATCTTGTCTTTCAATATTTGTAAGATTGCTTCGTACCTCGCAATGACGACCGCCTTTAAATGTTGCCGATGGCTTAATAAATTAGTGAATTTACGTTATTTTTGGCTATGCAAAACCTTGCTCCAATAGCTTTATTTGTTTACAACCGTCCGCAGCATACCGAGCGTACTATTAAATTTTTACAGCAAAATCTGTTGGCTGCAGATAGTCGTTTGTATATCTTTTCTGATGGGCCAAAAACACAAAACGATGAAGAAAAAGTGAATGAAGTAAGAAGCTTCATTAAAACAATTGAAGGATTTAAGTCGATAAAAATTATTGAAAGCAAAACCAACAAAGGTCTAGCAAATTCGGTTATTGAAGGTGTAACCCAACTTAACCAAACCTATGGACAAGTAATTGTATTCGAAGATGATTTGGTTTCTTCTCCACATACGCTAACCTACTTTAATGAGGCCTTGAACCGCTATCGTGATGAAGAGAAAGTAATGCATATTGGTGCATATATGTACCATTTAAAAAATGAGAACTTACCTGAAAGCTTCTTCTACAGAGCGGCAAGTAGTTGGGGATGGGCCACTTGGCAAAGTGCTTGGCAACATTTCGAACCAAATATCGATAAATTATTAGCTCAATTCGACCGTCAGAAAATAAACGAATTTTCGATTGAAGGAACCATGAATTTCTGGAAGCAGATGAAAGAATTCAAGCACGGTAAAAATAATTCGTGGGCTATTCGATGGTATGCGTCTATTTTCCTTAAAGGAGGATTAACACTAAACCCATCACAATCTTTGGTAAACAATATTGGACACGATGGCACAGGCGTACATTCTGGCATTAACGATATTTATAATGTGATTATTAATCCTCGGCCAATTAAAAAATTCCCTGAAAAAATTGAAGAACACAAAGAAGCTTATGTTGCAATCAAACATTTCTTGGCGCATAGAAAAGGTAGCTTATGGGCCAGAATTAAACGTTATATCAACGAAAAGCTCAACTAGTTTATTCGCGTTTATCTAAAAATTTCTTTGAAACCATCATTTGGATGACTTGAAATTTTAGAGGTAACTTATGATTTCGATATCCAATTATCGGATTGCTAAATTGCTATAATCCTAACAATAAAACAATCCGACAATTGAACAATTTTTATTATTTCAAATCCTTCATAATCTCGGCAACAGCACGCTCTAACTGCGGATCTTTGCCGGCCAATCTGTCCTCAAACGTATTCTTTACGAAAATATCTGGGGCAACACCCTCTTTTTCTAGATTCTTTCCATCCATCGTATAACAACCCCAAGATGGCAAACGATAGGACGAGCCATCAACCAAACCTTTTGCCGAAGTGAAGATAATCCAGCGGTAAGTTTCTGTTCCAATAATTTTGCCCAGTTTTAAGTGCTTAAATCCTGCGGCAGTCATTTCGGCATCACTTAACGATTGTTCGTTAATTAGCAGCACAATTGGTTTTACCGCCGGACCGAAGTTACTTTGCGGTGTTAACTTTCCTCCACGATACTTCCATTGCAAATACGGGCGTTGCGATAAAAACTTCAATACCTCATCGTGTACATTTCCACCGGTATTGTAACGCAGATCTAGGATGATGGCATCTTTGTTATTTTCCTGTTCTACCATATCCAACAAGAAAGTTTGCAGCTCGCCAGTACTCATATTCTTCATGTAAGAATAAGCAATGCGATTTTTACCCCAATCATCTACATTTTTACGGTTGTTGGCAATCCATTCATCGTATAAATTTGCTTTAAGCGTAGCTGATGTTTGAGGATGGATATTCACGTTTACTGATTTACCATTACGCAAGAAAGTTAAACTCATTTCCCTATCCAACGATGGCTTGCTGAAATAATAATCCCTATCTGCTGATGGGTCTACTTTCACACCATTTACGTGGGTCAATACATCGCCAACGGCAATTTTATCTCCCAACAACATCGCACTACTTTTAGCCACTACTCTATCTATTTGGTAAGGTTTTTCGTTGTTAAAGATGATGCCCGTTTCGTTGGTTACGTAGTTCATACTCTTACGTTCTTCGGCACCAAAGCTGTTAAAGCCCATGTGCGAAGAGTTCAGTTCGCCCAACATATCGTTCAATAAAATTCTTAAGTCGGCACGGTTGTTTACATAAGGCAAATAAGCTGCGTAACGAGTTTTCATCTTTTCCCAATCTACCCCATGGAAATCATCATCATAGAAATTCTCATCTAAACCTACCCAAGTTTCGTAGAACATTTGGTTAAACTCTGCGTTCAGGTTTTTGCTGAATTTGTAGCTAAAATCTAAAGCATCCACCTTGTTCATATCAATGTTATATTTATTTACCGTACCTCTCGACAGTAGGAAATGCTTACCCGCAGCTTCTACAATTCCAAAACCTCCAGGAGCTACTTTTTCCGTTTTATTGTTTTCTAAAGGCTCGATAATTGTTCTGTAAGTACTTGCCGGCACGCCTTCGTGTGTTGATGAATAGAACACATAAGTTTTATCGCCTTTGGCCAAAACATCTGTTATATATTGCGTACCAAACGCCGGACTAACTAACTCTACCCTATCCAAAATACGTTGTGTATTGATTGTAATTAATTTTGGTACTGGTTTAGTTTCTGTTTTCTTCTTTGAAGTGTCTACAGTTTTTTTCGCATCTTTTGCTGGTGCTGTTTCTTTTGGTGTAGCTGGAGTGTTTTCCTTAAACAATTCATCAAATTTATCCGCACGGTAAGGCGTGTCATAATAGTCTAAAGCCATGCGATACACATGTGCATCTTGCATCCCGAACGGATAAGACGGCTTGGTACGAGCACTGGTAAAATAAATGTACTTCCCATCTGGAGACCAAATTGGACTAGCTTCTGTTACACCTGTATTAGTCAAATTGATGGTTTGATTTGCTTTGATATCATGCACCAAAATATCCTGCTCAAAATTGCGGAAAGCTGTAAAAAGAAGATATTGGTCATTTGGTGAGAAGCTTGGTGCTGAATTTTGGATAGCCCAGAATTCATCTTTCACTACCGTTTTACTCTGGAAAGTTTTCAAATCCATCACACGCAACTCATTTCTGCCACTCAAATAAACCGCTTGTGTTTTGGTCTTATTGAAAGCAATATCGTGGTTATTCGCTTTATCTTTCGTTAGCTGCTTGGCTACAGATTTTCCGTCGCCTACAATGGTAAACCAGTTTTGGTAGCCGTCCGTTGTTTGATTAAAAAGGATAGTTTTATTATCAGCCAGCCATTTTAATTCCAAAGCTCGTTCCCCACTATTGTTAATCTGGCGGATGAATTTTCCATCCACATCGCTTACAAATAATTCGCCTCTAGAAATGAAAGCCATTTTTTTGCCATCTGGCGATACATCGAAGTTGGAAATGTTGGCTTTTACTTCATATTCTTGTTCCTTAGTCAACACTTGGTTTCTAAAAGAACTGATGTTGATTTTCTCTGTTTTCTTTGTCGCCACATCGTACACAAACAATTGATAATCTTTCTCGAAAACAATTGTATTACCATTTGCTGCCACAAAAGGGCGCTTAATTGAAGTATCAAATTTGGTTAAAGCTGTCTTCTTTCCACCGACGAAAGTGTACAAATTATATTCTTCATTGCCTTCATCAGACACAAAGTAAATATTCCCTTTTTGGTCAATGCTAGTCCAAAAATCTTTGCCTAAATACTCGGTGTAACGCTTGTAAGTTTTTGTTTTTGGGTTGTAAGATTGGATATCAGGATTAAAAGCACCTTTATAATGTTTACGATTGGCGAAGTTTCTGCTTTCCCAAGTATCATTAAAAAACAAACTGCCATCTGGAGCTTCGGCAATGTTGTGCGTGGTGTTAAAAAAGTTATCGAACAAACGCAAGGCTGTACCGCCATTGATGCCTACCTTATAACTCGAATAGTTATTGTAACGGCTAGATGTGAAGTAAATCGACTGCGAATTCCAGCTCCAATTGTCTACTTCATCGGTTCCATCGTTAAAAGTCAATTGCTTGATTTCGCCACCAGCCATCGGCATTAGATAAACGTCGAAATTTCCATACTGATTAGATGAAAAAGCTAACCATTTACCATCTGGCGAAATTTTTGGATTAATTTCTTCACCTTGCATAGCCGTAATTCTCGATGCTAAACCACCTTTAACAGGCACTTTCCAAATGTCTCCATCGTAACTAAAAACAACGGTTTGCGCATCTGGAGACAACGCAGGATAACTCGCAAAATAAGTTTGGTTTTGAGCGTTAGCAAAAAAAGGAATGGCCAAGAATGCAAAAGCAAGCTTGCTAAACAAATTTTTATTCTTCATTTTTAATGATAGTTAGTCAATTTTAGTATCGGTTTTACAAACCTAAACATAAAAATGTATTTTTGATTGATTTGAAAGTTGTACACCTAAATACCTACGATGGCAATGGCGGCGCTGGCAGGGCTTGCTTACGATTAAGCGATGCGCTGAACAGTATTGGCATCGATTCTAAAGTGTTGGTGTATTACCAATTCGGTAACAACCCGAAAATACATAACCTCAGTAAAAGTCCTTTTGCTAAAGCCAAAGCTGTTTTCAACATCATGTCTGAGCGATATTTGGCCAAAGCTTTTTCAAAATCTGAAGTAAAAACTCCTTTCTCTTTGCAGTGGTTTGGCAAAAGCGTAATAAAAAACAAGCTAGTTCGCGAGGCAGATATAATCCATATTCATTGGGTTAACCACGGTTTTTTAAGTCCGAAGTTTTTGGCAGAATTAGATGAACTGGAAAAACCTATTGTATGGACTTTTCACGATAGCAATGCCTTTACGGGCGGTTGTCATGTGCGCTACAGCTGCGAGAATTTCCATCGTCAATGTGGCAATTGCCCGTTGTTAAAAATGAGCGGACCAAAAGATATCTCACACCAAACTTGGAAACGCAAACAGAAGGCTTATTCAGAAGTGAATTTTCACATTGTTGCGCCTAGTAGATGGATGGCGCAATCGGTTAAAGAAAGTAGTTTGTTGGGTTTGCGCCATACTTCGGTAATTCCGAACACCATTGAGGTGGATGTTTTTAAACCTTACGTAAAAGCAGAAGCAAAAAAAATATTAAAGATAGCTCCCGAGAAATTTGTGTTGATGAGTGGTTTTATGCCCTCAAAAAACGACAGGCATAAAGGCACACAATATCTAATTGATGCTTTGTTCGAGCTTTCCCGTCGACCAGAAATTCCGAACGAGCAAATAGAATTGGTAATTTTTGGTAATAAGGATGAAGCAAATGTGCCGAAATTCCCGTTCAAAACCACCTTTTTGGGAACCATTAATAAAGACGAACATTTGGCTAAATGTTATGCCGCAGCGGATGCTTTTATCACGCCATCATTAGAAGATAATTTACCAAACACAGTGATGGAAAGTTTGGCTTGCGCTACGCCCGTTATCGCTTTTACTACCGGTGGAATTCCAGATATGGTAAAGCACTTACAAAACGGCTATTTGGCCAGATACGAGGATGCTTCAGATTTAGCTGATGGTATTGAATGGTTATTTCTTCGCGAACAAAAAGAAGAGGTACAAAAGGAAGCAAGAAGAACTGTGCTAAGCACATTTGCTCCGGCTGTAATTGCAGAACAACATGCAGCTTTGTATTTGAAGTTGTTGGATGATATGCCGAAGTAACGTTTTTCCGTCATCTACTGCCTTCGTTGGCGTCCCCGCCAACGTTAAATATATTTGAGAAAGCACGTTGGCGGGGACGCCAACATGAGAAAGGTTTCCTATTCCGTCATTTCGATGAGGAGGCACGACGAAGAGAACTGAAAGAAAGCGAAGCTAAATCTAGCTCCTTTACCTAAAAATTATCTTCATAATTTTTTTGCTCCAATTTCATAGTTTTTAGATTTAACCTCGTTGATTTTCAATTCTTCTCATTCTTCGTCGAAATGACGACAAAAGCCATAATTAACAAGCAAATTCCTTAAACTTGCATTATGCTTCCCAAACTGTCTGTCATCACCATCGTTTATAATAATGCAAAGGATATCGAACGCACCATACTTTCGGTACTAAACCAAAGCTATAAAAATATCGAATATGTGGTAATAGATGGAGCTTCTACAGATGGCACCTTAAACATCATCAAAAAATACGAAAACCGTTTAGCAAAGCTCATATCTGAAAAAGACAAAGGCATTTACGATGCGATGAACAAAGGTTTGGTCCAAGCCACAGGCGATTACGTTTTGTTTATGAATTCGGGAGATGAAATCTACGAACTAGATACCGTAGAAAAAGTTTTTGCGACTGCACCAAACGCAGATATTTACTATGGCGAAACCGAAATGTATGATGAAAATTGGAATAGCTTAGGTCAACGCAGGCACCAAGCGCCCGAGACATTTAACTGGCGCAGTTTTAAATATGGGATGAATATTAGCCACCAGGCGATTTATATTAAACGCAGCTTAACCGAGCCTTACGATTTAAAATACAAGTATAGCGCAGATATCGATTGGATTATCAAGATTGCAAAGAAAGCTTCCAATATCGTAAACACCAATTTATACGTTGCTAAATATTTAGTTGGCGGCATGAGCAAGCAAAAACATCGCGAAAGCTTAAAAGAACGGTTCAAAATCTTTAGTCATTACTATGGTTTTGTTGCTAATGTGATTAACCATGTGGTAATTGCCTTTAACTTGGGCTTTTATTTCTTGAAATATAGAAGAACGAATGATTAAGGAACTATTCGTCATTGCGAGCTTGCGAAGCAATCTTTTTTACGGGTTGGAAGCTTGATATCCTAAACGTTACAGATTGCTTCGTCGTTCCTCCTCGCAATGACGGCCTAATCCAAACTTTCCCAAAACAATCCTTCCAAAACGCTTGTATTTAATATGATTGTTTTATTAAATACATAAGAAAAATGGGAAAGTTAAGCAATAAAAACATCGCCGTTCTATCAGAAAATGGCTTTGAAGAATCAGAATTATTTGAACCACTAAATAGGTTAAAAGAAGAAGGTGCCAATGTGCAAATTATATCTTTGAAAGAAGGTAGCATAAAAGGCATGAAAGACCACGAGTGGAGCAAGGAAATACAGGTGGATAAAACCGTAGCGCAAGTGAGCGCAGATGATTTCCACGGTTTGTTATTGCCTGGCGGCTTAATTAATCCAGATGCTTTAAGAGGCGATGAGAAAGCAGTGGCATTTGTGAGAGATTTCTTTAAGCAGGGCAAACCTGTAGCAGCTATTTGCCACGGTCCGCAGACTTTAATTGATGCCGAAGTGGTTGAAGGAAGAACGTTGACTTCGTACAGCTCAATTAAAAAAGACTTGATTAATGCTGGGGCAAATTGGGTAGACGAAGAAGTAGTGGTAGACCAAGGTTTGGTAACCAGCCGCAGCCCAGAAGATTTACCAGCTTTTAACGATAAAATGGTAGAAGAATTTGCAGAAGGTGTGCATGAAGAACAACATGCTTAATGCTAAACCGCTAAGTTTTTACCTAGTCATAGGGAGTTCGTCATTTCGAGCGTAGCCGAGAATTGAAAATCAACGAAGTTAAATCTTTGAAATAGTTTATATTAAATTGTATTTAAAGATTTCTCCACTCGCTTCGCTGCGGTCGAAATGACGACATAGTCCCCGAAAAGCAATTAGTTGACTACAGTTTCACCTGCCTAATGATATTCTTCAAATTTAACTCAATGATATCTGTCATATTCTCACATTCTTTGTAGGCAGCGTCTTTATAATACTCTGCCATGCTTCTTTTCAGTTTCTGAATATTTTCTTTAGTTGTCAGTTCTTCTTTTCTAGAAACATCCCTCAAATCGGTTAATCGATGGCGCTCGCTACGCACCCGATGCACAATAGAGGAAAGTTCTTCCTGTTTATATTGCTGTACGGTTTTTTCTGTTAGATGCTCCATACATAATTTTACCAAAACAAAGTTTTCCTTAAAAAATTGTGGCATATACACCTTGATATTCCCTTCGTAAAACTGCTGGTCGAAATCTATGGCTCGTATACGGAATTGAATATCATCGAAATCGGGAGTAATTTGTACTACGAAATTATAGGAGCGCATATCACCCAACAAAGTCACCAAACAACGTTCATTAAATTTTACAAATTCTTTGGCAATACGGGTTGGGTTAAAATCATCTTGATGGATTTTCCCTTTGTTGAAAACATCGCCGGGCAAGCCTACAATATGCTCTTCAATCATGGTGTCTTCGTCTACCAGATAATTGACTTGGTTTGGCGATAGAATTTCTTCCAATTCCAGGCCGTAAATTCTTGAAGAGTCTGCTTTTTTCACGTAGAAATAATCGTAAACATCGTTTAAGCGGTTTACAATTCTTATCCTAAAAGGATGCGTATTGCCAAAAGTACAGTAGTCAATTCTATCAATGTATTTATGTTCTACGATACGTAGATTTCCAGAAGCTTTTAGTTTGGCGTAAATTACCTTTAAGCCATTATGCAACTCCTCAATTTGACCTTGTGCATAAATTGGACTTTCCCAAAGCGTATCTTTCCCGTCTTTGTCCATAATTGGGAAACTTTCGGTAAAGGCTTTTAAATCATTGTAATTGATGGGCAAGCGGGCATCACGCTGGTAGGTACGCAAATATTTATGTAAGTTTTCGCTTACTGGAAATATGGGTTTCTTACGAGAAATTTTTACGTCTTTGAGTTCCATGGGATGCTATTTGATTGCAATTTAACATAATTGTACCCAACATCACAAGTTCATTCTTAGACCATTAAGAGATGAAGTATAATTTAAGAAATAACACAAAAACTTAAATAACGAAAATACTATTTAAGAAAGCCATTAAAAAGCCCCATGCTTAAAAAACATGAGGCCTATATTTGGTTTTGAAAAGATTATAATTTGATACCAATACCGAAGCTACATAACCAAGGGTCTATTTTGGTATCAGCAACTACTGTAGCGCCGCCAGCTACACTTGGAATTGTAGTGACAGTTGCATCTGTACTTAGCCAAAGTTTCTTCACATCGAAGTTTAAGAATAGCTTTTTGCTGATATCGAAATCTACTCCCAACTGCGCCGCTGGTGCAAAGGCATTTTTATAAGAGGTTTTGGCAATAGCTGGTCCATTTTTAACACCATAGAAAATGGTATAGTTAACTCCGGCACCAACATAAGGCTGTACTTGTGCGCTTACCGGCATGTGATAAGCAAAGGTTAATGTTGGTGGCAATAACCATACTTTCCCTAAGTCTACATTTCCTAAAGCGGTATTAATGGCGCTCACTTCGTGTCTAGTGGTACCTAGAATTAAATTGGCAGAAAAGTTTTTAACTAAGAAATAGGTAAAGTCTAACTCTGGAATTATTGTGTGCGAGATGTCTACACTTCCTTTAATTACACTAATGTCTGCACTTTCTTGAGGTATAACTGCGGTAGCACGTAAACGCATTCTCAAATCGCCTTTTTGTTGCGCAAAAGCGCCAAATGTTAACCCAACTAAAAAGATTAAAACTGATATTTTTTTCATATTGTTATGTTATTTATAGAGCAATATTAGCGGGTATAGCCCATGTAATTAATGAGTAATTACAGTTGTTTTAGTGATTTTGGTTACTCGGCTTTTTTTGCTTTGCGAATTTCAAAACCTTGGCGTTTAAATTTTTCGCAAAGAAAGGAAAGAGTTTCGCTAAGAACGCAAAGGCATTTGGTCAGCTTTGTCAATCTTATAGACGTGATGCTGGTAAGATTGACAAAGCTCTTAGTAGTTTCCTTGCCTTCCAAACCCGATTGTAGTGGGAATACTTTTTGTAACACATACTTTTCAAACTTCGTAAGTTTTAAAAACTTACGAAGTTTATGCACTTCCAAACACAAAAAGATTATAACGAAAAGCGGGACTTTCGGTACCGAAGCACCCGGAACCTTGCTTTTCTAAAACAAAAAATCCCGCTCTTTGCAGAACGGGACTTGATATTTAATAACTTAAAATTCTTATTTAGTAACGTACATTACTTCTTTTACCGCTTTCACAACCTTCTCTGCGTTTGGTAAACTTGCAGCGATTAAAGTTGGTGCGTAAGGAAGTGGCACATCTTGACAAGTAACACGCAAAATTGGCGCATCTAAGTGGTCGAATGCATTTTTCTGTACGTTGAAAGTAATTTCTGAAGAGATAGACGCCAATGGCCAAGCTTCTTCTACAATTACCAAACGGTTAGTTTTCTTCACAGAGTTGATGATGGTTGCATAGTCGATTGGACGAACTGTACGTAAATCTATCACTTCTGCATTGATACCGTCTTTCGCTAATTCTTCTGCCGCTGGATTTACTACACGGGTTAACATTTTACCGAAAGTTACGATGGTTACATCTGTACCTTCTTTAACCACGTTAGCTTTACCAATTTCTAAGTAATACTCTTCTGCTGGCACATCGCCTTTATCGCCGTACATTACCTCAGACTCCATGAAAATTACTGGATCTGGGTCTAAAATAGCTTGCTTTAATAAACCTTTAGCATCGTAAGGTGTAGCCGGAATAACCACTTTTAAACCTGGACAGTTTGCGTACCAGTTTTCGAAGTTTTGTGAGTGTTGTGCACCTAATTGACCTGCGTTACCAGTTGGACCACGGAAAACCATTGGCACTGAGAACTGACCACCGCTCATTGACAACATTTTTGCTGCCGAGTTGATGATTTGGTCGATTGCTACTAATGAGAAGTTGAAAGTCATGAACTCAACGATTGGTTTTAGGCCGTTCATTGCAGCTCCAATTCCGATACCTGCAAAACCTAGCTCGGCAATTGGTGTATCGATGATACGTTTGTCGCCAAACTCATCTAACATACCTTGACTTACTTTATAGGCACCATTATACTGCGCAACTTCCTCGCCCATCATGAAAACGTTCTCGTCTTTGCGCATTTCTTCGCTCAATGCTTCGCGTAATGCTTCTCTGAATTGGATTTCTCTCATTGTTTTGTTGAAAATTAACGAAGGCAAATATAATATTTAGTTTATTGCTATGCAAAGGTTTGAAAAGCTCGTAATTGTAATATTATAATTGCTACGTAAGCAGTAGAAAATGTGTTAAAACGTTTGATTTGCCAAATGAAAATTTGAAAAGGATTTATTTTTCTCCCGAGATATTTTCACCAAAATGGATGATATTGCCGTTATTATCTAAAATAGAGAACTGACGCATACCCCAAGGTTTGGTTTCTAATTTCCCATTGGGATGAATTAAGCCTAACGGTTCATATTCGGCATAAAGCTGGCTTACTTCGGTTACATTTACATAACAACCTGTATTTTTAGGAATTGTCTCATCGCTGGTTGGCCACAAATGGATTTGAATTTGGTCTCGGCTAAAAATGAGGTAGCCATCCCAATTGCTATGAAAAGTAAAACCTAACTTTTCGGTGTAGAAATTAATGGTTTCTTCGGCATTTAGTGAGGCGAGGATGGGTACTGCGGTTTGTAGCATGATATTATTGTTTATGTTTGATGTAGTACTCGGAGTTCAATTCTTCTTCCTGAAAAGTCATTTCCTTGTACACCAATCTATCAAATTGATAATGATTTCTTTGCAGGATTTTTCTAGAGTTGTCGTTGCGTGGGTCTATCTTCGCTTCGATGATTTGTAGGTTGATTTGCTCAAAACCGAATTTCTCCACTAACAAAATTCCTTCTGGCACATAACCTTTTCCCCAATAATCTGGATGTAGCATGTAACCTATTTCGGCTTTGCTCAGTTCTGGATAGAAGTTAACATAGCCCATAATTCCGTATATTTCTGATGGATTTTCGATATTGCTGATTGCCCAATTGATAGATTTTCCTTCGTTAATTCCGTTGGTTAGCATTTCTATAACACCCAAAGCATCTTCCATTGTTTTTGCCCGAGGCCTCGGAATGTAGCGCATCGCCTCTTCGTTACCTCTAATTCTCATTACATTTTCGGCATCTGTAGGCAGTACTTGCCTTAATAATAATCGCTTTGTTTTTAGCTCTGGAAATGGATGGAAGTTGAGGTTTAGCATCATTAATTCTTATTCCATAAAAATCCATATATTTTTTCAAATTCCCTTATCTCGTCATCAAATGATTTTTTAGCATGATGCTGCTCTTGATTTTTTATATAGTCAATCACTCTAGGTAAAACCGACTCGCTTACTGATACTGCAAAATAGTCGTCTTGCCATGTAAACTGCGAGTTAGCGAGCTTATGTTTGTTGATCCAAAAAGATGACTCTCCTTTTATGAGTTGAGCAATTTTAGCAATGCTTTGCTCCTTACCTAATGATATTAGGCAATGAATGTGGTCTGTGTAACCATTAACCGCTTGCAAATAGATTGATTTCTCTTTACAGTTTTGGATGATGTGTTCTTGAACTTTATATCTAATTTCCCTTGATAATAATGGTGCTCGGTTCTTGGTGGCAAATACTAAATGCACCCACATTCTGATATATGACATAGTTTTTCATTTGGTGTAAACAAGATAGGGATTTTCCATCTTATTTTGGAAAATGTGGCTAAAGCCTTTATCACATTTCTCCTAATCCGTCAGCTGAAGCAGACGGCAATGAAACCCTCAATCCAAATTGCAGAATTTGACTAAATTAGATTTGGGAACGATAGCTTCAACTTTCTATATTAAAAACAACCAACTCTGCTAAAGCAGATGGCAATGAACTACCCAAGCTGCTTTAAATCGAATAACTTTTCAGTTATCCTTGATTAGCAAAATAGATACTAAAATTCTATAAGCACTGCCGGATCGGAAAATAAAACTATTCATTGCCGTTGGCTTCAGCCAACGGAAAAAAGAACAAAGCATATTGGCTTTAGCCACATTCTAAACCCCAAACAAAGTCTTATAAATAGAATAGCTATAATTATTTGGAACTTCGCTCGCCCTAAAAGGAACATTCACATCAAACAACTCAGCCACTTTGGCCCGAAGTTCTTCCAAAAACACTGGCTTCACTTCTTCTAAATAAGCCTCAGACAAAGTCGATTTTCTGGAACGGAAGCACACATTGCCATCTGCCATAGTTTTTACCACAAAAAGATTAGGTTCTACTCCTGTTCTCTCCGATTGCCTTTCGTAAGCATAGGTATAAATCAAAGTCTGTATCAAAGCTTTATTGATGTTTTTCCCGTCCGTATCAAACAGTTTTTCAATCTCAGAAAAAGTCAATTTATCGCTTCCGGTTTTATAATCGATAATGCGGGTAACACCGTTACGTTCGTCAACCCTATCGATGAAACCAAAAAGCTTAACCTGTTCTTTTTTACCGTTTAGCTCAAATTCAAGTTCGGTACTGATTTTTTGTTCCAAACTTAAAATAGTAAATGGAGCATCGGCTTCGTCTCTATTTAAAATGATGTCTACATAAGCTTCTACAATAGCGAGAATTACTTTTTGCATTCCCGAGTATTCTAAAGTACTTTCCTCTTTGTTGGTCATCACAAAATTGAACGCCTTTGCAACCAAAGATTTAACGCTACTTCTTTTAAGTTTGATGACTTCTGGAGTAACTAATTTTTTAATTTCGGGCAGATAAAAGTACTCCATCACTTTGTGTAAAATAGAACCAATTTGGTTGGCTTCTATCACGGCAGTAACCTCTTCTGGCTCTTTAATTTCAGCAACGTAACGGAAAAAGAAATCTATCGGATTTGAGATATACATGGTTAAAGCCGATGGCGACAAAACTTTCTCTCCACTCAAATATTTTTGCAAAGCATCTTTTATTTTTGGATGGTTTTTATCAATTATTAGCTCTTCTTGAGGTTCGGTAGTTACCGTTAGATTTAGTGACGAATAGTTAAAATCGAAAGCACTTTCATACTCCAATTGCCTCAAAATACGGCTTACTTCCCCTGAATTATTTTCATCCGTTAAACCATTATAGACAAAATTGATATTCTTTGCCCGCTGCAATAGACGATAGACCATATAAGACGAAATCGCATCTAGGTTTTCCAGCACTGGCAGTCTGTAAGCTCTACGGATATTATCCGGAATAAAGCTATTGCCTAATGAGGTTTTAGGGATAATTCCTTCGTTAAAGCCTAGGAAAACTACTTTATCAAAATTAAGGTTACGACTTTCCAACAAGCCCATTAACTGTACGCCTTTCAAAGGATCGCCACTTAATGGAACCGACACACCTTGCAAGGATTTTTGTATCAACTGTACTACAAAGTGATATTCTTCGCCAGCTATAAAACCTTTCAGTGTATCGTTTAATCGGGTAAGTTCCTCTATCGTTTTAACGAATAAATCGGCATCAATTTTCTTTAATGATTTTTGTGTAGATAATCGCGACAGCAAAAATTTCATCACAGCGGATAATTCGCTAACTAGTTCAGTTGGCTCATCCACTTTGTGATAAAATTTCTCGAAAATACCGCCTTGCTTTTGTAAACGAGGCAAATCGATGCTTACCACATTGTCTTTTAACAAGGCTTCCTGGATATTTGATTTGAGTTTGGCAGTTAATCCCGTAAGCGGGTGCGTAACAAAAGCCTCCAGTGTTTGATAAGTTACTTTATTGGTTTCTCGAAGCTCTAATTGCGTACTGAGCCACAAATCTGCTAAGCCAAAAACAGTAGAACCCGATAAGGCAAAACCCATCGTAACGTTTAAATCAATATCGTCGTTTATGGTTTGCAGGGCGGGCATCAGTAAGCTTTCATCAGCTAAAATTACTGCCGTTGAACCTACTTCTTCGGTATCATCTTTTACATCAATAATTTGATTTAAAATTTTTGCTTGTGCGCTTTGACCTTGAACTTTGTAGACATTTACCTCATGCTTTTCAGAGGCAAAACTGTTTCCGTGATTTTCGAAAACGTTCTTCAGCCCAAGTTGGTTTAAGTTTTTACGCAAGAACAAACCTGCTTCCTGTAGTTCATCTTCTACGTAATAACTATCGGTATCGAAATAGAATAAGGCTTTCCCTGATTCTTGCAAATGGGTAAAAACCTTCACTTCGGCACGAGTTAAGGCATTAAAACCTACAAAAATAATTTTGCCTTTATCAAAAGATTTGATAAAATCCAACGAAGCTAAATCTGTGTTTGCCAAATGGCGATAAACCTGTCCATTGGTAATGTAGTTCTGTACTTTTAGTTCTGCGTGAAAACGATGATAAAGCTTTGGCATTCGGCGCCACATTTTAATAAAAAGCTTTTGCTGTTTTTTGTGTTTCCCTTCGCTGTACGACTGCCAAAACTGCGCTAAAAACTTGTACTGTTCTTTAGAAAGATAATCGAATTCCAAATTGATTTCAGCGATATCTTCCATTTCTCGATACAGTTTGTCTGCATCTACCAAATCATTGTCTATCTGTGCGAAATCGCTGAGCATAATTTTAGCCAAAGGGAAAAACTGACTGCTTTTCATTGGCGACAAACCTTCTTCTGCTAGCAATTCATTATACACCTTCAACAAGGTAAAAAACTGCAAGTAAAAATCGGCTACTTTTTCTTTTACACTCCCTGCAAAAAATTGTTGTATGGTATATATAGCCGGACTAAAAAATGGCTTTTGAATAATATTAGCTAAGTATTTACGCAAATAGGTAGCAGGTCTATTATTATTGAAAACGATAGCGCAGTATTGTAAATCATCGCCAAATTTGGCAAAAACATCTTGGGCAACTTCTTTTAAAAATGGGGTCATTTTAATTTACGATTTTAGATTGACGAGTTACGATTTTTATTCCTCCCTCTTTAATTCTCCCTCCAAAGGGAGACATTGGATGTCTAAGCGTTTCGCATATCCCCCTCTTGGAGGGGGTAGGGGGAGGATTTTTTATCTCATGATTTAGCAAAACTATACTTAAAACCTTAAACCTCTTTCAATTCTTGCTTTACCGCATAAAACAAATAGCTTTTCACTTTCTCGAAACCCATCTGCGTAAGCAAATCTTTATAGTTTAAAATCTGCTCGATGTGTTTGTCTGTTTGTTCTAACGTGAATTTATAATCAATAATGGTTACGCTATCTGCATGTACCACAATCCTATCTGGTCGGTGTAGCTTCCCGTTCGCATCAATAATATTTTTTTCGATGATGCTTTCTGTTGATTGTGCTAAAATTGACTTCAATTCTGGATGGTTCAGCACTTCCATCACACCGTTTTTCAAATCCTCAAATTCGTCTTCGGCAATGGCACCGCTGAGCAACATTTCCGTCAGACAATCTTCTACTTCGGCTTCATTTGTGGCGTTAGCCAAAACCTCATGCTTGATGGAACCTATACGACCAGAATGCTCAATATTCAATACATGCTGCAAATGTTTTTCTTGCGATGGCACATACAGAGCCGACAAACGATTGGTAGTTGGATATGACTCCAATTCAAATCCATTGCTCTCACCAGCTTTCACTTCTAAAACATCATCAATTATTTCATAGCGATTGGTCGCATCAAAGTCCTCTTCTTCTGCCAGATTAATTTGCGAAACAACCTGCGCCAACGCATCGCCAACCGAGGTAATCACTGAAGCGTCTTTTTTCTCCATCACCGAGACGTACAAATAATCTTTTGAGCGAGTGGTGGCCACATAAAGCATATTCAAAGCATCCAAATTGCTATCTAAAAGCTCTTTGTAATAAGCTTTGGCTACGGTAGAATTGCTGAGTTCTTCGGCAAATTTCAATGGAATACCTCCCAATTCTTTATAGGCAGTTTCCGCAGCCGAAACCCAGAAAATAGAGTTAGCCTTGGTTTTCAAATCCCAATTACAGAAAGGTACAAATACGGCTCTAAAAGCCAATCCCTTAGATTTATGGATGGTGATAATTTGCACCGCATCTGCCTCATCTGGCGATGGCAATGATTTTTTCACACCATCTTCATCCCACCAAGTGAGAAAATTAACGATACCTTTTTCGCCCATTCGGGTAGCATTGGCAATTAAATCTCTAAAAGCCAACAGGTAAGGAATATGCTGTTTCAACTTTGTAATACCATAAGCTTCAATCAGGTTTTCTACCAACTCTATCAAAGGCAATTGCATCCAGTTTTGCCAATTTTCGCAGAGCGATTTCGGTAGCAAAGCTGATAGATGAGTTAACGATTGTCCTGTTAAACCCAAGTAAGCAGTTGGTTCAATTTCTCTTTGATGTAAACGATGATACAAGGAAATACAATTGGCTTTATAAAGTGCCGTTTGCTTATCAATCCCCACCAAAACTTTTAAGGTATTGATGATTAATTCTACCGCAGAGTTATTGGCGACCATTAAGGCTTCTCCAGATAAAACTGGAATATTTTGTTCCATTAACCGGGTTACGCAGAGCATGGCTTCAAAATTGGAACGCACCAAAATGGCGATATCCTTAGCTTGGTATTTCTTTTCTGTTTTGAGGATTTTGATTTCCTCAATTACATCTTGTAAGGCAATTTCACGATACATTGTTTCAGAAAAACGCTCGTCCGCTCTCTCTTCGGGGACATCGGCTTTGCCAAAACGCTTTATTTTGATGGTGCCGCCTAGTTTGGTAAATGGCGATGGATTTTGTTTGGCTTTTTCGTAAACCGAAGTCACGATATCCGAATAGCCATTTTCATCCCACCATTCTAGTAATTCATCCGATTTTTCGGTGACATTATTATTCAACTGCTGCTGCACCACCACCGGCAACGATTGGTATAAATAGTTATTAAATGTGATGATATTTTCTGTACTGCGGTAATTCTCTTCCAGGTTATCATCGAACACATTATGCTCGCCAATTTCATGTTTGGCTTGCTGGTGAAGAATGTTCCAATCGCCATTGCGCCAACGATAAATAGACTGCTTGGTATCGCCAACAATTAAATTATCAATGTGTTTCTGACTTGGTGTAGCAATAGCATTCGATAAAATTGACCTGAAACTTTTCCATTGGTTAACGGAAGTATCCTGAAATTCATCGAATAAGAAATTACGGTATTTGCTACCTACTTTCTCCCAAATAAAAGATGGATTTTCACCAGCATCATCAGTAATTCCAGTAATTAATTTCTGCGCATCGCTGATTAAAAGGTTATCGTTTTCGTTACGGTAATCGCTCAACAACACTGCCACTTCTTGCATTAAACGCAAATAGTAAAGGTTTTTGTTAAAAGCAATGGAAAGGCTGTAAGTGGCTAAATTTTGCTCGTGAAAAGCCTTGATTGTTTTCATTTGCTTATTTAACTCACTGTAAAAAGCTGGCAAATCCACTCCTTTTTGAAACCATTCTTCAGGTTCATCAATCAATTTAAAAACGGTGTCTAACTTAGAAAAGTCACCATTGGAAACGTTTAGCACTTTCAACAATCCATTACGTGATTTTCCTTTTAATTGGTCCGCAGTAACGCCGTGGTTTTCGAAAATTTGCCAAGCCGCAGCGCCCAATTCTTTCAATCGGTCTTGAAAATGATTGATTTCTGCCTTAGTGACACTGATGTATTTTTTGAAAAGTTCGTCCAGACTATCCAATCCAAGGGTGTTCACAGCAGTTTCAAAAACCTCATAGCTGTCCTTAAAAACTTCGTTAATGAGGTTAATCAATTCCGATTTGTAGTTCCAACTTTTGTTATCGCCAATGCGCTCTAAGGCGAGGTCGATAATCCACTGCAATAATTGTTGATTATGATTTAAACTTTCATCGAGTTTCTGTACCAGTTCATCTTTTACCTTGTCGTAGTTCATTTCCAAGGTGTAATCGGCATTTAAACCCAACTCAAAAGCAAAACCGCGAATTACCTTTTGCACAAAACCATCAATGGTACTTACCGCAAAGCGACTGTAATCATGCAGAATTTTGCGATAGACTTTATCAGCTTTGAACTTTAACGTTTCAGTATTCAAATCAGGATGCGCAGCCAAAACAATCATTCGGTAATCCTCAATTTTCCTGGAAGCATCGCCTATGGCAAAACCCTTAAGCACTTCGAGAATACGGGTTTTCATTTCTTCGGTTGCCTTATTGGTAAAGGTTACCGCTAAAATTTCTCGGTATTTATTCTCGCCGCTAAAAAGTAGTGTAAGGTAATGCGCCGCCAGACTGAATGTTTTCCCTGAGCCAGCAGATGCTTGTAATATTTTGAGTGGTTTTACAGCCATGGAGTGAAGTTAACCAAACTCCACCAATCAACAAACTTATTGAAACGCTTTTGGCTGGTCTTCCTTGCACCACTCAGCCCACGAAGTTGGAGTTTCGTACAAACGAATTGTCCGTAAGATAAAACCATCATGCTCAAAGGCTGTCTGTAATTTAAACTTCATATCAAGCAATAAATTTTCGCAAGTAGGCTGAAAAGCAACGAAGTGCACCTTCTCAGAAATTGCATAACAACTTGCCCTCAAAGATGCAGGAACAGCTTCGTTAAGCACCAAAGCATGGTCATATTTGTCAATAATCTCTTCAGTAACGATTTTCTTGAGCTGACCAAAATCTATCAACATTCCGCACTTTACATTTTGCGGGTCTTGATTGGCGTATCCAGAAACTGTAACCTGTAAACGATAGGTATGTCCGTGGATATTTTTGCAAGGTCCATCGTAATTAAAAAGCGCATGCGCCATATCGAAAGTAAACTCTTTTGTAACTCGTATCATCTGATTTTGCATGATACCAAATTAGCTCAAGCCAGACCGAAGAAAAATGAGCCGTATCAGAAATAAAAGTTACGTTAAACAAGAAAGTTTTAAGATTTCTTCTGTTCTTTCTTTTTAGCTTTGGTAATTGATTTCTTACTGATACGCTCCGGACGTTTTTCGATATCTACTTTGTAACCTAATAAATCTCTAATGACTACCGATGCACAAACGCCACCAAAAGCAGCAGGCAAATAAGAAATAGTTCCATAAGCAGAACGTTTGAAGTTAGAACCATCGGTCATAATCAGCGACTCTTTCATTACTTCCTCAATTGAAAAAACCGCTTTAATAGAGCTTGCGTTACCTAGTTTTTTTAAACGCTTGCGCACATATTGTGCAAAAACACATTGGTAGGTATCTGGCAAGTAAGTTGTACGAAGTTTGGTTGGGTCTAACTTTCCGCCAGCTCCCATAGAACTTACAATAGGCAAGTTAAACTGTAATGCTGTAGAAAGCAATGTCACCTTTGGTGTGATACTGTCAATGCAATCCATCACGTAATCGAACTTCGTGGTAAGAATTTCTCGACATCTTTGCGGCGTTAAGAAATCTTGCACTACATGTAATTTCAACTCAGGGTTAATCGCCAACAAACGCTCCTTCATAATTTCAGCTTTGCTAACACCATGATTGGTAGCCAGAGCAGGCAATTGTCTGTTTCTGTTACTCGGGTCAACCACATCACCATCTACAATGGTCATTTCGCCAACACCAGAGCGACAAATAAACTCCGCTGCGAACGAACCCACACCACCTAATCCAATGACCAATACATGTTTTTGTTGCAACAAATCAATTCCTTCATTGCCCACCAATAATGCAGAACGCGATAACCAAGCTAAATCAGACATCTATTTAAGTAAAAAGTTAAAATTGCGACCTCTCGTCATCTCGACTGCAGCGCAGCGAATGGAGAGATCTTTCCCATTAAGATTAAAGATTTCTCGACTACGTTATACTCCGCTCGAAATGACGCAACGGTTTACAACAAACCGAGCTTCTTCCAATTCGCAAAAATAAAATCTTTCAGTTCATCCAATGATATTTTTTTTATTTCAGCTACTTTGGTATAAATCTCTTTGACATCAACTTCCGCTTCATCCGTTTCTAAGAAAAAAGCAGTGTCTATATTTTCCAAAGCCGAAGCCACCGCCTCAGATTGTAAAACGGCAGTACCAAACGACAAATAAAATCCTTGATTAACCAGTTGCTGCGCCATCTCCAACTTCTTATTAAACCCGTGGATAATCATTGGAATAGTAGGCTGTAACCGTTTTTTCACTGCAATCATTTCATCAAATGCTTTTACACAGTGCAGAATTAGCGGTTTCTGAAGTTCTTCTGCTAAGACAATCTGTGCTTCCAAGATTTGCAGCTGGTGTTTCATCGGCTCACCTTTGAGTTTATCTAAGCCACACTCGCCAATCATTTTTACATTCTCCTGCCGAGCCAACACATTCAAATACTTCATGTTTTTTTCAAGTTCTTCCAATTTCCCATACCAAGGGTGAATACCAATAGAAATTGGTTTGGTCTTCGGCATCGCTAAAAAAGTGCTTTCGGTTAAAGAAATACTCTGAATAGCAACAACTCCTTGCCTTTGTTTAGTTTGATGGGTATGGATATCTAAAAACATGCTCATTTAATGCAAAGGTAACAAATCAGTGCTTCAAAAATTTACTCTACAAAAACAGTAGACTATTCTTAAAAGATGTATCTTTGCTATAAATATTTAATTAGAATAAAAATGATGAAGAGATTGTTGTTTCTTTTGATTGCCATGAGTTTTGGCGTTGCGAGTTTCGCACAAACCCAACCAAAAAGCGAGAGTGCTGGTGTTAAAATCTATAATCCGTTGGCAAATGCACAGGCTGATATTGATGCTGCCGCAGCAAAAGCTAAGAAAGAAAATAAACACGTTTTTGTACAAGTAGGTGGTAATTGGTGTATTTGGTGCATCCGTTTTCATAATTTGGTAGAAGAAACTCCCGAGTTGAAAAACTATCTAAACAACAACTTTGAAACAGTTTTGGTGAATTATAGTCCAGAAAATAAAAACGAAGCGGTGCTTAAAAAACTTAAAAACCCAGGTCGTTTTGGCTTCCCCGTATTCTTAATTTTAGATGGAAATGGCGAAGTACTTCATATTCAAAATTCGGCGTATTTGGAAGAAGGAAAAGGGCACAGCGTAAAATTAATTACTGATTTCCTTAAAAATTGGACCTACACAGCAGTTAACCCAAGCTTGGCAAAGTAAACCAATCCCGTTCAAATAAGAGTGGGATTTTTTTGAAAAGCAATTTTACATTTCCATCGGTACCGAAAGCCCCGCCCTTTGGTACAAGTCCTCGCCCCGATGAAAAATCGGGACTGTGGGCTTTTCCCTTCGGTCGGGTTTAGCTAACGCAAAACTGCACTGCTATCAAAAAATCTAGGTGCAAAACCTTAAAATTTCCCCACGTTTAGCCTATTTCAAACACGACCTGAATTTCCCTTCTCACGTTGGCGTCCCCGCCAACGTGTACCTTATCTAAATTAATAAGCAGCTTAGGTTAACAATATCTCTCGGCAAACTCGTTGGCGGGGACGCCAACAAGGGCGGAATAATGCTTTCTCATTCAACTTTGTGTTCTTCGTGGTTAAAAATAAACTGAACCCGACCTTTAAGCGCATTACGATTGCCAGTCGAGCTGGCAATGACGGTATATTAGCATTGCTACAAGAATGGGACTAGATTGTGTAAAGCTCAAGTTAAATAGCCCCGATTGCAGTGAAAATACTTTTTGTTCGTGTCATCCTTGTCGAAGGATTTTGTATTAATAACCAGATGTTTCGACGAGCTCAACATGACAAGTATGAATAGCAGTTGCATTAACAAAAAGATTGAAACGGAAAGCGGGACTTTCGGGAAATAGTAGCAGGAAAACTGCGCTTCAATAAAATAAAAAAAAGCGTCCAGTTAAACCGAACGCTTTTCTAATTATTTAAAATTTCTACAATCCGTCTCCGTATTTGAAGAAACTATTCACCGTAATTGGCAATTTGCCAGTTGGCACTAATTTCTTGGTAAATACTGCTGCCGCTGCTTTTTGCATAAAATCTTCTTTTTGGTAAGCCACCACAATAGACCTCGCCATTTCGATTCCTGGAAAGTTTGCTAAATTATAAGGGTTAGCAAAAAATGCTACCATTGCATTTCTAGCAGCTAACGTTGTAATCAAGTCTTTCGCATCTTTACTCAACGGAATGTTATTTCCCGGACGTGTTCTGCTATCTACAATTGCCAACACAATCTGATCGTCGTCTTTAACCTGTTTAATCACATTGGCAACTGCCGCTGCATTAGCATTTCTTTCTACGTTAAAAGAAATTGAGTTTTTGTAGGTACTTACAATTTCATTTTGGAATGTTGTTGCCTGCCCAGTACCCACATTAATAATTACTGTTCTCTTTTTTGGCGTTAAGCTGGCAATACCGTCGCGACTTTTTAGCAAAGTCATACTTGCATCTGCCAATTGTTGTACTAAAGCTTGGCTTTCTGGTCTGTTCAAATCTTCCACTACGTTATTCTCGTCAATGTGTGGTTTTACGTTTAAGCCAGCCCAATATTTAGCAGTTAGCACTTTTTTAACGCTTTCGTCAATACGCTCCATGCTGATGCGCTCGTC
Organism: Pedobacter sp.; assembly: GCF_031119335.1. GTDB lineage: Bacteria > Bacteroidota > Bacteroidia > Sphingobacteriales > Sphingobacteriaceae > Pedobacter. Next base: position 382,566 of record NZ_JAVHXT010000002.1, read on the forward strand.
TTTAATGGCTTGCTTTATTTTCTTCACCGCTTGTTTGGTGTCGTGAGCCAACTCCAGAATGTCATTCCCTGCAATTAGGCCCATTACTTCGGCTTCCCCATCTTTATAGAATTTGGTTACACCTTTCATATCCATCGCATCAGAAATGATTAAGCCTTTAAAACCAAGCTCATTCTTCAATAAATCGGTAACAATAGGTTTAGACAAAGTTGATGGCATGTTAGGTGTAGCATCTAACGAAGGAATATTCATGTGTGCAATCATTACACCTGCAGCACCTTTTTTAATCAATTCCTTAAACGGATACAACTCTAAGGTATCTAAACGTTCTTTTGTAAATTTCAACTGCGGTAAATCGTAGTGCGAATCTACGTCAGTATCCCCATGACCAGGGAAATGCTTAATGCTGGTTAGCAATCCGCCTTCTTGCATTCCTTTCAAATAAGCGGCACTTTTTTCGGCTACATTATATTTATTTTCACCAAACGAACGGAAGTTAATTACCGGATTTTTGGCATTGTTATTTACATCTACATCTGGTGCCAAGTTCATGTGAACACCTAATCTTTTGAAGTCTTTAGCAACCTCTAAACCCATTTTATACAGCAGCTCCTTATTTTGCACTGCACCCAAAGCCATTTGGTAAGGATACGAAATGGTACTATCTAAACGCATGCCCAAACCCCACTCGCCATCAATAGAAATAATTAGCGGAACTTTAGATTTGCTTTGATATTTGTTGGTTAAAACAGCTTGCCTTACCGGACCTCCTTGAAAGAAAACCACACCCCCTAACTTTTCTCTCTTAATTACTTTACCAACAGAATCTTGATAAGCTTTACTCAAATTTGTATGCGCCCTCACGAAAAACAACTGCGCAATTTTTTGCTTTTTGCTTAATTTGTTAAATACCGAATCTACCCAATGTGGTTGTTGCCTTAATAAATCGATGTAAGATGGTTGCTGTGCATTGACTTTTCCCATTGCTAATAAGGATACTAGGCCAAGCGCATAAAGAAATTTCTTGTTCATTTTTGTGTTGAAAATTTTGGTTGTTCTTCTCTGCAATTGCAGTTTATTGCGGAAAATCCTTTAAAGATGCGGAATCAATTCGTTCTTGCCAATTATTTATTTGTAGATTTTTAAGAAGCAGTGTAAATTGTACACGACAGCAGTCTTTTGAAACAGCATTGTATTAAATTTAATACACTCAAAGTCATATATTCCAACTGAGCGTGTAGCCACTTCAAAAAAAATAATTCACTAAAAATCTGCTTTTTACGTACTCAAAAAAGGCGTAAACTACATTCTGACTTTCATCTGTTTTTTCGATTTGGCACATTTATTTGATAGAGCTTGTCCGTAAACGAAACAGTTCTTCATCAATTTGAAAGCTGCGTTAATTAGAAAATTAAAAAAATAAAAAGATGAAAAAGATACTTATCCTAGCATTAGGCTTGTTTGCAACAGGTCTTACAGCAAACGCTCAATCAACAAATAGTTTAATTAGATTCGGGGTTAAAGGTGGTGCCAACTTTTCGAACATTATTAAAGATGATGGCAACAATAATTTCAACACTGATTACCTTGTAGGTTTCAATGCTGGTGTAACCTTAGACATCAAATTATTAGAAAATCTAGCTTTCACACCAGAGCTTTTGTACTCTACTAAAGGTTACAAGACTGATGTACTTGGTGGCACGTTCACACAAACCACTCACTTTATTGATGTGCCTATCTTAGCTAGTATTAAGTTAGCTGAAGGTTTTAACTTGGTAGCGGGTCCACAGGTTTCATTCTTAATGTCTACTAAAAACAAGTTTGAAAGCGGAATTGGTACTGCAGAGCAACAAATTATCGAAGATGAGGCTGACCGTTTTAAAAAGAGCATTCTTGCCGGTGTAGTTGGTGCCCGTTTTGATGTAAGCGATAAAGTAGGGATTTTCGGTCGTTACGCACTCGATTTTCAAAAAACTAACGAAAACGGTGACCGTGTAACCCCAGAATTTAAAAATCAAGTTTTCCAAGTTGGTTTGGGTATAAAATTCTAACCGTTTAGCGGTTTCAACATAGATCGAAACGCTCCTGATATTGATTATCGGGAGCGTTTTTCTTTTTATCAAAACTAAATATCAGTTCTAGGGTTACTTTATAAACTAATTTTTAACCCTAGAACTTAGAAATCATGAAAAGTACAGATCTTCCAAAAAATAACGGCTCAATGCACAATAATTCAATAGCCGACAGAGCACATCACGACACTAAACAGGCAAAACGGATGAACGGCATCACCAATGCTGGTGGTCAACGTTCAGACCAAACGTCTAACAAAGACAACGAGCGCAAACGCGGTCAATAGAACAAAAGGCATGGATAGTTTCCATGCCTTTTTTGTAAAGCTCTTTTTACATCGAACTATCTATGTCCTAATTTAATATCTTTAGAGAAATTATGCTTTATGAAGTCGTCATGTTTCCGAAAACGCTAAAGAATATGAAGACAACATATCGCAACTAAACATATCATTATTAACACATGAAACTTCAATTTGCTAAACAACCGTCCAAGCTTTTCTTAATGCTAGGTGTTCTAGTTGCATCTGGCTTATTAATGAGCAATTGCAATATCAACCCAAACAATACAGACCTTACTGAGAAAAATTTAAAATCTGAAACTATTGTTACTGGCTTAAATATGCCATGGGCGATGGCTTTTTTACCTGATGGACGAGTTTTGGTTACCGAAAGAAGTGGTAAACTGCGAATTGTAAAAGGCGGAGCTTTAGACCCGCAGGAAGTGACTGGTATTCCGAAAGTTTACTACCGTGGCCAAGGTGGTTTATTAGATGTGGTACTTCATCCAAACTATAAAGAAAACGGTTGGATTTACATCAGTTATTCTTCTCCTAAAAAAGAAGGAGAAGCTGGTGACGATAATGGCGCCAATACAGCATTAATGCGTGCAAAATTAGACGGGCATCAATTAACCAACATCGAACATTTATACAAAGCAAGTCCAAATGTAAGGGGTGGCGTTCACTTTGGTGGCAAAATCTTATTCGATAACAAAGGCTACGTTTTTCTTTCATTAGGTGAGCGTGGGCAAAAAGAAAATTCACAAAATTTGAACAAGGCACAAGGCAAAATGGTGCGTTTGCATGAAGATGGAAAAATCCCGACAGATAATCCATTCGTAAAAACTAAAGATGCTTTGCCGGAAATTTGGAGCTACGGACATAGAAACCCGCAAGGCTTGGTAATGCACCCAACTAACGGTACTATTTGGGCACATGAACATGGCCCACAAGGTGGAGATGAACTGAATATTGTTGAAAAAGGCAAAAACTACGGCTGGCCTTTAATTACCTACGGAATTGATTACGATAACTCCATTATATCTGATAAAACTGAAGCACCTGGATTGGAACAACCGGTTATCTATTGGAAACCTTCTATAGCTCCCTGCGGAATGACATTTGTAAATAGTCCGAAATTTAAGGATTGGAACGGAGATTTGTTGGTAGGCTCGTTGAAATTCCAAAACTTAGAACACTTAATTATCAAAGGAAATAAAGTGGTAAAAAAGGAAATCATCTTTGATAAAATAGGAAGAGTGAGAGATGTAAAACAAGGGCCAGACGGAAATATCTATGTAGTAGTAGAAAGCAGTGGTTCAATTGTGAAAATTAGTCCGAAATCTTAATTATCGCGTCATTTTGACCGCAACGAAGCGAGTGGAGAACTGAAAGAAAGCAAAGCTAAATCTTTGAATTCTATATAGCAAATAGATAGCTCTCTCCGCTACGGTCGAGATGACGACAAAGCCTTTGAAATGAAAATCATATCAATCATTACCTGCGGAGCAATATACGCCCTTGCTTTCTTTTCAAACGCTCAAGACGAGCTGAACAAAAGCATTGTAAGAGGCAAAGAACTATACAAAGAAAGCTGCATCACTTGCCACTTAGCCAACGGCGAAGGGGTAAAAGGGACATTTCCGCCTTTAGCAAAAGCTGATTTCTTGACCAAATATCCCGAAAAGTCTATTCACGCCGTTAAGTTTGGCATGAAAGGCGCCATAAAAGTAAACGGTGTTGATTACAATAACGCGATGCCTCCTTCTGGTTTTGCAGACGATGAAATTGCAGACGTAATGAACTATATCAGAAATTCTTTTGGTAACAAAAACACACAGCTAGTTACCGAAAAAATGGTGGCGGCGGTAAAGGAAAAGTAAATAAATTTTGAAGACTTACGAAGTTTTAAAAACTTCGTAAGTCTATCCGATTGAGTAAATATGATATAGATCTCTCCAAAAGGTCGAGATGACGTATTATTCAACGTGAATTATGGGTCTTAATCTAGCTTAACAGACCCTGAAATAAATTCAGGGTGACGGGATATGGGCGTTTCGTCATGCTGAATTTATTTCAGCATCAGCTTTTAAGACAACTTTAAACAATACTCGAAACTAATAAACATAAACACCCATAGCTCACGTTATTTAGTTTTATCTCTGTTCCTGATTAGCTCCTCTTAAATTATACTCCTTCGGAGTTTCCGCACCTTGTAAGTGCTTTACAAAGTAATCCCAACGGCGGCGCATCATGTAAGGATTGTAAGCTCCAAAACCATGAGAGCTATGCGGAAAAAGCACTAAATCGTAATCTTTATTTGCTTTGTTTAAAGCATCAATTACCAAATACACATTATAAGGAGGCACGTTGTTATCCATCATTCCGTGGGCCAACATTAGTTTTCCTTTTAGGTTTTTAGCATGAGTTTGGTTGGCTTGCGCTTCGTAATCAGAATTTTCTAGCAAGCCATTATAACGCTCGCCCCAATCGTCCTCGTAGTTTCTGTTATCGTGGTTGCCCGCTTGTGATACACCTACTTTAAAGAAATCTGGATAACGAAACAAAGCAGCTGCAGTTGCAAAACCACCGCCCGAGTGTCCCCACATCCCAACTTTGTCAATATCTATCGGATACTTCTCTGCCAATTGTTTAATGCCAGCAATTTGATCTGGCAAGGTATTTTCGCCCATGTTGCCGTAATTCATATCGTGGTAGCTCTTAGAGCGCATCGGATTGCTCGTTCCCTCTATCAGCACCACAATAAAGCCAAGCTCGGCTAAAGCTTGATGATCGCCTCTAGTTGCTGAAAATGACCAGTTACCCACACTTCCACCCTGCGGACCAGGATAAATATAATCTACCACTGGATATTTCTTGCCTACCTCCATTTTCGTTGGCGTAAACACTAGGCCATAAATATCTGTCGTACCATCGGCAGCGACTAATTTCACTACATCTGGAGCTTTCCAACCTTTTCCTTGCAATCTAGAAACATCTGTTCTGCCCAGCTCTTCTATTTTTTTGCCTTTTATATCTCGTAAAACGGTAACACTCGGCACATTCGGTTGCGAGTAGGTATCTATAATAAATTTAAAATCTGGAGAGAATGATGTTTGATGATTGCCTAAATCTGGTGTTAAAAGAGCAAGTCCTTTTCCATCAAAACCAATCTTATACAAATAAGAAAAGTAAGGATTTCCTTGCTCGCGGCCATAGCCCGTAAAATAGAGCTGTCTATTTTTCTCATCAACCTGCAGCAATCTACCTACCAGCCAATTTCCTTTAGTAATTTGATTTTTTACCTTGCCTGTTTTCGCATCGTATAAATATAAATGTCCCCAATTATCACGCTCCGAATACCACAAAATTTCATTAGTTTTAGGTAGGTATCGCCAATTGATAGATCTCACTCCCGATTCGAAATGCGTCTTCACCGTTTCTGTAAACACATCCCTAACTGCGCCAGTTGTAGCATTCGCAATTTGCAGCTTAGAAATTTTATGATCTCTCGAGGTCGATAAAAAAGCAAACTCACTTCCATCAGCATTCCAATCTACATCTGCCAGTTCGCCACCATCTTTAATATCATCGCTTAACGAACTTCTATGTTCATCTAAGGGAATTTGCAAGTTAACAACCTTAGCATTTTCTACATCGATCACTACCCTACGCAATTTGGCAATTTCCTTATCGCCCGGCAAAGGATATTTCCAAGCTTTTAATGTCGGCGAACCTACATTGGTCGTCACCAAGTACATATCTTTTAGATGGCGTTCGTCTTGCTGGTAAGTTGCTACTTTTTTTGAATCTGGCGACCATTTCACCACTGCTCTAGCACTAGTTGTCCAGCCGGCGTTGTCTGTAGCATAGCCGTAATCCTTAACACCGTCAAAAGTTAGTTGTGTTTCTTTTTGAGAGGCTACATCTTTTACCCAAAGGTTCCAATCCTTAATAAATATCGCTTTTTTGCCATCGGGCGATATAGATTCTGAAAGCCCACCCATTCTGCCTCTAGTTTGTTCGCGTCTATTTTCTTTGCTTTCGGTTAGTGCATTGGTTTTAATGTTGTAACTCCAAGCTTGTTCACCAGTTGCAAATCTGATGGTTTCGGTTTTCGAATCGTAAGCCAAATTCTGAAATGGCAATTTCGCTGCATCAACCGTCTTTCCCGTAGCTTTCCCAAGCGCTGCCGCCAACTGCTGATGATCAAAAAGTGGTACTTTAGTTTTAGATGCAGGATCTAATAATAAGAACTGGTTTCCTTTATCAGTTTTACTTAAATACCAAAATTGGTTGACTACCCAAATTGGTCTACTGGCGCCTTCATCTACAAAGGATTCTATGTTATAGCCAAGAAATTGTTCTGCTCTAGCATAATCTGCTTCGGTTAAGGCTTTATTTTGTGCTTTCAAAGTAAAAACGGTTAAAATAGCACCAATGGTTAGTATTGATTTTTTCATTTAAATTGAAATAAACATCTAAAATAATGGACTTTGCTCAATCGTGCACATCGTATTAATAATGATACAAGTTTTGATTTAAAACCGCGGTGGCTTTTTGCCTTTTAACGCATTTTCTACAATTTCACCAACGCGATTTAATTTTGTTTCTGGTCGTTTGGCAGAAACAACCCAATGTAACATCATTTTTTTCACCGATTTGCTCAAAGAGTTGAAAAATGCTTCAGCATCAGGATTTGCCTCAAAGGCATTTGTTAATTCTTGCGGCACGGTCAATTCTTCAATCTCATCTAAGAAACTCCACGAACCATTTTGCTTGGCAATTTCAATACTTTTAAAGCCCGCTTTTGTCATCAAGCCATCTGCTATCAAATGTTCCACCTTGGCTTTGTTGATTTTAGACCAACCACTTTTAGGCTTCCGCTTGCAAACAAACTGAACGAAGCTTTCCTTGTCCACAGATTTTCGCATCCCATCAATCCAACCGAAACAAAGCGCTTCATCCACAGCATCACTCCAGTTTACCCCAGGTTTGCCTGATTTTTTCTTGTATGATAAAAGCCAAACCGCATCCTCAGATTGATAATTTTCTAACAACCATTTACGCCATTCTTGCTTTGTTTTAGGATAAAATGTTTTTATGCTGTCTTTCATACCAAACGATATTAACTTATTTATTCAGAACTACAAAATGTTAGGAAGTAATTCAATCAACACGGGCACAAAACAACTATCTTTGCAACACATAATCAAGCACTTACAAGCAGACATGGAAACTGCTCTCACTTTATATGTATTGGCTATTGCAACTGTTTACTTTGCGAAAAAATTTAAGCCAGATAATGATGACCTATATGAGTTGCGACTGGTATTTTGGGGCATATTTGGCTTGTTCTTCACCTTTGCTATCTTCGCTATCTTAATTTAAGTCTAACTGATTAACGATCCAAATTTAAATCCTCGTAATTTGCTTCGGCACTTTATTCGGCACTTTATTTCGTAGATCATATTCACAAAAAAGCCCTGCATTAAATAAATACAGGGCCCAGATCTATAAGTAAGAAACTTTTATTCTATTACGGTAACCTTAACAGTATTGGTTCTGCTTCTTTTTTCTAAAGGAACTGCTGCAGTATTAATTACTACATCTCCTTTTTTAACTAACTTTTTCTTCTTTAATACATCGTTAACCTCTTCAATGGTTCTATCTGTACTTTCGAATTTATCGTAGAAGAAACCTCTAACACCCCAAACTAAACTCAAGGTATTTAATAAACTCTCATTACTAGTGAAAGTAAAAATTGGTGCTTCAGGGCGGTGACTAGCTACTTCAAAAGCAGTATATCCGCTTGAAGTCATCGTTACAATGCCTACCGCATCTGTTTGTTTAGCCAAGAAACAAGCCGAATCGCATACTGCATCTCCTAAGAAACTGTCAGATTTTGGTTTTAAAAACTTATCTGAGTGGAAAGGATAGTTGTTTTGCTCTATGTTGTTAACGATTTTCTGCATCGTCTCAATCACAATTAAAGGAAATTCACCAACTGAAGTTTCACCGCTCAGCATCACTGCGTCAGCACCATCAAGTACCGAGTTTGCCACGTCATTTACCTCTGCACGAGTTGGACGAGGTGTAGTAATCATGCTTTCTAGCATTTGAGTAGCAATAATTACTGGCTTAGAAGCCGCCCTACATTTGTTTACAATCATTTTTTGCAACAAAGGAACTTCCTCCATTGGCATTTCCACACCTAAATCTCCACGGGCAACCATCACCGCATCAGTTACTGCAATAATTTCATCGATATTTGCGATAGCTTCAGGTTTTTCAATCTTGGCAACTACTCTTGCTGTCTTACCTCTTTCCTTAATTACATCTTTTAGCTCTACAATATCAGCCGCATTACGCACAAAAGAAAGACCAATCCACTCCACATCACTTTCTAAAACAAAATCTAGGTTTTTTCTATCTTCTGGAGTTAAAGAAGGAATAGAAACTTTAGTGTTTGGCAAGTTAACTCCTTTTCTTGAAGTTAAGATACCACCGTGCACCACCTCACAAACCACTTCGTCTTTATAGTTGGTCTCTAGTACACGCATTTGCAGTTTACCATCATCCAAGAGAATAATTTCGCCAGCTTTTACATCCTTCGGAAAATTTTCGTAAGTAATGTAAATACATTCTTCGCTACCGATACACTCTTTTGTGGTAATGATCGTTTTGCTTCCGTTAACAAGGTTGATCCCGCCATCTTTAACCATTCCAATCCTAATTTTCGGACCTTGCAAATCGGCCAAGATGCCAACATTATATTTATGTTTTTTATTGATATCTCTAATGGTATCGATAACAGCTTGATGATCTGCCTGAGAACCGTGAGAAAAGTTTAAACGGCAAACATCTAAACCTGCGTTAAACATACTATACAATACATCTGGCTTTGCCGATGCTGGACCCAAAGTGGCTACGATTTTAGTTCTTGAATGAAAAGGTTTCATTAAAATTATCTTGTTATTAAGCTTAAACAAAACCAACGTACGCGAATTGTTTAAGCATTGATTATACTATTCTGTTTGATTTGATATTCAAATATAGTGTATTTACTACACTAACGATTATAAAATTTACATTACCAAGTTTTCTTTCGACTTCAATTTCTTCACATCTATCTGCGCAGCTACCTGTATATCAGACATTTTATTAAGACTACTGATTACAAAATTAAGATCTTCCTTGTCTATATATTGGTGAATAACCATAAAAAAATCAACCTTGTTCATTTCTGGCACTAAAAACCCATCACTATTTCTATTGCTCACCAAATAATATTCTCGCTCTCCTTCTTCAACAAAAAAATAATATTTAGAAAAGGCCAACGGTGCCTCATCTGTGTTAAAATAAACTTCGTGGTCGTCAACTTTGCAAAACTCAAAACCTAAATTGTTGTTTATCTTGTGGCACAAAACATAGTCTTTTAATGATGCTGTGATGGCAATCAAGACAAAATCTAGATCGAGAGATAGTTTTAAATAAGTTTTGTTCAAAATGTATTTTTTTATTAGAATTACGAAATTATAAAACTAATTTTACTTTGGCTTTTAAGAGCCTAAAATTGTTAGAGAAATAAAAACATTTGAAATGTGTTAGAATTTATTTTTCTTTGCACAGAATTATTTAACCATTAAATTATAAAATTATGTCTGATATTGCTTCAAGAGTTAAGGCTATTATCGT